>NZ_JAJOZR010000012.1:0-181349 GCF_021168455.1 Rhizobium quercicola
AAAAGGCCGATAAGGCTTCTGACCATGCAGACCTTTTCAAGGGTTCCTACTAACTTGTAACAAAACCACTTCAAGTGGTCCAAGCGCAGCGTCCCAAACCTCCGCCTCTGGCGGAGGTCTATGACTTTGTGTCGCGATAGATTGAGAACAATGTAGCCGACCGACCCCAGATCGGTTCTCCGTCACATCACCGACCCTCAGGCTGTTTTCCCTCAGATTATCGGCCCGATGTATCAAAGCCTCGCTTCAAAGCGGCCCCTCACCCTAACCCTCTCCCCGCCCGCGGGGAGAGGGGACGTGCCCTGCTCGGGGTCTTGACGCGCTCGCCTAGCTTGACGTGCGCTCCTTGGTGGTTTTGCTTAAGAGGCGCAAGCCGCGCCACAAGTCCCTTCTCCCCGCTTGGCGGGGAGAAGGTGGCGGCAGCCGGATGAGGGGCGAACTGTACCTCCCGCCGCCGAACGCGACACGCCAAATACCGTGCCCACACCATCATCCGAAACCCTCACCGTGTGGCGACGATCCCCACGGCAGCGCCGATCATCAGCCCGCCCGCCGCGTGGTTGACGCGGCGGATGACGCGGGTGGTGCGCAGCAGGCGGCGGGCGCGGACGGCCAGCAGCACATGCCCGCCGATGACGACGGCCTCGACCGCGAGAATGATGGCGGCGAGCTCGGCAAGCGTCGTGATCGTGAAGCTCGTTCCCACGACGTTCGGCAGCAGCGCGACGTAGAAGAGCGGCATTTTCGGATTGCCGAGGTTCAGCGCGACACCGGTGCAGAAGACGCCGAGCAGGCTGTCCCGCTCGGAGACCGCCTGCATCTCGGGAAGCACGGGCGGCGCGGTCCAGAGCCGGACGCCCATCCAGACGAGATAGGCGGCGCCCGCGAGCCGCAGGGCGGTCATCAGCGTGCCCATCTCCGCGGCGAGCAGGGAGAGACCGAAGGCGGCCAGCGACAGGAAGACGAGAATGCCGACGACCGTTCCCGCGCCATAGGCAAGGCCCGAGGCCGGCCCGTGCGAGATGGTGCGCAACACGATCGTCATATTGTCCGGCCCCGGGCTCGCGGCGAAGACGAAGAAGGTGAGGGCGAAAGTCAGAAGCGTCACGGCATCCATATCGGTCTCCCGCGGCAGGGGCGCCGCCGGTCGAGCCGAGCCGAAAGCCTGCCGGCCGAAAGTGTGCCGTGATTTCGGCAGAACGGCAAGCGTCAAAACTGCGCGTCATCCTCCTCTGACGATGAGGCGCGTCGGCGCTAGCGCCGCTTCTGTGCCCGGCAAGCGGGCGATGCGAGCGTCAGCGCGACGCCGGCCGTTCGGCCGGTAGAGCGTCCACCTCGGCTTCGTCCACCCGCAAGGGCCGAAAGGTCATGCGGTGCAGCCGGCAGGGGCCGTGGAGAAGGATGGCGCTGCGGTGATGCGCGGTGGCATAGCCCGCATGCAGCGCAAAACCGTAGCCGGGGAAGACGCCGTCGGCCCGGGTCATCATCCGGTCGCGGGCGACCTTCGCGACGATGGAGGCGGCGGCGATGGAGAGGGAGCGGGCGTCGCCCTTGATGACGGCCCGGCCTTCGCAGGCAAGCCCCGGTGGCACGTCGCGCCCGTCCGCAAGCACGAGCGCCGGCCGCCGATGCAGGCCGCAGACCGCGCGCCGCATCGCGTCGAGGCTCGCCTTGCGGATATCCGTGCCGTCAATGCGGCCCGCGCCGGAGGAAGCGATCGAGACGGTGGCGGTCGCGAGAATCTCGGTGAACAGCACCTCGCGCCGCTGGGCGGTCAGTTGCTTGCTGTCGTTCAGGCCACCGGGAATACGCTGCGGGTCGAGGATGACGGCGGCGGCCACCACGGGGCCGGCCAGTGGGCCGCGCCCGGCTTCGTCCGTTCCGGCGACAGGCCACAGCCCGTCGCGCTTCGCCGCCGCCTCCAGCGTGAAATCGGGACGGAGGCGGATGTCGAAGAGAAGCGGGGAATCGGTCGTGGTGCGGCGTGCCATGAGGGCAGACTCGCACGGGAGGCCGATTCCCCGCAAGACCCCCAGGCGGATGCGGCGGCGCCGGGGGTGGAGGCCGGTGGCTTTGCGGAAGCCGTCGGCCTCGGGTGATCGCATGCTACGAGGGACATGCGATCCCGTTCGGTGTCCGGATGTCACCGGACGAAGGTCTTCGCTCGCGTCACAGCAGCGAGAGCTGCACGCCCGTCCCGAGCGGGGGAACGAAGAGATCGCAGTTCAGCGCCCGCCGGTTGGTGTTCAGCTCCAGCCGCTTGGCGGCCAGCTCGAAGCGGCGGCCGATCTGCCAGGCATAGGGCCCGGCACCCTTCATCCGCTTGGTGAAGTCGGCGTCGTAATCCTTGCCGTCGCGCATCGAGCGCACCAGCGACATGACATGGCGATAGCGGTCCGGGTAATGTTGCAAGAGCCAGTCGCGGAAAAGGGGGCTGACCTCCAGCGGCAGGCGCAGGATGACATAGCTCGCCTCGCTCGCACCGGCCGCCTTGGCGGAGTCCAGCACGCGCTCGATCTCGTGGTCGTTGAGGGCGGGAATGACGGGCGCCATCAGCACGCTCGCGGGAATGCCGGCCTCCGACAGCTTGCGGATCGCATCCAGCCGCTTCTCCGGCGTCGAGGCGCGCGGTTCCATCAGCCGCGCCAGCTTGCGGTCGAGCGTCGTCACCGAAAGGCCGACGCGCGCGAGACCCTTTTCCGCCATCGGCGTGAGAATATCGATATCGCGGGTCACCATCGCCGATTTCGTGACGATCATGACCGGGTGATCGGCCGCCTTCAGCACCTCCAGGATCTGGCGCATGATCCGCCACTCCTTTTCGATCGGCTGGTAGGGGTCGGTGTTCGTGCCGATCGCGATCGGCTTCACCTTGTAGCCGGGCTTGGCCAGTTCGCGCTCCAGAAGCTTTGCCGCATCCGGCTTGGCAAACAGCCGCGCCTCGAAGTCGAGTCCGGCGGAGAGGCCCATATAAGCATGCGTCGGCCGGGCGAAGCAGTAGATGCAACCATGCTCGCAGCCGCGATAGGGGTTGACCGAGCGGTCGAAGTGAATGTCCGGCGAATCGTTGCGGGCAATGATCGTGCGCGGCTTTTCCACCTGCACCTCCGTCTTGAACGGCGGCAGGTCCTCCAGCGAGTTCCAGCCGTCGTCCTCGGTGCTGCGCGTCACAGGCTCGAACCTTCCCGAGGTGTTGATCCCGGCGCCACGGCCGCGACGGCGGTCCACCTCGATGCGAAGGCCGGTTTCGACCATCAGTGCGTCGGCCACATCGGCCCGATTGCCGGGCGCAAATGCGCCCTGCCTGACATGGGACAGATCGTTCATGGGACACTCCGGGGAACATGGACGGTCCGGTTTTCACCCCACCGTCATGTCGTTCTCTCTTCGGTCAGTGATAACCATAATAAGAGAACATTGCAAGAACAAATACGCCGGTGACGCCTTGGAAGCGATCTCCCCGCTGTCCCGTCGCCGGCGGATTCATCATGAATGACGGGATACTGGCCTGTTTTGTACAGGTTTTATGGCATTCCCCTGTGCAATGCGGTACGACCGGCCATGCTGACGATCCTGATGGAAACCCGCGATAGCGAGACGAGGCTGGCGCAATCGCTGGCCGCGCTGGTGGCCGGCGCGGTGGAAGGCCTCATCAGCGATGTGATCGTCCTCGATCACGGCTCGCAGGATGCCTCCGGCCAGGTGGCCGATGCCGCGGGTGCGCGGTTCCTCACACGCTGGGATATGGCGGATGTCCTGCGCTCGGCGCGCGGCGAATGGCTGCTCCTGATCGAGCCGGGTGCCCGGCCGCTCGGGCGCTGGGTCGACGAGATCGCCGAGCACATGGCGATCGGCCGGGGCCCCGCTTGCTTCTCGGCCTCCCGCCGGCACAGGCGGCCGCTTCTGGCCCGTCTCGCCTCGCGCCGTCCGCCGCTGGAACAGGGGTTCCTGATCAAGCGCACGCAGGCCGCGGGCATGACGAGATCCGGCATGTCGCTCGCCGATTTCGTCTCCCGTCGCGGCGTGCACCGCCTGTCGAGCGAGCTGATGCCGGCCTGGGCTTCGGGTCGTTGAGGGTCTTTCCTTATCGCCGGACGATGTCGATCCGCTGAACCACACGCTCACCGCTTCAGGTGTTCGTCCAGCCGCGGCATTATTTCCACGAAATTGCAGGGCCGGTGGCGCAGGTCGAGCTGCTGGCCGAGAATGCCGTCCCAGGCATCGCGGCACGCGCCGGGCGAGCCGGGCAGCACGAAGACGAAGGTCGCGTTCAGCACGCCGCCGGTGGCGCGCGACTGGATGGTCGAGGTGCCGATCTTGTCATAGGAGATGCGGTGGAAGATGGCGGAGAAGCCGTCCATCTTCTTCTCGAACAAGGGCTCCAGCGCGTCGGGCGTCACGTCGCGCCCGGTAAAGCCCGTGCCGCCGGTGGTGATGACGACGTCGATCTCGGGATCGAGGCTCCAGGCCGTCACCTGCGCGGCGATGGCGGCGCGGTCGTCGGGCACGATGCCGCGTGCGGCCAGCACATGGCCGGCCGCCGTCAGCCGCGCCACCAGCGTGTCGCCGGATGTGTCCGTCTCCGGCGTGCGGGTGTCGGAAACGGTGAGCACCGCGATGGAAACGGGCACGAAGGTGCGTGTCGTGTCGATCGTCATTGGGCGTTCGTCCTTAGCTTCCCAGCGTGGTGCAGGGCAGAAGATACCAGTCGGGATGGGCCGCGCGCAGGTGCGCCGCCGCCCGGTCTCGCGCCGCGACGTCGCGGAAGAGGCCGAAGCAGGTGGCACCGGAGCCGGACATGCGGGCAAGTGCTGCGCCGGCGTCTGCGAGTGCTGCGCGGACCGCGCCGATGACGGGCGCAAGCGAGAGCGCCGGCTGCTCCAGATCGTTGCGTGTCGCGGCGATCGCCGCGATCCAGTCGTCCGGCGCGGCAAGCCGTTCGGGAAGCGTCAGCGGCGGGTTGGTCTTGTTGGTGAGCGTGCGGAACACCGCAGGCGTGGAGACCGCAGCACCGGGATTGACCAAGAGAGCGGGAAAGGCGGGCAGGCCGATGACCGGCGTGATCGCCTCGCCGATGCCGCGGGCGATCAGCGGCCGGCCGGTCAGGCACATCGGCAGGTCGGCGCCGAGCGAGAGGCCGAGCGCGGCAAGGTCGATGTTCACAGGGAGGTCGTGCGACGCGCCCCAGAGGCGCATGAGCCCGATGAGGGCCGTGGCGGCATCCGCCGAGCCGCCGCCGATGCCGGAGGCAACGGGCAGGGCCTTTGTCAGATGCAGGGCGACCGGGCCGCAGGGCAGGCCGAGCCTGGTCAGTCGCGTGCGCAGCAGGTCCCGCGCCTTCAGCACGAGGTTGGCGTTCCCGCCATCGGCCCCCACCGGCACATCGCCGGCAAACGGGCCGGAGACGGTGAAGCTGTCGGTTTCTGAGAGCGCCAGCGACAACCGGTCGCCGTCATCGGCAAAGGTCACGAGGCTTTCGAGAAGATGGTGGCCGTCGGCGCGCTGGCCGACGACATGCAGGGCGAGATTGATCTTCGCCGGTGCCATGAGCACCAGCGGCACGTCAGCACCCTGATCCACCGGAGCAGGTGCGCTCAAGACCTCCGGCATGATAAGGGTGTCAGCCACGGCCCGCCGTCAGGACTTCTTGCCGGGCACGGCCACTTCCGGCGGCTTCGGCTTGCCCTCGGCTTCGGCGGCCGCGGGAACCTTCGTCTCCAGCGGCGGCAGGCCGTTTTCGATCTTCGCCTTGATCTTGGGGATTTCCTCCGCCTCGGGCTTCAGCTCCAGCGTCTGGTTCCACTGGAACACGGCCTCGAGCTTGCGGCCGACGCGCCAGTAGGCATCGCCCAGATGGTCGTTGATCGTGGGGTCGCCGGCCATCAGCTCGGCGGCGCGCTCCAGTTCGGCCACGGCCTCGTCGAACTGTCCCAGCCGGAAATAGGCCCAGCCGAGCGAATCGACGATGTAGCCGTCATCCGGCTTCAGCTCGACGGCGCGGCGGATCATGTTCAGCCCCTCGTCGAGGTTCATGTTCTTGTCCACCCAGGAATAGCCGAGATAGTTCAGCACCTGCGGCTGGTCGGGGTTCAGCTCCAGCGCCTTCTTGAAGCTCGGCTCGGCCTTCTCCCATTCCTTCAGCCGCTCATAGGCGATACCGCGCTGGAAGTAGATCGACCAGTCGGTGCGCTTGGGCATGGGGCCGAGGACCTCGATGGCCTTGTCGTAGGTGACGGCCATCTCCTTGTAGTCCTTGGCATCCGAAAGCACGCTGCCATAGGCGACATAGCTGCGGATGTCCTTCGGATCGAGGTCGATCAGCTCGCGCAGGTGTTTCTTCGCATCATCCACCTTGCCGACTTCGGCCAGGGCCAGCCCCAGCTGCATCTCCGACAGGCGGCGCATGGGCGAGCCCTGCGGCACCTGGCCGTAGAGCGCGATGGCGCGTTCCGGCTTCTTCAGCGTCTCGGCAATGCCGCCGAGCATGACGAGAATGTCGGCGCTGTCGGGATCGAGCGCGCGGGCCGTCTGCAGGTAGAGCGAAACGATATCTTCCGCGCCCTCGCGGTTGAGCGCGGCACCCACGGAGAACAGCACGGCGGCAGCGCCCTGGCTCGCATTGCGAACCTGCTGTTCCTGCGGCTTGCCATCCTCGATGCTCTTGCGAAGGGCATCGAGCGGCGCGTAGTTGTTGACGAAGCTCTGCCCGAGCGAAATCGTGTCGAGCGCCTTCTGCTTGTTGCCGTCGGTCGCCTCCAGCCGTGCGAGCGCGATCACCGAGCGGATGAACGTATCGGGCGCGGCGCCGCCGCCGTTGCGGTCCGTCACCGCCTCGTTGAATTTGGTGCGCGCGGTCTGCTTGTCGCCGGCCGCGAGCGCGATGGCGCCCTGCTGGTAGCTCTTGAAGATGGCGAACCATTCCGGTCCCTTCATCTCCTGGATCATGGCGATCGCGTCCTTGGGCTTGCCCTGTCCGGCCTTCGCCCAGGCCAGCAGCAGGCCGTTCATCATCCGGTCCAGATCGTTCGGTCCGGAATATTTCAGGATCTTCTCCGCATTGCGGAATTCCTTCTTCCGGATCGCATCGACGCCGCGCGCGACGGTGGTGATCCGCTCGACGGAGGCATCGTCCTTCAGCTGCGTCGCGATCTTCACGCCCTCGGCGAAATCGCCGTTCATCAGCGAGGTGATCATCAGCCGCTGCTTGACCTCGACATTGTCGGGCTCGAACTCCAGCGCCGTGCGATAGAGCTTGGTCGCGGTGTCGAGATCGTGATCGACGTCGGCGGTGCGTGCGGCAAGAAACGAGCCGGAGAAGCTGTTGACGGAGTTCACGTCGAAGGGCTTGGCGGTCTCCGCTTCGGCCTTGGCGGCCGGAGCCGGGGTCTCCTGGGCGGATGCCGGGCCGGAAACGATGCCGGCAAGCGTCAGAAACGCCACGCTGGTGAGCATCCGAAGAGTATGTTTTTGCCGCATGACAAGCCTTTCGTTTCGGATGCGCCGCGCAAGCGCCTAACCGGAATCAGTTCTGTAGTGATAACGCACTCCGCGCAGAACCGGAATTGCGTCCAGCCGGGTTCGACCCTTATCGAAAAGCATCACCCTTGGTTGCGGCAGGCTTGGCAAGACAGAATGGCTTTTTTGGCGCAAGGCCTCACAAAACTGCCTGGTCTGTCCGATCCCGGCCGAAGCCTCGGAGCCGGCGTCAGTTCACGCGGTCGATGCAGAAGTCGATGACCTCCAGCAGCGCATCCTTCCACGGCGAGGCGGGCAGCGGCGCCAGCGCATCGCGCGCGATCGTGCCGTAATGCCGGGCGCGGGCGATCGTGTCGGTCAGGCCGCCATAGCGCGTGATGAGCCCCAGAGCGTGTTCCAGGTTCGCGTCGGTGGCGTTGCCGCCCTCGATCGCGTCCTTCCAGAAGCTGCGCTCCTCGGCCGTTCCCCGTCGATAGGACAGGATGACCGGCAGGGTGATCTTGCCTTCGCGAAAGTCGTCGCCGACATTCTTGCCGAGATCGGCCGCCTTGCCGCCATAGTCCAGAACGTCGTCGACCAGCTGGAAGGCGAGGCCGAGATTCATGCCGTAGGACTTGAGTGCGTTGCGGGCGGAGCGATCGGTTTTGGCGACGATCGGGCCGACTTCGGCAGCGGCTGCAAAGAGCGCGGCCGTCTTTGCGCGGATGACGGAGAGGTAGTCGTCCTCCGTCGTCTCCATGTTCTTGGCGACGGAAAGCTGCAGCACTTCGCCCTCGGCGATCACGGAGGCGGCGGTCGAGAGCACGTCGAGCGCATCGAGCGAGCCGACCTCGACCATCATCCGGAACGCCTGGCCGAGCAGGAAGTCGCCGACGAGCACGCTTGCCTGGTTGCCCCAGATCATCCGGGCCGTGGACTTGCCGCGCCGCAGATCGCTTTCGTCCACCACGTCGTCATGCAGCAGCGTTGCCGTGTGCATGAATTCCACGCTGGTCGCCAGCTTCACATGCGCATCGCCGTGGAAACCGAACATCGCCGCAGAGGCGAGCGTCAGCATGGGCCGAAGCCGCTTGCCGCCCGACGAGATCAGGTGGTTGGCAACCTCGGGGATCATCTCGACATCCGACCCGGCCTTTGCCAGGATCAGCTGGTTCACCCGCTCCATGTCGGCTTTGGTCAGATCGACCAGCGGCTGCACCGAGGCCTGTTTGTTCTTGCCGTCTTCCAGCGGTATCACGACGCCCAAGGCGAAGCACTCCTGTTCAAGCTACTCCTCTGAGAATAGAAAGGGGTGGCTTTCGCGGCAAGTGGCGATTTGTCCCAAGCCACTGACGAATGGGGAAAAAGCGAGACAGATGAAAGAATTGATCCGTACCAACGACGCCGTCGTGCTCTCTTTCGCCGAAAGTCTGATGCGCGATGCCGGCATTGTCTGCTTCATCGCCGACCAGGGCATGAGCATTCTCGACGGTTCGCTCGGCCTGCTGCCGCGCCGCCTGATGGTGCAGGGCGAGCGCGCCGAGGAGGCGAGAAGCATCCTCTCGGATGCGGGCCTTGCGGCGGAACTGCGCGACCGGTGACGGGACGGGGAGACATGACGGCCGAGACGACCATGGACCGCCGGAAGGCCGGCGAGACCATCGACAGCTTCCACCGGGGACGCTTCCACCTCGTCCAGCCGCTCGGCCGCGGCCATCGCGCCGGCATGGATGCCATGCTGCTCGCCGCGCTGGTCCCCGATACGAACCGGGCCGGCACGAAGGTCGCCGATCTCGGTGCCGGCGCAGGTGCGGCCGGCATGGCGGTGGCCGTGCGCATACCCGCCGCGCAGGTCCTGCTCGTGGAGCGGGCGCCCGAAATGGCGACGTTTGCCCGTCGCAGCCTTGCTCTTCCGCAGAACGCCGCCTTCGCCGATCGCCTCGCCGTGCTGGAGGCCGATGTCGCGCTGACCGGTCGCGCCCGTGTCGCGGCCGGCCTGCCGAGCGACGTCTTCGACCATGTCGTCATGAACCCGCCCTTCAACAATGGCGCCGACCGGCGGACGCCGGATGCGCTGAAGGCGGAGGCCCATGCCATGAGCGACGGGCTGTTCGACGCCTGGATCCGCACCGCCGGCGCGATCCTGCGGCCCGGCGGCCAGCTGTCGCTGATCGCGCGCCCGGAATCCATCGGCGAGATCATGGCCGCCTGCGGGCGCCGGTTCGGCGGTCTGGAGATCACGCCCGTCCTGCCGCGGGCCGGCGAAAATGCCGTACGCATCCTCCTCACCGGTATCAAGCAGTCCCGCGCGCGCCTTGCCCTGCGCGCGCCCCTCGTCATGCACGGGGAGGGCTCGCATGCCTTTCTCCAGGAGGTCGATGACCTCAACAACGGGCGCGCCTTTCACGCCCGGCGCTGAATTTACCGTGATGCGCGCCGCACGGCATTGCGTCGGCATTGGCAATCCCTACATCCGGCGGAGAGTGTTCACGATAAGGAGACGGACTTGGCCGGTTTCATGAAGAGGTTGCTGCCGAAGCGCTTTCGCAAGCAGGGCGTGACGATCCCCGTCGTTCGCCTGCACGGCGCCATCATGGCGGGCGGCAGCGCGTTCCGGCCGATGCTCAACATTGCAGCCGTCGCGCCGCTGCTCGAGCGTGCCTTTGCCGACAAGGAGGCGCCGGCGGTGGCCATCGCCATCAATTCGCCCGGCGGCTCCCCCGTCCAGTCGCGGCTGATCTACCAGCGCATCCGCGATCTCGCGGTGGAGAAGAACAAGCGCGTCCTCGTCTTCGCCGAAGACGTCGCGGCCTCCGGCGGCTACATGATCGCGCTGGCCGGCGACGAGATCATCGCCGATCCCACCTCCATCGTCGGCTCCATCGGCGTCGTCTCCGGCGGCTTCGGCTTCACCGAGCTTCTGGAAAAGGTCGGTATCGAGCGCCGCATCTACACGGCCGGCGAAAACAAGGTGATGCTCGATCCGTTCCAGCCCGAGAAGGAAAAGGACGTCGCCTATCTGAAAAGCCTGCAGCAGGAAATTCACGGCGTCTTCACCGGCATGGTGAAAGCCCGGCGCGGGCATCTCTTGACGGACGACGGCGAGATCTTCTCCGGCCTGTTCTGGACCGGCGAACGTGCCCGCGCGCTCGGCCTGGTCGATGGCCTCGGCGACATGCGCGGCGAACTCAAGCGCCGCTATGGCGAAAAGACGGAACTGCGGCTGGTCAGCGCGTCGCGCGGCCTGCTCGGCCGCCGCCAGCCCGGGGTGGGCCTTGCGGCCGGCATCGGCAGCAGCCTTGCGCTTTCCGCCGTCGCCGGTCTTGCCGAAACGGCAGAAGAAAAGGCATTATGGGGCCGGTTCGGCCTTTGAAAGCAACACGGTCGCGCCCCGTCTCCCGCTGGAACCCACGATGCCGCAACTCATCCTCTTCCTGATCGTCGCCGCCATCGCCTGGTTCGGCTACCGCAAGTTCGTGCTCGACGCCGAACGCCTCGCCCGCCAGCGCGAACGCGTCCGCAAGCAGCAGCAGACCGGGTCGCAGGGTACGCTGGTGAAGGACCCGGCGACGGGAGAATATCGCCTCAAGCAGGATTGATGGCGGCCGAGCGAGCTGCGGAGCCCTGATGATGACGTTGTGAAGGCCGGCCGCAGGCATGTAGCCTTCGCTCACCTGCTAAAGCCGGTCTCTAGCCTTCGACATCCAGTCCGACCCCGCATAGCTGATGGCGACGATTTGGACGGTTCGCGCTTCCTCGTCCACGGTAAAGCAGATCACGCCTTTCTGTCCGGCGGGAATGGTGCGTAACCCCGAGGGGAGACCGTCACGGATCGGAGCCTTGTAGGGCATATCCGCAAGGGTCTTCGTGACCGCCTCGATGTCGGCGAGCTTTCGTCCCGCAATCTCGACGCCGGCATAGGCTGCAATCATGTCGTTGATATCGATGAGCTCCTGCACGGCTTCCGGCAGGTAGAGAATGCGATACGGGCTCGTCATCCTCGTGAACGGGCAGCAAGGCGTTCACGCACGCGATCGAAGAGGTCGTCTTCATCCATCGCAATCCATTGATCCCGCGGCAACGCCATCCGGCGGTGCAGCTCGTCGGTCATGCCAGCCAACGGATCGTCCGCGACACTTTCATGGCTCCGCATCATGTCCTCAATGCTTGCCGCCAGGACGCTGTCGAGCGAGGGGTAGCGGCCTTCCTCCACCAGCCGCTCGGCGTAGTGCAGAACGTGATCCGGCAGGCTGACGGTCGTCTTGATATTCATCGGCGTCTCCTTTGCAAATCCCGCAACCAACATACCTTAAACATTGACCCCTGTCGTCGCCCGTGGCACTCGTCCGGTCTCATCTTACCGTCACCAGCGATTGATCTGCCATGACCGACCTGCCCGACCACATGAACCCGAAGCGCTCGTTCCAGGCCCTGATCCTGACCCTGCACGCCTACTGGGCCGACAAGGGCTGCGCGGTGCTGCAGCCTTACGACATGGAAGTGGGCGCGGGCACGTTCCATCCGGCGACGACGCTGCGGGCGCTGGGCCCGAAACCCTGGCGGGCCGCCTATGTGCAGCCCTCGCGCCGGCCGACCGACGGACGCTATGGCGAGAACCCGAACCGGCTGCAGCATTACTACCAGTATCAGGTCATCCTGAAGCCGAACCCGTCGAACCTGCAGGAGCTCTATCTCGGCTCGCTCGCCGCCATCGGCCTCGATCCGCTGCTGCACGACATCCGCTTCGTCGAGGACGACTGGGAAAGCCCGACGCTCGGCGCCTGGGGGCTCGGCTGGGAGTGCTGGTGCGACGGCATGGAGGTGTCGCAGTTCACCTATTTCCAGCAGGTCTGCGGCATCGAATGCTCGCCCGTGTCCGGCGAGCTGACCTACGGCCTCGAGCGGCTGGCCATGTATGTCCAGGGCGTCGACAATGTCTACGACCTCAACTTCAACGGCCGCGAGGGTGCCGAAAAGATCAGCTATGGCGACGTCTTCCTGCAGGCCGAGCAGGAATATTCGCGGCACAATTTCGAATATGCCAACACCGCGATGCTGCATCAGCACTTCATCGACGCGGAAGCCGAATGCCTGGCCTTGCTGAAGGCCGGCGCACCGGGCGACACCGACAACCGCGCTTTGCACAAATGCGTGTTTCCGGCCTACGACCAGTGCATCAAGGCGAGCCACGTCTTCAACCTGCTCGATGCCCGCGGCGTCATTTCGGTCACCGAGCGGCAGAGCTACATTCTGCGGGTGCGCACGCTGGCCAAGGCCTGCGGCGAAGCCTTCCTGATGACCGATGCCGGCGGCATCAACCTTTCGGCCGCCGCCTGAACCCTCAGCCGCGCCAGTGACGCTGGAGGGGGCGGTGGATGTTGAGCGGCGCGCTGTCGAGCATGCGCGGCGTGAAGCGATTGCGCTCGCCCCGCAGCGCGACGAGGTGGCTGATGCCGGTGAGCATCACGGCGGACAGGGCGATGACGGCAAGAAGTGTCATGATCACGGTATCCTTTTTGAGGGAAGCCTGAGCTTCCGAATGAGGTTTGTCAGGCCGTCATTGCCGACAGGTCGGTGCCGATGCAGCGCCGGGGCGCGGCATCCATGACACCCGGCAGCACGAACACGCTGCAGCGTCGGACGGTGCCGGAAGCGCGGGTTTCCTCGCTCGAGGTGTCCCGCCGGCTCCGGCGTTGGAAATCGGACGATGCCGCGCGCCGTGGGATCGGCAGGTGCGTCGTCATCGCGAGATCCATCATGGCAGGGTAAGCCGGATCGAGGCTGACGCCAATCCTGACAAATCGCCCGTCATTTCCGGTGAAACGCGCCCTCAGGAGCCATGTGCCGGCCTGCAAGGCAGTGGGCAGCGGTGTAAAAGCACGCTATGGAGATGCGGGCCGGCAGGGCGTAAGGTCCGGTTCGGCCTGCCGCCCGCGCGCAGGCTGGCGTGTTCCGTGTATTTCGTCGCGCGCAGTGAGATGCGCGACATCTGGGGAGAGAGAAAATGATCGCAGGTCTCGTCATTCTGGCCGTCGTCGCCGGCTATCTCGTCCTTGTCTACAACGGGCTGGTCAAGGCGCGGAACGTCAAGGAAGAGGCCTGGTCCGGCATCGACGTGCAGCTGAAGCGCCGCGCCGACCTGATCCCCAACCTGCTGGAAACCGTCAAGGGCTACGCGGCGCACGAGCGCGGCACGCTGGAAGAGATCGTCGATCTGCGCAACCGCGCCCAGGCCGTGCCGGCCGGCGATGTCGCAGGCCGCGCGCAGGCGGAAGGCATGCTCGGCCAGGCGCTCGGCAAGCTGTTCGCCTTGGCCGAAGCCTATCCCGATCTCAAGGCCAACCAGAATTTTTCCGAACTGCAGGCCTCCATCGAGGGCACGGAAGACGAGATCCAGATGTCGCGCCGCTACTACAACGGTGCCGCGCGCGACCTCAACGTCAAGGTCGAGAGCTTTCCGTCGAACCTCGTCGCCGGTCCGCTCGGCTTTTCCAAGGCACCCTATTTCGAGATCACCAGCGAGGCCGACCGCGCCGTTCCCACGATCAAGTTCTGAGCCGCGCCGCAACGTTTACAAGAGACAGTCGTATGATCCCTGCCCAGAAGACCGCCCTTCAGAAATCCGTGACCATCACGCCGCCGTCGCATCCGCTCGTCGGCGCCGTCAGTCCGCCCGGCTCGAAGTCGATCACCAACCGCGCGCTGCTGCTCGCGGGCCTTGCCAACGGCACCAGCCGGCTGACGGGCGCGCTGCGCAGCGACGATACGCGGTACATGGCCGAGGCCCTGCGCGCGATGGGCGTCGCGGTGCGCGAGCCCGATCCCACCACCTTCGTCGTCACCGGCACGGGCCGGCTGACGGCACCCTCCGAACCGCTTTTCCTCGGCAATGCCGGCACGGCCACCCGCTTCCTCACGGCGGCCGCGGCCCTCGTCGATGGCACCGTGGTCGTGGATGGCGACCAGCACATGCGCAAGCGGCCGATCGCGCCGCTGGTGGAGGCGCTGCGCTCCCTCGGCGTCGGGCTCTCCGCCGAGACCGGCTGCCCGCCCGTCACCGTCACCGGCACGGGCCGCATCCCGGGCCGCCGCGTCGAGATCGATGCCGGCCTTTCCAGCCAGTATGTCTCCGCCCTGCTGATGGCCGCAGCCGGCGCGGCTTCGGCCGACGAGACCGACGCGCCGCTCGACATCGCGCTTGCCGGCGACGAGATCGGCGCGCGCGGCTATATCGACCTGACGCTTGCCGCCATGCGCGCCTTCGGCGCCCGCGTGGAGCAGGCCTCGTCCTCCGTCTGGCGGGTCTGGCCGACGGGCTACACCGCGACCGACTTCCGCATCGAGCCCGACGCGTCGGCTGCCACCTATCTCTGGGCGATGGAAAAGCTAACCGGCGGCCGCATCGATCTGGGCGTCCCGACAGTGGATTTCTCGCAGCCCGATGCCCGCGCATATGATGTCATCGCGCAATTTCCGCATCTCCCCGCCGTGATCGACGGATCGCAGATGCAGGATGCCGTGCCGACGCTCGCCGTTCTCGCCGCCTTCAACGAGACGCCGGTGCGCTTCACCGGCATCGCCAACCTGCGCGTCAAGGAATGCGACCGCGTGCGCGCCCTCTCGCTCGGCCTGACGAACATCCGCGCCGGGCTGGCCGCGGAGGAGGGCGACGACCTGCTGGTGGCCTCCGATCCCGGCCTTGCCGGCCAGACCCTGCCGGCCGAGATCGACACCTTCGCCGATCACCGCATCGCCATGAGCTTTGCGCTGGCGGGACTGAAGATCGGCGGCATCGCCATTCTCGATCCGGACTGCGTCGGAAAGACCTATCCGGACTACTGGGATGCGCTCGCCTCGCTGGGCGTCGATATGACCCTGCGGTCGGCGTGATCCGATGAAGCGCGCGCGGCACACGATCCGGCAGGGCTCGCGGACATGGACGGCGCAGGGGGGCGCTGTATCGCGGCTGGTCGCGGTTCTCGCCGCGCTCATCCTCCTTGCCGGCGTCACCGCCGGTCTCGCGCAGGCCGAAGAGCGGATCCTCTCCTATGATTCGCAGATCGAGGTCGCCGCGGACGGAACCCTGACCGTCACCGAGACGATCCGTGCCGTCGCCGAGGGCGACCTCATCAAGCGCGGCATCTATCGTGATTTTCCGCTGACCTTCACCACGGACGATGGCCGCACGCACCGCGTCGGCTTCCAGCTCGTTTCCGTCGAGCGCGATGGCGAGGCGGAGCCGTCGCGCACCGAAAACATCGATGGCGGCATCCGCATCTATACCGGCGACAAGGATGTCTTCCTGTCGAACGGCGTCCACACCTTCGCGCTGACCTACACGACCGACCGCCAGATTCGCTTTTTCGAAGACCACGACGAGCTTTACTGGAACGTCACCGGAACCGGCTGGGCCTTCCCCATCGACGAGGCGAGCGCCACCGTGCTCCTGCCGGGCGGCGCGCGGCCGCAGGCGCTCGACGTCTTCACCGGTGCCTACGGCTCCAGGGCCAAGTTCGCGCGCGGCTCCCCCGCCGGAAACGGCGCGACGTTCCGCACCACGCGACCGCTCGGGGCGCAGGAGGGCCTGACCATCGTCATGAGCCTGAAGAAGGGCGTGATCGCGCCGCCGAGCGAGGCGCAGCTGCGGGCCGCCTGGTGGCAGGAAAACATGGCCGCGATCCTCGCCGGCATCGGCCTCCTCGTCGTCGCCGTCTATTACGGCTGGATCTGGCGGCGCGCCGGGCGCGATCCGGATGGCGGCGTCGTCGTGCCGCGATGGGACCCGCCGGAAAACGCCTCGCCCGCGCTCGTCAACTACATCGACAATCGCGGCTTTGCCGATGGCGGCTGGACGGCGATCTCCGCGGCCGCGCTCAACCTCGCCGTCACCGGCCGCGTCGTGCTGGAGGATCTTCAGAACGCGCTCGTCATCGCTGCGACCGGCAAGAAGGTCTCCACCGAGAAGCTGCCCACCGGCGAAGCCGCGCTGATGCGCGCCGTCGAGGGTGCGGGAGGCCGGCTCGTCATCGACCGCGAAAACGGCCCCGCCGTGCAGAAGGCGGGCGAAGCCTTCCGCAAGGCGATGGAAAGCGAACATCGCGGCAAGTATTACAAGGCGAACATCGGCGCGATCATCGCCGGCATCGCGCTGTCCGTCGCCTTCATCCTGGCGATCCTCGTGCTCGGAACGCTCGACGATGCGGGTGCCGCCATCGTCATCGTGCCCGTCGTCATCGCCGTGTTCGTCGCCATCTTCATTGCCGTCTTCGGCCGCTCCATCCGCCGCAGGTCGAGTCTGGCCGGGCGCGTCGCCGGCATTGTCGTCCTGTCGGTCTTCGGCTTCATCGGCGTCACCGTCTTCGGCGGGCTCATCGCCTCCATCGCCTTCGAGGCGGTGGAAACGCACCAGCTGCCGCTGCTCGCGGGCATCGGCGGCATCGTGCTCGTCAATCTCGTCTTCCTGTTCCTCATGGGCGCGCCCACCCCGGTCGGCGCGAAGATGTCGGCCCACATCGCCGGCCTGCGGCAATATCTGACGCTGGCCGAACAGGAGCGCATGAACATGGCCGGCGCGCCCACCATGTCACCCGGACATTATGAAACCCTGCTGCCCTATGCCGTGGCCCTGGGCGTGGAAAAGCCGTGGTCGAAGACCTTCGATGCCTGGCTCGCCACGGCTGCGGCGGGCGCGGCGGCCTATACGCCGGTCTGGTACTCCGGCACCGGCGGCAATAGCGGCTTCGGCGATCGCATGGGCGGCTTTGCCGGCTCCATGGCGGGCGCCATGCAGTCGTCGCTTCCGCCACCGCCGAAAAGCTCCAGTTCCGGCTTTTCCTCCGGCGGCGGCTTTTCCGGCGGGGGCGGCGGCGGTGGCGGTGGCGGCGGCTGGTAGACGCGCGCCGTCGCCGGGAAACAACGCTGCCAAAGCGCGCCTATCATGGTGACTTTTCGCAGCGGGATTGCTAAGGCGACGGGCATCCATCCGCTTTACCGAAAAGTCTGAGTGCCATGCCCGATCTTCTGCTTGAACTCCGCTCCGAGGAAATCCCTGCCGGCATGCAGCGCAAGGCTGCCGGCGACCTCAAGAAGCTGTTGACGGACGCCATGGTCGAGGCGGGCCTGACCTATGAGGGCGCCCGCGAATACTGGACGCCGCGCCGCCTGACGCTCGACATTCGCGGCGTCACCGCCCGCTCCGCGGATGTGCGCGAGGAAAAGAAGGGCCCGCGCACCGACGCCAACGAAAAGGCCATCGAAGGCTTTCTGCGCGCGGCGGGTCTTGCGTCCATCACCGAGGCGCATGTGCATTCCGACCCGAAGAAGGGCGATTTCTACGTCGCGCATCTGGTGAAACCCGGCCGCGCCGCCGAGGAGATCGTCGCCGACGTCATGCCCGGCATCATCCGCAATTTTCCCTGGCCGCGCTCCATGCGCTCGGGCGTCGCCTCCACCCGTCCGGGCGCGCTGCGCTGGGTGCGCCCGCTGCAATCCATCGTCTGCACCTTCGGCCCGGAAAACGAGGAAACGCAGGTCATCGCCTTCGAGGTCGATGGTCTCGTTGCCGGCAACGTCACCTATGGCCACCGCTTCCACGCGCCGGAGGCGATCACGGTCCGCCGCTTTGCCGACTATATCGAGAAGCTCGAAAAGGCGAAGGTCGTGCTGGATGCCGAACGGCGCAAGGAGATCATCGCCGCCGATGCCGGCAATCTCGCCTTTGCCAGCGGGCTGGAACTGGTCGAGGATGCAGGCCTGCTCGAGGAGGTCTCGGGTCTCGTCGAGTGGCCGGTCGTGCTCATGGGCACCTTCGATGAGGCCGACCTCTCCATTCCCTCCGAAATCATCCGCCTGACCATCAAGACCAACCAGAAGTGTTTCGTCACCCGCCGCCCGGGCGAGGAGACCCTGTCCAACCACTTCATCCTCGTCTCCAACATCGAGGCGAAGGATGGCGGCCGGGAGATCGTGCACGGCAACGGCAAGGTCGTGCGCGCCCGCCTGTCCGACGCCCGCCACTTCTGGACCCGCGACCAGAGCGACCTGCCGGACCTCGACACGCTGCGCGCTTCCGCCGAAGCATTCGGCCTCGACCTCGCCAAGCCGCTCGACCAGCGCATGGCAAAGCTCGACGCGCTGAACGTGACGTTCCATGCCAAGCTCGGCACCGAGGGCGAGCGCGTGCAGCGCATCCGCGCGCTCGCCGCCGACCTCTGTGCCGTCACCGGTGCGGACCCCAAGCTGGTCGACCGCGCCGTGGTGCTTTCCAAAGCCGACCTGCGCACCGAGGCCGTCGGCGAGTTCCCCGAACTCCAGGGCATCATGGGCCGCAAATATGCGCTGCTGCAGGGCGAGAACGACGCCGTGGCCACCGCGATCGCCGAACACCGCAAGCCACAAGGCCCGACCGACGTCGTGCCGACCGACCCGGTCTCGCTGACCGTGGCGCTGGCCGACAAGCTGGACACGCTGGTGGGGTTCTGGGCGATCGACGAGAAGCCGACGGGCTCGAAGGATCCGTTTGCGTTGCGGCGGGCGGCTCTGGGCGTCAACCGGATCCTGCTGGAGCGGAAGGTAAAGGTAAAGCTGGCCGCCATTATTCAGTTGGCGCAAAGCCGGCTTTTTGATCAACTCACGGCGACTTATATCGCGATTGATCCACACGCGCCCGCCCAGATCGAAGCGGTGAAAGACCAAAAGGATTTCGCTTTCTGCGAAGGGTTTGATTTCCAACTGGAAGAACGCCACGACGTTATCGCATCGGCGCATCCACTGAAGGGAACGCATCCAGCTTTCGCAAAGCAGGCATCCGACCTCCTCTCTTTCTTCCACGACCGCCTCAAGGTCTATCTCCGCGATCTCGGTGCTCGTCATGACCTGATCGATGCCGTGCTTGCGGCCAGCCCCTCATCCGTCCCTTCGGGCCACCTTCTCCCCGCAGGCGGGGAGAAGGAAGAGGCGAACTCTGCGCTCTCCAGTCCTTCTCCCCGCGTGCGGGGAGAAGGTGCCCGGAGGGCGGATGAGGGGCACGCCGCCGCCGGCAACGACGACCTCCTGATGGTCGCCCGGCGCGTCGAGGCGCTGACGGCGTTCGTGACGTCGCAGGAGGGGCTGGACCTGCTGGCGGGCACCAAGCGCGCGACGCAGCTTCTGGCGGCGGAAGAAAAGAAGGGCGCCGTCATCACCGACGCCGTCGATCCCGCGCTGTTTGCCCTCCCGGCCGAAGGCGAGCTTTACGCAGCCGTCAGCACCGCCACATCGGACGCTGCCGAAGCGGTCGCGCGCGAGGATTTCCGGGCCGCCATGGAAGCGCTCTCGACCCTGCGCGCGCCGATCGACCGGTTCTTCGCCGATGTCCTCGTCAATGACGAGAACCCGGCGATCCGGGCGAACCGGCTTGCGCTGCTGGGCCGAATCCGCGCCGCCACCGGCACGGTCGCCGATTTCTCCCGCATCGCCGGTTGAACCTGCGGTGGCTGCGCGGGGCAACATTCTCGTCAGCGCCTGCCTCATGGGCCATGCCGTGCGCTATGACGGCAAGGCCAAGCCCCTGCGCCATGCCAGCCTCGATCGCTGGCAGGCCGAAGGCCGGCTGGTGACGATCTGCCCGGAAATGTCGGCCGGCATGCCGGTGCCGCGTCCCCCCGCCGAGATCGCCGATGGCCGCAGCGGAGCGGCGGTGCTGGCGGGCACGGCACGCGTCATCGAGGCGACCGGCGGCGACATCACCGAGGGTTTCCGGCTGGCGGCGGAGAACGCGCTGAAGCTTGCGCTCGACACTGGCTGCACCCACGCTTTGCTCATCGACGGCAGCCCGTCCTGCGGGTCGCGCAGCATCTATGACGGCGGCTTTTCCGGGCGCAAGCACGAGGGCGAGGGCGTCGCCGCCGCACTCCTGCGCCGCAACGGCATCCGCGTCTTCGCCGATCACGAGATCGAGGCGCTGGTGAAAGAGATCGACGGCCCCTGAGATCAGGGCGGAACAGTCCTCAAAAAAATTGCGCCCCTGCTTCTCTCAGGGACGCAATTTTCCGCCTTGATGTAAGGCGCTTGCCCATCAGACCTTGGCGGCCGGAGAGGGCAGGGACTGGAAGTCGGGATCAGTTTAGCCGAAGCTGCAGGCTTTGCCCATCAAAATCGTGTGAAGATGATTCGCCCGCCGCCGGCGTCTGCTCGGCCGGGGCGACCGAAGCCGAGGCGATCGAGACCGCCGTTGCGGGGCTGAGCGAGGCCGTCGTCATCGCCGCATCCACCGCCACGTTCATGCGGGTGTGCGCCGAAACGCCGCCGCCGGCATCGCTTGCTGCCTTTGCGAGAATGGTGAGGGGCGGCGTGGCCGGCTCCCCGCGCGCGATCCGGATCTCCGCGTCCGACGCCTTGCTGACGAAGGTCACCGGCGAGCCGCCGAGCCAGGCTTCCGCCCGCACACGTTTCATTTCGCCATGGATATCCTTGATTTCGGTCCGGTCCGTGCCGGGCACCAGATCGGGAACGACATAGGTCACGGCGCGGACATCGGGCTTGAGGGCCGGGCAGTCCGTGCAATGCAGCACCGTGACGCTCGGCGCCGATGCCGGCGGCGTGTGCACATAATCGATCGAAGAGGCGCGCACCGACAAGGGCGTCAGGGCCGGGAGGGCCGAGGCAAAGGCGATGCCTGCCAGCAGAAATCCGCGCATGGTCTTCTCCCACAGGTTTGGGAGCACACTACCGGCCGGCCGTTACGGACCCGTCAGGAGAATTGGTAAAGTTTGAATGAACCGCGCGAAAGCCCGTTCAGGCGGTCCGCCCGATCGCGCGCCAGCCGATGTCGCGCCGGCAGAAGCCGTTGTCCCACGAAACCTTGTCGACCGCGGCATAGGCCGCATCGCGCGCGGCCTCCACCGTGTCGCCGATGGCCGTGACGTTGAGCACGCGGCCGCCGGTCGCCACCAGCGCCCCGTCCTTCAGCGCGGTGCCCGCGTGAAACACTTTCATATCGGCCTCTTCCGCCGGCAGCGCGGCGATCGGCGTGCCTTTGTCGTAGGCGGCGGGATAGCCCTTGGAGGCCATCACCACGGTCAGCGCCGTCTCGTCGCGCCACTCGGCTTCCAGCTCGGCCAGTCCGCCGGTCGCCGATGCCAGCAGCAGCGGCAGCAGGTCGCTCTTCAGCCGCATCATCAGCACCTGGCACTCGGGATCGCCGAAGCGCACATTGTATTCGATCAGTTCGGGGCCTTTTTCGGTGATCATCAGCCCGGCAAAGAGCACGCCTTCGAACGGGTGCCCGCTCTCGGCCATGCCGGCCAGCGTCGGCTCGATGATCTCGCGCATCGTGCGGTCGACCATCTCGGCGCTCATCACGGGCGCGGGGGAGTAGGCGCCCATGCCGCCGGTGTTCGGGCCGGTATCGCCGTCGCCGACGCGCTTGTGGTCCTGCGCCGAGCCGAGCGGCAGCGCGTGGGTTCCGTCGCAGAGGCAGAAGAAGCTGGCCTCCTCGCCATCGAGAAACGCCTCGACCACCACCTCGGCACCGGCCGCCCCGAACGCACCGGAGAAGCAGTCCTCGGCGGCGGCAACGGCCTCCTCGATCGTCATGGCGACGGTCACGCCCTTGCCGGCCGCGAGCCCGTCTGCCTTGATGACGATCGGCGCGCCCTGTTCGTGGATATAGGCGATGGCCGGCGCCGCCTCGGTAAACCGGCGATAGGCGCCGGTCGGGATGCCGTAGCGGGCGCAGATATCCTTGGTGAAACCCTTGGAGCCCTCGAGCTGGGCTGCCGCCTGCGAGGGGCCGAAGACGAGGATGTTCTCCGCGCGCAGCATGTCGGCAAGGCCCGCGACCAGCGGGGCCTCGGGGCCGACGACGACGAAGTCGATGCCGGCGCTGAGGCAGAAGGAGAGGACCGCCTCGTGGTTCTCCACGTCGATCTCGATCAGCGTCGCCACGTCCGCAATGCCGGGATTGCCGGGTGCGGCGAAAAGTTGGGTGAGGCGGGGCGACTGGGCCAGCTTCCAAGCCAGGGCATGTTCGCGCCCGCCCGAACCGATCAGCAATACCTTCATCGTGTCTCGTCCTTGCAGCAACCGGGAAAGCAACCGTGCTGTTGCGGTTAAGGCGGCGCTCCCCCCGGGTCAAGGAAAAACGCCCGCTCTCCCGTACCGCCAAGGCTGCCGCAGCCGCCCTCTAGAGAAGCCGCAGCGTTCCCTGCTGGCGCGGGCCGGTCGTCGCGGCCTGCTCGTCCGGCTGCGCCGCCGTCGTCTCGCCCAGCCGCTGCAGCGCCCAGATGCCGAGCTCGTCGAGCGCCAGCGGTCTGGAGATCAGGTAGCCCTGGAAGAAGTCGCAGCCCGCGCGGGTGAGGAAATCGACCTTCTGCTCGCTGTCGACGCCCTCGCCGATGACCACCATGCCGCGCGCGTGGCAGAGCGCGATCAGCGCCGTGAGGGCGGGCGAAAGATCCGGCGTCGCCATGGTCTCCACGATCGCCCGGTCGAGCTTGATCGTGTCGGCGGTATATTCGATGATCTGCTGCACGGAGGTATAGCCCGCGCCGAAATCGTCGATGGAGATGCGGAAGCCGCGGCCGCGCAGCGCCTCGATGTTGCGATGCAGCTGGTCGCCGAGCTTCACGGCATAGGTTTCGGTCAGCTCGATCTCGATCCGGTCCGGCGCGATGCCGTGGCGGGCGGCCTCGCGGGTAAAATGGTCGCCGATGCTGCGGGAATGCAGCTCGGCCGACGAGATGTTGATGGCGAGCACCGCCTGCGGCCCGAACATGGCGCGGATCTTGCCGTAGTCGCTCATGGCGCGGGAGACGACCCACCAGTCGATCTTGGTGAACTGGCCGGAGCTTTCGGCAATCGGTACGAACTCGTCCGGCGTCACCCGGCCGAGCGTCGGCGACGTCCAGCGCAGAAGCGCCTCGCAGCCGGTGACGGTGCCCGCCTGATCGACGATCGGCATGTAGACGAGGTGGAACTGCTCGTCCGGATCGAGCACGCGCAGCTCTTCCTGGATCTGGCGAACCCGGTCGCGTTTGTCCTGCAGGTTGCGCGAAAAGCGCGAGGACTGGTTCTTGCCGCTGGTCTTGGCCTGATACATCGCCGCATCGGCGTTGGAGATCAGCGCAGCGACGCTTTGCGCGTCGCGCGGGCAGAGCGCGACGCCGATGCTCGCGGTCACAGGGTAGATCTTGCCCTGAACCTCGAAGCCGTTGGTGAACAGCGCGAGGATCGCGTCGCACGCCGCCCGGATCGCGCCGGTGCCCGGCTCCGCCTGAATGAGCACGGCGAACTCGTCGCCCGACAGGCGCGCGAGCATGGGCTCCGGCAGGGCGCGCTGCTGCATGATGGGGGCGACCGCATCATGCACCCGCGTTGCAAAGACGCGCAGCAGCTCGTCGCCGACCTCGTGCCCGTGCTTGTCGTTGACGAACTTGAAGTGGTCGATGTCGATGAAGAGAAGGGCGGCGCTGCCGCGACCGGCGACCGCCTCCTGCACGATCCGCCCGGCCAGCACGTTGAACCGGCTGCGATTCTGCATGCCGGTCAGCGCATCCGTCCAGGAGGCCTCCTGCACGCGGCGCAGCGCGCTCGACGAGCGATCGTGCAGTTTCTTGATATTGCCGGTCAGCCGCCCGATCTCGCCGTCGCCGCCGGCATCGACGATCCCGTCGCTCCGCTCGTCCATGACGGCGGTCACCTGCTGATCGAGCGCGGCGATGGGATCGGTGATGAAGCGGCGGATGAGGGTGATCATCAGGCCGATGGAAATCAGGCTCATGCCGACGGTGCCGATGCCCAGCACCAGCGTCAGCTGCCAGAGCGCCTTCGAGGCATAGGCTTCGGGCACGCGCAGCGTCAGGTGCAGCTCGGGGATCAGCGCCACGGTGGCCGCAAGCTCGCCCGGTGTCGCCACCTTCGGCGCAACCGCCGTGAACAGCGGCTCGGTGCCGTACTCGCTCTTCAGCGACTGGAGCATCGCCAGGAACTGGTCCGGCTGGACGGCGACCTGAACGAGCAGCGCCCGGTCCTTGTTGCTCGGCAGCGCGCGGCTGAAGGTGGTGGGGTCGATGAACTCGGAATAGACGATCAGCGGCCGGCTCGTGCCCTCGTTGAGAAAGGTCCAGTTGCGCAGGCTCTCGCCTTTGAAGAGCGTGCGCGCCAGCGTCATCTGCGCCGGGCTGATATCGGCGAAGGGGTCGTCGCTGTTTTCGAAATAGTAGCCGATGGACAGATCCGGCTGCAGGATCGAGAAGGAAATATAGGCCCGCATATCGTCCGACAGCGTGCGGATGGATTCCTGGATGCGCAGCGACAGCGCATTGTTGCGGTAGCTGGCATCCGGCTCGGACATGAAGAGCCGCACCGCATTGCCTTCCAGAAGCGAGTAGAGGAAGCTGCGGCTCTGGTTGGCGTCGGCACGGAACAGCGCCTCGGCATGGTCGAGCTGCTGGAAGATCCGCGCCCGTTCGAGCGACAGCAGGGCTCGGCTTTCCACGACATAGACGAGGCACGCCGCCAGAACATAACCGGCAAGCACGATGGGAAAGATGAGGAAGATCGCGCGCTTGCCGAGAGTCACTGGAAATTCGCCATCGAGCTGATGATCCGGCGCCGGGTCTGGATCGAGGACACCGAAAGCTCGGTCTGGTACTGGCTCCGCTCCAGAATGTCGTCGGGCGTATAGATGGCCGGATCGCTCCGCATCGCCTCGGGAATGAGGGCGAGCGCGGCGGTGCTGGCCGTGGGCATGCCGAGCGTCTGCGCATTCATGGCGGCGCTTTTGGCCGACAGGATGTGGTCGAGCAGCTTCATCGCCAGCGCCTTGCGCGGCGAGGCCGCGGTCACCGCCATGCAATCGAGCCAGGACAGCGTGCCCTCATGCGGCACGGCATAGCGCCAGACGCCCGGCGTGCCCGCCTTCTCGTTCAGCACCTTCTGGTCGCCGCTATAGGCCAGCGCCATGTAGATATCCCGCCCGTAATCCGGGTTGTCGATCGAGGTGATGACGTAGGTATAGGTCAGCACCGACGGCGCCTGTCCCTTCATCACCTCGAAGGCCTGCTTCAGCGTCTCGCTGTCATTGGCATTGATCGATTTGCCGAGCAGGATCAGCGGCGCGATGAACGCCTCGTTGTGGTCGTCATACATGGCGATGTGCTTCTTCAGCGCCGGTGCCGGTTGCATGAGATCCTTCCATGAGGTCGGCGTGGCAGCGACCTTGTCGGAGCGATAGACGATCCCCATCGTGCCCCAGAGATAGGGCGCGCCATATCCGCCGCAGCGCGATGTCCAGTGGGCCGCATAGTCCTTCAGCGACGGCACGTCCTGCGTCGTCAGCGGTGCGAGGATGCCGCGCTTGCCGAACAGGGCGCTGCCGTTCTCGCCGACGACGCTGAGGTCGATATTGCTGTTGGGGTCGGCGAGGATCTCGTCGCGGGCATCGCCGCTGTCGAAATAGATCTGTCGCACGTTGACGCCGGTGGCGGCCGTCCAGTCATCGAGAATGGCCTGGTCGATATAGGCCTCCCAGATCAGAAGGTTGAGGGTTTCGGCGCGCGCCAGGGTCGTGCAGCCGAAAAGCCCGAGCAAAAGCGCCGTCGCTGCAGGTCCGTATCGCATCCGGCTTCCCCTTCATCGTTGCACTGCACGATAGACCGTAAAACTTGCTGAAACTTTACGGTGCCTTACCGGTCGAACGCGCGACGCGAAGCCCGGAAAACGGTCTCGCCGCCCTTACGAAAGACCTTGCGGAACACGTCCATCCTCGGGCACGGTGTGCGCGAAACCAGGTGTTTGCGGCAGGGGCCAATGCACCGTCGCACAGCGCCGTCCGACCGATCCGGGTCGAGCAGGACGGCAGAGGAGACATCGTCTTGAGCTATCTTCTGATCAAATCCCTCCACGTCGCCACCATGGTCGCGTGGATCGGCGGCATGGTTCTTTTGTCGGCGATCCATCTCTGGCTGGCGCGGGCGCAGTGTCCGCGCACCGACCGCGAGACCGCGGTCATCACGACCGTCCGGCGCTGGGACGGGCGCGTGACCTCGCCGGCCATGGGCCTGACCTGGCTGTTCGGCCTCGTCGCGGCCTGGCAGGGCGACTGGTTTACGGCGCCGTGGCTCCATGCCAAGCTGCTGCTGGTCGTCTTTCTCTCGGCTCTGCACGGCATGCTCTCCGGCGCGCTGCGCCGCACCGCCGCCGATCCGAACCGCCTGCCGCCGGCCTTTGCCCGCCATGCCGGCGCCATCGTGCTCGTGACCATGCTGGTCATCGTGCTCCTCGTCGTCGTCAAGCCCTTCTGATCTGCGAATGGAGCTGGTGTCATCGGCTTGACCGGCCGCAGACGAGACGGCAAACAGAATGCCATGAACACACTGCCTTCCGAGAGCGGGCGCGTCTTCGATGCGCCATCGACCAACTGGGTCTATCGCATCCTGCCCCGGCCGCTCTGGCCCTATGCGCAGCTTGCCCGCTGGGACAGGCCGATCGGCTGGCAGCTTCTGATGTGGCCCTGTTTCTGGTCGGCCGCGCTGGCCGCCAATATGGCCGCTCTGGAGGGCACGGCCTCGGTCGGGCGCCTCATCCTGCATCTCGCGCTGTTTCTCGTGGGTTCCATCGCGATGCGCGGCGCCGGCTGCACCTATAACGATATCGTCGATGAGAGGATCGACATGGCGGTGGCCCGCACGCGCTCGCGGCCCCTGCCATCCGGCCGGGTGTCGCGCCGCAACGCCAAGCTCTTCATGGGCTTGCAGGCGCTGGTCGGCCTCGTGGTCCTGCTGCAGTTGAACGCATTTGCGATCGTGCTCGGCATTCTCTCTCTCGGCTTCGTCGCCATCTACCCCTTCGCCAAGCGCTTCACCGACTGGCCGCAGGTCTTTCTCGGCATGGCCTTCTCATGGGGCGCCGTCATGGGCTGGGCGGCGGCGTTCGGCAGCCTTTCGGCCGCACCCGTCATGCTCTACCTCGCCGCCATCGCCTGGACGGTCGGTTACGACACGATCTATGCCTATCAGGACCGCGAGGACGACGAGCTTGTCGGCGTGCGCTCGACCGCGCGCCGTTTCGGGGAACGACCGAAGCCCTGGCTGATCGCGCTCTACGGGCTCACCGTCGGTCTGCTCGTCCTCGCCTTCGCGCTGGCCGGCGCCGGTGCGCTCGCCTACCTCGCGCTCGCCGCCGCCGCCGTCATGCTCTTCTACCAGATCGTCGTGCTCGATATCCACGACGCCGGGCAATGCCTCACCCTCTTCCGCTTCAACGGCAGGGTCGGCCTGATCGTCTTCGCCGGCCTGGCGGCAGCGTTTCTCGTCCGGCTGATCTAGAGGTCCGACCTTTCAGGCGGCCGGCCAGTCGTTGGCGGGATCGGGCACGACCTCGTCCTCGCCGTCGTCGCTATCGACCTTGTTCTGATCCGCGTCTTTCAACAGCCTTTCGCGCTCGGCATCCGTGTTCGCTTGCGTCGGCGCGGCATGGCCGGTCGTCGTCGGTTTGTCCTGTGTCATGGCATGCTCCTCGTCGTTGCTGTCAGGCAACCGGCTCACCGCCGTGATTGTTCCCCGCGAACCGCGCGGGAAGCATGCGGGACCCACAAACAAAAAGCCGGCCGCAGGGACGGCCGACTTTCTGCACTGGAGGAGGAGGTCGAAGAGATCAGCGACGCGCGATGATCTCGGAGCCGTCGATCTTCATCGCCACGCCGAGGCTGCCGGTGGTCCGGCGCATCAGAAAGCGCGGGCGGCGCTTGGTGTGAAGCGAATGGCGGCGGCGCGGCACGATCGGATGGGTCTTCACCTCGCCGAGATGGTTGTCGAGCGGCCGGGCAATGCCGTCGGCTTCCACCATCAGCATGGGGATGCGATAGGCTTCCGACCAGGCGCGCCAGTCGGCGGCGATGTCGGAGAGGTCGTGTGCGACGAGAAGGGGCACGCACAGGTCCGGATCGTCGTGATGCAGTTCCAGTGTCACCGTCACCTCGCCGTCGCCATGGTCGATGGCGCGGGCAGCAACACCCTTGAAGGCCCGCGCCGGCAGCGCGATGGACAGCGGCAGGCCGCTCGACGGCAGAACCTTGCGCATCACCGCGCCGCGTTCGTCGAGGCTGATCGTCACATTGCTCCGGGCGCCCGGCAGCGCAAAGCTGGCATGTTGCGGGAAACGCTTCGGATCGAGCCGCAGTTCGGTGTCGACCCAGGCAGGTTGAGAAACGGTTTTCAGCATGTCATTTCGCCCTTGTTTTACCCTTGAGAGCCGGTTTCCGGTCTTTTCTCATCGAGACGTTTTCGTCTTCTATGGAGGTCAACATAGGCGGCGGCTGTTTGAGACCGCTTAAAATTCGCGGTTAAAAAACTTTGCATTCCCCGATGGTTAGCAAAACTCGACGCTTTACGGTTTAAAAGGCGTCAATGCGCCGCCTCGCATTTTCCGCAAAAAGCCTCGCGCAAGCAGCACCCGTCATGGTGAAGCGACATGGCCGCAGCATGCCGGCGCGTGCCCTTCAGCGCGCGCCGCGCGCGGCGGCCGTCAAGGCAACGGGGCGGCAAATGGCATCGACCTATCTCGACTATAATCTCGTCGTTCGGGACATGAAGGAGAGCATCAATCGCGTCTCCCAGCAGAAGATGGTCGAGCGCGATACCCAGTATTACAAGGACAATATCGGCAAGGTCACGACCGTCGATGCTTTCCTCGACGACTATCGGCTCTATTCCTATGCCATGAAGGCCCACGGCCTGGAGGACATGACCTACGCCAAGGCGTTCATGCGCAAGGTGCTGGAAAGCGACCTCAACGACGATGCCAGCTATGCCAACAAGCTGAGCGACGATCGCTATCGCAATTTCGCGATGGCCTTCAGCTTCGACAAGTCGACCACGGTGGCACAGACCGGCGCACAGGAAGACGCGCTGATCGGTCTCTACAATGCCAATATCGCCAATGCCGACAGCGTCATGAACACCGAGGTGAACTATTTTAACGCAATGACGGCGGGCGGCAATATTCAGACCGTCGATCAGTTCCTGCAGAACGAGCGTTTGCGCGACTATGCCTTTCCGCTGTTCGGACTGAAGCCCGACAATTTCGATTTCACGCAGGTGCGCCAGGCCCTGACGAGCGATATCGGCGACCCCGCAAGCTACGTCAACACCCTGCAGCAATCCGCCGCCGATGCCCTGTCCGGTCGCGGTGCGGAGATCCAGGCGACGATCTCCAAGTTCGACGAGCGCTCCCGCGCCTCCGCGCAGATCAAGACGCTGACGAACAGCCTGTTCCAGCCGGGCGCCGACCAGGCGGCCATTCAGGCGCAAGTCTCCGAGCAGGAGGCGATCTTCAACGCGCTGGACGCCCAGCTTCCGCCGGAATCCCAAACCGCCGCGGCCGTTTCGGTCCTGCAGTCGGAATATGCGCAGCTCGACTATGACGGCACCCTCGCCACCAATCTGAAGGCCATGGCGACGGCCTTCAAGTTCAACCCCGACGGCACCGCCCCCGCCACGGGCCCGCTCATCGGAGACTCCGACAAGGCCTCGATGCGCGAACTCTATTTCGCCTCCGCACCGCGGCTGACCGGTACGGGCGCGCTGATCAACAAGGATTACTTCGAGGCGCACGTCAACGATTTCACCACTGCGACCGACCTTCTCGCCGACAGCCGCATGCGTTCCTACATCATCACGGCCTACGGCATTCCGCGCGGAACGGGCTCCGGCGTGCTCAACGCCATCATCACCAGCGACCTCGACGATCCCACGAGCTACGCCAACACCACCGGTGCGGAGAACAATGCCGCCTACAAGGCGCTGGCCGCCGGCTTCAACTTCAAGCCGGACGGAACGCTGGCGGCCGGCGAGGTGCCCCAGACGGCAGAGCAGACGCGTTCGGCCTCGGCAAACTACATGAACCGCTACAACGATGCGGCGGATGCGTCCGACGCAAGCCTGATCTCCGCCTATAAGGCTCTGATCGGCTCGGCGACCACCGTCGATGCCCTGCTGAACAACCCCAAGGGCCTTCAGGTCGCGCTTTCGGCCTTCGGCCTGGAAAACGAAGGCAAGAGCGTGCGCGAGCTGCGCCGGATCCTGACCAGCGACGTGAACGACCCGAAGAGCTACGTGAACACGCTGAAGGACGACCGTTACGTCAAGCTCGTCAACGCCTTCAACTTCAAGGCGGACGGCAAGATCGGCGCGCCGAAGCTCGCCCAGTCGCAGTCGGAAATTCTGCAGATCTCCAAGGCCTATGTGCTGGCCAAGAGCCAGTTCGGCACGGAGAAGGACAAGACCGACGCGACGGCGGAGGCCAAGTATTATGCGGCACAGATGGAGAAGGTCCAGACGCTCGACGATCTCCTGAAGGATACGCGCATGACGAACTTCATGCTGGTGGCGACCGGCATCGATCCGAAGACGGTGAAGAAGGACGAGCTGAAGAAGATCTTCACCTCCGACCTCTCCGACCCCAAGAGCTACATCAACACGCAGGCGGACTCGCGCTATCGCGAACTGGTCGCCTCCTTCAACTTCGATGCGACCGGCAAGACGGTGCGTCCGCAGGAAAACCAGATCCAGACCCGCCGTGGTCTGCTGGAAACGCAGGACCTCTATTACAACCAGACGCTGGAAGAGCAGAAGGGCGAGGACAATGCCGGCGTCCGCCTGGCGCTCTATTTCCGCCGCATGGCACCGGAAATCGGTTCGTCCTTCGACATTCTCGCCGACAATGCGCTGATGCAGGTGGTGCGCACGGCCTTCAGCATCCCCGAAGAGATGAGCAGCGCCGACGTGGACGTTCAGTCGGAATACATCAAGCGTGTCCTGGACGTGAAGGATCTGCGCGATCCGGAAAAGCTCGAAAAGCTGATGAAGCGGTTCACCGCGCTTTACGATGTGGAAAACAACACCGTGACCTCACCGGCCCTGTCGGTCCTGTCCTCCTCGGGCAGCAGCGCCGGCATCAGCGGCGATTCGCTGCTGGCGATCGCGCAGCTGCGTCGCGGCGGTTGATCGCGGCGCCCGCGCGCATCCTTACGGCCTAATCTGCAGCACCTTGTCCGGGTTCATGATCCCGGCCGGGTCGAACGCGTGCTTGATGCGCTGCATCAGGTCGATCTCGATGCCGTGGCGCACCTCGGCCAGCTCGTCGCGCTTCAGCTGGCCGATGCCGTGTTCGGCAGAGATCGAGCCGCCATGCGCCAGCACGATGCCGTGCACGATCGCGTTCATCTCCCGCCAGCGCTCCAGAAAGGCTCGTCTGTCGGCGCCGACCGGCTGGGAGATGTTATAGTGGATGTTGCCGTCGCCCATATGGCCGAAGGCGCAGATCCGCGCGCCGGGTATCGCCGCCATCACGGCCGCATCGGCCTGCGCCATGAAGGCGGGTATGCTGGCGATGGGCACCGACACGTCATGCTTGATCGACCCGCCCTCCGGCCGCTGCGCCAGCGACAGGCTTTCCCGCATATGCCAGAGCGCCTTCCGCTGCGCCTCGCTGGAGGCGACGATCGCATCGTCCACGAGCCGGTTCTCGATCGCGCCGGAGAGCAGCGCCTCCATCGTGCGGCCGGCACTCTCCGCACTGTCGGCGCTGGAAATGTCGATCAGCGCGTACCAGGGATGCACGGTCGTCATCGGGTCGGTGACGCCGGGAATGTTGCGCACCGAGAAGTCGATGCCGATGCGCGGCATCAGCTCGAACCCGGTCAAGGTCTGCCCGCACAGCGTGGAGGCCCGTTCGAACAGCGCCAGCGCATTCTCGACGGTGCGCAGGCCGGCCAGTGCGACCTCGTGGCCGAGCGGCTTTGGAAACAGCCGCAGCACCGCGCCGGTGATGACGCCGAGCGTGCCTTCCGCGCCGATGAAGAGATCGCGCAGATCGTAGCCCGTATTGTCCTTCTTCAGGCGGCGCAGTCCGTCCCAGATCTCCCCGGTCGGCAGCACCACTTCGAGACCGAGGCACAGCTGGCGCATATTGCCATAGGCCAGAACCGCCGTGCCCCCGGCATTGGTCGAGAGATTGCCGCCGATCCGGCACGACCCCTCCGAGCCGAGCGACAGCGGAAACAGCCGGTCCACCCGGTCGGCCGCCGACTGGATATCGGCGAGAATGCAGCCGGCATCCGCCACGATGACATTGCCGACCGGATCGACATCGCGGATGCGGTTCATCCGCTCCAGCGACAGGAGAATGTCGGCCGCCCCCGTGCGGGGGATCTGGCCCGCCACATGGCCGGTATTGCCCGCCTGCGGCACGATGGCGACGCCGGTCTCGCTGGCAAGCGTCAGGATCGCCGCGACCTCCGCGACATCTGCCGGCTTCAGCACCGCCGGCGTCGTGCCGCGATAGAGCCCGCGCGTCTCCACCAGATAGCGATCCTCGACCTCGGCCCCCACCTCGGCATGTCCGCCGACGAGATCGACGAAGCGCTGGACGAGGGCGGGCGAGGGGACGGTGTTGGTCATGACGGCGCTTTCCGTGAGTTTGTCAGGCATTAAGAGGAATCCGGCATTCCCGGAGAGACACGCGACGACACAGGAATCGAGAGGTCGGCGGGTTCAGAATGAACCTGGCAGGCTCGCATGTCGATGTTCGTCTCAGCGCGGCGCAGCTGCCCGCTCCAGCCGGTCGCGGATGGCCTCGCCGAGACCGTCGTCCGGAATGGCGGAAAAGGCGATCGTCCGGGCGCCGGTGGCGTCGGCCTGCTTCATATAGGAAAAGAGGTGGGCGGCGGCTTCCCGCAGATTGCCGGTCGGGCTGAGGTCGAGCACGATCGCGGCCTTTTCCTCGCCGGGAAGCGCCACGCCGCCGAAGCGGATCAGCGCCTCGCCCGGCCGCACCTCGGTCGCATCCAGCCGCACGGCGGCATCCGGCGCATAATGCGAGGCGAGCATGCCGGGCGCCTCCAAGGCGGCACCGACGGCCTGAATGGCCGCACCCGCGGTCTCCGGTCGCAAAAGCCGCTGGCCTGCGACAGCCTCGATGTCGGCCGCCGCCAGCCCGCCCGGCCGCAGCAGGCGAAGCTGCCCGTTCTCCACCTTCACGATGGTCGATTCCAGCCCGATGCCGGCCGGTCCCGCGTCGAGAATGAGGTCGATGGCCGATCCGAGATCGTCGGCCACATGCGCGGCCGTCGTCGGGCTGATCCGCCCCGACGTGTTGGCGCTGGGGGCCGCCAGCGGCTTGCCGAAAGCGGAAATGACCGCGCGCGCAAAACCCTCCGGCATCCGCAGGCCGAGCGTCTCGAGCCCGGCCGTGGCCAGCGCATGCACCGCGCTGTCGGGCGCCCGCGCGACCACCAGCGTCAGCGGCCCCGGCCAGAAGGCCTCGGCGAGACGCCGCGAGATCGGATCGAACAGGCCATGGCGCGCGGCCATCTCCATGTCGGACACATGCGAGATCAGCGGATTGAAGCGCGGCCGGCCCTTCACCTCGTAGATCGAGGCGATCGCCTCGGCCCGCGTCGCATCGGCCGCAAGCCCGTAGACGGTCTCCGTCGGCAAGGCGATCGGCCGGCCGCGGCCGAGCACGTCCACGGCACGCGCCAGCGCGCCCGCCCGGTCCAAGGTCGTGTCGATGATCTCTGCCATGCCGTTTTCGCGCTTCCGTCCGGTGAAGCGGCTGTCTTAAAGGATCGCGCAGGAATGTGCAGCGGTTTTGCGGGTGCGACGCGCGAAAAAGCAGAGACGCGAAGCGTACGGCCCTATCTGGAAATGGTACAGGAGAGCCCGTGTCGAAAGGCGACGGCGTCTCGGCCCTGCGTCGGTCCCGCTTTCGCGCCCGAGGAGAGGGCGCCGGCTCAGAGCGCGCGGATGATCGTGCGCAGGGCGTCGTTTTTGGCGCCCAGCATCAGCACGTTCTTCAGCGCCGTCTTCGGGTCCTGCGTGCGGAAGAGAAGGCCGCCATCGCGGACGGTGCGGTTGATCACGAGCTTGCCCTGCTCGCGGTCGAGGTCCATCGCGACGGCGAAATACATGCGCGAATATCCGCGCCGGACATCGTCGAAGAAATGTTCGTCCTTGCCGATCTCGCAGAAGAAATTGGCCATGTAGAACGACCAGCGGACATCGTCATAGTCCGCGAACCTGGTCCGCGCCGCCGTCACGTGGCAGTAGCCGAGATGCGGGCTGCCATCGAGCGTGCGGTGGAAGATCATCTTGGGAAAGCGGATCGACGCGTGAAAGCCGTTGATGCGGTCGTAGGCGAGCGTGCCGGCGGCCTCCAGCTTGCGCCCGGTCCGCTCCGCCACTTCCTTGTGCGTCAGGTAGCGCCGCGCGGCGCGCGCGTCGGAGGTCGAGCGGTTGATGCGGCCCGTGCGCAGGTAATCCGTGTACACGCCCCCGCGTTGTTCCTTGGGGGCCTTGGCATCATCATAGTAGCGCAGGTTGGCCATGGTCTGGTCCAGCATGGATGATCTTCCTTTTCGTCAGTTTTACGGGCCCGCCATGGCGCGAGGCTTGCGTCATCAGGCCATGTGTCGTCGGGATGGGGGCGGGGCGCGGTCCTCGATGTCGCAAATGCGCACGCCGTCGCGATGCGCAAGGCCGACCGGAAAAGCGACATCTGCCCAGATTTCACGCATCCTGTTGTTTCTCTTGAAGGATCGGCGCACGCAGCGCGAAAAATGCCCGGCGATCGCGCGTGTCGTCTTTCTCAAATCGCGTGTCGCTTCTTGGCCTCTGAAATCGGCCGGCGCGGCGTTAGATAGAGAGGCTCAAGGCGCCGGTTTCCAAGGGATCCGGACAAATTGGGAAGCCGGTCGAAACCCGGCGCTGCGCCCGCAACGGTGGTGGAGCATGACGCCGGCAGAGCCTTCTCGAGGGGTTGAGCAACCCCGAGGTCTGTATGGCGGGATGCCCCTGAGCCCGGACACCTGTCTTGCGCCGACGGTACGGTCATTGATGTGAATGTCTTGGTGCGGCGGTTGCCGGGTGCGAGCGAAAACGGCTTTCCCGGCCATACCGGCCCTGTCTATGGCCCCTTGACGGGGTTTCGGGATGGCGACCCCTCGGAAGGGTCCGTGGTATAAAGGAACGGGAACATGGATTTTCGCAGCGAAGTGCTCCGCACGCTCCGGAACCGGCGCGAGACCCACAGCCTCGAGCAGGCATTCTATACGGATCCCGATCTCTACAAGCTCGACCTGCAGGAGATCTGGTACAAGGACTGGCTCTTCATCGGCCATGACTGCGAGATCCCCAAGGCCGGCAATTATTTCACGGTCCAGATCGGCGACTATCCCGTCGTCATCACCCGCGACCGTCAGGGCGCCATTCATGCCCTGCACAATGCCTGCCGCCACCGCGGCTCGCGCGTCTGCACCCAGGCCAAGGGCGCGTCCGCCAAGCTCGTCTGTCCCTATCACAACTGGACCTACGAGCTGGACGGCAAGCTGATGTTCGCCCGCCAGATGGGTGAGGACTTCGACAAGTCCGCCCACGGCCTGAAGCCCGTCGCCTGCGAGACCATTGCCGGCTACATCTTCATCAGCCTCGCCGCCGAGCCGCTCGATTTCGCGCCCGTGCGCGACATGGTCACCTCCTACCTCGCACCGCACAATCTCAAGGACACGAAGGTGGCCTTCGAGAGCACCATCGTGGAGAAGGGCAACTGGAAGCTCGTCTGGGAAAACAACCGCGAGTGCTACCACTGCGCCAGCAACCACCCGGAACTCTGCCGCACCTATCCCGAGGCCCCCTCGGCCACCGGCGTGCAGGGCGCCAAGGACGATCCCGTCATCTCCGAGCACTGGAGCCGCTGCGAGGCCTCCGGCCTGCCGAGCGAGTTCCGCATCGATCCGACGGGCCAGTTCCGCGTCGCGCGCATGCCGCTGATCCAGGATGCCGAGAGCTACACGATGTCCGGCGCCCGCGCCGTCAAGCGCCGTCTGTCGGATGCCGTGCCCCAGAGCCACATCGGCACGCTGCTGATGTTCCACTATCCGAGCACCTGGAACCACGTGCTGGCCGACCACGCCATCACCTTCCGCGTGCTGCCGCTCGGGCCGGAACTGACGCAGGTCACCACCAAGTGGCTGGTCCACAAGGATGCCGTGGAAGGCGTCGATTACAATCTTGAAGAACTCACGCACGTCTGGACCGAGACCAACGATCAGGACCGCCAGATCGTCGAGGAAAATGCCTTCGGCATCCGCTCGCCGGCCTATGAGCCGGGACCCTACTCGCCCGAGCACGAAGGCGGCGTCATGCAGTTCGTGGAGTGGTACACGACGTTCATGCAGGATCGCCTGACCGGCGTCCACGCGCCGCTTGTCCGCGTGGCGTGACATGAGCCAAAGCATCGGCATCGCATCGCCGTTCCGTCACTTCGATGAGCTGCAGCCCTGGAACGATCGCCAGCACCTGCTCGAATGCATCGCGGCGACGGTCGAGGCGCCCGACGTCATGACCTTCGTGTTCAGGTCGGATCGCGACGGCTGGTTCCGCTACCTGCCGGGCCAGTTCGTCACGCTGGAAATTCCGGTGACGGCCGACGATCCGGTGATGCGGACCTATACGCTCTCCTCGACGCCCTCGCGTCCCTTCTCCATCGCCGTCACGGTGAAGGCGCAGGCGACCTCGGTCGGCACGCGCTGGATGTTCGAAAACCTGCGCCCGGGCATGACGCTCAAGGCCTTCGGTCCGCTCGGCGACTTCTCCTTCGTGCGCTATCCCGGCGAAAAATACCTGTTCGTCTCCGCCGGCTCCGGTATCACGCCGATGATGTCGATGACGCGCTGGTTCTCCGATTGCGCGCCGCAGACCGATATCGCCTTCATCTCCTGCGCCCGCCGACCCGACGATCTGCTCTTCCGGTCCGAACTGGAAACGCTCAGCCCCGGCATGCCGAACCTGTCGCTCGGCTTCGTCGTGGAAGGCCACGAGCCCCGCCATGGCTGGCACGGCCTGCGCGGTCGCATCGATGCCGCCAAGGTGGCGCTGCTGTCGCCCGATTTCATGACCCGCACGGTGTTCTGCTGCGGTCCCGAGCCCTTCATGCGCGGCGTGCGCGAGATGCTGCAGGCATCCGGCTTCGACATGGCGCGCTACCACGAGGAAAGCTTCCAGCCGGCCGCCGCCCCCAATGTCGACGAACTCGCCGTCCGTGCCGGTGCCGGCGAGGTCGATGGCGACCAGCCGATCGTCGCCCCCACCGTCACCTTCACCATGGCCGGCAAGGAGGCCAGGTGCATCCCCGGCCAGACGGTGCTCCAGACCGCCCGCGCCGCCGGCGTGCGCATCGGTGCGGCCTGCGAAAGCGGCCTCTGCGGCACCTGCCGCGTCATGAAGATCTCGGGCGAGGTCGACATGAACCACAATGGCGGCATCCTCGACGAGGAAGTCGAGGAAGGCTACATCCTCGCCTGCTGCTCCCGCCCGCTGACGGATGTGCAGATCGAGGCGTGAGCGGGCGACCGTCCGTCGCAAAGACCCCGTGACCTGACGTCCGTCGGGTCGGAGACGGTGCGCGCTCGTGAGAATTCGAGGATGATCGGCCGTTACCGCGAGGCGATCCGTGCGCCGATGGAGGAGGTCGTCATCGCGTCCACGCCGATCGCCTGCGCGCCGATGCAGGCCGGGCGTGTGCCGCTGGCCGAGACGAGCATGAGGACGGGCGGATCGAGGGCCGGGATCGACGGAGCCGGTTCCGGAGGCAGCGGCTTTGCCGGTACCAGGTCGCCCTTGGCCCATTCCGCCTTGAGCCGCGCGGCATCCATCGGTGCCACGTTGACGTCGATATCGGGCAGGGTTCCACTGATGCGGTAGGGACAGCGCCGCTTGTTGCAGTTGGCGCCGGAGGAGAACTGCCAGAGCGCGTAGCTGTCCCAGTTGCCCATGGGAAAGACGTTGCGGATGCCCGGCTTGTAGCGCGCATACCAGAGCGGCAGGCGCGAGAGGATCGGGTAGAGCGCGCGGTGATCGGCGATATGGCGGGCGGTCGAGTGGTTGGTGTAGAGCATCGGATACCGGCCCGTGCGCGTCTTGATGTGCTGCGCGAAGATCTCGCCATCTTCGAGCGACATGAAATTTTCCGGGTCGATGCCCTCGATGTCGAGCACCATCAGCTCGTCGGCGGCGGGTTCGGCATAGGCGAGGAAGTGATTGGCCTGCTCGATCGGGTTGCCCGGCCGCGCCAGATGATAGGCGCCCCAGAGAAGCCCGCTTGCCCGCGCCACCAGGCGCCGGGTCTGGTAAAGCTCGCGGCTGACGGCATATTTCCGCCACATCGTCTTGCAGTGCGCGAAGCTATCGCCCTTGTGCTCGCCTGTGCAGGAAAAGCTCTCCGGCAGGCCGTCGGAGGCTTTTGAGACGAAACCCGCGATCCGCTTGTCCTTCAGCATCTCCTGCCAGTCGACGACGTTCAGCTCGTAGGCATCGATCACCAGCGCCGGTTCCGGTTTCTTCCAGGGCTCCAGATCCACGGCAAGGCCGCGTTGCGGTGCGAGCATGGCGCTCAGCGCCATAACAAGGCCCAGCGCCACGGCCGAGCCGCGCCCGAGAGGGGTGTGATGGAACGCGCCGGCAATGGTTCGGGCGATGTTTCGCATGCGCACGATGCTGCGCTCACATGGTTAACGCGCCGTTAACATCTGCCGTCTGCGCCTGTCCTGTCTCCGTCACGGAGGGAACCAATGACGATTCCGCCCGTTGTCAGGCCAGGAAACGCCGTGCCCCCGCCGTCGTTCGATAAAAATCCAAGGAGGAAACAATGGGTCTCTTCAACGCCAAGCTCCTTTCGGCCGCCGGCCTGTCGGCAGCGCTCTTCGTCACGTCGTTCGTGCCCGTACAGGCCATGGTGCCGATCCCGGTCCAGAAGCCGGTGCAGACGGCCAATGCAGCCGAGCCCGTGCAGTACCGGGATCGCGACCGCGACGACTGGCGCCGTCGTGGCATGCATCGTCGCGGTGATGCCTACTATTACAACGGTCATCGCGGCTATCGCGAACGCCGCCGCGGCTACCGCGAACACAACGGCGTCTGGTTCCCGCTCGCAGCGTTTGCGACCGGCGCCATCATCGGCGGCGCCATCAACAACGACCGTCCGGCCCGTGTGGGCGGAAGCCATGTCGCCTGGTGCCAGGATCGTTACCGTTCCTACCGCGCCTACGACAACACCTACCAGCCCAACAGCGGCCCCCGCCGCCAGTGCAATTCGCCGTACTGATTGGCTGCCTGTCGCGAGCGCATGGAAAAGGCATCGGGTCTCCCGGTGCCTTTTTTGCGTTCTGGTCCCGTCGTCAGAGAATGCCGATGCGCTTCAGGATCGTCCAGGCAAACGCCATGGACATCACGATGAAGACGCCGGCGATGAGGGTGCCGTGGATGCCGCCGGCGAGCGGCAGGTCGCTGGTGTTCATGCCGAAGAAGCCGGTGACGAGCGTCGGTGGCAGCAGGAAGGCGGTCATCAGCGAGAGGATGTAGAGGTGGCGGTTGGTCTCCGAGGAGAGCTTGCTGTCGATCTCCTCGTGCAGCAGCCGCGCGCGCTCCTGCAGGGCGAAAACGTCGCGATCCACCGTTTCCAGACGGTCGGTCAGGCGCTCGGCGACGTCGATGAAGCCGGCGGGCACCTCGTCCTCGTCGGAGGCCGCGGCGCGTCTGAGAAGGGCCAGCAGCGTGCGCAGGTGCCGGTGCAGCCGCACGGCGGTGCGGCGCAGCGGTGCCAGCCGCGGCTGGTCGTTGTGCCCCGCCTCGCCATAGACCTCGTCCTCGATGACGTTGAGTTCCTCCGTCAGTTCCAGCACCAGCCCGATCAGGGTACGCTGGAACTCGATCACCATCATCTCGAACAGGTCGATCGGCCGCAGGCAGCGCGGGTTCTTCTCGATTGCCGCCTTGACCCGGTCGATGCTGCGCAGCGGATGCAGCCGCGTCGTCACGATCACCTTGTCCGTCACTGCGAAATGCAGCCAGCCGATGGTCTTCGTCATCTGGTCGAAGGTCCGCTCGAAATCGACCAGCGTGCCGTGCACCATGGCTTCGTCGGTCGTGATCGCGGCTTGCGTGTCGTGGCTCGATAGAGTTGCCAGCGCGTCGGCGGGCAGATCGCAGATCTTCTGGATCAGCGCCGGCGTGCGCGCGTCGCTCAGCGCCAGATGCAGCCACAGCCAGCCATCGTCCGCCGTCAGCGTCTCCAGCGGCGCATCCGCGGAGATGCGCTCGCCGCGGCTCTGGCCCGGGCGGAAGCGATAGGCCCAGACGAGGCCGGGAATGTCGGGCGAAACGAGGTTCATGACGGAATGTCCGGCGGTCGGTAGGGTGCTGTATCCCTGTTCTATGACAGTTTCGTTGCAAGGCAAATGACGCCGGGCAAACGCGCCGACCGATCGAAAACATCCGCGACGATAGCGCAGCCCGGTTGACGTTTACGTAAAAATCAATAATTTGGCCGGCGGCGCAGGAGAAGACGGGTGGGCGCCGGCAAAGGCAGGAGAAACGCATGTATACATCGCCTGTGGACGACATTCTGTTCACGCTCAAGCATATCGCCGGCCTTGATGGCGACGCGTCCATCGATGCGGATATCGTGGAGGCGGTCGTGTGGGAGGCAGGTCGCTTCTGCGACGCGACCATCGCGCCGGCGGCCGCGCGCGGGGACAAGGAGGGCTCCAGGCTCGCCAATGGCGAGGTCCGCTCGCCGACGGGCTGGCCGGAGATCTATCGCGCCTGGGCCGCCGCCGGCTGGAACGGGCTTGCCGCACCGATGGAAGCGGGCGGGCAGGGCCTGCCGCACCGTCTGCAGATCGCCGCCATGGAGATCTGGAACGGCGGCTCGATGGCGTTCGCGCTCGCACCCATGCTGACGGCCGGTGCCGCCGAAGCGCTCGCCGCGCATGGTTCCGATGCCCTAAAGGCCCGCTTCCTGCCGAAGATGGTCTCCGGCGAATGGACCGGCACGATGAACCTGACCGAACCCCATGCCGGCTCCGACCTCGGCACGCTGCGCACCCGTGCGGAACGCCGCGACGACGGCACCTACCGGATTTTCGGGCAGAAGATCTACATCACCTGGGGCGAACACGACTTCACGGACAATATCGTCCACCTCGTTCTCGCCCGCCTGGCGGATGCGCCCGAGGGCACGCGCGGCATTTCCCTGTTCCTGGTGCCCAAATTCATCGTCAACGAGGACGAGACGCTGGGTGCGCGCAACGATCTCTTCTGTCACTCGATCGAGGAGAAGCTCGGCATCCATGCCTCGCCCACCTGCACCATGATCTATGGCGACGGCCGTTTCGGCGCGGAGGCCGGTGCCGTCGGTTACCTGATCGGCGAGGAAAATCGCGGGCTCGCCTGCATGTTCACCATGATGAACAACGCGCGCCTTGCCGTCGGCGCCCAGGGCGTCGCCATGGCGGAAGCCGCCACGCAAGGGGCGCTCGCCTATGCGCGGGAGCGCCGTCAGGGCAAGGCCCCCGGGGCGGATTTGGGCGCCACAGCCGCCAGCCCCATCATCGACCATCCCGATATCGCCCGCACCCTTCTGACCATGAAGGCGCTGACGCAGGGGTCGCGCGCCATCACCTATCTCTGTGCGGAGGCGGTCGATCGCGCCCATGAGGCCGAAGGCGACGAGAAGCGCCATTGGCAGGATCGCGCGGCGCTCCTGACACCGATCGCGAAATCCTTCCCTACGGATGTCGGGGTCGAGGTTGCCTCGCTCGGCATCCAGGTCCATGGCGGCATGGGCTTCGTGGAGGAAACGGGTGCCGCCCGCCTGCTGCGGGATGCGCGCATCGCGCCGATCTACGAAGGCACGAACGGCATCCAGGCCATCGACCTCGTCACCCGCAAGCTGCCGCTCGGCGACGGTGCTCATGTGCACGGCCTCATCGCGGAACTCTCCGCCATTGCAAAGGCCGTGCCCGCAGCCGATGGCGGCACGGGCGCGTGGGGCGAAACCGCCGCACGTCTCGACAAGGCGATCGGTGAACTGGAAACGACGACGCAGTGGCTCCAGTCCGCGCTGGCGGGCGGACATCTGGCGCAAGCGCTGGCCGGGGCCACCGCCTATCAGCGCCTCTTCGGCCTTGTCCTCTCCGGCGCGCTGCTGGCCAAAGGGGCGGCGGTCGCGGTGGACGATGGCCGCCGGCCGCAGCGCATCGCGCTTGCCCGCTTCCTTTCCGAAAACCTGCTCGGCGAAACGGCCGCGCTTGCCGACGCCATCCTTCATGGCGCCGACAGCCTCGAGGCTGCGCGCATCGCGCTGAACTGAGATCCCGATATGACCGACGAGACGATCCTCATCGAAAAGCCGGACGCCGCCATCCGCGTCATTCGGCTGAATCGCCCGGAAAAGAAGAACGCCATCACCCGCGCCATGTATGTGGCAATGACGGAGGCGCTCGCAGCGGCCGAGGCGGACGACGACGTCCGCGTCATCGTCTTTCTTGGCACGCCCGGCTGCTTTTCCGCCGGCAACGACATGGCCGACTTCGCCCAGATGGCGATCAGCGAGACGCTGGGAACCGAAGTCCTCGGCTTTCTCCGTGCGCTCGCGACCGCGACCAAGCCGCTCGTCTCCGGCGTCGATGGCCTGGCGATCGGCATCGGCACGACGCTGAACCTGCATTGCGATCTCACGGTCATCTCCACCCGCACCCAGCTGCGAACCCCGTTCGTGGATCTTGCACTGGTGCCGGAAGCCGCCTCCAGCCTCATCGTTCCCCGCATCATCGGCCATCAGCGCGCCTTCGCGCTGCTGGCCGCCGGCCTGCCGATCGCTGCCGAAGACGCCGTCGCTGTCGGCCTCGTCTGGAAAGCGGTCGCGCCCGAAGGGCTGGAGGATGAAACGCTCGCCGCGGCCGCCATGCTCGCCGCCAAGCCGCCCCAGGCCCTGCGCATCGCCCGCCAGCTCCTGCGCGGCGACACGACGGATATTCTGGCCCGCATCGACATCGAAGCCGAGCACTTCGCCGCCCGCCTGAAAAGCGCCGAAGCCCAATCCGCCTTTATGGCCTTCCTCTCCAAGCGCTGAGGGAGCCTGGAAGGGCCTGCGGTGTCTTGCAGCAGGAAGCAGCAGGATGTATAATCGCGGAGTGGCAGCCGAAGCGCGAACTTCGACCGCCTTTCGCTCAGACTTGGAATGTTACCCGCACGCGCATTCGCCAGCCCGTGCGGGTTTTCCATATCTCAAGCGTGATACCAACGGGTAGATACCCCATTCGCCTCACTCCTGTTCGACAGCAAAGCCTATGCCGAGGTCGGGGAGGCTCATCGTCCCCGACGCGCTGGCTGGCACAGCGCTTTCTGCTTTTGCCGCGAACGGCCAAGCGTAGCAGAACGGTATTCTTTATATAAGGAATTTCTACTGTTATGACGATGCAGCTGATCAAGTGACTTGGTTGTCTGCGCGACGTATCTTGCACGCGGCAGACAAGGCTGTATATTAGCGGAGTGACAGCCGAAGCGCCAACTCCGGCTGTCGTTTCGCTTAGATGAGGAATGTGACCCGCACCTGGACATGCCAGCCGGTGCGGGTTTTCCTTATCTCAAGCGTGATACCAACGGGTAGATACCCCATTCGCCTCACTCCTGTTCGACAGCAAAGCCCGTGCCGAGGTCGGGGAGGCTCATCATCCCCGACGCGCTGGCTGGCGCAGCGCTTTCTGCTTTTGCCGCGAACGGAGAAAGCGTAGCAGAACGAAATTCTTTATATAAGATTTTTCTTTTATATCGTCGAAGCAGCTGACGAGGTGGCTCGACCTGTCTTGCACCCGGCAAACAACGCTGTATATTAGCGGAGTGACAGCCGAAGCGGTAACTCCGGCTGTCGTTTCGCTTAGATGAGGACTATGACCCGCACGCGCATTCGCCAGCCCGTGCGGGTTTTCCTTATCTCAAGCGTGATGCTTAAGGATAGATACCCCATTCGCCTCACTCCTGTTCGACAGCAAAGCCCATGCCGAGGTCAGGGAGGCTCATCGTCCCCGACGCGCTGGCTGGCGCAGCGCTTTCTGCTTCAGCTGCGAACAGCCGAAGCGTAGCACGGGCTTTTTCGGAACATTAGAGAAAAAGAATGTACGGTCAGCGCGTCAGTGTCGCCACGGCCTCGACGTGAGACGACCAGAGGAACTGGTCCACCGGCGTGACCTTGGTGACGCGATAGCCGCCCTCGATGAGGATCGAGAGATCGCGGGCAAGCGTCTGAGGGTTACAGGAGACGGCGACGACGGTTTTGACCGTCGAGCGGGCCAGTTCGCGACACTGCGCCTCGGCGCCGGCGCGAGGCGGGTCGAAGACGACGGCGTCGTAGACCTTTAGCTCCGAGGTCATCATCGGCCGTCGGAAGAGATCGCGCTTTTCGACGCTGACCGGCTTCAGACCTTGCGTGTTGCGGGCGGCGAGATCGAGCGCTTTTAGCGCCTTCTCCTCGCTTTCCACGGCATGCACGCGACCCTTGCGGGCCATGCGCAGCGCGAAGGTGCCGGTGCCCGCGAAAAGATCGGCGACCCGCTTGGCCTTGCCGAGATGCGCCATGACCAGCTCCGCCATCGCGGTTTCCGCGACCGCGCTCGCCTGCGCAAAGCCGCCGGGCGGCGGCGAGACCGCGATTCCGTCGAAGGCGATGAGAGGCTTCAGCGGCTCGACGATTGTCTCGCCGTTGACGGCCAGTCGCGCGATTCCCCGCAGCTTCAGCACGGCCTCGATCGCCTGCTGGCGGTGCCGGTCCGAGAGCGCCTTGATGCCCTCGGCAGCCAGATCGAGCCCGGTCGACGTTTCCAGCACCGTGATGCGGAACGGCTCTGCATTGGCCGCGAGCGCCGCTGCGACGATGCGGATGGCTGCGAGCCGCGACACGATGCCGGGACTCGCGATGGGACATTCCGTTATGGAAACGATGTGATGGCTTTCCGCCTTGAGGTAGCCGAGCAGCAGCTCCTTCTCGGTGCGGCGCGCGGTGAAGACCGTGCGTCGGCGCTCGCCGGGGCGGGCGATGACGAGCGGCGCCACTTCCGTCTCGATGCCGCGCGACCGCAGGGCGTCGATCACGATCTGCCGCTTGAACGCATGGTAGAGGTCGTCGCCGGCATGTTGCAGCGTGCAGCCGCCGCAGGTGCCGTTCTCGCCTTCCGGCCCGAAATGCCGGCAGGCCGGCGCGACGCGGTCGGGCGAGGGCGCAAGCAGGGACATCACCGTGCCCTGCTGCTTGTTGACGGCCAGCGTCACCCGCTCGCCGGGAAGCGTGAAGGGCACGAAGACGGGGCCGGACGGGAAGGAGACGACACCGTCCCCCTGCAGGCCGAGCCGTTCGATCGTTGCGGTTTCCGCGCTCATGCCGCGTCCTCGTCGGTGTCGGCATCGAGGTCGTCGTCGTCAGTATCAGCGTCGAGAGGCTTGCGGCCGGCCAGAAGAAACTCCTCGTTGCCGTCGCCGCCGGCAATGGGCGAGGGGATGAGGCCGAGGCTTTCCCAGCCCATCTCTTCCACCAGCCAGCGCTCCAGTTCCGCCGCCACCTCGGGCGCGGTGGAGGGGTCCTTGAGCAGGCCCGCCTTGCTGACGAAATCGCGGCCGGCCTCGAATTGCGGCTTCACGAGGAGAATGCAGAGCGCGCCGGGCACGGCAAGATCGAGCGCGGGGGGAAGGGCGAGTTTCAGCGAAATGAAGGAAACGTCGGAGACGACCATGCCGATCTCGCGGTCTTCCAGATGCTCCTCGTCGAGCACGCGCGCGTTCAGGCCCTCGATATTGGTGACGCGCGGATCGGCGTCCAGCCGGGGGTGAAACTGCCCGTGGCCGACATCGACGGAAATGACGTGGGCGGCACCCGCATGCAGCAGCACCTCGGTGAAGCCGCCGGTGGAGGCGCCGATATCCAGACAGTCGAGCCCTTCGGGCGACAGCGCGAAATGATCGAGCCCGGCCTTGAGCTTCAGCGCCGCGCGCGAGACATAGGCCTGGACCGGATCGTCGATCTCGATCGTCACATCCTCGGGAAAGGTGGAGCTCGGCTTGGTGACGACGCGGCCGTTGACCCGCACGGTTCCGCGCTGCACGGCATCGCGTGCGCGCGAGCGGCTGGCGACGAGCCCGAGGTTGAGAACGAGCTGGTCGAGGCGGACGGTGGTTTTCGGTTCGTTTGACATGCCCATGTCATGGCGTGTCAGGGCCCGGCTGACAAGCCTTTTGCGTTGGAACCGGCCTGTTAGATGCCGCGCCTGCGGTCGGAGGCGGCTCCGATCTCAGCTCGCGGCGTCGCGGCCGAGGCGCTTCTGTCCGAGCGCGCGGAAGACGGTGGAGACGATGCCGGCGCGGTCGAGGCCGGCCTGGGCATACATGGCCTCCTGCTTGCTCTGTTCCATCCAGATGTCCGGCAGCACCATCGGCCGCACTTTCAGGCCCGAATCCAGCAGGCCCTCCAGCGCCAGGAACTGCAGCACATGGCTGCCGAAGCCGCCGACCGAGCCTTCCTCGATGGTGATCAGCACCTCGTGCTCGCGCGCAAGGCGGCGGATGAGGTCGTGATCCAGGGGCTTGGCAAAGCGCGCATCGGCGACCGTCGTGGAAAGCCCTGACGCATCGAGGTCTTCCGCCGCCAGCAGACAATCGGCGAGACGCGTGCCGAAGGAGAGAAGGGCGACCTTCGTGCCTTCCTTGACGATGCGGCCGCGGCCGATCTCGAGGATCTCGCCGCGGGCCGGCATGTCGATGCCGACGCCCTCGCCGCGCGGGTAGCGGAAGGAAATCGGACCCTCGTCATAGGCAGCGGCGGTGCGCACCATATGTTTCAGCTCGGCCTCGTCGGCCGCGGCCATCACCACGAAGCCGGGCAGGGCGGCAAGATAGGTCGTGTCGAACGAGCCCGCATGCGTCGGACCATCCGCACCGACGAAACCGGCGCGGTCGATAGGAAAGCGCACGGGCAGGCCCTGGATCGCTACGTCATGGACGACCTGGTCGTAGCCGCGCTGCAGAAAGGTGGAATAGAGCGCCGCGAAGGGCTTCAGTCCCTCCGAGGCAAGGCCCGCCGCGAAGGTCACGGCGTGCTGCTCGGCGATGCCGACGTCGAAGATGCGGGTCGGATGCGCCAGCGCGAACGTGTCGAGCCCGGTGCCGGACGGCATGGCCGCGGTCACCGCGACGATCCGCTCGTCCGCGTTGGCCTCCTGCACCAGCGTCTCGGCGAAGACGGCGGTGTAGGACGGAGCGTTCGGCTTGGCCTTGGCCTGCGCCCCGGTGATGACGTCGAAGGTGTTGACGCCATGATATTTGTCGGCGGCAGCCTCGGCCGGCGCGTAGCCCTTGCCCTTCTGCGTCACGACATGGATCAGCACCGGGCCATGCGCGTTGTCGCGCACATTGCGCAGCACCGGCAGCAGGTGCTCGAAGGAATGCCCGTCGATCGGCCCGATATGGTAGAAACCCATCTCCTCGAACAGCGTGCCGCCGGTCACATAGCCGCGCGCATGCTCCACGGCGCGGGTGATGGCGCGATCGATCGACTTGCCGAGATAGGCGGTCAGCTTCTTGCCGAGCTCGCGAAAGCCCATATAGGTGCGGCCCGAGGCAAGCCGCGCCAGATAGGCGCTCATGGCGCCGGTCGGCGGCGCGATCGACATGTCGTTGTCGTTGAGGATCACGATCAGCCGGGCATCGAGCGCGCCGGCATTGTTCAGCGCCTCATAGGCCATGCCGGCCGACATCGCCCCGTCGCCGATGACGGAAATGACGTTGCGCTTCACGCCCTGCAGCTCGGACGCGACCGCCATGCCGAGACCGGCCGAGATCGATGTGGAGGAATGCGCGGCACCGAAGGGATCGTATTCGCTTTCCGCCCGGCGGGTGAAGCCGGAGAGGCCGTTTTCCTGGCGCAGGGTGCGGATGCGGTCGCGGCGGCCGGTCAGGATCTTGTGGGGATAGCACTGGTGGCCGACGTCGAAGATCAGCCGGTCGTGCGGCGTGTCGAACACCTTGTGGATGGCGATGGTCAGCTCGACCACGCCGAGGCCGGCGCCCAGGTGCCCGCCGGTGCGCGACACGGCGTCGATCATCTCGGCGCGCAGTTCTCCGGCAAGCTGCGGCAGGTCCTTGTCGTCGATCGCTTTCAGGTCCCGGGGCAGGTTGACCTTGTCCAGAAGCGGCGTCGACGGCGGGGAGTTCGGTTGGGTCACGCTGTCCTCATACCCGCGGTCGTTGATGGGCCGCGATAGAAATCATTCGCAAAATGGCGTCTTAATCGCAATTCGCCCGAATTGCAAAAGCCCGGCGCCGCAACATCCGCAGGATGAGGCCTGTTGGGAGTCCGGCCATGGGACCGATCCGATCGTCACGCCGGCGCGCTCCCGAATCTGCGTCGAGGGGCGCCGGTCAGACTACCGGAACCCCCGTCATCATCCTACAACAAAGTTCGGTGGCGCACGGTTCCGGCCGCGCGCATCAGGCGCGCGCGGCATTCGTCCGGCGCATGATGCCGACGGTGGCGAGCCAGAGCACCACGCCGATGGCCAGAAGCACGCCGGCGATGAGGTACTGCACGGGATCGCGCCCGGTCCACGGGCCGGCCAGAAACGTGCAGGTCAGCGCGCCGAGCACCGGGAAGACCGTGGGAATGCGGAAGTGCTTGTGCTCGACCGTGTCCTTGCGCAGCACCAGCACGGCGATGTTGACGATGGCGAAGACGCAGAGCAGCAGCAGCGCCGTCGTTCCCCCGAGTTGGGGAACGCCGCCGGCAAAGATCAGCAGGCCGACGGCCAGCAACGTGGTGAAGCCGATGGCGATATAGGGCGTCTGCCGCCCGGCATGCACGCGCCCGAGAAGGGCGGGAATGACGTCTTCCCGCGCCATGCCGTACAGCAGCCGGCTCGCCATCATCATGTTGATCAGCGCGGAATTGGCGACCGCGAGCATGGTGATGACGCCGAAGATGCTGATGGGAAAGCCGGGTGCGCCGGCCTGAACGACCTTCAGCAGCGGCGTCTCGCCTTCGCTCAGTTCCCCGGCCGGCACGAGCGTGATGGCGGCGATGGAGACGAGCACATAGATGACGCCGGTGATGAGCAGGCCGGTCAGAAGCACCTTGGGAAAGATCCGGCTCGGATCCTTGCATTCCTCGGCCATGTTGACGGAATCCTCGAAGCCCACCATGGCGAAGAAGGCGAGCGTGGTGGCGGCGATGACCGACCAGAACACGCCGCTGTCGCCGGCCGGCGTGAAGGTGGTGACGCGCGACACGTCGCCCTGGCCGTGAAAGATGGCCCAGAAGCCGATGCCGATGATGATGAGCAGGCCGGTCAGCTCGATCATCGTCAGCCCGACATTCAGCTTCACGCTCTCCCCGACGCCGCGAAAATTGATGGCCGCGACGAGGCCGAGAAACAGGATCGCGATCGTCACCACCATCGCATCGCCCACATCGAGCCCGAGCGCCGCCGTGAAATTGGCCGAAAACGCCCGTGCCGCCGTGGAGGCCGACGTGATGCCGGACGACATCACCGCGAAGGCGACGATGAAGGTCAGAAAATGCACGCCGAAGGCCTTGTGCGTATAGAGCGCGGCACCCGCGGCCTTCGGATATTTCGTCACCAGTTCGAGGTAGCTGAAGGCGGTGAGCAGCGCGACCGCGAAGGCGATGAGGAAGGGCAGCCAGACGATGCCGCCGACCTTGGCTGCGACCTGTCCGGTCAGCGCGTAGATGCCGGTGCCGAGGATGTCGCCGATGATGAAGAGCAGCAGGAGTCCGGGCCCCATCACGCGCTTCAGTTCGGGTTGCGTCGCCTTTTTCTCCTGCACCGTCATCGGGCTCCCCTTTTCCAACGGATGTTCTTCGTAGGGACATAGATCTGCCGGCCACGAAGGAAAGATGCATCCGGCAAGACCATGAGGAAATTCGAAATCGCCTAAAGGTTGCATATTTCCGGCTGGCACGCGGAGCGTATGAGGTTGAAAGGACACGCAACACGCACCGTGTCATTCAACGCTTTGGTAAGTTGAAACGTCTATATACAGCTTATGACGCGGCGACAGGCGCGAACGGGTGGTCGGACCTCCGGCATCCGAAGATGGGATGAACGGGATGCTCGCGACACTGACAGGCCTTTGCCAGCGAACGATGCGCACCACCATCGCCGCCGATGACGATCTGGTGGCCAAGGGCCTGACCGCCAACAAGGCGCTCGCGCTCATCAAGCAGTTCTGGATGCGCACGGGGGTCGAGCTCGACGTCAACGTCTTCTACCTCCACGGCACGCCCCGCGCGATCGTCGAGGCGATCGGGAAGGGCTGCGTGCAGCCGGCCGACAAGATTGTGCTTCTGCGCGAGGGCGATCGTCCGCGCCCGCTCTTTCTCTTTGCCGGGGGCGTCAACTGCTTCCTGGAAACGCAGGACCTCGTCGATGCCTTGACCTTCGAGGGCGCGATCTACGGCATCACGCTGACGGATTTCGGCCGACCGGCCGGCTCTCCGCCGGAAGTCGCCGAGGAGGTCGAGCGCGCCTACCGCGCCATGAAGACCATCCAGCCGGAGGGACCCTACCGCCTCGCAGGCTACTCCTTCGGCGGCGTGCTGGCGCTGGAGCTTGCCCGCCGGGCCAGGGCGGAGGGCGACCTTATCGCGGCTCTCCTCCTGCTCGACCCGCCGCAGAACGATCACAGCTGGCCGCTCCCGATCTGGGCCGGGCTGATGCGCCGGACGATCATGCGGCAGGTGCGGTCGGTGCTCGGGAAACTGGCGGGCCGCGCCCTTCGCCGCGGCAAGCCGTCGGCGGAGCGTCAGGCCGATGCCTGTGGCGGCGCCGTGCCTCCGCGTCTCGACGTTTCCCCCGCGCATCACAGCCCGCCCCGCCGGGGCCATCACCTGTTCTTCCGCTTTCGCAACCCGCGTCACCCGGATTACCCGCTTCACGCGCCGCAATGGGCAGGCGGCTATACCCCCGCTTACGATGCCTGCGCCCGTCAATTGCTGCAGATGAAAGGCCTCTACAGGCCGAGCGTCTATGCGGAACCGCTCGTCTTCTTTGCCTCGACGTCCGGCTCGCCGATCGATTGCAACGCAGGCCGCATCTGGAAGGCCTACTTGCCCAAGGCACGGTGGGTCTCGGCGTCGGGCAGCCATCTCAGCATGATCGTCGCCCGAAACGCCCGCACGCTGGCCGCCATGATGGACATGCATCTGCGGCCCGCACCCCTTTCGGCATCGGACACATCCGCGCCGGCGAAAAGCGCGGCCGCCTGATCAGTTGCCGTCCAGCGGCTCCACGCCCTGCGGCTTGCCGGCGCGGTCGAGACGGATTTTCTCGATACGGTTCTCGGCTGCGTTGAGCAGGGCCTCGCAATGCTTCTTCAGCGCTTCCCCGCGCTCGTAGAACTCGATCGAGCGGTCGAGGGCGACATCGCCGCGCTCCAGCGCCGACACGATCGATTCCAGCTCCTCCACGGCCCGCTCGAAGGACAGCGAGGCGACAGCGGCGGGGCCGGACGGTTCGGCCTGGCCGGCATCCGGCGATTGCGTGCGTGTCTCGTTTGCCATGTCGGTCATCCCCTCATCAGGCGCTGGATATGCAGACCCGCCGATTCGGCGAGCCCCACGAGGTCATAGCCGCCTTCGAGCAGGCTGACGATGCGATTGCCGGCATGCTTGCCCGCGACATCGAGCAACCGGCCGGTCGCCCAGTCGAAATCATCGCCGACGAGGTTGATCTGCGCCAGCGGATCGCGGTGGTGCGCATCGAACCCGGCCGAGATGATGACGAGATCCGGCTGGAAGCGCTCGAGCGCCGGCAGCACGCGCGACTTGAACGCCTCGCGGAAATGCTCGCTGCCCGTATCCGGTGAGAGCGGCGCATTGACGATCGTATTGTGCGCGCCCGTCTCGTCCTTCGCGCCGGTGCCGGGATAGAGCGGCATCTGGTGCGTGGAGCAGAAGAGGACGGAGGCGTCGTCGTAGAAAATATCCTGCGTGCCGTTGCCGTGGTGCACGTCCCAGTCGACGATCGCCACCCGCTCGGCCCCGTGCACGCGCTGGGCGTGCCGCGCGGCGATGGCGGCATTGTTGAAGAAGCAGAAGCCCATGGCCTTCGTCTTCTCGGCATGGTGCCCGGGCGGGCGGGAGGCGACGAAGACATTGTCGGCCTTGCCGGTGAAGACCGCGTCCACCGCCGCCACCGCGCCGCCGATGCCGGTCAGCGCCGCCTGCAGGCTGGCGGGGCTTGCATGCGTATCGGCCTCGAAACTGTTGATGCCCTCTTCGGGAATCACCGACATCACGGCGCGCAGGTGCTCTTCCGGATGGGCGAGCAGCACGAGATCCTCGTTGCCCTGTGGCGCCTTGAGCCGGACGAGATCGGAAAACCGCTCGTGCTCCAGCGCCAGATTGAGCGCCCGCAGCCGGTCCGGCCGCTCCGGGTGGCCCTCGGGTACCTGATGCTCGAGGAAGATGGGGTTTTCGTAGAGGATGGTTGTCATGGACGCCAAGCTAGAGCGGGAAGCGGGCAGGGTCCAGCACATTGCCGGCTTTTCCCCGCCCGTTCCCGCTTCAGGCCTGGTTCCGTTCAGTTCCGCTGCGGCAGCAGGGGATAGCCGACAAGCACGGCGCGGGCGGCAAGGGCGGCGATGCCGGCCTTGATGAGGTCGCCCGGAACGAAGACGGCATTGGCCGAAAGCGCGGCCAGGAAGCCCATGCCCGTGTTGATGGCGAGCCAGATCGTGCCCATGAGATAGACGACGCCGATGCCGCCGACGATCGAGGCGAGAAAGAAGCCAGCGATCTGGCGCGCGCCGCCCTGGGTTTCGCGAACGATCCGCTCGGCGACGAGGCCGGTGACGAGGGTGCCGACGACCCAGCCCGCGATGTAGCCGCCGGTCGGGCCGGCAAGGACGGCGAGCCCGCCGCGGCCGCCCGAAAGCACCGGCAGGCCGACGGCGACCATGAGGATGAGCAGGAGATAGGCGAGCGCGCCGCGCTTGGCGCCGATGATGCAGCCGGCCAGCATGACGCCCATGGACTGCGCGGTGATCGGCACCGGCACGATGGCGAGCGTGATCGGCGGGATGATGCCGAGGACGATGATGATGGCGGTAAACAGGGCAGTGAGAACCAGGTCGCGCGTCGACATTCGCCTCTCCTTTCACGGGTTGCTGTTAAAGCCCGATTAGTGACGCCGCAGGCCGCGTGCGTCAATGGCCATGGCGATCATGTCGGCATCTTTCAGCGTGAGAATGATCAACGACGCCAGCATCTTGAGCGGGCGCACGGGCAGGCCCCGCGCCGCATGCGCTTCCCGCAGGCTCTCGTACCGCGTCGAGATCTCCGGCACGAAGCGCAGCACCAGGCCCAGCGCCAGCCCGACATCGGCGGCGTTCACCAGCCCCAGCCGCTCGAAGGGCATCATCAGCCGGGTGATCTCCTCCATGAAGTCGCCCACCTCCGTCGAGGCGGTGACGGCGGCGGCCAGCAGAATGAGCGTGGCGAAGCGGAAGAGCACGACGAGGCCGTGAACCGGCGTTTCGAAGACGGCCGTGGCGATGGCGACCAGCCCGATGGAGACGAGCGGCCAGGCAAGACGCGACACGGCATCGGAAAACGACACGCCCACCGTGGCGAAGACGAGCGCTGCCACCAGCACGGCCCCGCCGAGAACGACGGGATGACCGGTCAGGAACACCGCGAGGCTGGCAAGGAACAGTCCTGCCAGCTTGGTGCGGACCGACAGGCGGTGAAGCGGCGTCGTGCCCTCGACATGCAGGCTTTTCATGACAGTGCCACCGCCTCATAGGCCTTTACGACATCGCCCGGTATGCCGTCGGCGATCAGGCGGCCTTCGTGGAACAGAAGCACGCGCTCGAAGCTCTCGATCAGCGACAGGTCATGGCTGACGACGATGGCCGCCTCGTCAAGGCCCGCCAGCGTGTCGACCACGCGCTTGCGGTTCCTGAGGTCCAGCTGGTTGGTCGGCTCGTCGAGGATCAGGATGTCGGGCTCGGTCACCAGAACGCTCGCCATGGCCACCAGCTGCGTCTCGCCGCCCGACAGCGCATGCACCCGCCGCCGCGCGAGATGCTCGATGCCGAACCGGGCGAGAATGGCCTCGACCCGCGCCGCGACGTCCGCTTTCCCGACGCCCCGGCTCTTCAGGCCGAGCGCGATATCGTCGGCGACGATCGGCAGGATCAGCTGGTTCTGCGGGTTCTGGAAGATGAAGCCGACCCTGCCGAGAACTTCCGCGCCATCCGCGACCGTATCGCGCCCGTTCACCGTCACCCGGCCCTGGCTCGGCTTGACGAGGCCGTTGATGGCCCGCGCAAAGGTCGTCTTGCCCGACCCGTTCAGCCCGATCACCCCGATCCGCCGCTCGGCCAGATCAAGGTCGAGCGGCTGCAGCGCGACGGTCTCGCCATAACGAATGCCGCAATCGACAAAGCGGATCTCCATCCCGTCTCCTCGGATGTGTCGGTGGATCGCCGGTTCATAGGCGAACGCGGGCAAAAGGCAAAGCGGCAGTTGATTCTTCGTCAGAACAAAGCATGATCAAACCCATGACGATTCTCGTATCCAACCGCGATGCCCGCCGCATCTTCCTCAACGCCCAAGGGCTGGCATCGCCGCCCAACCGGGCGCTGACGAAGGCCGGCCTGCTCGCGCTCATCACGAAGATCGGCTTCGTGCAGGTGGACAGCATCTCCACGGTGGAGCGCGCCCATCATATGATCCTCCACGCCCGCAACCAGACCTACAGGCCGGAGCACCTGACAGCCCTTCTGGAGAAGGACGGCGCGCTGTTCGAGCACTGGACGCATGACGCCTCGATCATCCCCAGCGCCTTCTTCGTCTACTGGAAGCACCGCTTCGCCCGCGAGAGCGAGACGCTGGTGGAGCGCTGGCGAAAATGGCGGGAGGCGGGGTTCGAGGATGTGTTCGACGACACGCTGACGCAGATCACCGAGACCGGACGCGTGCTCGCGCGCGACTTCAAATACGAGGACCGCACCTCCGGCGGCTGGTGGAACTGGCATCCCTCCAAGACCGCTCTCGAATATCTCTGGCGCACCGGCAGACTGGCGATCGCCGGCCGCGACAGCTTCCAGAAGATCTACGACCTGACCGAGCGCGTGATCCCCGAGGCCTATCGATTAGGCGAGGTGGACCGCGAGGCCTTCATCGACTGGTGCTGCCGGGCGGCGCTCGATCGTCTCGGTTTCGCCACGCACGGCGAACTCGCCGCCTTCTTCGCGCTGATCACGCCGGAAGACGCGCGGCAATGGGTGCTGTCCCACGCGCACGAGCTGCAATCCGTGGTCATCGAGCCCGCCGACGGCAGCCGCCCGCGCGCTGCCCATGCGCTTGCCGGATTTCCCGGCCCGCTGGGGGACCTCGAAGACCCGCCGGCCCGCCTGCGCGTCCTCAGCCCGTTCGATCCGCTGCTGCGCGATCGCGCCCGTACCGAGCGCCTGTTCGGCTTCACCTATCGCATCGAGATCTTCGTTCCGGAGCCGAAGCGCCAGTACGGCTACTACGTCTTCCCGCTTCTGGAAGGCGACCGTCTCGTCGGCCGCATCGACATGAAGGCCAACCGAAAGGCGGGCCTTCTGGAGGTCAAGCGCCTCTGGTGGGAACCCGGCCTGCGCCCCTCGACCGGCCGCGCCACCCGCCTCGACGCCGAACTCGCCCGCATCGCCCGGTTTGCTGGGGTCGAGCAGGTGGTGTGGCTGGAGGGGGCGAGAGGGTAGGGATGTTTTATGTCAGCGATATCTGTTGTACGATATCGCCGTCAGCGTATGATGAAGCCCACGCCGAGGATCGAACATGAAGCCGTCTGCCGCCGTCGAGACACACCGCGAAGCCATTCACGCGCTCGTGCGCCGTTTCCACCTGTCCAACCCCCGAATCGTCGGTGCTGCGGGAGAGAACGGCGAGGCGGAAGGCGACGAAATCGAATTCCTCGTCGACGATCGCCCCGGCACCACGCTCCTCGACCTCGGCGGACTTCAGGTCGAGCTGGAGGAATTGTTCGGGACGCAGGTCTACGTGCTGACGCCGGGCGATGTGCCCGAATATCTGCGAACGAAAGTGCTGAACGAAGCGCGCCCGGTATGAGGGCATTCAGTGCCCTTAATCATCTCCTGACGATGCAGGAGGCGGGTCGACAAGCTCTGGAATACTGTATCGGCATCGACCATGCCCAATTCCTTGCCGACAAGAAAACCCACCAGGCCGTGCTGTTCAACCTGATGATCGTCGGCGAATCTTCAGCGCGTATTCTCAGGAACGATCCATCGTTCACCAGTCGCTTCCCTGAGATCCCCTGGCGGAGCATGAAGGGCATGCGCAACCGTATCGCTCACGCGCATGCCACGCTCAACCTCGCTACGATCTGGGCGACGCTCGACCAAAGCGTGCCGACACTGATCGAAGCCCTGCCAACTCTTCTCGATGCCGCCAAGAGTGAAGAAGGCACCGTCTGACGATAAGGCGAAGCCGGTCCTCACAAAATCACCGTCTCCGAAATCGCGATGCCGAACCCTTCCAGCCCGACATAGTGCCGTTCGCGGGTGGAGAGGAGCTTGATCGAGGAGATGCCGAGGTCTTTCAGGATCTGGGCGCCGAGGCCGATTTCGAGCCATTCGCTGTCGCGGGCCTGGGCCTCGCTGTGGCCCTCGCGGTCCTGCAGGCTCTTGCGCGCGGTCTGCGAGGCGCCGACGCCGACGGAGCCTTCGCGCAGATAGACGACGACGCCGCGGCCGTAGTCGGAGATGCGCTGGAGAATGTGGTCGAGCTGGCCCTGCTTGCCGAAGACGTCGGCGCCGACGTTCTCCAGATGCAGCCGGACGGGAATATCGACGCCGTCGCGGATATCGCCGAAGACGACGGCGAGGTGCTGCATCGGGTCCCAGGGCAGGGAAAAGGCGTGGCCCTTGGCCATGCCGAACGGCGTCTCGATGTCGAAGACATCGCCGCGGTCGATCAGCGTTTCCTTGCGCTGGCGATAGGCGATGAGGTCGGCGACGGAGAGCTGCTTCAGGCCGTGCGCGTCCGCAAAGGCCGCAACCTCCGGCCCGCGCATGACCGTGCCATTGTCGTTGACGAGTTCGGAAATCACGCCGATCAGCGGCAGGCTGGCAAGCTTGCAGAGATCGACGGCCGCTTCCGTATGGCCGGAGCGCATCAGCACCCCGCCCTCGCGCGACACCAGCGGGAAGATATGGCCCGGCCGGACGAAATCGGCGGCACCGGCATTGGGATTGGCGAGATTGCGCACGGTCAGCGTCCGGTCGTCGGCGGAAATGCCGGTCGTCGTGCCGTGCTTGAAGTCGACGCTGACGGTGAAGGCGGTGGTGTGGGCGCTGTCGTTGTCGGCCACCATGGCGTTGAGGTTCAGCCGCTTGGCCTCTTCCTTGGGCATGGGCGCGCAGACGATGCCGGAGGTGTGGCGCACGATGAAGGCCATCTTCTCGGCGGTGCAGTGAACGGCGGCGACGATCAGATCGCCCTCGTTCTCCCGGCCGTCATCGTCGGTGACGACGACGATTTCGCCGGCCTCAAAGGCCCGGATGGCATCGACGACGCGCGTCTGGTCGAAGGACATGGATGGGATCCTCTCGTTTGGCACGGCCGCTCGGGCCGCAGGGTCTTGTCGGCTGGCCCGACCGTTTGACTAATCGAGGCGACCGGTCTGGCCGCGGTCGCGCAGGTAATGGTCGGCGATGGCGCAGGCGACCATGGCTTCGCCGATCGGCACGGCGCGGATACCGACGCAGGGGTCGTGGCGGCCCTTGGTGCGCACGTCCACCTCCTGCCCGTCCGCGTCGATGGAGCGGCGCTCGGTCAGGATCGAGGACGTCGGCTTGATGGCGAACCGCGCGACGACGGGCTCTCCGGTCGCGATGCCACCGAGAATGCCACCGGCATGGTTGGAGAGAAACACCGGCTTGCCGTCCGGGCCGATCCGCATCTCGTCGGCATTTTCCTCGCCGGTGATGCCGGCGGCGGCAAAGCCGTTGCCGATTTCAACACCCTTCACCGCATTGATCGACATCAGGTTGGAGGCGATGTCCTGATCGAGCTTGGCATAGATCGGCGCGCCGATGCCGGCCGGCACGCCCTCCGCCACGACTTCGATGATGGCGCCGACCGAGGAGCCGGCCTTGCGAATGCCGTCGAGGTAGTCTTCCCAGACCGGCACGATGGCCGGGTCCGGCGCGAAGAACGGATTGTTGCCCACCTCCGACCAGTCCCAGTTCGCCCGGTCGATTTTGTGCTGGCCGATCTGCACCAGCGCGGCCCGCACGGTGAGGCCCGGCACCACGCGCCGCGCCAGCCCGCCGGCGGCCACCCTTGCGGCCGTCTCGCGGGCGGAGGAGCGCCCGCCGCCGCGATAGTCGCGAATGCCGTATTTCAGGTCGTAGGTGTAGTCGGCATGGCCCGGGCGGTAGCGCCGGGCGATCTCGCCATAGTCCTTGGAGCGCTGGTCGGTGTTCTCGATCAGCATGGAGATCGGCGTGCCCGTGGTGATCAGCGTCTCGCCGTCCGCATCCGGCATCACACCGGAGAGCACGCGCACCAGATCGTCCTCGCGCCGTTGCGTGACGAAGCGCGACTGGCCCGGCTTGCGCTTGTCCATCCAGGCCTGAAGCTCGGGCAGGGTGAAGCGGATGCCCGGAGGGCAGCCGTCCACGACGCAGCCGAGCGCGGTGCCGTGGCTTTCGCCCCATGTCGTGACGCGAAAAAGATGACCAAATGTATTATGCGACATGCTGCGGCAACCATTGTCTGCTTCGGGCGGCCTTTCCTGGCGGCACCCGTTCTTTGGCGGACACTCTTACTGCATAAGTCGCGAGGCGGAAACGCTTTGCGCAGAAAAACAAGGGGCCGCACCCGCACGGCGGTTCACGAGGCGAGCTGCCACTCCGCCGCCGCGAGATCGGCGAGCTGGTCGGCCGGCAGAGGCTTGGAGAAGGCGTAACCCTGCAGGATGTCGCAACCCAGCACGGCGAGCATCTCGGCATGCGCCAGCGTCTCCACGCCTTCCGCCACCGTCCCGATGCCGAGCGACCGGCCGATTTCGATGATCGCCCGCACCAGCGCCTGTTCGCGCGGCGCGTGGGTGATGGGGGAGACCAGCTGCCGGTCGATCTTCAGCCGCTTCGGCTTGATCTTCAGGAGACTGACGATCGAGGTGTGGCCGGTACCGAAATCGTCGAGCTCGATATCGATGCCGAGCGCCACGATGCCGGCGATGTTGGCCGTGATGATCTCGTCGTCGCCATCCAGAAAGATCGCCTCCACGAGCTCGAAGCAAAGCTGTCCGGGCGTGAAGGCCAGGCCGGAGAGCGAGTCGAGCAACGTCTCGTCCCGCAGCCGCCGCGCCGACACGTTGACCGAGATGCGCGGGATGTTGAGGCCGGCGGCCGTCCAGTGCATCAGGTCGATCAGCGCGCGCTCCATGACGATCTGGTCGAGCGTCGCCACGACGTTCAGGTCCTCGGCGATCGACAGGAAGCGGTCGGGCGTCAGCACGCCGTCGCGCGGGTGGTTCCAGCGGATCAACGCCTCGACCCCGCACAGCGTCAGCGTTTCCGCATCGAACTGCGGCTGGTACCAGGCCGTGAATTCGCCGCGCTCGATGCCCTCGAGAATCTCGTCGCCGATGCGCTTGCTGTTGACGATCTCCGACTGCAGCGCCTCGCTGAAGAATTCGTAGCGGTTGCGGCCCTTCTCCTTGGCGCGGTAGAGCGCGATATCGGCATTGACCAGCAGGCGGCGGAGATCGGCGTCGGCGCCGCGGCCGACGGCAATGCCGACGCTGACGCCGAAGCGACAGGAATATCCGTGGTAATCGACGGGCTGGCGCATCCGGGCGATGATCCGCTCGGAGAGCGCTTCCAGCTGCCCGGGAACGGGATTGGGCACGAGAACGACGAATTCGTCGCCGCCGATGCGCGCGACCAGATCGCCCGGTCCGGCTTCCGTCTTGAGCACCTGCGAGGCGTGCACCAGCATGGCGTCGCCGGCGGCATGGCCGAGCGTGTCGTTGATCTGCTTGAAGCGGTCGAGATCGAGATGCAGCACGGCCACGTCGGTGGCGCGCTCGGGATCGCGATCGAGAAGGGCGGCGAGCGCGGCATCGAGCATGCGCCGGTTGCCGAGCTCGGTCAGCGGGTCGTGAAGCGCATTGTGCTCGATCCGGTCCTTGGCCGCGGCCAGTTTCGCCGTCTGCGCCTCGGCAAAGGCCTTGGCCTCCATCATCGCGGTCGTCAGGCGCACGTCCTCGGTAATGTCCCAGCTCAGCCCGGTCACCGTCTTGCGGCGGTCGGAGCCCATGTTCACGGCGCCGATGTGGCGGATATGGCGCGTTCCGCTCGGCAGGACGACGCGATAGTCCGTCTGGTACGGCTCGAGAAACATCACCGTATTGTTCAGCACCTCTTCGGCGTGCGGCAGGTCGTCGGGATGAATATTGGCCTTCCAGCAGGTGGGGCCCGGCGCGCCGTTGCGCGAGACGAGGCCGTGAAGGCTGTACATCCGGTCGTCCCAGGTCCGCAGCCGCGTCTCCAGGTCGATCTCCCACACGCCGAAGCTCGAACATTCGAGCGCCAGATTGAGCCGCTGCGACATGGCCAGAAACTCCTGGTTGCGGCGGTCGAGCGCGGTCACGGCGCGCCGGCGTTCGCCCATCAGCCCGAAGGTCAGCACGATCGGAACGATGACGATCATGGCACAGGCCAGAATCATCAGGCCGATCTGCTCCTGATTGTCGGGCCGCCGGTCGAAGCCGCCGACGGGCACGCCGGCGAGCTGCCAGGTGCCTCCGGGCAGAACGACATCCTGCAGCACCGGCCCCGTGTGGAACGTCGCATTGGTGCCGAAAAAGGCGTCGCCGATATTGGCGGGGTCGGAAACATCGCGAATGCCGAGCGTGACCGGCGTGCTGCGTCCGGCCGCCACCGCACCGCGTCCGGCCACGGTCGTCAGGTTCGCGCCGAGATAGACGGCGCTTTCGTCGATCACCGCTTCGACGAAGCCCCAGAGAACAGGCATGCCGTGCGGGGTCAGGAAAACGGGAATGTAGACGTCGAAGCCGCGGGAGCTGTCGGGCAGCACCAGCAGGCTGCCGATGGCGGCGCGGCCATGGGCCTGCGCGCGCTGCGATGCGGTGCGCTGGGAATAGAACCGGTCGAGCCGCGTGCCCGCCATCCGCTTGTTTTCCATGGATGGCATGACGCGCGAGACGACCCCGTCGGGCGCGAGGCTGATCCGGCGGATGCCGGGATTGCGCTCCATGATGGCCGTGGCGAGCGCGGCGAAGCGGGAGGCGGTGATGTCGCCGTCGATGGCGATGTCGTTTGCAAGGCCGGACAGGGCGACCGTGTTGCTGTCGATGTTCGCCTGGATCTGCGCCTCGACGAGACCCAGCGTGCTCTGGACGTCGCTTCTCAGCGCTGCCCGGAAGTTCTCGCTGTTCTGCGTCTGGTACACATGCCCGGCGATGAGCAGGATCAGCGTCGCCACGAGAGACGGAATGATGGAGGAACGGGTGAAGCGCACCAAGATTGATGCCCTGGCGCGAACAGCGTTCCCAACTCCCGCCATATGAACCCTTCCCCGCGTCCGTCCAGACTGTGAACTCGCCCAAGGGTAGTGACGGAAGATTAAGATCCTCTTATACTTCCGGCGGACGGGCGCCCTGCACGGCCGGGCGGGGCGGCGTCAAGACTTCGCTAACCATGTTTGCGCTAACCTGCGTCGCCGTCACATGCTCATCGGATTGTCACAAGGTTGGTGAATTTTTGCCACAATCGGCGCCCAAAAACTGCATCATATTCGAACAGTGAATCATTCGGCCAAGAGGGAGACACAGATGCGTTTCGTCGTTGCGACATTGATGGCGACCGCCAGTTTCTTCTCCCCGCTCGCGGCCTTCGCCGACAGTGCCGATATCGAAGCGACGATCACCGGCATCGACACCGAGCGTCTCAGCCTCTCTTTGGATGACGGGAAGAGCTACCAGGCGCCGGAAGAGTTCAATTTCGAAGGCCTGAAGGCCGGCGTCAAGGTCGTGGTGTTCTACACGGAAGTCGACGGCAAGCGCGTCATCAACGATCTCGAAGTCGTTCAGTAAGACGGGTCTTTTCAGACCCAGCCGACCGTTCCGGTCTCGATCTTCAAGATCCGGTCCTGCGGAATGGCCCCCATCGAGGCCTCCTCGGGCGCCATCGCGCCCAGCAGCTTGAAGACGCTGCGAATGACGCCGCCATGGCTGACGCAGACGGTCGGCACGGTCACGTCCTTCATCCAGGACGCGATGCGCCAGGAGAGGATCTCGTAGCTCTCCGCGTCGTCGCCGGGGGGAATGAAGTCCCATTTCGAGGCTTCGCGCTCGGCCACCCGCTCCGGCACCCGCGCCTCCAGCTCTTCCAGCGTGAACCCTTCCCAGTCGCCGAAGGAGACCTCCCTCAGCCGGTCGTCGGTGCGGTAGGCCTCGGGCGCGAGCCCCATCGCGCCGCGCAGAAGCTCCATCGTCTCGCGCGTCCGCCCGAGCGGGCTGGCCACATAGTCGAACGTGGCGGCCTGCGTGCCGAGGATGCCGGCGAGCGCCCGGCCGTTGCCGCGCGCCTGGTCGCGCCCCGTATCGTTGAGCGGAATGTCCTTCTGGCCCTGGAGACGGATTTCCGCGTTCCAGTCGGTCTGGCCGTGACGGATCATGTAGATCAACATGGGGAAATGCCTGGCTGTTGGGGGAGGGCGCGACGCGCATCCCGTCGGGCCGGATGACGCCGGCCCCGGGGCGATGCGCGTGCGAAGCGAGGAGGTCAGTCCTTGACGACGGCGATATCCGGCGCGTCCACGGCCTTCATGCCGACGACATGGTAGCCGCTGTCGGCATGGTGCACTTCGCCCGTCACCGAGCGCGACAGGTCCGACAGCATGTAGAGTCCGACATCGCCGACCTCTTCGATCGTCACGGTGCGGCGCAGCGGCGCATTGTACTCGTTCCACTTGAGGATGTAGCGGAAGTCGCCGATGCCGGAGGCGGCCAGCGTCTTGATCGGGCCGGCGGAGATGGCGTTGACGCGGATGTTCTTCGGGCCGAGATCGACCGCGAGATACTTCACGCTGGCCTCGAGCGCCGCCTTGGCGACACCCATGACGTTGTAGTTCGGCATGACCTTCTCGGCGCCGTAATAGGTCATGGTCAGCAGCGAACCGCCATCCGTCATCAGCTTTTCCGCGCGGCGCGCGACCGAGGTGAAGGAGTAGACCGAGATCTGCATGGTCTTGGCGAAGTTGTCGGGCGAGGTATCGACGTAACGGCCGGTCAGTTCGTCCTTGTCGGAAAAGCCGATGGCGTGGACGACGAAGTCGATCTTGCCCCAGGTCTTTTCGATATGGTCGAAGACGGCGTCGATGCTGGCCTCGTCGGAGACGTCGCAATGGCCGGCCAGAATGCCGCCGAGTTCGGCCGCCAGCGGCTCGACACGCTTCTTCAGGGCGTCGCCCTGATAGGTGAAGGCGATCTCCGCACCCTGCGCATGGATCGCCTTGGCGATGCCCCAGGCGATCGACCTGTTGTTGGCGACGCCCATGATCACGCCGCGCTTTCCACTCATCAAACCGGATGTCTGCGCCATCGTGTCTGCCCCCGAATGCCTTTTGGATCGGACCGGCCAGGCGCCAGCCGAAATCGTCTCTGAAAATGGACTGCCCGGAACGCGTCCGCACCCGCTCGCAAGCGAGGAACGGTCCGGTCTGCGAGGCCTCGCTATGGCATAGGCTCACAAGGCGTTCAAGCGTGGGGAGGATCAGGAACTGTTAGGACCGGTAACAAACGGTCAGTGTCCACTGTGAATGTCGCATCTCCGTCACGAAGGACGCGTTTTTCACGCAGAAGGTGCGTGGAAAACGACGGAAGGTGGGCTCTTCGTTCGCCCTCTCCTCCGTCAAGCTCGGGCGTGTCCCGAGCATGACGACAGGGGGGTGGCGTCGCTCGACATCGGAAGAGTGCCATCAAGACGCATCGAACGAAACCGTCTCAGAGCACCAGCCCGTCGCGCTGGCTGCGCATGAGGTCCATCAGCTTCTGGTCGGGACGCGCGCCGAGCGTCAGGCTGAGCTCGACGATCAGGGCGCCACGCCGGCCGTCGGCCATCGGCAGGCCCTGGTCCGGAATGCGCAGCGGCCGGTCCGGACCCGACCACGGGGGCACGACCAGCGAGGTCTGTCCGGTCACGGTCGCAACCGTCGTCGTGCAGCCGAGCACGGCGTCGTGCAGCGACAAGGACAGGGTGGTGCGGACGTCCGTGCCATCGACGCGGAAATGCGCGTCCCGCGCGACACGGATGCTGACGAGCGCATCGCCACGTGCGGCACCCTGCCGGTAGCCCTGTTCGCGCAGGCGAATGAGGCTCCCGTCGGTCGTGCCGGCCGGCAGCGTCACCTTCAGCACCTGTCCGTCGGGCAGCGTCGCCGTCACGCGCCGCCGCCGGAACAGGTCCTCGACCGTCGCGACGGCCTCGCAGACGAGATCCGGGACGCGTTCGGCCGCAGGCTTGTCGCCGGTCCTCTCATGCGCCTTGTCGGCAGGCTTCTCCCCGGCTTCGGGTGCCGCCGGCAGGATGCGGCGGAAGAGGCTGGAGACGATCTCGGCCGCCGGTGCCGCAGCGCGGGCAAGGATGCTCGGGCCGAAGGGCGCATGCGTCGCGGCCGCCTCGGTGGCGGTCTCGTCGGCACCCTCGTCCGCAGCTTTCGCCTCGGCCGGCGCTTCGGGTCTGGGTGGAGGCGGGGCGGCGCGCGCCGCCGCAGGCTTCGGGGCCGCGGCTTTCGTCGCCTCGGGCTTGCCATTGTCCGTTCCGAAGATGCGGGACACGGCCTCTTCCGCGGTTTCGGGGCCGACGGGCGGCTCGGGCGCGCGCGACCGGTCGGCGCGGCGCTTCATTTCCTCCATGCGGCGCAGATCGGCGTCGCGGCGGGCCTGGTCGTAGCGGTTGCGCATCTGCGGGTCCTTCAGGACCTCGTAGGCGCGGCCGGCCTCGGCAAAACGGGCGGTGGCGTTGGGATCTTCACGGTTCTGGTCGGGATGCACGGCCTTCGCCACGGCGCGCCATGCGGCCTTGATCTCGTCCGGGCCGGCATTGCGGCGCACGCCGAGGACGGCATAGGGGTCCTGCATCGACATTTTCATCGTTCATCCTCGTCCCAGCGGCACGTGCGACGGCGATGATGAAAAGAACGGCCTTAAGGACAGGTTTATCGTGATCGAAATGCGGCACTTCCGTGCGCAGAGGGTTAAGAGAGCGTTTGCAACAGGCTCAGCTGCGCGGGGCAAAGCTGGTCAGCGTCCAGTCGCCGTCGCCCGTCCGGCAGGTATTGCCGTCGAACTTGGCGATGCCCTGGTAGGAGTGGCGCGTCGTCGTGAAGCGGCGACACACCATCCCCCCGACGGTCTGCTCCTGAATGCTGGAGATGACGCCGGCGCTGCCCGATTGCGCATTCGCCCAGGGAATGGGGTTGCTCGCCACCTCGCGCACGTCGGCGGTGGAGACCGCGGTCTGGACGGCGGCCGCATCGACCATCGCCGGACTGGGCGGGGCCGGTATGGAGCCCGTGCGGACATTGTCGACGCCGGCGGCGTCGCCGAGGCCGATGCCGTTGCCCATGCAGCCGGAGAGCCCGACGACGCAGAGCCCGAGCGCCATGGCGCCCGCAAGACGCGAGAAGAGCTTGGTGTCGCAGACGCGTTTTGCTATGTCTTTCACGGTCACCCTGTCGGACTGGAAGTGGATACGGGGTCGCTCGAAACGGCATCGCCGCGGCCTATATGAAAGGTCAGCATCGGCAGCCTGCATTGGAAACGAATATGACGGAAACCCGGTTAACAACTGGTGACTTCACCGAGGAAAACGAACCATTTACGCTGTTCGGCGCCTGGTTGAAGGAGGCGCAGGAGACCGAGATCAACGACCCGAACGCCGTCGCGCTCGCCACCGTCGATCCGGATGGATTGCCCAATGTCCGCATGGTGCTGCTGAAGGACTTCGACGCCGACGGTTTCGTGTTCTACACCAATTTCGAAAGCCAGAAGGGCCGCGAGATTCTCGCGACGCACAAGGCGGCGATGTGCTTCCACTGGAAGAGCCTGCGCCGGCAGGTGCGCCTGCGCGGCACGGTCGAGATCGTCAGCGATGCGGAAGCAGATGCTTACTACCAGTCGCGCGCCCGGGGCAGCCGCATCGGCGCATGGGCGTCGAAACAGTCCCGCCCGCTCGAAAGCCGTTTCGCGCTGGAAAAGGCCGTCGCCGAGTTCACCGCGCGCCATCCCATCGGCGAGATCAAGCGCCCGCCATACTGGTCCGGCTTCCGCATCCGCCCGGTGTCGATCGAGTTCTGGAAGGACGGCGCCTTCCGCCTGCACGACCGCATCGAATTCCGCCGGCCCGAAACCGCCGGCGACTGGTCCAAGGTGCGCATGTATCCTTGATGCTGTAACGGCCCCTGATCAGGCGGAAGCGGCCCGCATCAGGCGAAAGGGAATCCCGGAGGCAAGCGCTGCGACATGGTCTGGCGTCTGGAAATGGCCGTTGAGCGAGATCCGGGGCAGGGCGGTCAGGTCGGCATCGCGCGCCAGCGTGCCCGGCCGCGTCGTCACGGCGACAAGCCCGTGACGGCGGGCAAGCCGCATGTCGCGGGGCGATACGGCCCGCGCATCCCCATACGGGTAGGCAAACGTCGTCGGACGAACGCCGGTAACGGCGGCCACCGCCTCGACGGACCGCACGATCTCGTCGTCCGCCTCCGCATCCGACAGCCGCGCGAGCGCCCTGTGGCTCACCGTATGCGCCCCGATTGCGGCCCCCGGCTGGCGGGCCAGCACGCCCAGCCCCGCCGCATCCAGCGTCAGCCGGTCGGTGAGCGACAGCGGATCGAGCCCTTCCGCGCGGGCCAGCCGGTCGATATCGGCAACCGCCGTCGCCTCGTCCACGGCATGCACGAAATCGGCAAAGCGCGTGAACGCCGCCTGCATCTGCGGCAGTGTCTGGAGGTGCAGGCGCTCCGGCCCGGCACCGAAGTCGAAGGTCAGCCGGGGCTTGGCCTGCAGCAGCACCGCCAGCGTCTCCCACCAGAGGCTGCGCGTCCGCGTCACGAAGCCCTCCGTCGCAAACACCGTGAACGGCACGCCGTGATGGGCAAAGACCGGCGCGGCATGGTCGAGATTGTCGCGATAGGCATCGTCGAGCGTGAAGACGGCGACCGGGCTCCGGTCGTCGCCGGCAAGATGCGCCGGCAGATCGGCCAGCGCGAGGAAGCGGTAGCCGTCGCGTCTCAGCCGGACGATCGCCGCATCCAGCGACTGCGGCGTGATCTCCAGATGCGCATTCGGTGAAAACATGGCGGCCGAAAACGGCCGCACGTGATGCAGCGTGAAGATCGCCCCGCGCCCCCGCGCGCCGCGCATCAGCCCCGCTGCCGACAGGCCGCGCGCAACCGCCAGTCCGCCGGCTATGACGCCCCTCTTGATCAACCGCTTCACGACCTGCCGAACCTCCGCTGGATGGATGACGGGACTGTAGGGCGCTCGGGGTAAAGGCTCCCTGAACGGTGGAAGACCCTGACCGCGAAACCGCCTCCCGCCCGCCCGCCCGGCGCCTTTGTCGCAGATGTTCGATTGGACGAAGCCCCGCATTGCCGATACAACGTCCGGCAGGGACGAGGGGACCATGCTCGTGCCGCCGAACACAGGCGATCGAGAGACCATCATGACCGAAGACAGCGCGCATTATCCGCCGGTCGATCCCATCAAGGCGGGTCTGCGCGGCCGTTGCCCGCGTTGCGGCGAGGGCAAGCTGTTTCAGGGCTATCTCGCGCTGCGCCCCCGCTGCGCCGCCTGCGGGCTGGACTATGATTTCGCCGATGCGGGCGATGGTCCCGTGGTCTTCGTCATCCTCATCATCGGGTTCATCACGGTGGGTGCCGCGCTCTGGGCCGAGGTGAACTACAGCCCGCCGCTCTGGCTGCATTTCCTGCTCTGGATCCCGCTCGCCATCGTGCTGTCGCTGGCGCTCACCCGCATGCTCAAGGGCGTGCTGATCGACCTGCAGTATCGCAACAATGCGCGGCCCGGCGAAATCGACCGTGGCTGAGACGGTCCGACCGGCCGGCAGGGCGCGGCCCCGGGGCGGACCCGTCGCGCGCGTCCTCTCCGGCATCCTCCTCCTCGCGCTCTTCGCGGCGCTCGTGGGGCTCGGCACCTGGCAGATGCAGCGGCTGCACTGGAAGGAGGGGCTGCTCGCGGCCATCGCCGAGCGCCGCAACGCCCCGCCCGTGGATGTCGATGCCATCGCCGCGATGGTGGAGGCGGGCACGGATATCGAATATCGCCCCGTCCGCGTGTCCGGCGTCTTCGTCAACGCCGGCGAGCGTCATTTCTTCGCGACCTATAACGGCCAGTCGGGTTTCTACGTCTATACCCCGCTAACGCTCGCGGACGGCCGCACGGTCCTGATCAATCGCGGCTTCGTGCCCTATGAGCGCAAGGACCCGGCGACCCGGCCGGAGAGCCAGCCTTCGGGCCCGGTCACCGTTACCGGCCTTGCCCGCGCCCGGCTCGATGCCAAGCCGTCCTGGGTGGTGCCGGACAACGACCTGGGCAAGAACATCTTCTACTGGAAGGACTGGACGGCGATGACCACGGCCGCCGGCCTGTCGCCGGCGCGCACGCTGCCCTTCTTCATCGATGCCGATGCGACCCCCGATCCCGGCCGTTTGCCGGTCGGCGGCGTCACCCAGTTCGATCTGCCGAACAATCATCTCCAGTATGCGCTCACCTGGTATGGCCTCGCTTTGGCCCTCGTGGCCGTCAGCGGCCTGTTCCTGTTCCGCAGGAGAGCCGAGACGCGCGCCGACCCCGCGTCTATAAAAGAGGAGACGCCGGAATGATGCTGCTTGCCCAGATCTTCACCGCGCTCACGGCCCTTCTCCACATCGGCTTTCTGGTGCTGGAGATGGTTCTCTGGACCAGACCGCAGGGCCGCCACATCTTCCGCATGACGCAGGAGCAGGCAGACGCGACACGGGTGCTCGCGGCCAATCAGGGCCTCTGTAACGGCTTTCTTGCCGCCGGCCTCGGCTGGTCGCTTCTGGCGTCACCGCCTGCCTTTGCCGTGCAGCTGCAGCTGTTCTTTCTTGTGTGCGTTGTCATCGCCGCTATATATGGCGCGTGGTCGGTCAGTGCGCGCATTCTTCTGGTGCAGGGCGGCCCGGCGATGCTCGCACTCCTGTTCACAGTCTTGGCGTTCTGATCCCATGGAATTTCGTCCCGCTGAAAAGCCCGCCGCGTTCGAGCCCGTTTCGCAGAAATCGGCGCTCACGATTAGACTCTGCGGCCCGCGCGGCTTCTGCGCCGGGGTCGATCGCGCGATCCAGATCGTGGTGCTCGCGCTGAAGGAATTCGGCGCGCCCGTCTATGTCCGCCACGAGATCGTGCACAATCGCTATGTCGTGGAAGGGCTGGAGGCGAAGGGCGCGATCTTCGTGGAGGAGCTCGACGAAATCCCGCCGGAGCACCGCAAGCAGCCGGTCGTCTTTTCCGCCCATGGCGTGCCGAAATCCGTGCCGGCGGACGCCGACCAGCGCAATCTCTTCTATCTCGATGCGACCTGCCCGCTGGTCTCCAAGGTCCACAAGCAGGCCATGCGCCACAACCGCATGGGCCGCCACGTCGTGCTCATCGGCCATGCCGGCCACCCCGAAGTCATCGGCACCATGGGGCAGCTGCCCGAGGGCAGCGTCTCGCTGGTCGAAACCATCGACGATGTCGATACCTACACGCCGCCCGATCCCGACAATCTCGGCTTCGTCACCCAGACGACGCTGTCGGTGGACGATACCGCCGGCGTCATCAAGCGCCTGCACGAGCGCTTCCCCAATCTCACGGCGCCTGCGGCCGACAGCATCTGCTATGCCACCACCAACCGGCAGGAAGCCGTGAAGCAGGCGGCCCCCGGCTGCGATCTCTTCCTCATCGTCGGCGCGCCCAATTCGTCCAACTCCAAGCGTCTGGTCGAAGTCGCGTTCCGCTCCGGCGCCCGCCAGTCCGTCCTCGTCCAGCGCGCCAGCGATATCGAATGGGACACGCTCGGCGAGATCCGCACCGTCGGCCTCTCGGCCGGCGCCTCCGCACCCGAGGTGATCGTCAACGAGATCATCGAGGCGTTTCGCGCGCGCTACGATGCGGTGGTCGAGCTGGCCGATACGGTGGAGGAAACCGAAAACTTCCTCGTCAACCGCGAGCTGCGCCACGTGCCGCTGACCCAGGCCGACATGGCCTTCGTCAACGGCGACTGACCTCTGCATCTGCCGTCGACGGTGGTGCACGTCACCACACGTCCTCTCCCCCCTTGCGGGGGAGATGCCCGGCAGGGCAGAGAGGGCCTTCCGTCAACCAACCACCGCACAGGGCTCACATGGCCGTCTATACCGATATCTCCGAAGACGACCTCAAGCGGTTTCTCGCCGCCTATGAAGTGGGCGAGCTCACCTCCTACAAGGGCATCGCCGAAGGCGTGGAGAACAGCAACTTCCTGCTGCACACCACCACGGGCGCCTTCATCCTCACGCTCTACGAGAAGCGCGTCGATCCCGGCGATCTCCCGTTCTTCCTCGGCCTGATGCAGCATCTGGCCGACCGCGGTCTCAATTGCCCGCTGCCGCTCGCCCGCACGGACGGCGCCCTGCTCGGCACGCTGTCCGGCCGCCCCGCCGCCATGATCACCTTTCTCGAAGGCATGTGGCTGCGCAAGCCGGAGGCCGCCCACTGCCGCGAGGTCGGCCGGGCGCTGGCCGAAATGCATGTCGCGGGCGAAGGCTTCGCCCTGTCGCGGGAAAACGCTTTGTCCGTCTCCGGCTGGCGCCCGCTCTGGGACAAGGCGAAGGACCGCGCCGACGAGGTGCAGCCGGGTGTCGCCGCCGAGATCGCCGCCGAACTCGACCATCTCGAAGCCAACTGGCCGTCCGACCTGCCGGCCGGCGTCATCCATGCCGACCTCTTCCCCGACAACGTCTTCTTTCTCGGCGAAAATCTCTCCGGCCTGATCGACTTCTACTTCGCCTGCAACGATCTGCTCGCCTATGACGTCTCGATCTGCCTCAATGCCTGGTGCTTCGAGAAGGACGGCGCCTTCAACATGACCAAGGGCATGGCGCTTCTGTCCGGCTACCAGTCGGTGCGCCCGCTGACGGCTGGCGAGATCGCGGCCCTGCCGCTTCTCGCCCGCGGCTCGGCGCTGCGCTTCTTCCTGACACGGCTCTACGACTGGCTGACGACGCCGGCCGGCGCGCTGGTGGTCAAGAAGGACCCGCTCGAATATCTCCGCAAGCTCCAGTTCCACCGCTCGGTGAACACGGCGCTCGAATATGGCCTGACGATTTCGGAACCCGACGCATGAAACACATCGACATCTTCACGGACGGCGCCTGCTCGGGCAATCCGGGCCCCGGCGGCTGGGGCGCTGTGCTGCGCTATGGCGAGACCGAAAAGGACCTCTGCGGCGGTGAGGCCGAGACCACCAACAACCGCATGGAACTGCTCGCCGCCATCACCGCGCTGACCTCGCTGAAGGAGCCCTGCGAGGTGGACCTGCACACCGACAGCAAATACGTCATGGACGGGATCATGAAATGGATCCACGGCTGGAAGAAGAACGGCTGGAAGACGGCCGACCGCAAGCCGGTGAAGAACGGCGAACTCTGGCAGGCGCTGGACGCCGCCAACCGCACCCACAAGGTCACCTGGCACTGGGTCAAGGGCCACGCCGGCCACCCGGAAAACGAACGCGCCGACGAGCTGGCCCGCAAGGGCATGGAGCCGTTCAAGACGAAGCGGGCGGTGAAGCTGGGCTGAGGGACGGCGTCGCGGCCTAAAGCGCGGCTCTCGAATCTGCGGCCAGCCCCTCATCCCGCTGCCGCGACCTTCTCCCCGTTTTGACAGGGAGAAGGGACCCGGAGCACCGCCCCGGACCGGACCTTTGGCCTTCGAGAGAGGACCAAGCGCTTGCCAAGCATCCCTTCTCCCCGCTTGGCGGGGAGAAGGTGGCGGCAGCCGGATGAGGGGCTGCCGCATGCTGCACTCCTCAGATCTGCTCCAGCATGGTCGCGGCCGAAGACACCGTCGCCTGTCCCGGGCTTTCCTCGATGTTCACGGTCTTCACCACGCCGTCGTCCACCAGCATCGAATAGCGCTTCGAGCGCACGCCGAGCGTGCCCGCCGAGAGGTCGATGTCGAGGCCGAGCGCCTTGGTGAAGGCGGCGTCCCAATCGGAGAGGAAGTGGATCTTGTCCATGCCGCCCGAGGCGGTCGCCCAGGCGCCCATGACGTGGATGTCATTGACGGCGACGACGGCGATGTCGTCGACCCCGCGGGCGAGGATCGCGTCGCGATTTTCAAGATAGCCGGGCAGGTGGTTGAGCGAGCAGGTGGGCGTGAAGGCGCCGGGGACGCCGAAGATCACGACGCGCTTGCCGGAGAACAGGGCGTCGGTGGTGACCTCCACCGGGCCGTCGACGGTCTTTTCCTTAAAGGTCGCAGATGGAATCTTGTCGCCGATCGAAATGGTCAAAGGGAAGGTCCTCGCTCAGGGAATGGGGCTTCGGGGGATGGGCTCTGATGACGGCGCGAAGCGCAAGCCGCGCGCCGCGTGGAAAATCGGTGCGCCGGACAGGCGCAGAAGAAGGATATAGATTTTCAGCGCTTGAAGACAAGCGGCGTTTCGATGGCCCGGCTCTCCGCGCCGATGCGCACGCTGATCGTCGCCTGGATCTCGCCGTCGCCTGGCGTGCCGTCGTTCGGCGCGGCGGAGGCTTTCGCCGGCACTTTCGCGCCGATGCGCACGCGCGTCAGTCCGTCCGCACCGACCTGGCTCTCCATCGGATGGAAGACGTAGCCGGAGGGGGCCGCAAGGAACACGTCCGAAAGGGCCGCACCCGCCGGCAGCCGCACGGCCAGCGCGATCGCCTGCGCCGGCACGTCGAACATCGCCTGCACCACCTCGAAATCCGGCATGGGTGCGGCGGGAAGGGCAGCGAAGGCGGCGCGCACGCGCGCGGTATCCAGCGGGTTGTCGGGTGTATCGGCGGCAAGCGGAAGGTCGAGCTCGGCCTGCACGGGAATGCAGATGCTCCGGCAGATGCCGAGGAAGACCGCCGCCTTCAGCGTCAGATCCCTGCCAGCATCGCTCGTCAAGAGAAGCGGGAAGGCGACAGGCCGGTCGTAGCCGGTATAGTCGAGATTGCCCTCGGCAAACCGCCTGGGGGCCGGCAGCCGCAGGCCGGAATAGACGAGGCTGCCTGCGCCCGGGCCGCTTCCGGTGATGGTCACCTCCGGCGGAATGCCGCTCGAACCCGGGTTCGTCCAGTAGGTGCGCCAGCCCGGTTCCAGCCGGATTTCCAGCATGGCCGGCAGCGTTCCGTCGGCGAGGCGCGCGCCCGTGACCAGCCGGATTCCGCCGCCCACGGTCTCCACCCAGGCGCTGCGCGCGGCAAAGGCCACCCCGCCGCCTGCTGCAGCCGCGAAAAAAAACACGGTGGCGAGGGTTGCCACGCGGGCCGAATGCGTCAAACTCTGCAGTGTCAGGCGTCCGATCATGGGCAGAGCCATAGCGGTTTTGGCAGGGTCGGAGAAGATCGGCAGGATGCGGCGGCTCGGATTCTCGCGCAATTTTTCTTGAAGGCGCGATGCAAGGATCGATCCGGTTCAATGGAACGATCGGCGGGACATCGGCTTCAAGAGACAGGATGGCCGAGCTGTCATCCCGACCGGCACCCGTAGTGTCGACATCCTGAAAATTCGAAACGGCAGGCATCGAAAAAGGCGGGACGGACCTCAACCGGAACAAGGGCAAGGCACCATGATGGCGACATTCCAGAAAAACCGTGAACGGGGCATGTTGGACGGGCAGTTCCTGATTGCCATGCCCGGTATGGTCGATAGCAATTTCGCCCGTACGGTCATTTTCGTCTGCGCGCATTCCGACGATGGCGCAATGGGCTTCATCCTGAACCGGCCGCAGCAGCTCACCTTTCCCGATGTGCTCCTGCATCTGGAAATCGTCGATCGCCTGCAGGCGATCCGGCTGCCGGAGCGGACGCGGGCGTTCCAGATCCAGACCGGCGGTCCCGTCGAGACCGGCCGCGGCTTCGTGCTCCACTCCGACGATTACCTGAGCGAATCGAGCATTCCCGTCAGCGACGATATCTGCCTCACGGCAACGCTCGATATCGTGCGCGCCATCTCCCGCGGCGCCGGCCCGTCCCGCGCCATGATGATGCTCGGCTATGCCGGCTGGGGCGCCGGGCAGCTGGAGGCCGAGATCGCCAACAATGGCTGGCTGACCTGCGCGGCCAACGAGGATCTGATCTTCGATCGCGACCTCGGCGACAAGTACGATCGCGCGCTGGCCGCGATGGGCGTCGCCCCCGCCATGCTGTCGATGACGGCCGGCCACGCCTGAGGCGCGGCTCGTCACGGCCTCAAGCAAGACGTTGCTTTTTCTCGATTCCTTATGAACAAATCGCGGAACATTTTGTCCGACACCCCGTTTTGAAGGCAAGCGGCACAGCAATAAAGCAGCCGCCTGATAGACAGGGAGTTACGCACATGGGTAGCATTTCCGATAAGGTATCCGGCGCCGCCAACCAGGCAGCAGGCAACGTCAAGCAGGCCGTCGGCAAGATGACCGATAATGATCGTCTGCAGGCCGAAGGCAAGGCGCAGGAAGTCAAGGGCGAAGTCCAGCAGGCATCCGGCAAGGCCAAGGACACCGTCAAGGGTGCCGTCGATCGCCTGTAACAAAGTTTTGCTACGGTTCTGACCGTAGCGACGAGGTGCGCAACCGTTGCCGTCCTGACGGGTTCAACTGGATGGCGACGTGCGCCGAATGCCCGCTGTGCCTCGTGCCGGCGGGCATTTCCTCGTCTGTCGGTTCGTCCATCCGCCGAGCGGGTGGCCGCCGCTTCAGGCGACATACTATGTAGGGCAGTGACAACAGGACGTTCTGAAAGACGCCGGCGCTGCGGAGCCACAACCATCAGATGCCATCCGCGCGGATGGCCCCAGGGACGAAACGACCATGAAGCTCTTTACGTGCAGCAATTGCGGAAATTCCGTGCATTTCGACAATCGAACCTGCGTGAATTGCGGCTCGCGCCTCGGCTTCGAGACGGAGTCCCTGAGCATGAAGGCGCTGGCACCGGCCGGCGGCGATCAGTGGACCGTCATCGGCCAGACGGATACGGCCGTGCGCTTCTGCGCCAATGCGGCCAACGACATCTGCAACTGGCTCGTCCCGGCCGGCAGTGGCCACACCTATTGCGTGGCCTGCAGCTACAATCACATCGTCCCGGTCACCGACAATACGGAAGGCGTGCAGCGCTGGCAGAAGATCGGTCAGGCGCAGCGCCACCTGTTCTATTCGATCCTGCGCTGGAACCTGCCGCGCCCGGGCCGCGATGCCGATCCGCAGGGCGGTTTGGTGTTCGATTTTCTCGCCGACGAGGTCGATGCCAATGGCAACGTCATCCAGGCAGCCATGACGGGCCATGAGGACGGTCTGATCAGCCTGCGCGCCGCGGAAGCCGACGATGCCACACGGGAAAGCATCCGCGTGTCCATGGGCGAGCCCTACCGCACGCTGCTCGGCCACTTCCGCCACGAGATCGGTCATTTCTACTTCGCGCAGCTCTGCCGCGACGAGGAAACGCTGGCCGAGGCCCGCGCCCTCTTCGGCGACGAGCGCGAAGACTATGCCGCAGCCCTGCAGCGCAATTACGAGCAGGGCCCGCCGGCCGACTGGCAGAACCGCTTCATCTCGACCTATGCCAGCTGCCACCCGTCGGAAGACTTCGCCGAATGCTGGGCGCACTTCTTCCACATCGTCGATACGCTGGAAACCGCGCGCGCCTTCGGCCTCTCCACCGACCCCCGCCGCCACGAGGAAATGGCCGCCGAAGTCGATTTCGATCCCTACAACGTCCGCGACGCCCAGACCCTGGTCGATGCCTGGGTCCCGCTCAGCGTCGCGCTGAACAGCATCCAGCGCTCCATGGGCCAGACCGACAGTTACCCCTTCGTGCTGTCGATCCCCGTGGTGCAGAAGCTGGAGTTCCTCAACCGCTTGATCCACAAGGCCGGCCAGGGCCTGCTGCCCCTGTCCCAGCCTCCGATCGAGACGTCCGCTGCGGCGTAAAGGCCAAACGCAAAATGCCCCTCTCGTCGAGAGGGGCATTTTGCGTTTAGCGGCAGTCGGAAATCGGAATTCGCCAATCGTATCGACAGCCCCGCCGTCCGTTTAAAGTCTCCGACTGCCGACTGCCGACTGCCGAAGAACCCTCACGCCCGCTTCATCAACGGAAACCGCTCCTTCAGCAACCGCTGGATCAGATCCGACGAGATCGGGGGGCCGAAGAGGAAGCTCTGGCCGTAATGGCAGCCCATCTGGCCGAGCTGGATCGCGTCTTCCTCGGACTCGATACCCTCGGCCACGACCTGCATGTCGAGTTCGCGGGCCATGTTGATGACGGAGCGCAGCAGGATGGTGCGTTTGTCGCTCTCGTCCTTCACCAGCGCCTTGTCCATCTTGATCGTGTCGAACGGGAAGCGCGTGAGATAGGCGAGCGAGGAGTGGCCCGTGCCGAAATCGTCCAGCGCCAGCTTCAGCCCGCTGTCGCGCAGCTTCTGCAGCACCAGACGCGCCTGTTCCGGGTTCTCCATCATCAGCGATTCCGTCAGCTCCACCATCACCTGCGAGGGGTTGCAGCGGTTCTTGTGCAGGATGGCGCGGATGTCGTCGTGGAGGTCGTTGTTGAGCAGCTGGCCGCTCGACAGGTTGACGGACACGAAGATCGGCAGCTGGCCGGTCTGGATCTGCCATTCGCCAAGATCGCTCGTCGCCCGCTCGAAGGCGAAGAGGCCGAGCTGGTTGATGACTTCCGAACTCTCGGCGATGGGGATGAACTCGGACGGCGGGATGCTGCCGCGCTTCGGGTGGTCCCAGCGCATCAGCGCTTCGAAACCCGCGATTTCCGCATCGTTCAGCCGCACGATCGGCTGGTAGACGAGGGAAAGCTCGTTGCGCTCGATGGCGCGGCGCAGGTCGGTTTCCAGCTGCAGCCGGTCCGTGCCGGAGGTGCGGAAAGCCGGGCGATAGGGCTCGACGCGGTTTCCGCCCGCCTTTTTGGCGCGGAACATGGCAAGCTCGGCATCGTCCAGCAGCCCGGCCGCGCTTTGGCTCTGGTCCACCCAGGAGACGAGGCCGACCGAGGCGGTGAGGCTGATCTCGCGATTGCCGAAGCTGATCGGCACCATGATCGCGCGGCTGACGGCCTCGGCGAAATCCGCCACCTTGGCGGGGTCGCGCTCCGAAATGAGGATCAGGCCGAACTGGTCGCCGCCGAGCCGCGCCAGCGTGTCCTGCGGCTTCAGAAGCCGCCGCAGCCGCCGCGTCAGCGCGATCAGGATGTTGTCGCCGGCGGCGATCCCCAGCACGTCGTTGACGTTCTGCTTGTAGCGGTCGATGTCGATGGCAATCACCGTCGGGCGCACGCCGTTCGCACCCGGCGCCAGCGCCAGGATGGATTGCAGCCGGTCGAGGAAGATCTGGCGGTTCGGCAGGCCGGTCAGGTTGTCGTGCAGCGCATCGTGCAGCAGCCGGTCGAGCGAATTGCGCTGTTCGGTGATATCCACCAGCGTGCCGACGCAGCGGATGATTTCACCATTGGCGCCCAGAACCGGCCGCGCGCGGATCGACAGCCAGTGATAATGCCCGTCCTCCGCGCGAATGCGGAAATCGTGGTTCAGGCGGCCGCGGCGGTGCTCGAGCAGAATGTCGAGCGTCGCGCGGAAGCGGTCGCGATCGTCGGGGTGAAGGCGCGGCAGCCAGTTGCGGGCCGGCCCGTGCATGGCGCCGGGCGTGAGGCCCAGCTGCTGCGAGACGTCGGGAATGGTCACCACCCGGTCGCGCGCCACGTCCCAGTCCCACACGGTATCGCCCGAGCCGGTCAGCGCCAGCGACTGGCGTTCGAGGTCGGAGAACAGGCCCTGGCTGTAGGCGCCGCCGGCAAAGGCGTGCTGCATGACCGTGAAGCCGATGAGGAGCACGATCAGCACGAGCCCGCCGCCCAGCGCCGGCTGGACGATGTCGTTGGAAAGCCGCCCCGTCACCGTCAGCCAGGCGCCGAACAGCCAGACGAGGGTCAGCAGCCAGGCGGGCACCAGCAGGATCGCGCGGTCGTAGCGGTTGAGCCCGAGATAGGCGATGAGGATGATGCCGGCCGTGCCGGTCAGGGCAAACGAGATGCGCGCGATCCCCGCCGCAATGGCGGGATCGTAGATCGCCACGCCGAAGAGCAGCCCGAGACCGAGAATCCAGGCGAGCGTCGCATAGGACAGGTGCTGGTGCCAGCGATTGAGGTTCAGATAGGTGAACAGGAAGATGACGAGGCCGGCCGCCAGAAACACCTCCGTTCCCGCCCGCCATATGCGCTCGTCGCCGGCGGTGATCGCGATCAGCTTGGACAGGAAGCCGAAATCGACGCAGATATATGCGAGCACTGCCCAGGCGAGCGCGGCCGTCGCCGGCAGCATGGAGGTGCCCTTGACGACGAACAGGATGGTCAGGAACACCGCCAGCAGGCCGGCAATGCCGAGCACGATGCCGCGATAGAGCGTGAAGGCGTTGACCGTGTCCTTGTAGGCGTCCGGCTCCCACAGATACATCTGCGGCAGGTCGGGCGTCGCCAGCTCCGCGACGAAGGTGATGACCGAGCCCGGATTGAGCGTGATGCGGAAGACGTCGGCCTCCTCGCTCGGCTGCCGGTCGAGTGCAAAGCCTTCCGACGGGGTGATGGAAAGGATGCGCTGCGAACCGAGGTCCGGCCAGAAGATCTTGGAATTCACCAGCCGGAAATGCGGCGCGACGATCACGCGCTCCAGCTGCTCTTCCGACACGTTGGCGAGCGCGAAGACGGCCCAGTCGCCCTGATGGTTGTCGGCGCTGGAGCGCACCTCGATGCGCCGCACGATGCCGTCCGTGCCGGGCGCGGTGGAGACCTGAAAGGCCTCGCCCCGGCCGGTATAGATCTCGGTCGTCGCGGTGAGGTCGAGCGCGGTGTCCTCGCGCGAGATCTTCACGGGCTCGATGGCATGGGCCTGGCCCCCGCCGAGCCACATCATCGCAAGCATCAGGGCCAGCACCAGCCCGGGCAGCCTGCGGATCGACGGCAAAAGCGTCGGACGGAAGGGATGGGTCACTCGCTAGCAGTCCTGTTGGGCGCGATGTCACGCGAAAGAAGGGAGAAGATCAGGTGGTCGCGCCACTGCCCATTGATCTTGAGATACTCACGCAGATAGCCTTCGCGGTGAAAGCCGGCCTTTTCAAGGAGCCTGATGCTCCTGTCGTTTTCCGGAATACAGGCTGCCTCGATACGGTGCAACTGAAGGGTCGAAAAGATGTAGGGGATGGAGAGCCGGACCGCCGCGGCCATGTGCCCCTGACCGGCAAAGCGCTCGCCCATCCAGTAGCCGATCATGCAGCATTGCGCCGCCCCGCGCCTGATATAGCCGATGGTGAGGCCGCCCAGCAGCGTCTCGGTATCACGCGCAAAGACGAAGAGGGGAATGGCCTGGCCGGAGTGGAATTCCTGCTCGCTGCGGATGGCACGGGCGCGAAAAGCGCTCTCGGTCATCTCTTCCGCCCGCCAGGTCGGCTCCCACGGCTCGAGGAAAGGCCGGCTTTCCCGGCGCAGCGCGAACCATTGCCGGTAGTCGGAGCCGCGCGGCAGGCGCAGCAGATGCGTGTCGCTCTCGATCCTGACCGGGTCCGGCTGCCGTGACAGAAACCGAAACACCGATCGTGTCATGAAAACCTCCGCCGGGGTCGCATATCGGGCCGGGATCGCAGTTAGAAACGGTGCCGGCGGGAAGACGCCGGACCGGGTTCAGCCGTTCGCCGCCCGCGGCAGGGCCGTGTCGCGGGTCAGTCCGCCGAGAATATCCGCCATCGGCGCCAGCTTGTCGACGGGGCCGATGGCCGAAAGCGTCGGCACGGTTTCGAAGAACAGGCGGCCGGCAAGATCGGTCAGTCGCTCGACCGTGATGCCGGACAGCCGGTCCATCAGCTCCTCGTTGGGGATCGGGCGGCCGTAGAGCATCATCTGCCGGGCGATCTGGCCGGCGCGGGCCGCGGGGCTTTCCTGCCCCATCAGCAGCTGCGCGCGGATCTGCGCGCGGGCGCGGTCGATTTCCTGTTGATCGATATGATCGGCCGACTTGCGCAGCTCCTCTATGATGACGGGCATCAGCTCCGGCAGGTTCTCGCCGCCCGTCGCGGCGTGGACGCCGAAGATGCCGGTGTCGGAAAAGCCCCAGTGGAACGCATAGACCGAATAGCAGAGGCCGCGATGCTCGCGCACTTCCTGGAAAAGCCGCGAGGACATGCCGCCGCCCAGAATATTGGCGAGGATCTGCGAGCAGTAGAAATCGCGGCCATGATAGGCCTTGCCCTCGAAACCGAGCAGGACCTGCGCATCCATCAGGTCGCGGTCCTCGCGGGTGTCGCCGCCGGTGTAGCGGGCCTTTTCGATCAGCGGCGCTTCCGCCGGCTGCTGCGGCAGGCTGGCGAAGCGTTCCTGCACCTGCGCCACGAAGGCATCGTGATCGACCGCACCGGCACCCACGACGAACATGCGGTCGGTGGTGTAGTTGCGCCCGAGATAGGTGCGGATCTGGTCGGCGGAAAACGACATGACCGTTTCGGGCGTGCCGAGGATCGGCCGGCCGACGATCTGGTCGGCAAAGGCGGTTTCGGCGAAGCGGTCGAACACCACGTCGTCGGGCATGTCGTTCGCCGCGCCGATCTCCTGCAGGATGACGTTCTTCTCGCGCTCCAGCTCTTCCTCGTCGAAGGACGATTCCGTCAGGATGTCGGCGAGGATGTCGATGGCGAGCGCCGTGTCGTCCTTCAGCACGCGGGCGTAATAGGAGGTCGTCTCGGTCGAGGTCGCGGCATTGACCTCGCCGCCGACATTCTCGATCTGCTCGGCGATATCGCGCGCGGAGCGCGACGCCGTTCCCTTGAAGGCCATGTGCTCCAGAAGATGCGCGATGCCGTGCTCTTCGATGGTCTCGTCGCGGGAGCCGGACTTGATCCACGTGCCGAGCGCGACGCTTTCCAGGTGCGGCATGGTTTCGGTCACGACCGTCAGCCCGGAGGCAAGCCGGGTGCACTCAACTTTCATCATCGGTCTTTCTGCGCACTAGGTCCGGATACGGGCGTGCTCGCCGATATAGGCCTCGACGGCTTTCAGCTCGGGATCCAGAATGTCGAAGCGCTCCTCCCTGTCCATCAGGTCAGCAAGCCACGTCGGAAGCGCCGGGTCAATACCGCAGGCCGATTTTACTGCGGCGGGAAATTTCGCGGGGTGCGCGGTGGCCAGCGTCACCATAGGTGCGTTGGGTTTCATATGCTTGGCGGCGACGAAGGCGCCGATGGCGCTGTGCGGATCGAAGAGATAGCCGGTCTCCTCCAGCGTGGCGCGGATGGTTTCCGCCACTTGCTTTTCCGTCGCGCGTCCGGCGCGGAAGAGGCCGCGGATCATCGTCAGCGCCTTGTCCTCGATCGCGAAGGCGCCCGACTGCTTCAGCCCGCCCATGGCGGCGCGCACCTTGCCCGCGTCCCGGTCGAAGGCCTCGAACAGCAGGCGTTCGAAGTTCGAGGAGATCTGGATGTCCATCGAGGGCGAGGTCGTCGCGCGCACGTCGCGCATCTCGTAGCGCCCGGTCTTCAGCGTGCGGGCGAGAATGTCGTTCTCGTTGGTGGCGACCACGAGCCGCGCGATCGGCAGCCCCATCTTCATGGCCACGTAGCCCGCGAAGATATCGCCGAAATTGCCGGTGGGCACGGTGAACGAGATCTTCCTGTCCGGCCCGCCCAGCGCCACTGCCGTCGTGAAATAATAGACGATCTGGGACATGATGCGCGCCCAGTTGATCGAATTGACGCCCGACAGATGCACGCGATCGCGGAACGGCCCGTCGTTGAACATGTCTTTGACCAGCGTCTGGCAATCGTCGAAATTGCCGCGGATGGCGATCGCATGCACGTTGGAAGCCTTGGACGTCGTCATCTGGTGCTGCTGCACCGGCGAGACCTTGCCGTGGGGAAACAGGATGAAGATATCGGTGCGGTCGCGCCCGGCAAAGGCGTCGATCGCAGCACCCCCCGTGTCGCCCGAGGTCGCGCCGACGATGGTGGCGCGCGCGTTGCGGGTCGCCAGCACATGGTCCATCAGCCGCGCCAGCAGCTGCATCGCCACGTCCTTGAAGGCGAGTGTCGAGCCGTGGAACAGCTCCATGACGAAGGCGTTCGGCCCGGTCTGCACGATCGGCACCACGGCCGGGTGCCGGAAGGTCGCATAGGCCTCGTCGATCATGCCGCGCAGCGTCGCATCCTCGATCTCGCCATCGACGAAGAGCTTGAGAATGCGGAAGGCGACCTCCTGGTAGGAGAGGCCGCGCAGGTTCCGGATCTCGCGCTTCGACAGGGCCGGCCATGTCTCCGGCACGTAGAGCCCGCCATCGCGCGCAAGGCCCGCCATCAGGGCGTCGCTGAAACCGAGCGCAGGGGCCTCGCCCCGGGTCGAAACATACTTCACGTTCGTCATCCTCGTTTCGTGCCGCGCGGCGACGGTGGACACGTCCCGAACGCGCGGCACGTGACGCTCAAGTTCGGGCGGGGCTTACAAAAAAGACCGGAACGCGCGCGAGTCCAATCGATTTTCCGGCGCGCCGCTGCTATAGACCATCGCCGCAGCACTGGAAAGCCTGCCTTTGAGCAGGGTGTCCGGGGCTGTGCAACGGCCGTCCGCCTGCGGGCGGTGGCAATGTTGGCCGTCGGCAGACGGCGACGGACAGGCGCCGTGAGAGCGCGGGCAGCGACAGGGGGTCGGATCGAATGGTGGGTCATACAGTCAGCCGCATCGCGGCATTTGCAGGTCTTCTGGCGCTTGCCGGCTGCAATACGCCGGACACGGGCGGCGCGATCGACGCGGGCGCCAGCGCGGCATCCGCCACGCCCGCCGTCATCCAGGCGAAGTGCCCGCAGGTCTTCATGCGCGATGCCACCTCGGTCTACCGCACCTATGCGAAAGGCGCCAAGGACGACCCGACGCAGATCATCTACCAGGCCTCGCTCGTGGACTCGACGCGCCAGTGCGTGCAGAGCGATACGACCCTGACGGTCAATGTCGTGGTCCAGGGCCGCGTCACCACGGGTCCGGCCGGCGGCCCCGGCACGATCAACCTGCCCATCCGCGTCACCGCGAGCGACGAGAACAACACGCTGTTCTCCGAAGTGACCCAGCTGCCCGTCACCGTCCAGGCCGGCACCGGCGCCCAGCAGTTCATCTTCACCAAATCCGCCCCCATCAACGGCGGCGCCGGCGACTTCGCCAAGGTCTATGTCGGCTTCGACACGGCCCCGGCCGCGGCTGCGCCGAAGAAGAAGCGGAAGTAGGCAAGCGAGACGAGCGCGGTCGCCCGAAAGGCCGCGCGCCTTGTCAGGCGCCTGTGTCGCCGCTCGCGGCGCCCGGGCCCGATCAGTCCCCAAGCTCCTCCGACCATTCCGCCAGCGCCGCGATGGTGGCGGGCAGGGCGGTCATGCGGGAGATGACAGTTTCGGCGCCGGCTTCCGTCAGCGCGTCGGCATGCGAGGGGTAGCTGTGCGAGGCGCCGGTGAAGCCGATGACGCGCATGCCGGCCGAGCGGGCGCCGTGGACGCCGTGCACGGAATCCTCCACCACGATCACCCGCGACGGATCGATGCCCATCTGGGCCGCACCATGCAGGAAGATATCCGGCTTCGGCTTCACCCTGTCCTCGCCGAGGTCGCGGGCGGAAAAGATGTTGCGGCCGAAGAGGTCCTTCAGGCCGACCTTGCCGAGCATCATCGCCAGCCGCTCGGAGGTCGAGTTCGAGCAGACGCATTTCTTCAGCCGGATCTGCGACAGCGCCGCCTTGACGCCTTCGATGATCTCGACGTCGTCCTTCAGCCGCTGTTCGAGGATCTCGCTGTGGCGCGAGATGAGGCTTGCCGACAGCGGGATCGTTGCCTCGCGCTCGACGGCCAGCAGCGTGTTCTGCCACGTCATCCCGGCATAACGCTCCGCCATCTCCTCGGTCGAGATCGGATACCCCGCCTCCGTCAGCAGCGCCGCCTCGACTTCGGACGCGATGATCTCTGAATCGACGAGCACGCCGTCGCAATCGAAAATGATGAGGTCGATACCGGACATGGGGGACAATCTCTGATGCATGGGGAATGCCCGCGCTTTACACGAGGGGGCGGCGGGGGACAATGCGGCGGGCGATGGAAACTGGAGGGAGATGCACTGCGCTTAGGGCGACCAGCTCACGGATACTGCTCCATGAGGGCCGAAACGGCGCGCTCGAGTTGTGGAATCTCGTCAATGATGACGCTCCACAAGATCGGGTCGGAAAGTCCGTGATACTCATGACGTATAACGTTTCCGATCGTCTTCACCCGCTGCCAGGGGATCTCGGGACGTGTTGCTCGCACGTCATCCGGGAGAGATCGGCTTGCTTCGGATATGATCTCGATGGCCCTTTGCAACGCGTGCCTGAGCATCCAGTCCGAACTGTAATCCTGTATCGTCTTACCCGCGGCGGCTGTCTGAATTCCAATAATCGCAGCATTCATGTCATCAAGTGCATGCCGGAAGTCACGTGCCACTAGAACACCCTGAGAGCAGAGGCCTCGATGTCGGCTTTCAACCTGGGGTGAAGCCCATCTCGGGTCGTTATATCGACCGGAGATTCCAAACGCTCTTCCAGCATCAGTTTTATGCCGATGAGATCGAATGCGTTAAATCGACTTGCCGGGTCGTAGTCGATGAAAAGATCAATGTCGCTTGATGCGTTAGCCTCGTCCCGCGCAACGGAGCCGTAGACGTAAAGCGATGTAGCTCCACAGGAGCGCACCGCCTCGGCGTCGTCGCGGAGGCGCTCCATGACATGTCTTCGATCAAGGCGCGTTTTCATAAAAGCAAGCTTACCGCAAAGCGCGTTCCTTTTCCATCCGTCGGTTTTTCGCGCAAGTTTTCCGCCTCTTCAGCCTTTGGTAACCAAACTCGGTAACCATAGCAGCAGAATTTGTGTCCCAGAGTCAGCGTATCAGCGAGTAGTCATGGTGTCCCTGAAGTCTTCCGTCGTTTTGTCTGCTGAAATCTCCCCCGCCGCTGCTGGCGGGTGGCTCGACACCATCATCAAGGGCGATTGCGTGTCCGCCCTAGAAAAGCTGCCCGACAATTCGGTGGATGTCGTCTTCGCCGATCCGCCCTACAACCTGCAGCTCGGCGGTGCCCTGCACCGTCCGGATCAGTCGCTGGTCGATGCCGTCGACGATGCGTGGGACCAGTTCGCCTCCTTCGAGGCGTATGATGCCTTCACCCGCGCCTGGCTGCTCGCCTGCCGCCGCGTGCTGAAGCCCAACGGCACGCTGTGGGTCATCGGTTCCTACCACAACATCTTCCGCGTCGGCGCGATCCTGCAGGACCTGAACTTCTGGATCCTCAACGACATCGTCTGGCGCAAGACCAACCCGATGCCGAACTTCAAGGGACGCCGGTTCCAGAACGCGCATGAGACGCTGATCTGGGCGAGCCCGAGCGCCAAGGGCAAGGGCTACACCTTCAACTACGACGCCCTGAAGGCGGCGAACGACGACGTGCAGATGCGCTCCGACTGGGTGTTCCCGATCTGCTCGGGCGGCGAGCGTCTGAAGGACGAAAACGGCGACAAGGTCCACCCGACCCAGAAGCCGGAAGCGCTGCTTGCCCGCGTCATGATGGCCTCCACCCGGCCGGGCGATGTCGTGCTGGATCCGTTCTTCGGCTCGGGCACCACGGGCGCCGTCGCCAAGCGCCTCGGCCGGCATTATGTCGGCGTCGAGCGCGAGCAGACCTATATCGACGCGGCCCGTGCCCGCATCGCGGCGGTCGAGCCGCTGGGCGGTGCCACATTGTCGGTCATGACCGGCAAGCGCGCCGAACCCCGCGTCGCCTTCAACGTGCTGGTGGAAAGCGGCCTCATCAAGCCCGGCGCCGTCCTCACCGATGCCCGCCGCCGCCACAGCGCCATCGTGCGCGCCGACGGCACGCTCGCCTCGGGCGGCGAGGCCGGCTCCATCCACCGCCTCGGCGCCAGGGTGCAGGGCCTCGACGCCTGCAACGGCTGGACCTTCTGGCACTACGACGACGGCGGCGTGCTGCGGCCGATCGACGACCTGCGCACCGTCATTCGCGCGGACATGGCGCGGCTGGGGTGAGGGTGTAAACCAGAGAGTTAACGCCTGCGTCGGCCCCTCATCCGCCTGCCGGCACCTTCTCCCCGCGGGCGGGGCGAAGGGGCGTGTGGCACCGCTTCTACCCGATTTCGAAACAACGAGCAGGGCAAGTCCCCTCTCCCCGCGCGCGGGGAGAGGGTTAGGGTGAGGGGCAGCGACGGGGTGAAAAGGGGAGACACTTCCACGCCGAGGGTGGTGGTGACCTGTCGTGTCCAGATGTCACCCACCCGCCAGAATCCGCCCGCAATGTTTAAGAGAATTTAACCTCTGCGCCGCTAGTCTCATGCCTGCGATACCGCCGCGTGATCAACCACCGGCAGACCGCGATGCGGGCGGGGGTTCCGGGTGTTGCCGGAGCTCGTGCCCCAAGACGAAGCGGGACTGCGATCTGTCGACGGGAAAAGCCCGCCGACGGTCGTCTTTCCTCCGGTTTCGTACCTTCAGTCCCGGAGGAATCTGAAACGCCCGGCCGCTTGGAAAAGCGGCCGGGCGTTGCTGTTTGGCAGGGACGGCGAAAGACCGTCAGAGAATGAAGTCGTCCGCATACATCTTGGTGACGCCCGACACGCTGACCTCGAAATCGGCGCGGCCGTCGCCGTTGACGTCGCCGGAGAGAATGCCGTTCGAGAAACGCAGTTCGCCGGCATGGCGGCTGAAACCGTCATTGCCGATGTAGTCGAACGTCTGGTTGCCGCTGGCGCGCGTGTTGGCGTCGATGCCGGAGAGATCGATGAGGTCGCCTTCCCCGGCCGTGAAGTCGGCGATCACGTCGCGGCCGCTGCCGACGCGGCTGTCGGAAATCGTGTCGAAGTAGAAGATGTCCGCACCCGTGCCGCCGTTCAGGTAATCCCGGCCGATGCCACCGGTGAGGTCGTCGGCGCCCGCGCCGCCATAGAGGACATCGTTGCCGGCGCCGCCATAAAGCCCGTCATTGCCCTCCAGACCATAGAGATTGTCGGCGCCGCCGAGGCCCTTCAGCACGTTGCGGTCGGCAGAGCCGGTGATGTCGTCGGCGGAATTGGTGCCCGTGGCGTTCTCGATGTTGGCGAGATCCTCGATCTGGTCGCTGTCGATGGTCGCCGTGCCCTTGTCGAGGTCGATATCGACGCCTTTGCCGCGCTGCGAGGCGTAGGAATCCTGCAGCTCGTAGCTGATCGTATCGACGCCGGTGCCGCCGTTGAAGCTGTTGTTGTAGCCGACGGAGAAGAAGGTGTCGTTGCCGCTGTCGCCCTTGTAGACGCTGGCTTCCGAATTGACCTGGAAGATGTCGTTGCCGTCGCCGCCGGAGACCACGTCATAGGCCTTGCCGTCTTCGGCACGGATATCGGCGATGTAGAGGTCGTTGCCGGTGCCGAGGAAGATGTCGTTGCCACCCTCATAATAGTTGACGACTCGGTCGTTGCCGGACCCCGCATCCACGTAATTGAAGCCGCCGAGGCTGTCGGTGCGGTTGAGGTTGATCGTGTCGTTGCCGCCGTAACCGTAGATCGACACCTCGGACAGCTTGTTCTGGGTCAGGATGTCGTTCCTGTTGGTGCCGTAGTAATTCGCCATGAAAGCGTCCTCGCAGAATGATCGGTCAAGATGACGGGGCCATCATATCGCCAGGCGGGTGAACGCCGCCTGAACCGAATGTGGCCTTTCCGTGAAATGAAAGCTGTGCCCTACACTGGCAGGCCGAATCGTGCGAGATCCGCCTTGAGCGTCGGGCCGTCGATGAACTGCACCGCCTGCCAGCCGGCCGCCCGTGCACCCTCGACATTGGGCAGGCTATCGTCGATGAACAGCGTGGCCGCGGGTTTAAGGCCGAACGCCGCCTGGTGCGTCTCGTAGATCTCCCGATCCGGCTTGATCTGCCGCTTCTCGCCGGACACGGTCACGCCGCGCGGCAGGTTGAGGAAGGCAAAGCGCGCCCGCGCCTCGGCAAAGGTGTCCGAAGCGAAATTGGTCAGCATCGTCACGTCGTAGCCCTTGGCGATCAGACCTTCGAGGATCTCCACGCTCTCCTCGTAGGCATGCGGCACCATCTCGCCCCAATGGGCGCGGAAGGCGCGGATGTTTGCCTCCTGCTCGGGATGCTGCGCCACCAGCAGGTCCTCGGCGTCCGCCCAGCTGCGGCCGCGGTCCTGCTCCAGGTTCCATTCATGGGTGCAGACGGTCGCGAAGAAGGCGTTGCGCTCGGCCTCGTCGGGAATGATCCGGCTGAACGGGATATGCGGATCGTAATGGATCAGCACCTTGCCGATATCGAACACGATATGGCGGATGGGTGTCGTCGCGTCGGTCATGGGTGTCTCTCCTCGTATCATCGGTCCCGGAGCCTCTTCGTCTCCGGACCGTTCCTATGTCGTGACGGCGCAGGATTTATGACGCCTTCGCAAAAGAGCCGGGCAGGGCCTTCTCGATCACCTTCTTCATCACGGTCGGCAGTGCCTGCGCGGCGAGTGTCGCGCGCGGCTCCCACCAGCCGTTCGCCGTGATGGCGTCGCGTGCGACCTCGGCATGGCGCACGGCAAGCCGCAGCTCGAAATGGGTGAACACATGCACGATGCCGCCGCAGTCGCGCCAGACGGGCACGGTCTGCGTGGCGAACGGCGGTGTCGGGGTTGCCTGCGCATCGGCCGTCCAGTCGGTGCCCGGCACCTCGGTCATGCCGCCGAGCAGCCCTTTGTCGCCCCGCTTGCAGAGATAGACAGCGCCCGCGGCGTCGGTCGCGACATAGGCGGTGCCGTACCGCACCGGCTTTGCCTTCTTCGCCAGCTTCACCGGAAAGCGCTCCGGGTCGCCGGCCTTGAAGGCGCGGCAATCCGCGTTGATCGGACAGAGCGCGCAGACCGGCCGGCGCGGCGTGCAGATGGTCGCGCCGAGATCCATCATGGCCTGCGCGAAATCGCCGGGCCGATCGGCAGGCGTGATCGCGGCGACCAGCCGCCGCATGTCGGGCCGCGCCGCCGGCACCGGCGTCTCCACCCGGTAGAGCCGCGAGATCACCCGCTCGACATTGCCGTCGAGCACCGCACTCTGCCGGTTGAAGGCGATGGCGGCGATGGCGGCCGCGGTATAGTCGCCGATGCCCGGCAGCGCCTTCAGGCCCTCCTCGGTCTCGGGAAAGCGCCCGCCATGCAGGCTCGCCACCGCTTCGGCGCATTTCTTCAGGTTCCGGGCGCGGGCGTAGTAGCCGAGCCCCGCCCAGGCCTTCATCACATCCTCGGTCTCGGCCGCCGCGAGATCGCCGACCGTCGGCCACAGATCGAGAAATTTCGCGAAATAGGCCTTCACCGCCTGCACCGTCGTCTGCTGCAGCATCACTTCCGACAGCCAGATATGGTAGGGGTCGGGCCGCTTGCCGGCCTTCGCCATCGGCGGCGTGATGCGCCACGGCAGCACGCGGTGGCTGCGATCGTACCAGTCGAGCAGCAGGTTCGCGAGGGAGGGCGGAGAGTTCGGCAAGGGCAGGGCCTGCGCCGTGGACGTGAAACGTTGCATCATGGTCCTAGGGCCCGACTTCCTTTATAGATCGTCGCAGACAGCCTGACCGACGCCGGTATCGTCTCCCGCGTCATAGCCGAAACTGCGGCGGTGGGGTAGAGCCTGATGACCACTCACCCCGCAATCACCGCTCACGGGAGCAACCGCATGGCGCCTTCCAAGCCGTATACCCCGAAAGGCGCTTATACCCCGAAAGGCGTCAGGCAGATCAGCGAGGTCGCCAACGGCCTGCTCGATCCCGTCCTGGCCAAGCGCGCCGGCATCAGCACGCTGCTGCTCGGCTCCTGGGACGAGATCGCCGGCGAGGCCTTCGCCGATTGCACGCGGCCCGAAAAGATCGCCTGGCCGCGCCGCGTTTCCGAAATGACGGGCGAAAGCCGCCACCAGCCGGGCGTGCTCACCATCGCCTGCGACGGCGCCCGCGCCCTGTTCCTCGCCCACACCGAGGGCGAACTCGTTCAGCGCATCAACGGATTCTTCGGCTTTCCCGCCATCGACCGCGTCCGCATCGTCCAGAAACCGGTCACCCCCGTGAACCGCACCCGCCGCCCCCCACGCCCCCTGACCGGCCAGCCCGCCCGGCATCTCGAAGCCCTGACCGCCGAGATCGAGGACGAAGGCCTGAAGGCGGCGCTGACCCGGCTGGGAACGGCGGTGCTGGGGCAGAAGCGGTAGGGGTCGATCAGGCCGTCCACGGATTGATCACGTGCAGCCCGCTTGCCGTAAATGGCGTGACGTCGCGTGCCGCAACGGAGAATCCGTTCGCGACGGCAATCGCGGCAATCTGTGCATCCGCCATTCCTACGCCCGCCCCCTTTTCCCGCGCCTTCTGCGAGATGACGGCAAACTGCCGTGCCGCCTGCATGTCGAAAGGGAGGATCCTACCGCGGAACACGATCGATAAGAGGTGTTCGAGCGCCTCTCGCAGCATGTCCTTCCGCCGACCGGCTGGCATGATCGCCATGCCGGACAGTATTTCGGCCGCCGTGATCGTCGTCAAGTACAACGCGTCCGTCGGCTGTGCATCGAGCCACGCAAGCACGCGTTCGCTTGGCATCTTGCGAAGAGGTTCCGAAACGACATTCGTGTCGAGAATGATTATTTGAATGAAGGGGGTTGGTAAGCCTGTCTGTCCCGCCCGTCGTCGAGATCGATGCCTCCGATCGATTGCCCGATGGCCTTGAGATAGGAACCGATACCAAGCGGCTCCTCCCTCGCGGCGGCGCTTTCCAGAATAACGCGGATTTCCGCCTCGGTGGTGCGCCCGTTCCGGCGGGCACGGGCTTCCAGCGCCTGATGGGTTTTTTCGGGAAGGTTCCTGATCATGATGGCCGTCATGGTGCGTCTGTCCTCTCGACGTCGAAGCTCCTACCAGACCCTTTGCAGTCTATCAGCAGCGAGCCCGCCCGATCAACAGCGCGCCGGAATATCCCGCCATCCACCCTCCACGCCACAAATGCCTCACAATTCTTTGAACGATGGGCCCTGGGGGCCCCTTGTCCGGCCCCGGCGGGCGCGATATCGCAAAGGTCCCGTCTCCGCTTGAACAGGTGAACCATGTCCCTTTCCGAAATGACCTTGCTGAAACGCCTTTCGAGCGGTGTGGCCATCGCCACCCTGGCGCTCGCGCTCGTCGCCTGCAGCGACGAGAAGAAGGAGACGGCGAATGCGGCGGCTCCGGTCGAAACGGTCGATACGGCGACCAAGACGGAGATGAAGCCGGCGGATACGATGACGACGTCGTCCACCGCCGCCACCCCGGCAACGACGCCGGCGCCTGCCCAGACCCAGATGGCCCAGGCGGCAGCGCCCGCTGCGGCGCCCGCGACGGCAGAGCTGCCCCAGGCCGACGGCGAGGTCGAGCTTTCCAAGCTGATGGAGCCCGGCGCCCTGCCGGAAATGGCCATCGGCAAGGCCGATGCGCCGGTCACGATCGTCGAATACATGTCGATGACCTGCCCGCACTGCGCGCATTTCCACAACACGACCTTCGATGCCATCAAGGCGAAATATGTCGAGTCCGGCAAGGTGCGCTTCGTGCTGCGCGAGTTCCCGTTCGATCCGCGTGCCGCCGCCGCCTTCATGCTGGCGCGCTGCGCGCCGGAGGGCCAGTATTTCCCCATGGTGTCCATGCTCTTCAAGCAGCAGGAACAGTGGGCCGCCGCCCAGAACGGCCGCGATGCGCTGCTGCAGATGTCCAAGCTCGCCGGTTTTTCACAGGAGAGCTTCGAGGCCTGCTTGACGAACCAGAAGCTTCTGGATGATGTGAACGCCGTGATGCAGAAGGGCATGAAGGAGTACCAGGTTGCTTCGACGCCGACCTTCTTCATCAACGGCAAGCGCTATTCCGGAGACATGTCGGTTGACACCATGTCGGCCCTTATCGATCCTCTGCTCTAAGTCGCTTCCGGTTGCGGCACGGGAAACCGTGCCGTTTTTCTCGATGATGCGGGTTCCGATCGTGACGGGCACGCCGTCATGAAATTCACCAAGCTGCGCCTCATCGGCTTCAAATCCTTCGTGGAGCCGTCCGAGTTCGTCATCGAGCGCGGGCTGACCGGTGTGGTCGGCCCGAACGGCTGCGGCAAGTCGAACCTCGTCGAAGCGCTTCGCTGGGTGATGGGCGAGAATTCCTACAAGAACATGCGCGCGTCCGGCATGGACGACGTCATCTTCTCCGGCTCCGGCAAGCGTCCGGCGCGCAACACCGCCGAGGTCGGCCTCTACCTCGACAACACCGACCGCACCGCGCCCGCCGCCTTCAACGACAGCGACGAGATCCAGGTCACGCGCCGCATCGAGCGCGAGAACGGGTCGGTCTACCGCATCAACGGCCGCGAGGCCCGTGCCAAGGATGTGCAGCTGCTCTTTGCGGATGCCTCCACCGGCGCCCGCTCGCCCTCCATGGTCGGGCAGGGGCGTATCGGCGAGCTGATCGCCGCAAAGCCGCAGGCCCGCCGGCAATTGCTGGAAGAAGCCGCCGGCATTTCCGGCCTCCACTCCCGCCGCCACGAGGCGGAGCTGCGCCTGCGCGGTGCCGAGACCAATCTGGAGCGGCTGGACGAGGTGACGGCCGAACTCGAAAGCCGCATCGAAAGCCTCAAGCGCCAGTCGCGGCAGGCCAATCGCTTCAAGATGCTCTCGGCCGAGATCCGCGCCCACGAGGCCATGCTGTTCCACATCCGCTGGGTGCAGGCAAAGGCGGCCGAGGCGGACGCCGACAGTCTCCTCAACCAGGCGACCTCGCTGGTGGCCGAGAAGGCGCAGGCGCAGATGGAGGCGGCGAGGAACCAGGCGGTCGCGAGCCTGAAGCTGCCGGAGCTGCGCGAGGAGGAGGCCCGCACGGCCGCCGGCCTCCAGCGGCTGCAGATCGCCCGCACCCAGCTCGACGAGGATATGAGCCGCACGCTGCGCCGGCGCGACGAGCTGCAGCGGCGTCTGGCACAGCTGGGCGAGGATATCGCCCGCGAGGAGCGTCTGGCGCTGGACAATGCCGGCGCCATGGCGCGGCTGGAGGAGGAAGCCGAGGCCCTGCGGGAAGACGCCGAGGATGCCGGCGCGCGGGCGGACGAGGCGCGCGAGCGCCTGATCGATGCGCAGGACCGGCTGGTGGAGAGCGAACGGACCCTCTCCACGCTGACGGCCGAACGCGCGGAGGCGCAGGCCGCCCGCGGCCAGCTGGAGCGCGCGATCCGCGATCTCGGCGACCGACGCATGCGCCTGTCCCGCCAGATGTCGGAGCAGGCAGGCGAGATCGACACGCTCGACCGCGAGATCGCGGCGCTCGAAGATCCCGAGATATGCCGCGAGGCCGTGGACGCCGCGGAAGCCGACATCGAGGCGCGGACCGAGGCCGTGGCCGGCGCCGAGCATGCGCTGGGCGAGGCGAGGGCGCGCGAGGCGGAGGCCCGTGGCCCGCTGGAGGCCGCGCGTGCGCGGCTGAGCGCGGCGGAAACCGAGGCCCGCACCATCCGCCGCCTGCTGGAGGCCGCCACGCTGGCCGGCGGCGCGAGCCCCGTGGTCGATGCCATCACCGTCGAGCGCGGTTTCGAGGCGCTGCTGGGCGCCGCGCTGGGCGACGACCTCGAATCCCCGCTCGATCCCTCCGCCCCCGTGCACTGGCGCGATCCGGGATCAGGCCGGGACGACCCGGCTCTGCCGGCCGGCGCCGCCCCCCTGATCGACCATATGACGGTGCCGGAGACGCTGCGGCGCAGCCTGTCGCAGGTCGGCATCGTCGCGGATGATGCCGAGGCGGCACGGCTGCAGCCGGTGCTCCGGCCCGGACAGCGGCTCGTGACCCGGTCGGGCGCGCTCTGGCGCTGGGATGGTCATGTCACCGGCGCCGACGCCCCGAGTGCCGCCACCCTGCGGCTGGAGAACCGCAACCGTCTGAGCGAGCTGGACGCCGAAATCGCCGGGGCCGCCGACGCTCTGGCGCAGTGCGAGCGCATCCTGAGCGCGGCGGCGGCGGCGATCCGCGCTGGCGACGATGCGTTGCGGATGACGCGCGAGGCGGAACGGCAGGCGATCCGCCGCCTGTCGGAGGCGCGCGATGCGCTGGCTCTGGCCGAGCGCGCCCGGGGCGATCTCGCCCGCCGCCGCGCGGTGCTGACGGAGGCCGCCGCCCGCATCGCGGAGAGCCACGAGGAGGCTGTCGTAGCGCTGGAGGATGCCGCCGCGGCACTCGAGGATGCGCCCGACATGGCCGGTCTCGACCAGCGCCTCGCCGCGCAAGGCTCAGCCGTGGCCGCCGACCGGGCCGCACTCGCCGAGGCCCGCGCCCTCTCGGACGGCCTGAACCGCGAGACGGAGGCGCGCGAGCGCCGTCTGCGGGCGATCGCCGCCGAGTGCCAGACATGGGCGAGCCGGGCGGCGAGCGCCGACGACCATATCGCCACCCTGCGCGACCGCGAGGCCGAGGCCCGCGACGAGATCGAGGCCATTCTCGACGCGCCCGACGCCTTCGACGAGCAGCGCCGCGCCCTGATGAGCGCCCTGGCGGAGATGGAAGCGGCCCGCCGCACGGCGAGCGACCGGCTGGTCGAGGCCGAGACCCGCCAGCGCGACGCCGATCGGCTCGCCGCGACCGCCCTCTCCGAACTGGCGGAGACCCGCGAGAAGCGCGGCCGCGCCGAGGAACGGCTGATGTCGGCGCGGGAAAAGCGCGTCGAGGTGGAGGCGGCGATCCGGCAGGCTCTGTCCATCGGCCCGCAGGAGGTGCTGCGCCTCACCGGCCGCGCGGTCGATGCCCTGCCGTCCGACCCGCGCATCGTGGAGCGGGATCTCGAACGCCTGAAGATCGAGCGCGAGCGCCTGGGCGCCGTCAACCTGCGCGCGGAAGAGGAGCAGACCGAGCTGTCCGACCGTCTGGCCGCGATCCTGAAGGAGCGCGAGGACGTCATCGACGCCATCCGCAAGCTGCGCAGCGCCATCCAGAACCTCAATCGCGAGGGTCGCGAGCGGCTGCTCGCCGCCTTCGATATCGTCAACGCCCAGTTTCAGCGCCTCTTCAGCCATCTCTTCGGCGGCGGCACGGCCGAGTTGCAGCTGATCGAGAGCGACGACCCGCTGGATGCCGGCCTCGAAATCCTCGCCCGCCCGCCGGGCAAGAAGCCGCAGACCATGACGCTGCTGTCCGGCGGCGAGCAGGCGCTGACCGCCATGGCGCTGATCTTCGCCGTGTTCCTCACCAATCCCGCGCCGATCTGTGTGCTGGACGAGGTGGATGCCCCGCTCGACGACCACAATGTCGAGCGCTACTGCAACCTCATGGACGAAATGGCCGCCTCGACCGAAACCCGCTTCGTTATCATCACCCACAACCCCATCACCATGGCCCGCATGAACCGCCTCTTCGGCGTCACCATGGCGGAGCAGGGCGTGAGCCAGCTGGTCTCCGTGGATCTGCAGACGGCGGAGCAATTGCGCGAGGCGGTGTGAGAGGGGGCAACGGTCAGTCGAAGGCGCTGCCGTCCGCCCGAATGCCAGCCTGCGGAAATGTCTGAACGCCTGCCGAACGCAGCGCTGACACCGCGGATATGACCGCGTCCTCTCCCATGTCGAGGGTGGATGCGGCATGGCGCACGGCATCGGGATTCAGCAGGTGGTTGAGAATGCCGGCAAGCTTCCGGGCGATATCCCGCCCATAGGCCTCCTCGGATTTGGCCACGGCCACTTCCGGAAGCGATCCACGAAACTGAACGAGAACGCCGAGATCGACGGCGTCGCGGTAGCCGACGGCGCGATCGTAGCAACGATCGGCATTCGCAAGCAGCTTTTCGGCAAACATGTCCTCGATCGACAGGGTGGGAACACCGAGAATCGGGTCTCTCTCTCCCGTCAACGCGATTCGGGTTTCCCGGACGATCTCGAACTTGATGGGCTGGCCTCGATATTCGAGAAGCATGCGGATCCCGTAGGCGTCCGCCCTCACATCCCGCAGCAACGACACCTCGTCCGAAAAGAGCGCACCCGGACCACCTTCGATGACGGCGTTTCGCAGGTCCCTGTAGCCCGCAGCGCTCGAGCAGAGGAAGTCCAGATCGAGAGACCGTCGATACTCGCCAAAGCGCAGAACGATCGCCGTTCCCCCGCCGAACCAGCATTCGGCAGAACGGAGAACGTCATGATTCATCGAAGACAGCACGTCCGCGATGGCCTGATGTTCGGCGCGGAGATAGCCCATCAGACCAGCATGCGACCGTGACCGAACGTATCGGTCAGTTCCCGGATCAGCATCGCTTCCTTGTCCGACAGGCGATCGCGATCGACGAAGCGCCAGTTTCGCTCGTAAAGGGCAAAGACTTCGTCGGCATCGATGGCGCGCAAGGGATCCCTGTTCCAGACGAGCGTTCGAAGCTCGGGAAAGTCCGCGGGTACGATCTGATGTCCACAACGTTGCGCCATGCAGAATTCCTATCAGGAAACAGTGGAAAAATCAAAAAACAAGAGCGCCGCAGGATGTGTGGACATCACCCACCCACCCCGCAATAATTTTGCTGCAATGCAACAATAATCCCGCATCCGCAGCATTCCTAATCGGGGGCTGATGTTGTAGCGTGAAGGGGGAGACGAGGCGGGATGGACCGGAGGTTGCGGGAATGCGGCGCGGACGTCCTGGGCCTCAGGGTGGAGACGGACATGAAGAAGTGGGTTTACACCTTCGGCGGGGGCAAGGCCGAGGGGCGGGCGCTGGATCACGACCTTCTGGGGGGCAAGGGCGCCAATCTCGCGGAGATGTGCAGCCTCGGCCTGCCGGTGCCGCCGGGCCTGACCATCGTCACGCGCGCCTGCGCGCTCTATTCCGAAAACGGCCGCGCCATTCCCGATAGTCTCAAGGCCGAGGTGCTCGCCGGCATTTCGGTCGTCGAGGGCATGGCCGGGCGCCGCTTCGGCGATGCGGAACGGCCGCTGCTCCTCTCCGTGCGCTCCGGCGCGCGCGCCTCCATGCCCGGCATGATGGATACGGTGCTCAATCTCGGCCTCAACGACGAGACGGTCGAGGCGCTGGCGCGCGACAGCGGCGATGCGCGCTTTGCCTGGGACAGCTACCGCCGCTTCATCCAGATGTATGGCGATGTCGTCATGGGCCTCGACCACGAGGTCTTCGCCGAACTGCTGGAGGACGAGAAGGGCCGGATCGGCAAGGAGCAGGAAACCGAGTTCACGGTCGACGAATGGCGCCGGCTTGTCGATCGCTACAAGGAGGTCATCGGCGAGGAGACGGGCGAGGGGTTCCCGCAGGATCCGGCCGTGCAGCTCTGGGGCGCCATCGGCGCGGTCTTTGCCAGCTGGATGAACCCGCGCGCCGTCACCTATCGCCAACTCCACGATATCCCGGCCGATTGGGGCACGGCGGTCAACGTCCAGACCATGGTGTTCGGCAATCTCGGCAATGATTCCGCCACAGGCGTCGCCTTCACGCGCAATCCCTCGACCGGCGAAAAGGCGCTCTACGGCGAGTTTCTGGTCAATGCGCAGGGCGAGGACGTGGTCGCCGGCATCCGCACGCCGCAGAACATCACCGAAATCGCCCGTATCGCCTCCGGCTCCGACCGGCCCTCGCTCGAAAAGGTGATGCCGGACGCGTTTGCGGATCTCTGCGCCATCTGCGACAGGCTGGAAGCGCATTACCGCGACATGCAGGATATCGAGTTCACGATTGAGCAGGGCAAGCTGTGGATGCTGCAGACGCGCTCGGGCAAGCGCACGGCGCGCGCGGCGATGAAGGTCGCGGTGGATATGGCCGACGAACGGCTGATCTCGCGCGAGGAGGCGGTGGCCCGCATCGATCCCGCGGCGCTCGACCAGCTGCTGCACCCGACCATCGACCCCTCCGCCCGCCGCGACATCATCGGCGCCGGCCTGCCCGCGTCCCCGGGGGCGGCGACCGGCGAGATCGTCTTTACCTCGGAAGAGGCCGTCCAGGCCAAGAAGGAAGGCCGTTCCGTCATTCTCGTCCGCGTCGAAACGAGCCCGGAAGACATTCACGGCATGCATGCGGCCGAGGGAATCCTGACGACGCGCGGCGGCATGACGAGCCATGCGGCCGTCGTCGCGCGCGGCATGGGCATCCCCTGCGTCTCCGGCGCCGGCGGCATCCGCGTCGATCTGCGCAACGAAAAGCTCATCGCCGCCGGCACGACCTTTGCGCGGGGCGACGTCATTACCATCGACGGCTCCTCGGGGCAGGTGCTCAAGGGCCGCGTCTCCATGGTCCAGCCGGAACTCTCCGGCGATTTCGGCCGCATCATGGAATGGGCCGATGCCAGCCGCCGCATGACCGTGCGCACCAATGCCGACACGCCGGCCGACGCCCGCGCCGCGCGCTCCTTCGGTGCCGAGGGCATCGGGCTGTGCCGCACCGAGCACATGTTCTTCGAGGGCGAGCGCATCAACGTCATGCGCGAAATGATTCTGGCCGCCGACGAGGCCGGCCGGCGCGCGTCGCTGGCAAAACTCCTGCCGATGCAGCGGGCCGATTTCACCGAGCTGTTCTCCATCATGCACGGCCTGCCGGTGACCATCCGCCTGCTCGATCCGCCGCTGCACGAATTCCTGCCGAAGACCGACGAGGAAATCGCCGATGTCGCGGTGGCGCTCGGCATGCAGCCGCTGGAACTGCGCCAGCGGGTGGATGCGCTGCACGAGTTCAACCCCATGCTCGGACATCGCGGCTGCCGGCTGGCCATCTCCTACCCCGAGATCGTGGAAATGCAGGCCCGCGCGATCTTCGAGGCGGCGGTGCTGGCCGCCCGCGACACCGGCGCGCCCGTCGTGCCGGAAATCATGGTGCCGCTGGTGGGGCTGAAGGCCGAGCTCGACTACGTCAAGGCCCGCATCGATGCGGTGGCCGCCGATATTCTGAATGAGGCCGGTGTTGGCATCGAATATCTCGTGGGCACCATGATCGAGCTGCCGCGCGCCGCCCTTCGCGCCCATGTGATTGCCGAATCCGCCGATTTCTTCTCCTTCGGCACCAACGACCTGACGCAGACGACTTTCGGCATCTCGCGCGACGATGCGGCGCAGTTCCTCAATACCTATCGCATGAAGGGCATCATCGACCGCGATCCCTTCGTGTCGATCGATTACGACGGCGTCGGCGAGCTGATCCAGATCGCCGCCGAGCGCGGCCGGCGCACCAAGAACGGGCTGAAACTCGGCATCTGCGGCGAACATGGCGGCGATCCCGCCTCCATCCGCTTCTGCGAGGAAACCGGCCTCGACTACGTCTCCTGCTCGCCCTTTCGCGTGCCCATCGCGCGGCTCGCCGCCGCGCAGGCCGCGATCAACGGCAAGATTTCGGGGGCCTGACAAAGGGCATGCAACCCGATTTTTCGGGGCTGCACGCAGGCGATTCATGTCCGCTTAAAGGTTCATCAGTAAGGAATTTTGCAGGGAAAGCTGAAGGACGCGACGGATGAATCAGGGACGGCGAGGTGCACGATCGCTCTACTGCAGGTGGCGCAGCGCCTCCCTCGTCGTCGGGGCCGCCCTGATCGGCATGGCGGTGTGGATCGTCGCGCCGTCGGTAAAGGCTTACGTCGATGCGGAAAGCAACCTGATCTCCGTTCAGGAGTATGAAGCGATGCTGATCGCGTCGCGCGCGCTCTCGGCCGAGCGGGGCCCGTCCAATGTCCTCATGTCGGTCGAGGTCGGCTCCGACCCAGCGGCGGCCATCCGCCTGCAGGAATCCCGCCGCGCCACCGACACGGCGCTGGCGGCGATGGACGGGACGACGAACCTGCCGCTCCCGCCGGGGCTGCTGCGCAGCCTGCGCGACGATCTGGACCTCGCCCGCCGCCGCATCGACGTCATCGCGCGGATGCCGCAGGCGGAGCGCTCCCTCGATATGCTGACGGACGCGATCACCGATATGTTCGCGATCGTGGACGAGATCCAGCCGACCGTCGCCCTCGCGGCGGAGACGCTGGAAAAGGACAACCCCGCGCTTGCCGGCAGCGTCTTCACCGCCCTCATCGTCACGGATCTGCGCGAACAGGCGGGGCGTCTGGGCAGCCATATCGTGCCCAGCGTCTCCCGCTCGCTGCCCATGCCGCCGGCCGCCGTCGACAGGGTCAACCGCACGCAAGGCCATATCGACAAGCTGATGCAGATGCTGGGCCTGCGGCTCGATATGTCCAGAGGAAATCTGCGCGCCCTGATGGGCGAGGTCCGCCGGCTCTTCATCGGGCGGGGCGTCCGCCTCATGGAGAAGCTGACGCTCGAAGGGCGCGCCGGCGGCCACTACAGCATTGCGCCCGCCGGTCTGACGGGCCTCTACGTGCCGACGCTGGTGCCGCTGGAAGAGCTGCGCAAGGCCACCATCGCCCAGATGCTCGCGGATATCGTCCGCAGCCGCGATATCGCCTTCGTCTGGCTTGTCGGCATCGCGGCGGCGACCGTGCTGCTGCTGACGCTGCTGGTCGCGGTCATGCGCCGCCTGTTCTTCTCCGTTCTGCGCCCGCTGCTGACGGCCCACGAGATGATCGTCGGGCTGGCCGAGGAAAAGCCGACCGAGCGCAACGGCGTGACGGCGGATACGCGCGAGATCAACGATCTCTTCGACGCGATCGGGCGGCTGGAAGGCCAGCTTGCCGAACGGCGCGATCTGACCGAACGGCTGCGCTTCCAGGCGGAAACCGATCCGCTGACCGGTCTCCTCAACCGCGCCCGCTTCCTCGGTCTTGGAGATCTGAGAGTGGCCGCCGTGAGCCACACGACCCCTGCGGACGCGATCCCCGCGCAGGACAGCGCGGAGGGCCAGCCTGTCGGCGTGCTCTATATCGATCTCGACGGGTTTAAGGCTGTCAACGATACGTTCGGGCACTTTGCGGGCGATCAGCTCCTGCGCGAAATCGCTTCCCGCCTGTCGAATGCCGTGGGGCCGGAAAGCCTGCTTGCCCGTCTCGGCGGCGACGAATTCGCCATCTGCACGCTCGGGCTCGACATGGCCGGGCTCGAGGCCTTCGCCACCCATATCCTGCTGCAGTTCAACAAGCCGATCGACATCGGCGGCATACAGGCGCGAGTCGGCGCCAGCATCGGGCTTGCGCTGATGGCGGACGGGAAGGGGCGCGACGCCGGCGGCGCATCCTTCTCGCTGCTCTGCTGCAATGCCGATATCGCGCTCTACGAGGCCAAGCGAAGCGGCCGCAACACCTACCGCATCTTCGGCGCCGCGACGGAAAAGCCCGCCTGCGAACTGCGCATGCTGGCGTCCGGCTGAGGCGGCTGCCGCAGCCTACATCCGCTGGAACACGTCCACGAAGGCCTGGGCAAAACGGGCAAGGCCCATGGTGCGTTCGTCCGGCTTCTCGATGCGGATCGCGGTGCCGTCGGCCTCCAGGCAGGCGAAGATCGTCTCGCTGCCCGCGCCGTTGTCGCGCGGGATCCGCAGGACGGCGATCCGCACGCAATTCTCGACGAGACCGGAGGCGGGAAGGTCGAACAGGAACGCCCCCTTGAGATCGGCCGCAGCGGCGCGCACCCTGTCGGAAAAATCGTCGCCGTCCGGCGCGATGCCATCGAGCGACAGTTCCAGCTCCAACATTTCCATGGTGAATTCGAACTCGCCGCCATCCGGCGTGCTTGATGCGGAGGAGGTTTCGATATCGGCAGAGCGCATGGTCGTCATCCCTTTGCAACCGGCCCGAGCCGGTGGAAGCGGGCCCCGCCGCGGTCTGAAAGGCCCAAGGTCGTCGATGATGTCGTTAACAAGAATGGCAATTCTGTGGAGACGCGTCTCCCGGTTACGGACATTCAGGAAGCGCCCACTAACGCCGCAAGTCCCGAAAGGTTCCCGATCGGGCGGAGACGTGGGCGGACAGGCGTGCGGAACGCCCGCCGCCCGGTTGCGTCGCCGCGGGACTGAGCCTTGGAGGGGCGGCGACAGGCGATGGTCATGAGAGCAGCCCGGACAGGCGCCGTCCGAGGGGCCGGGCAGGGGTTGGCCCGCCGGCGACGCTGTCCGGCGGGTTTCCATCGGTGAGACTTGGTGTAAGAGACTGTTTTAAGACGTGGAGGGTCGATCCGGCGGGTTGCCGGACAGCCTCTCCGGCGGACTGCGGTCGACCGGGATCGGCCGAGAGACGAAACCGTCCGGCGTCGATCGCCCGTCGGGGTGGCCTTGGCGCAGCATGACGGCGGCGCGGCGCTCCGGCGTAAGTCAAAGGTAAGGGAAATCGATTATCCCGGAGAGACCAACGACGACACGCATGCAGAGTCTGGCCGGTTTGCAGCGAACCGTGCAGTCTCTCAGACGAGGTGACGGCGCATCGGCCGCACGAAGGCAGAGACAGAGGTTCGGCCGGCAATGATCACCTATGAGCGCCCGATATCCTACGCCGCCCGCTGGGCGCGGCACGTGGCGCGGCTCGCTTTCGTCCTGTTCGTCCTGTCGCTTGCGGCCCATCGGTTCGGCTCGCTCTCCAGCACGCTCTTCGTTACGCTCGCCCTCGTCAGTGCCGGGCTGGCGCTGCTGGCCGTCATCCTCGCCGCCATCGGCTTCGTCCGCCTCTGGCAGGTGGCGGCGGTCGCCGGCATCGCCTCCACCATGGCCTTGCTCTATGCGTCCCTGCCGCTTGCCGCCGCCGGCCTCGTCCTGTCGCAGCTGGTGGCAAAGCCCGCCATCACCGATGTCTCCACGGATCTGGCAACGCCGCCGCCCTTCATCCGCGACCGGCCGCTCGAAACCGGCTGGCTGACGCCGTCCGCTGCCGTCGTCGCCGACCGGCAGGCACAGGCACGCGCCTATCCCGCCCTCACCGGACGCCGCTACGACGGTGCGCTCGACCGGGTGCTGACCGGCGTGCGCACGGTGGCCGACCAGTCGGGCATCGCCATCGTCGCGGAAGAGGGGCTCGAAAATGCCGAGCCCGATTTCGAGGATCTCGCCCTGCGGCCCGAGCCTCCGGCCGAACCGCCCGGCACCGCCACCGGCAAGGCCACGAGCAAGATTGCAGGCCGGACACCGGCGGGAAAAGGCGGCCGCATCACCCCCGCTGCGCGCGATCCGGGGCCGGTTCCCATTCCGCTCTCGCGGCCGCAGCCGGATGCCGCGCCCCTGCCGCCCGGCCGCAAGGCCGGCGACATCCTCCTGCAGGGCGAAAGCCGCAGCCGCATCGCCGGCTTCCGCTTCGACCTCGTCATCCGCCTGCGCGAGGAATCCGAAACCACCTTCGTCGATATCCGCGTCGCCTCCCGCCTCGGCCCCCACGACCTCGGCCTCGACGCCGCCGTGGCCGAACGCTTCCTCCACGCGCTCGACGCCGAGCTTCTGGGCATTGCGGGCGACTGAAACAGAATTCTGTGCCCCCGTGCCCCTGTCATCCGGCCTTCCGCGACCGGACCTCCGTCAGAACAGCAACCATCTCGCCCACTGAAGATGGTGCGCGGCATGGCGCCCCGTCGCTTGAGGAATGACGGGTCGGCGATTAAGCCGACCGGTCATGCTCCGCCAGCCGGTAGCGCCCCGACAAGGCGGGCGGGCCATCCGTGATCACGAGGCCCCGCTCCACCAGGTCCTCCAGATGCGCGAGCACCGACAGGGCGGCCGCCCCGTGCAGCCGGGGATCCGTCGAGGCATAGAGCGCCTGCACGATCTCGGAAATCCCAGAGTCGCCGCGACGGATGCGCTCCAGCACGCCGCGCTCGCGCATGCGCCGGTGGGCGCGCAGGCCGCGCAGGAATTTCGCGGGCTCCGTCACCGGTCCGCCATGGCCGGGCAGATAGAGCCGGTCGTCGCGCGCCAGCATTGTATCGAGCGAGGCCATATAGTCGCGCATCGCACCATCCGGCGGCGCGACGATGCTGGTCGCCCAGGCCATGACATGGTCGGCGGAGAAGACGATGCCGGTGTCCTCGAGCGCGAAGGAGAGATGGTTCGCCGTGTGCCCCGGCGTGGCGAGCGCCGTCAGCGCCCAGCCGTCGCCGGCCACCGTCGCGCCGTCGGCCAGCACCAGATCGGGCGCGAAGTCCATGTCGGAACTTTCCGAAAACGGATTGATCTCGCCGTCATGCAGCGGCCGGGACGGCCGGTGCGGCCCTTCCGCCGCGATCACCCCGCCCACCCGGGCCTGCAGAACCCGGGCAAGCGGCGCATGGTCGCGATGCGTATGGCTGACGAGGATATGGCTGACGGGCCGCCCGTCGATGGCCCGCAGCAGCGCCTCCAGATGGTCGTCGTCCAGCGGGCCGGGATCGATCACCGCGAGCGTGCGCTCGCCGACGAGATAGCTGTTCGTGCCGTGAAAGGTGAACGGGCCCGGATTGTTCACCGTGATCCGCCGCACGCCGGCGGCAACGGTGATGGCCTGCCCGTGCGCCGGCTCGAAGGCGCGCTCGAAATGCGGCTCTTCCTCGCTGTCCGGAGGGGCGCCGCTCACGTCCGTTCGATCTCGATGAAGCGCCTGGGTGTGGCGCCGGCACTGGCGACAATGTGCCCCACCCCGGCGTCGCGCCATAAGACCGCGCCCTCGGCGACATCCACCGCCCGCGCGCTTTGCGCACTTTCGATCCGGAGCCGCCAATCCGTCATCGGCACGTCGAGAGAGCCGAGCCCGCGCGCAGGATGCCCCGTCTCGGCCTCCATCGCGGCCCAAGTCTCGACCCGCATCTCAGCTCCCGTCTCGACCCAGGTCTCGAACCCGCGCACGAAATCCCGCGGCGTCACGCGCCTGAAAGCACCGTCGCCGATCGCCATCGGCCGCGCCGGCCTCCAAGCCCGATATCCCGCCATCCGTCTCTCCTTAAGACGACGCCCGCACCGCACACGCGCGTCACCCCCGACCCTAGCCCAAAAATCTCCGAACCGAAATCGCCACCCCGACAAAGAGAGAGCCCAGCAACGAAAGAGCCCCTGACAACCAGAGTGCCCGGACAACCAGAGCCTCGACAAACAGCGCCCCCGGCAAAGCACACCCGACCAAGGCAAGCCCGCCAAAACCCGCCCTTCGGACAAACTGACCACCAAGCAAACTTACCCGTTGTCCCCGCCCTCGCGCTTTGCTATCAGCCCAACACCCGGACATCACCGCACCCGGGCCGGCAATGGGGCGTCGCCAAGCGGTAAGGCACCGGTTTTTGGTACCGGCATTCCCAGGTTCGAATCCTGGCGCCCCAGCCAGCAAGGCTTTAAAAAATTTAGTCCAGCCTCACGCCCTCCGTCTCGTGCGATGCCGCGGCGAAGTCCGTTGCTCGCCGGCATCGCGCGGTTCCAGTCTGACGACAGATTGCCGGGGTAGGGAAGAGGTCTGCAGGACGCGGCATCCGGTTCCGTTCGGGTGGGGGATGGGATGATGATCGGTGGGACTGGGGTGATATGAGCAGGCTTCTTTTCTCTCTTCCGGTGCACGAGCGGCCGGACATCGTCCGCGAGCAGATCCGGAACATCGACTATTTCTGCCCCGGCTCGGTCATCTGCCTGCATGTGTCCGCGATCGCGCTTGGCGAAAAGGAGACGTTTCGGGCGCTGTGTGCGGCGGACAACGTCCTGATCAATCCGCAGTCGCATGAAACCCTCTGGTCGGCCGGGATCATGCACGCCCATATCAGCAATTTTCTCTATGCAATGGAGGCGGATGTCGCCTTCGACAAGATCGTGCTGATCTCCTCCAACGAGCTGCTGGTGAAGCCGGGGCTTGCCGATTATGTCGGGGCTTACGACATCGGGTCTCAGATGGAGGTCTTCGATACGTCGAACGACTGGGGCGTGTTTCGCCAGGACTATCTCCACACGCCCGCCATGCAGGGGTTTCTCTCGGCCCTCGGCCTGCCGCTCTTCTTCGGCGGGCAGGCGGAGGGCCAGTTTGCCAGCCGGCGCATCTTCTCCCAGCTGGCCCGGGCCTTTACCGATCATTTTCCCATGGGCCCGATCGGTTTTCCGATCGAGGAGGTCATTCTGCCGACCTTCGCCGCGCGCTTCGCGATGACCGGCGTCACGGTCGGCCTGCCGATCACGCTCTGCAACTACTGCAACAATCTCGAGATGAACGCCGACACGGTCGACACGGTGCGCAAGGGCAAAGGCGCCGTCTTCGCGCGCCGCATCCCCCGCGCGCTGCGCTCGCCGCATATCGGCGCATCGGTCCTCGACACCGTCTTCAGCGTCAAGCGCGTCCCCCGCGAGGCCTGCGCGCTGCGCGATTACATCAACGGTCTTATGGTGTAGCGGCGGCGGGGCCTGTCTGACGATCTGCACATTGCAGGCGGATGTCACAGAAACGCCCGTCACGCGTCGTGAAAGATTTTGCCTGCGGGGCGACAGTCCCGGATATGCGGCGCAATAACGGAATGTCCGTCCGCGATGACGCCGTTGATCATCGGGCAGATGAACAGGCTGCCTTTATGGGCGAGTTCGTCGCGGTGGGCGATGCTGTGGGCACTGGCTCCCAGAAAGATTTCGATATTCCGGAACATATAGACGCCGGCCGAGGCATGGCCCGAGATCACCTGCTTTTCGCGCGCCCCGGTGACGAGCCCGTCGCTGATCGTCAGATAGCTGTAGCACGGCTCGCTTGAGGCAAAGACGGGAACGATGGCTCCGTATGCGCCTTGGGCGAACAGCGCGGCGGGATCGGCCGGACCTTCGTGAAAGAGAACGTCGGCGAGATCGACGATGAGCGGTTCATCCGCCGGTACGAGAGCCGTCGCGGCAAGACAGGAAAACAGGGCGCCGGCGCTTAGATGCGACAGCGTGACGATTCGGCATCCGGGCCAGGCGTCCTTCAGGAAGGCGACGAGATCGAGGTGCGCCGTCGTCTCGCGGACGACGAAGACATAGTCGCTCGGCGCTAGCAGGGACGCCCAGGCGCGCGGCCGCAGCGCGGCCTCGATGAGGGGTGTTCCCTCATGATTCACCAGCGGCCGAAGGCCGTGTCTCTCGCTCCACAAATCCGGGCCGGCCAGCGGCACGATGCACTTCATGCGATCTTGCGCAGCCCGAGATAGGCGTCGAGATCGCCGGGCGTCCCGATGCCGTGCATCGCGGTTGCCGCGATTTCGTAGACGCCGATCTTGCCACCGCGGCGCTGCAGATAGTTGTAGACGGGGCAGACGTAGAACTCGTTGTTCGAGCGGTCGTTGGCGGTGATCATGTCGATCGACGCATCGATGAAGGCCTGGGCGCGTCGGAAATAGTAGATGCCGACGGTCGCCAGATCGGAAATCGCCACCTTCTCGCGAACCTCTTCGACATATCCGTCGTCGTTCGTGCGCGCGAAGGACCATTTCGGATCCCGATGGACGTCACGGAAGCAGAGGATCGAGCCGTCGAGATCACGCCGCGTGGCGTCCTCCAGAAAGGCGCTGCAGTCGAAATCGACGATCTGGTCGCAGTTGGCGATCATCAGCGGCGCGTCGGGATCGAGATGCGTCCGCGCCGTCAGCACCGTGCAGGCGGCGCCCTCGGTGGTGAAATCGATGGGGGAGAACACGAGATCGCCGCGGCGCAGAAGACCCTCGACCACCTGCGGTTCGGCCATCAGATGGTCACGACGGGCGATCAGCACGAAGCGTCCGTTCTCGACGCGCAGATTGTCCATGACCCGCTCGATCATCGTTGCGCCATCGACATCGATGAAGGGCTTCGGCTTGGCGTAGCCTGCCTGCGAAAACCGGCTGCCGAGGCCCGCCATGGGAATGACGACTTGAACGGCCGGGCTCGACTGCGGCAGCGGCGCGATACGGCCCTGATTCTCGGCCTGGTACAGTTCGACGCGCTTCGGGGAGTAGAACGAAACGTAGCTTGCCGCGGAAACTTCGAACTGCACGATGCGTCCGCCGGACAGCACGACCTCGTTGAGGACGGGAGACAGATAGTATTTCCCGCCGATCGGGTCCGACTTCAGCAGGCAATCCTGCGCGAGGGCCACGAACTGACGACCTTTGCGGAAGTAATAGTAGCCAGCAATGGCCTTGCGGCTGAGCACGCGTTTTTCCGCCGTTTCCACGACGCGGCCGTCGGCATCCTCGCGCACATAGGACCAGCGCGGATGGACGGAGGGGAATGTCACCACGCCGGCATCGGCGTCCGAATGATAGAAGGCATCCGCGATGGCGCCGAGATCGGCATGGATGATCTGGTCGCCGTTGCAGATGACGAGAGGTTCGTCGTCGTCGATATGGTCGACGGCCATCAGTGCGGAGCAGATGGCGCCCATCGTCGGGTTGCCGAGCTCGATGACGATGCAGCCGTCTCCGGCGACCAGCTTCAGGATCGAATCCAGGCTGTATTCGAGCACGTCCTGCCGCAAGGCGATGAAGATGAAGCGTGCCGAAGGGTCGCGCTTGCGAATGCTTCCGACGACGAGCGCGATCATCGGAACCCCGTCCACCTCGATCAGAGGCTTGGGAAAATGAAAGTCTTCCTTGGGGAACAGGTCGTCCTTCGACGCGATCGGAATGAGATATCTCATCAGTGAACGGCCTCTATTGCTGCGATTTCTTTGCCGATGCGGTCGTAATTGACGTCGTTGACGGAACCGACGACCATGACATGCGCGCCGGAGGCGCGCGCTGCCTGGATGCCGTGCTCGTTGTCCTCAAGGATCAGGCACTCATGGGGCTGCAGCTTCAGCCGCTCGATCGCCGTGAGGTAGATTTCCGGGTGCGGCTTCGCCTTGGCCACGTCCTGGTTGGAGAGCAGGAAATCGAGATATTTGAGAAGGTTGGACTGCTGCATCATGGCTTCGACCGTCGAGCGCACGGAGTTCGAGCAGACGACAAGACGCTTGCCCTCCCGCTGCAGGCGACCGAGCGCGTATTCGTGGTGGAAGACGGGCCGGCACTTTTCCACGATGACCCGGTAGGTCATCTGCTGCTTCAGCGTGTTGAGAAAGTCATGCAGCTTGGGCGACAGGCCCCGCGTGCGCGAAAGCATTTCGAGCTTCTTGCGCGTCGGCAGACCGTCATAGACCGCCAGGTGTTCCGTGCGACTGATGTTCAGGCCGAACACGGCCAGCGCGTCGTTCAGCGTCTCGTAATGCCACTCCTTGGCATCGATGAGAACGCCGTCCATATCAAAAAGAACCGCCTTGATCATGACTTCCCACCGTTAGGCCCCCCGGGCGCTATGTCCAAAAATTCCGCGGCCCTGTCGGGCAGGTCCGTGCAGATCGAAAGGTCGTCGCCCCGCAGCCCGCGCCACAGTGCCCAGGCCGCTGCCGGATCGCGGCCATGCAGTTCCGGCGAGACGAGCGCCACTTTCTTGCCGGCGGCACGGTGCCGCTCGATGATGTCCGGCGTGATCCAGTCGTCGAAGAATGCGTCCAGCCAGACGCCGTCCGCCCGGTCGTAAAAGGCCGGAACGGGTTCGATCTCGGAGTGTCGAGTGTAGCTCGAAAAGCCTGCACGCAGATAGCCGAGAGCGTCGGGAACGGCCATGTCGAAGCAGAAGAGATCGGACACGCCGGAGCGGTCGAGGGCCGAGCGGATCGCCCCCTGCAGGCCGTCAGCCTTGATGTTGAGCGCGATCGCGCCGGCCTGCGCGTGCGCCTTGTGCAGGTCCAGAAACCCGTCCAGATCCATGCCGCTGTCGCCAATCGGCATGTCGTGCGAGATCTTGAGGAGACCATTCTGGTCGCGGACGTCGGTCTCGACGCCAAAGCCATGCTCGAAGGCACGGCGGAAGGCTGCTTCCGTATTCTTTTCGGCCGGAGCATGCCACCAGCCGCGATGCGCGAGAATCTTCATAGGTCCACTCGTCGGCAGCACGAAAGGCGTGTGGTCTGTGCTGTGTGACGAAGTCTATGAGGTGGAACTTGTACGAGGCTGGAAGGGAGGCCCCCTCACGCGTCCTCGCCCGCTCCGTTCATCAGGGCGTTGCGCACGAGGCCGCATTGGCCGTTCTGGGTCGAGAGGAGGGTGACGGGGTCGACGAGGCCGGCGGTGACGCCCAGTGCGTTGGCGGCGGCCCAGCCCCAGTTGTCCTGCGCCATCTGCAGCAGGCGGGGGCCTTCGGCCGAGATGCAGGCGCGTCCGGCCTCGATCAGCGCGGCGGAGGGCATGCCCTGCAGGCGGTCGGTCAGTTCGGCCTGAAGCGGCGTGACGACGAAAATGGCGAAGAGGTAGCTGATGAAGTCGGACAAGGGGGTCTCCTGGCAAGACTCCATAGATGGTTACGCATATTGCGGATGCAAGGAGAGGCGGGGAGGTCTCGTGCGCCAATGTCCCGCGCGGGCGGGCTCATCGTCCGACGGCCAGACCGCCACATCGTACGATCTTGCGAATGTCAGGAAATCCGTACATTCATAGACGTTCGAAAAGGGGAGGGTCCGTTGGCCCCTGTGCATTTGGCCCCTGTGCGTTTGGCCCCAGTGCACGTGACGGAGTTCAGCCGAACATCGCGACATATGTCGACGCCGTCATCGGATCGCGTGCACTGCTGCTTGTCACCCGGCAGGGATCGGAGGCGCTGGTTCTCATGATCGAGGGTGAGGACGATAGCATGCAGGAAACGCTGCATCGTCTCTCCACGCAAGCGATTGCGATCGACTGCGAACGAGCTTGGCGCAGCTTCGTACGGGAGACGTGATCGAGAGAGGCCCTATCTCGTAAGACGGCTTCCGGTCGATTGCCGCGCGATGGCAGCGTTATGGTGTCGAGCGATGCCAGCCCCTGCCGTCGTGCTCGCCTTGTGCCGAGGATCCGCTGCACCATCCGCGATCTGGAGGACCATGGTGTTTGCGGTGCCGGCATCAGATGCTCCGGACGGGCCCGAGCATGACGGCGGTGAGGGGGGAACGGTTGCCCGACACCAGAACGTGGCATTGATGAGCCGGAAACCGCCTCACGCCTTCTTGCGGGGCTTGGCGACCTTTTTCACGGGCGCTTCGGGCGCGGTCTGGCTGGCTTCCTGGGCGATGCGGGCCTGCTTCAGCCGCTCGGTCTTGGCGCGGCGCTGGGCGGCTTCCACCTCGATGATGGATCGGGAGGCCGAATCGGTCTGCGTGGCTTTGGCGTTCGCAGGGCGGGTTTCGGTCTTGAACAGGCGGTCGGCGGGAACCAAGGCGTTCTCCTTCGGGAGTATCGGTGAGGCGTCGGAGGCCGGTCGGCCACGATCGCGCAGTCTGGTGTCGGTGTCTGTCGATCCTGCCCCGCCTCCGATGCCTGCCGCGTCGTCGTTCGCAGGCCCGTTCCGGATGTAAAGTGCCGACATACGCAATGTTATGAAGAGCTTACTGCATTACACCGGAAATCGAAAGCGCCAGGGACAGGAAATACAGGGCGAAACCGGCGGTCGAAGCATGCCGGCCGGCCGGCTGCGGCCATTCGGCGAGAAGGGCAGGCTGAACCGCAAAGCGCGCCAATGGACATGTCCGATACGGATCGAGGTCTCTCGATGCCCGGTTCGGATGTCGAACAACCGTTCGGTCTCCCCTGCGTCATTCGCGGCCTTGTGCCGAGAATCTGCTGTCGTCCCCGCAGATGCCATGCTCCCCCGGATCGCGGGCCGCGCATCGGCTGGGAGGTCGATAGCTGAGCACTGCCATCACGATGCCATCAGCCGAAAGCCGCAGGAGAATGGTCTCCGAGCCGGCGGGTCCGGCTCGATCCTGTCCCGCGGGAGCCGGAGATCGCAAGGCGCACCGAACGCAACGACGACCCATGCCCATAGGAAAGTCACAAAAAAAGGCCGGGAAATTCCCGACCTTCTCGATATCGTCTCGACGGTTTCTGCCAGTACATCCGTGGTCAGGCGCCGGAAACGAAATTCCGTCTTAGGCTGCGGACAGGTTGTCGGCAGCGCTCTTGCCGCTACGACGGTCCTGAACGATTTCGAAGTTGACCTTCTGGCCTTCGTTCAGCGAACGCATGCCGGCGCGCTCAACGGCCGAGATGTGGACGAAAACGTCGCTTGCGCCGTTGTCCGGAGCGATGAAGCCGAAGCCCTTGGTTGCGTTGAAGAACTTTACGGTACCTGTTGCCACGACGTGATTCCTTTTCAATCGTGATGAAGTTTCGCTCGCAGTGTGCGGGCGGTGATAGATCGACGTTGAAAGAGAAGATTGAACGGCGCGTTGCGCGGGAGCAAAGCTCAAAATGCAAGATCGATAGCCAAGAGATAGACGATCCCCCCGGCAATTGCAAGTCGCCCTGTCAAAATTTGCGGGTCTCCCTCGCGGCCTCGGGCCGGCAAGGCCTTGGAAAAACGGGCAAATGCCGGCCGTCGATCTGTTCGGGGCAGCCCCGGAAACTCCGTCCGGTTCAGTGCGAACCCGCCGGACGTTCGATTCTTCCGTCCCCGCTCGTCTCCCGGGGATGGCCGGATTTTCCGCGTCCCTGACGAGCGCTAGCGCTTCAGGCTGCCGAGAATGCCGCGCACCAGGGCCCGGCCGAGCGAGGAGGCGACCGTGCGTGCCACGGTCTTCATGGCGGCTTCCACCACCGTTTCGCGCTGATAGCCCGCACTGCGCGGCCGGGCGGCGGTGCCGGCGCGTGCGGGCTTCTGCGCGGGTGCGTCCGCATCGCCGAAGCCCGGCAGCGTCCAGCGGCTGCCGCCGGTGGCGGGCGCGTCCGGTGCCTCCGCCTCGCGCGCGGCCTCCGCCTGCTGGCTCGCCTTGGCGGCGCGGGCGGCGAGGATCTCGTAGGCCGATTCGCGGTCGACATCCCGGTCGTAGACGCCGGCGACGGGGCTCTGCGCCATCACCTGTGCCCGCTCGGGCTCGGTCAGCGGCCCGACACGGGCGGAGGGCGGGCGGATCAGCGTGCGCTCCACCATGGAGGGCGAGCCCTTGCCCTCCAGCGTCGAGACCAGCGCTTCCCCGGTCGAGAGCGTGGTGATCACCTCGGCGCAGTCGAAATCCGGATTCGGGCGGAAGGTTTCGGCGGCGGTCTTCACGGCCTTCTGTTCGCGCGGGGTATAGGCGCGCAGCGCGTGCTGCACCCGGTTGCCCAGCTGCGCCAGCACGGTTTCCGGCACGTCGAGCGGGTTCTGGGTGACGAAGTAGACGCCGACGCCCTTGGAGCGGATCAGGCGCACCACCTGCTCGATGCGCTCCAGCAGCACCTTCGGCGCGTCCTTGAAGAGAAGATGCGCCTCGTCGAAGAAGAACACCAGCCGCGGCTTTTCCGGGTCGCCCACCTCCGGCAGTTCCTCGAACAGCTCCGACAGCAGCCAGAGAAGGAAGGTGCCGTAAAGCCGCGGGTTCATCATCAGTCTGTCGGCGGCCAGCACCGAGATCGTGCCGCGACCGTCCGGCGTCACGCGCATGATGTCGGTCACCTTCAGCGCCGGCTCGCCGAAGAAGTGCTCGGCGCCCTGCTGCTCGAGAATCAGCAGTTCCCGCTGGATCGAGCCGACGGAGGCTTTGGAGATCAGCCCGACGGTGGACGACAGCGCGCTCGCATTCTCGCTCATATAGGTCAGCAGCGCGCGCAGATCCTTCAAGTCGAGAAGCGGCAGCCCGCCTTCGTCGGCGATCTTGAAGGCGATGTTGAGCACGCCCTCCTGCGCATCCGTCGCATTCATCAGCCGCGACAGGAGGAGGGGCCCCATCTCCGACATGGTGGTGCGCACGCGGTGGCCCTTTTCACCGTAGAGATCCCAGAAGATCACCGGAAACTGGGTGAACTCGTAAGGGTCGAGCCCGATCTCGGCGGCGCGCTTGAGCAGGAAATCCTTGGGCTCGCCCCGGGCGGCGATGCCGGACAGGTCGCCCTTGATATCGGCGCAGAACACCGGCACGCCGGCGCTCGCAAAGCCCTCGGCCAGCACCTGCAGCGTCACCGTCTTGCCGGTGCCCGTGGCACCCGTCACCAGCCCGTGGCGGTTGCCGTATTTGAGCGTCAGGTATTCGCCCTTGTCGAGCGTGTCGTCCGGCTTGCGGCTCGTGCCGAGGTAGAGCATTCCGGGCTGCAGCATTGCCATATCGGGGATCCATTCGCTTGTTTGTGCGCGATACTATACGTTGCCCGTGGGCAGACAAGCCGGCAAGCCGCCAGGCACGCACGCTGTGCATATCGTCACGCACACCGTCACGCGGAAGGCACATGGGCGGGCAGGCAAACGCGCCCGCCGGTGCCGGCATTGCGGTCTGCGGGCGGCCGCTTTACCATGCGGCACGGTTTCGCCGAGACCGGGCGAAAAGCGCCGCGAGACGGCTTGATTTCTCCCGCCATCCCTTTACGTTGACGTGAACGTTAGAACGCTTGCCGAGGAGAAGAGCATGAGCGAACTGGTCACCCGCGTATCCGATAATGTCGGCATCGAGCCGGACAAGGCGGAAAAGGCGATCGGCATGATGTTGGGCTTCCTGCAGCGCGAAGCCGATGCCGGCCCCGTCGCGCGCATGATCGAAGCCGTGCCCGGCGCGCCGGAGCTGGTCGCCCGCTTCAATGGCGAAGGCGCCAAGACCGGCCTGCTCGGCAAGGTCATCGGCGCCGTCGGCGGCGGCGTCATGGCGCTCGGCCAGCAGTTGATGGGCCAGGGCCTCTCCATGGGCGAAATCACCGGCCTCGCCAAGGAAACGCTGGCCTACGCCCGCGAACACGCCGGCGACGAAACGGTGGATGCGGTGATCAACTCGGTCCCGGGTCTGCGCCAGTTCGTTTGAGGGCGGTTTCGTCTGAGGGAGAGGAGCGCTGCTTCCGGCGGTCCTCATCCGTCTATAACGCCTCGGGCAGCGATGCACACGGTTCAGCCCTATGACGATGCATCTGGACCCATGGCGGTCATTCGTCGCGGCCCACGCCACCCTCCCTTATCCTCGGGCTTGTCCCGAGGATCTGATAACGTCAACATATACAAAGCGTTGCAGATGCTCGGGACGAGCCCGAGCATGACGGACGGGAACGTTCTGGCCCCACCACCGCGGGCCATGAAGCCCGTGGTGTGTCTCGCTGGATCGCAATGGCGGCAAGCCGGCCTTTACGCCGCCTCATCCCACGTCGGCGCGAGATGCCCCGGATTGACGATGCGGCCGTCGGGGCGGGCGAGTGCGTGGATGGCCGCCATCTCCTCGTCCGACAGCGCGAAATCGAAGATGCCGATGTTTTCGGCGAGCCGTGCTTCGGTCGCGGTCTTCGACAGGGTGATCACGCCGTCCTGCTGGATCAGCCAGCGCAGCACCACCTGTGCCGCGGTCTTGCCGTGGCGGCTGGCGATGTCGTTCAGCAGCGCCTCCTTTGGCACCCGGCCGTCGGCCATGGCGTAGTAGGCGGTGATCGACTGGCCCAGCGCGCGGGCCGTCTGCAGCACTTTCGACTGGTCGATATAGGGGTGATACTCGATCTGGTTGGTCACCAGCGGCGCCGCCGAGAGGCGGCTCGCCGCGCGCATGTCGTCTGTGTTGAAATTGCTGATGCCGATATGCCGCGTCTTGCCGGCCTTGACCGCGGCATTCAGGCCCTCGATCTGTTCTTCGAGCGGCACGGAGCTTCCGCGCGGCCAGTGCAGCAGCAGCAGATCGACATGGTCGGTCTTCAGCTTCGTCAGGCTCTCGTCCACCGACTGCGCGAAGCTCGACCGGGCGTATTTCTCCGGCCAGACCTTGGTCGTCAGAAAGATCTCGTTGCGGGCAACGCCGGACTGCTGGATCGCCGTCCCCACCTCCGCCTCGTTGCCGTAGATCTGGGCCGTGTCCACATGGCGAAAGCCGTGCTGGATGGCCTTCGGCACGATCTGGAGAACCTCCGGTCCGGGCATGCGGAAGGTCCCGAAACCGAGCGCGGGGATCTCGGCGCCATTGGCTTTGACGATGTTCATGGGTCTGTCTCCTGGGTCGAAAGAGCCCGGCCTCTGTGCGGCCAGGCGGGGAAGGGGGGTGCGCTGATCCTCCACAAGAGGATGCTGAAATCCCGCCAAGGGATTCTCCGCGCTGGTTTTCCGGTCGGCCAACGCGCCGTCCGGAGAGAGATGTAATGGGACCGGGCCGCGGAAGGTTCCCATAAAGGCCGGCCCCTGCGGAAACCGGATCACGCGGTCAGCGGTGGATCCAGCCGGGCGAAGCCTTCCTGCCTGCGATAGGGGAAATGCGGATAGGGTGCCGTCACCGTGCTTGCCGCATCCAGAACACGAATCTGCTCGGCGCTGAGCTGCCAGCCGATGGCGCCGAGATTGTCGAGAAGCTGTGCCTCGTTGCGGGCGCCGAGGATGACGGAGGCGACCGTCGGGCGTTGCAGCAGCCAGTTGATCGCCACCTGCGGCACGGTCCTGCCCGTCTCCTTCGCCACCGCATCCAGCGCATCGATCACGCGATAAAGGTGATCGTCCTCGACCGGTGGCCCGAACGCCGCGGTCGCGTGCAGGCGGCTCGTTTCCGGCACCGGCCGGTCGCGGCCGATCCTGCCCGTCAGGCGACCCCAGCCGAGCGGGCTCCAAACGAGGGCGCCGAGCCCCTGATCCTTGCCGAGCGGCATGAGATCCCATTCGTAGTCGCGGCCGAGGAGGGAGTAGTAGACCTGGTTTGCGACATAGCGCGGCCAGCCATGTTTTTCGGCGACGGCGAGGGACTTCATGATCTGCCAGCCGGCAAAGTTGGAAATACCGACATAGCGCAGCTTGCCCGCCCGCACGAGCAGGTCGAGCGTGGCCAGAACCTCCTCGACCGGCGTCGACGCGTCGAAGGCGTGCAGCTGGAAAATGTCGATCACGTCGGTTCCGAGCCGTTGCAGGGCGGCGTCGACGCTGCGGATCAGCCGGCTGCGCGAGGTTCCCGCCGCGTTCGGGCCGTCTCCCATCGGCAGGCCGGCCTTGGTCGAGATCAGCACCTTGTCGCGCCGTCCCTTGATGGCCGCACCCAGAACCGTCTCGGAGGCTCCGTTGGAATAGACATCGGCTGTGTCGAACAGCGTGACGCCCGCGTCCAGGCAGATATCGACCAGTCTGCACGCTTCGGTCTCGCCGGCCGTGCCCCAGGCGCCGAACAGGGGGCCGGAGCCGCCGAAGGTGCCAGCGCCGAAGCTGAGCACGGGAACGTTCAGGCCGGATCGGCCGAGGGTGCGGTGGTCCATGGAGGTTGTCCTTTCGAAAGGGGAAGTCAGGCGCAAGCGGGCTTCAGCGTCTTTTCGCGTCCGTCGAGCGATGCGCTGATAACCGTCAGCCCCAGCGCGCCCAGCACCATCAGCGCGCCGACCCAGGGCGTGGCCCCGAGCCCCAGCGCGGAGGCGACGGTGAGGCCGCCGATCCAGGCGCCGGCGGCGATGCCGAGGTTGAAGGCGGCGATATTCAGCGCCGAGGCGACATCGACGGCGGCCGGGCGGTGCTGGCGCGCCAGTTCCACCACGTAAAGCTGCAGGCCGGGCACGGTGGCGAAGGAGAGGAAGCCGAGCGCGGTCAGCGTGACGAGGGCAGGAATGGTGGCACTGGCCGTGAAGGTGAGGAGCAGCAGAACCAGCGCCTGGGCCGCGAAGAGAACGGCGAGCGCCTTGACCGGATGGCGGTTGGCGAGCCGCCCCCCGGCAAGGTTGCCGGCCGCGATCGCCAGCCCGTAGAGCACCAGCACGAGGCTGACGGCGGAGGCGGACAGGCCGGTGATCTCTTCGAGCAGCGGCGCGAGATAGGTGAAGGTGACGAAGGTCCCGCCATAGCCGAGCGCCGTCATGCCGAAGACGAGGAGCAGGCGGCCGCTGCCGAGAACCTTCACCTGGTCGAGGATCCGGGCCGGCGGGCTGGAGGGCAGATGGGCCGGCAGCAGCAGCGCGATGGCGGCCAGGGCGATGAACCCGAGACCGGCCACGGCCAAGAAGGTAGCGCGCCAGCCAAAAGTCTGCCCGATCAGCGTGCCGAGGGGCACGCCGGTGACGATGGCGACCGTCAGGCCCATGAACATCATGGAGATGGCCGAAGCCCGCCGGTTCTCCGGCACCAGCCCCGCCGCAATCGTCGCGCCGACGGAAAAGAACACGCCATGCGCAAAGGCCGAGAGGACACGCGCGACAAGGAGGAGACCATAGCCGGGCGAGACCGCCGCCAGCCCGTTGCCGACGATGAAGAGCGCCATCAGCCCGAGCAGCAGCGGTTTGCGCCCGATGCGCCCGGTCAGCGCGGTGAGGATCGGCGCGCCGAAGGTGACGCCGAGTGCATAGATCGAGACGATGAGACCGGCCATCGGCAGGGTGATGCCGAGGTCGCGGGCGACCGTCGGCAACAGGCCGACGATCACGAATTCGGTGGTTCCGATCGCGTAGGCCGCAATCGTCAGGGCGAAGAGAGCAAGGGGCACAGGCAGCCTCCGTGAGGTGGGAAAGGGGTGCGCGGCGATGGCGTTTCGGAGCCGGCCGCTGATCTGACGACGATATAGACGCTGCCCGCTTGTGCGATAATCCGGCCTATCGGATAATCACCTGTGATTTGAATTCATGAGCGGTGACCCATGGACAACAGAGCGGGCGAGATGGAGGTCTTCGTGGCGGCGGTGGAGGGCGGCGGCTTTTCGGCCGCCGGCCGCCGGCTCGGCCTGTCGCCCTCGGCGGTCAGCAAGCTCGTTGCAAGGCTGGAGGACCGGCTGGGAACGCGGCTTCTGGTGCGCACCACCCGCACGCTGCAGCCGACGCCGGAGGGCGCGCTCTATCTGGCGCGCGCCCGCACCATCCTCGCCGAGATCAACGAGACGGAGCGCCTGATCGCCAGCGGCACGCAGGCCGTGCCGCGCGGCGTGTTGCGGGTCAGCGCGCTGATGGCCTTTGCCGAGCGCTTCATCCTGCCGCTGATCGGCGAGTTCCACAGCCTCTATCCGCATGTCCTCATCGATCTGTCGCTCAGCGACGATGTGGTGGATCTCGTCGGCGATCGCACCGATATCGCCATCCGGTCCTCCGGGGCCCTTCGCGATTCCTCCCTGAAGACGCGGAAACTGCTCGACAGCCACCGCCTGCTGGTGGCCTCGCCGGCCTATCTCGCCCGGCACGGCACGCCGCAGGTGCCGGCCGATCTCGCCCGCCACGCCTGCATGGGCTTCAACATTCCGGGCATGCGGGCGGAATGGCCGTTTCTCGACCCGGCGACCGGCGAGACGATCCGGCGGCCGTTCGAGCCGGCGGTTCTCGTCAATGCCGGCTTCATCATGCGCCGGCTCTGCCTCGATGGCGTCGGCATCGGCCGCATCGGCGCCTTCCACATCCAGCCGGATGTCGATGCCGGCCGCCTCGTGCCGCTGCTGCAGGCGCACCGCCCGGCCGATCGCGAAACGATCCACGCCGTCTTCGCCAGCCATGAACACCTCGCCGCGCGCATCCGCGCCTTCATCGATTTTCTCGTCGCCCGCATCGATCCGGTCGGCGGCGTCCTGCCCGAAGACGGCCCGACCCCTTGAGACGCGTCCTCTGCCACCTTACGTCAGCCCGTCGTCGCCGCCGCGCACCGGTCGCGTGCGAAAAACGGCGCGTCATCGACGCCGCCGGTGCCCCGCCGTCTTGACAGACGAACCGCTCCGGCCTCCGATAGGGGCAGGAGGAGCGTTCGATGTCCGCAAGGAAACGTGCTTCCATGTCCAAGAGTCCCTCCGCAACATCGCCTGCATCGCCGCGTGCCGCGCCGCGCCGGATGTCGCTGACGCCGGAGCTGGTGGCGCTCTGTTATCGCGAGGAGGAAGATCCCGGGCTGAACGCGCGGTGGACGCCGATGGAGGACGAGGATTACCGGGCGCTCGCCCTTACACTCGATGCGCAATCCGGCGGCGCGCCGCTCTGGGTCTTTGCCTATGGCTCGCTGATCTGGAAGCCGGAATTCTCTTCGGTGGAAAGCCGCCGCGCCACCGCCTATGGCTGGCACCGCGCCTTTTCGCTGAAGATCGACCGCTGGCGCGGCTCGCGCGCGGCGCCGGGGCTGATGATGGCGCTGGAGCGGGGCGGCCGCTGCGACGGCGTCATCTACCGTCTGGCCGACGACGACCGCATCGCCCAGATCGAGCGCCTGCTGCGCCGCGAGCTCTCCGCCCGCGAAACCGTCTCCACCGTCCGCTGGATGCCGGTCAGCACGCTGGAAGGGCCCGTCAAGGTGCTGGGTTTCTGGCTCGGATCGACCGGCCACGACGCCGTCTCCCGCCTGCCGCTCGAAGAGGTCGCCCGCATCCTCGCCCGCGCCTGCGGCCATGTCGGCTCCTGCGCCGAATATCTCTACAACACCGTCCTCCACCTCGAAGCCGTCGGCATCCGCGACCGCAACCTCTGGCGCCTCCAGGCCCTGGTCGCCGACGAGATCCGCAACCTCCACGGCCACCCTTCCGCGCCGCAAGCCCTGCGCGGGGAAGCGAAGGCCGCGCTGGAGGCGGCGCCCATGGCGAAGATCGATGGCGAAAAGGCGCGCGATCCGGTTTGAGCGCGGCAATTCGCTTTTAGAGGATGACGTACCATCCATCCCCGTCATTCCGGCCTTGAGCCGGAATCCCGTGTATCGGGAATGTGTTATAGACGATGTAGGAGGAAGGACGTCGGAATCCTGGTCTCTAAAGACCGTTTGGTGGATTTTGGGCCTCCGCCCACCCTTGATAATCCTAACCTGAACAGTTGATGGAGGCCGTGAACCCGGGCCTTGAGGCACAGGATGAGGCTCGCCATGATGCAACCTGTTTCTATCGGATGCGATGTCGCCAAGGCTTATCTTAATATCGCCGACGGTCAGACCAAGGATGGAGATCCGCATGCACAATGCAAAACCTGGCATTGGCGAATGGCTCGATACGCTTGCCGGGCGCGATGTCGTCATCATCTTGGAAGCGACAGAACGCTATGACAGATTCCTGCGCGAGCCGCTGGACGAGCGCGGTACTCTGTATTCCCGCGCTAATCCCGCAAGAGCCCGCGAATTTGCCAGGGCCATCGGCAGATGGTTAAGACCGACGGGGTCGATGCGTAGATGCTGGCGTGGATAGGAAAAACACCTTCGCCCCTCTCAGCAGAAGGGTCGATCCAGCCCGGCAACGGCTGAAAAGCTTGAATACGCGGCGGGATCAACTGGTCGCACTGCGTGAGTAGTGGCGCCTTCGCCTCGCCCGCAAAATGCTGACAATCGCAAATGCCACCATAAGGGATAAAACTCCATTCAAAGCAGCTTAAACCGATCCTGACGATACAGTTGCCAGCCGTTCACGTCCGTAAGATGAAACGAATCTTTTGACCTGACGGACGTCAGGTCGCGGCATTCCAGCTCAAGGCCGGAATGCCTGGTCGGTCCTTCAAAATCGCACGGTTGCAGAACGAATTTGCGTGGCTTTCGCTTTTGACCGTAACGGCAGTCATCAGATCAGGCATCTTCCGTCGCAGCCTCCGCCAGCACTTCGGCGGCCCACTGATTGAGGCTCTTGCCGGCGAGTGCTGCCGCGCGGGCGGCCTTGGCGTGGATCTCGGGATCGACGCGGAACATCATGCGGCCGGAATAGGGTTTTTGCGGGTCCTTGCCGGCCTTGGCGCAGGTCTCGATATAGTCGTCCACGGCGTCGTGGAACGCGGCTTTCAGGTCGGAGACCGTGTCTGCGTGAAATCCGACGCCATCGGTGATGCCGGCGAGACGGCCGAAGAAGATCTCGTCCTCGGCATCATATTCCACCCGCGCGAAATAGCCCTTGTGCGACATGACGTTCATGGTTGACCTCCCATACGCTTGATAAAATCACGCGCCGCTCGAACCTGATAGCGCTTGGCTTCCTTCTCCGGATGCGGACGGTGAAAGCTTTCGATCTCGGACCCGCAGACGAACCTTACACGGGACCCCGATCCTTCGAGAACCTTGCAGCCGAGCGCGATCAGCAGTGCTTCGATATCCGCCCATGCGATCGTTCCGGACACGGGGTCCGCGAGAACGGCCTGCAGGATCATGCGATGCCGGTCGTTCCTGCCGCATCCTGGCTTGTGCTTGCACTTTCTGCAAGCGCTACCGCGCCGGCACCGCCTTCAGATAGGCGGCGATTGCCTCGCGGTCGGCGGCGGGGAGTTTGGCGATGTTCTGCAAGACCTCGGCCATGGAGCCGCCGGCGCTGTCGAAATCCGGGGTGAAGCCGGTTTCGAGATAGGTGGCGATGTCGGCTTCCGACCAGGCGGCGATGGCCTTCGAGCCGGGCGTGATGTTGGGGATCTGCCCCTCGCCGTCCGGGTTTGGCGCGCCGGCGAGCCAGAGGTCGGTTCGGAAGCCGCCGAGCGCGTTGCGCGGCGTGTGGCATTCGCCGCAATGGCCGGGGCCCTCGACGAGATACTGGCCGCGCACCAGCTTCGCATTCGCCTGATCGACCGGCACGCGCGGCTTGTCGCTGTAGAAGAGCAGCTTCCAGCCGCCGAGCGACGCCCTGATATCGTAGGGGAACGGCAGGTCGTGCGGCGGGGCGACGTTTTCGCTCTTCGGCAGGGTCTTGATGTAGCCGAACAGGTCGTTGAGGTCCGTCGGCGTCAGCCGGGCATAGGAGCCGTAGGGAAAGGACGGGTAGAGATGCTCGCCATCCGGGCCGACGCCGCGCGTCATGGCATCGCCGAACTGGGCGAGCGTCCAGCGGCCGATGCCGGCGGCCTCGTCGGTGGAGATATTGGGCACATGGAAGGTGCCGAACGGGCTTTTGAGTGGGAGGCCGCCGCTCAGCACCAGCTTGGCGTCACCCTGCGCGCCCGGTGCGGCGTGGCAGCTGGTGCAGCCGCCGGCCCAGAACACCTGCTCGCCTTTCGCGAGATCCGGCGCGCCGAGCCCGTCCCAATGTGCGGCCGGCCAGCGCTCGGGCTTGGTAACGAACCAGGCGCCGCCCGCGACCACGACGCCGAGGAAGAGGACGGTCGAGACGAGTTTGCGCGCGCGACGGGCCATGCGGCGGCTCCTTGTTGTCAGAGGCTGTCAGGTTCGATCTGTTCGGTTGCGCCGGCCGTTTCGGGATCGCCGGTTCCGCCGATCCCTGACGAACGCCACAGCGCCGGGCCAGACCCCGACCACCCGGCCGACGGGACTGGGCAACCGGTTCTCCGGCGACGTCTGGCCTTGCCGGATGCCGGCGGCCTCCCGCGCGGGCGCGGACTGCCGTAATCGGCAAAGGCAGGGCGGAGGTTCGTCCCGGTCTACCGCTTACTTCTTGACGCGGTAGACCTGATGACAGTCGCCGCAATGGGGGCCGAGCTTGCCGAGCGCGGCACCCACGCCGGCCGGATCGGCGGGCAGCTGCGCCAGCAGCGTGTCGGCATCCGCACCGAGGCTCGCGGCCTTGGCGTCGAAATCAGCCTTGTTCTCCCAAATCTTCGGGCTCGCCTCGGAATTGGCTTCCGACCCCGCCGGGAACTGATTCGGAAACGCCTTGATGCTGGTGCTGATCGCGGTCAGCGACGCCTTCACCACGTCGGCATCATAGGGCTTCTGGCCCTTGGCGATGGCCGAGAGCGCGCCCATGGAGCCGCCGATCTTCTTCATCAGGCCTTCGCGCACCTCTTGCGGCTCGGCGGCCGTCACGGCACCGGCGGCAAGGCCTGCCAGCGCCGCGGCGAGAAACAGGGTTCTCAGTTTCATGGGAGTCCTCTCTGGTGGCGACGCCCGTTGCAGGCGCCCGTTCCGACATGCGTGACCGACGGACATGGCCCGATCCCGCCCGACCGATGTCAGGCCGGAATCCGGTCATTTCGTCGCAGGCATCTTGGCATCTTCCCGCCGCGGTGAAAGTAAAATTTTCGCGACATTTCAAGCCCGCAACAGGCGATGGACAGGTTGTCAGGGGCGCAGGGTCTTCGAGAGCGCAGGCCATTGCGCAAACAGCGCGTCGCGCGTCAGCACGCCCGGCGAGGTCTGCGTCTTCTCCCGCGTGCGGATCAGCCGGGCGAAGACCACGGTCCTGTCCGTCGCGCCATCCGGCTCGGCCCAGCCGACATACCAGCCCCAGCCATGGGCATAGTCGAAGCTGCGATCGGCGTTGCGCGGAAAGGCAGCGCCGGTCTTGCCGTGGATCGTCCAGCCGCCGACGGCGCGGCTTTCCACGATGCGCTTCGTCTTCTCGACCGCTTCGGCCCCGACCGGCAGCGTGGCGTTGACCAGCCCGCGCAGGAACGCGACCTGCTCGCGCGGCGAAACCTGCAGCGACGAGGCGATCCAGGCCCGCTCCAGCCCGTTGTCGAAACCCGGATCGCCGGAGAGGTCGGCATTGCCGTAGTGGAAACGCTGGAGATAGCGCTCCGGCGTCTCGCGGCCGAGCGCGCGCGTGATACGCTGCGAATACCAGACGACGGAATAGCGCATCCAGTCGGCCGGGTTCGTATCCCGCAGCCAGTTGGCCCCGCCCCAGTCCGGATCGCCCTTTTGATAGGACAGCACCGGGGTCGCCGCATCCTTGAGGAAACCGGTGTCGTAGCCGATCAGCGCCAGCGGGATCTTGAAGGTGGAGGCCGGCGTCGTGCGGGTGGCGCAGTCGCCCTCCTCGATCAGCACCTTGCCGGTGGCGGCATCGAGCATGATCGTGCAGGTGACATCGACATCGCTGGCCGCGAAAGCGGCGGTGGCGGCGAAAGCGGCGGTGGCGGAGAGAGCGAGCAGGCCAAGGGCGAGAACGGGACGACGCAAGCCGGGTTTCCTTTCAGGACAGGACGATGCCCGCAGCATCCGGGGAAACCGGGCATCATTGCGGCGGCAATGGCGGTGCATTCGCAGACTTTTAAAATCTCCGCTTACGTTTCCGCCCGGATCACCCGGCTGTCCTCCCGCCCGAAACCCTCGATCTCCAGCCGGTTCTCGTAGAGGCTGACAATCGCGAAGGCGTTCCGGTCGGGCGTATCCACCATGCCGCGGAAGGTGACGTAGTGCGTGCCGTCGCGCGTCACGGTGTTGCCGGCATGGTTGTGGCCGCAAAGCCAGGCGCGCACGTTCGGATAGTCCCGCAGCGTGTCGAGCAGGCGCTGCGCGTCCCAGAGGTCGTGCGCGTTTTCGGGGGCGACCGGGTAGTGGCAGAGGATGACGACCGGCTCGCCGTCGTCGCGGGCCTGGTCGAGCACCTCGACAAGCCAGGCGAACTGCGCCTCGCTCAGGCCCCCGTTCCAGCGCTCGGCATTGATGGCGCCCGCCGCCGTCAGCGCCTGCAGCCGGGCCTTCGCCTGCTCGCGGCGCGGATGACCCTTCGGCACGGCGAACAGGCTGACCTCGCTGCCGTCGAGAATGACGAGGCGATGCCCGGCGACGAGGAGATCGTGATAGGGCGCCGGCATGCCGAGGCGGCGGTGCACATCGCCCAGATGCTCCGGCGCCACCGAGAAATCGTGATTCCCGGGCAGGAACAGCGCCTTGTGCCGCAGACGGCGGTAGACCGCCAGCGCCGGATCGAAGCTTTCCCAGTCCCGGTCGATCAGATCGCCGAGCGTGACCACGGCATCCAACTCACGCCCGTTGAACACCGCGATCGCCTCCTCCAGCTTGCCGAGCGACTGGCGGAAGTGGCGGTCGAGCGCGAGGTTCGGCGCGAGATCGGCATATTGCGGATCGGCGATGATGCCGAGGCGGAGGACGGGGTTTTCGGTCATGAGGGCGAGGTAGCGAAGGGGGATGACAGAGGGATGACAGGCTGTCGGCAGGAAGAGCCACAGTGGAGGCGTCGCGACACGATGAGCACGGCGTGAAGCCAAACGGTCATCCGAAGGTACCGCTCAGTTTGCCGATAAGCTCCGTTTTCGCACAACATCGTCCTCGACCGGCTGCGGACGATCCGCCGACGTGAACGAGATCACATCGTTGCAGATACTCGGGACAAGCCCGAGTATGACGAAAGGAGGGCGAGACATCCAACGGTTCCATGACGACCGAGAACGCGGAACCCGAAGGCCTCGCCCAGTCTACCGACACGCTTGCCGTCTCCCGAAACGTCATCCTCGGCCTTGTGCCGGGGTTCTGTTAACGTCAACGAATGCAGGACGTTGCAGATGCTTTTGACAAGCCCGCGCATGACGGAAAACAGAGTTGCGCACTTTGTCAGACAGAAAAAAAGCGGGACCCAAAGGCCCCGCTTTTCCCAGTCCCGTGCCTGATCAGGCTGCCTTTTCGTAAAGCTCCAGGACGTAGTCCCAGTTGATCAGGTTGTCGATGAAGGCTTCGAGGTACTTCGGGCGCGCGTTGCGGTAGTCGATGTAGTAGGAGTGTTCCCACACGTCGACGCCCAGAACCGGGGTCGCGCCGTGGACCAGCGGGTTTTCGCCGTTCGGGGTCTTGGCGATCTGCAGCTTGCCGTCCTTGACGGCGAGCCAGGCCCAGCCGGAGCCGAACTGGCCGACGCCGGCCGCGATGAAGTCGGCCTTGAACTTGTCGTAGCCGCCGAGGTCGGACTTGATGGCCGCGTCGAGCTTGCCCGGCAGGGACGTGCCGCCGCCGCCCTTCTTCATCCACTTCCAGAAGTGGAGGTGGTTGTAATGCTGGCCGGCATTGTTGAAGAGCGGCTGGTTGGTGCCGTAGGACTTCTTGACGATCTCTTCGAGCGACAGATCGGCAAGGCCGGCCTCTTCGGCCAGCTTGTTGCCGGCCGTCACATAGGCCTGGTGGTGCTTGTCGTGATGATATTCGAGCGTCTCGCGCGACATGAAGGGCGCAAGCGCATCGTAGTCATAGGGCAGCGGGGGAAGTTCGAAAGCCATGGCGGTTCTCCTCTTGGCATCGGAATTCATTCACGAAATCGTCAGGGGGAACATAGGCACCCCGGCCATGCGAGGCAACCGGCGCCATCGCTAAATTCATCGCCTCCGGCGAAATGGTTTTCTCTCGCGCCCGCTTCACGTCTGCGTCATCGGGCGCCGGTCGGCACCGCGAAGGCCCGGCGTGCCGGACGTCCGGCCTTCATTTCGCCCGTTTCTTAAGCCCGTGTTAAGACTTTCAAAACCAGGGGAATCCTCCATGGCGCTTGGCGCTTCGCATCGATTGCAGGACGGCATCGAAGCCGTCGAGACCATGACGCGTTTCGCGCTGGCCGTGCTGGCGCTCGCCTCCGGCGTCTATACCTATCTGGGCGTCCGCTCGATCCTCGACGGGTCGGCGACGGCCGTCTTCTTCGCCGCGATGATCTATTCCTGCGCCGTCTCCGTCGCAATCTACGCCTTCTGGACCTATATGGCGCGGTTCTACCCGCATGTGACCAGCCGTTCGGGCCGCACCGGCATGCTCGGCATCATGGCGCTCGGCTGCGTCATGATCATCGCCATGGCGAGCTGGCTGAATGCGGCGGCGCTGGCCGGCTCCGCCGCCGTCGAGCAGCATCTGGCCGAGACGATCGAGGACTACACGGCCGATCTCGACAAGGCGCACCAGAACGCGCTCGCCGCCCAGAGCCTGCTGCCGGATATTCAGCGCACCTCCGAGCGGTTCCAGCGCCTGTCGGACCAGGAACAGCGGAGCGGCGCCCTGACCGGCACGACCGGGGCCGGCAGCGTCGTGCAGCTGCTGGCGCAGATGGCCGCGCAGCTGCGCGAGCTGCAGGCCGGCATCGCGGCCTCGCGCGACCGGGTGGAAAGCCTCTTTACCGAAGGTCAGGGCCGCATCTCTACCATGCGCGGCCTCCTGTCCTCCCCCGGCGCCATCGAGCCGCGGGCCGATTCGTTTTCCACGGAGGCGGTGGCGCTGACGGGCACGATCGCCGCGCTCGAGCAGACCTCGATTGCCGGCTCGGTCAAGCGTGCGGCCGACGATCTCTCGCTCGGCTTCATCGCACCGGTGGCGAGCGGGCTGGAACCCGACCTCATCAACCGGCAGGACCAGGTGATCGCGACGATCCGCAGCTCGGTCGCCGCGCAATCGAAGGTTCTGTCGGATGCCGCAGCCGAGATTCTGAAGCGTCCGCCCGTGGAGGAACGCCGCTTCGTGCCGCTGTCGGCGGCCGCCGCCGTGCTCGTCTATGCCGCCGACTTCATTCCGAGCTGGGCCGGGGCGATCTCGATCGACCTCCTGCCGGCCGTGCTGGTGTTCATGCTGGCCATCGCGCATGCGTCGCTCCGCCGTCAGGAGGAGAGCCTGCCGTTTGCTGCCCGCATCACCGCGGCCGAGCTGCTGGCGGCGATGGAGGTGCAGCAGGCCCTCGCCCGCAGCGGCGTCGATCTCGAGGCTCTGGCGCGCCGGGAGGCCGCGCCGGCTGCGGACGACGTGGCCGACGAGCCCTCCAACATCACCAGCCTCGATCTTCCGGCAAAGGGAACGCGCATAGGCCCGCAGGGCAAGGCGCCACAGGCATGAGACCGACGGCAGGCGGCGCCATAAATGCCCTGACGCGCTTTTCCGCGAAAGTGGACGACGGGCAGATGATGCGCGCCTTCTTCTACATCCTGCTCGCGGCGGCCCTCGTCTTCGTGGTCATCGATTTCCGTGAGATCGCGAGCCAGAACGCCGCCGCCGCGCTCGATCCGGCCAACCCGATGCGCGAACCCGTGTTGCCGCCGGCGCTGACCACCGGCGAGCCGGAGGACGCCCCGGGCGAGGTGAAGACCGACCCGGAAACCCTGAAGCAGGCCATCCGCTTCGAGCTGCAGCCGGGCGGCGTGATGCTCGCCAAGGGCGCGATCGACCCCGGGGCCGCGGCGCGCTTTGCCGCGGAGATCGAGGCGCGCGGGGAATATGTGAAGGTGGTGCAGCTGGATTCGCCCGGCGGCTCCGTCAGCGATGCGCTGGCCATGTCGAAGCTGATCCGCGACCGGCAGCTGAACACGCTCGTCGAAAAAGGCGCGCTCTGCGCCTCTTCCTGCCCCATCGTGCTGTCGGGCGGGGTGGAGCGGACGGTGGCCGAGGGCGCCGTCGTCGGCGTGCACCAGATCTACAACGGCACGCGCGAGACGCTATCGCCCGAGATGGCCATGGCCGAAGCCCAGCGCACCACCGCCACCATCACCCGCCACCTCGACGCCATGGGCATCAAGCCCGGACTGTGGCAACGCGCCATGGAAACGCCGCCGGACCGGCTGGCCTATCTCAGCGTCAAGGAGATGCGGGAGATGGGCTTGATCCGTGGGGCGGAGGGTGTGCGTTAGCCGTTGGGTGCGTCGGTGGGTGTGGCTGCCCCTCATCCGGCTGCCGCCACCTTCTCCCCGCCAAGCGGGGAGAAGGGACCTGGGGCGCGGCTTCTGCCCCTATCATCAACCTTCAAGAAACAAGCGAGCGCTCGCCCCAAGTCCCTTCGCCCCGCTTGGCGGGGAGAAGGTCCCGGCAGGGGGATGAGGGGCGGGCTTCCAGGCTAAACGCGACGCGCGACCTCAGAAATCCGACCCATTCCCATGCGCCCAGTCCATGTAGACCTCCAGCGCCTTCTTGGCCACGGGGCCTTCCTGCAGGTGGCGGTCGTCGAGCCGGATGACGGGGACGATCTTGGAGTAGTTGCCGGAGGTGAAGATCTCGTCGGCGGACAGGAAGTCCTCGACCGTCAGCGTGGTTTCCCGGACGTCGAGGCCGGCGCGGCGCAGAAGGTGGAGGATGCGGGCACGGGTGATGCCGGCGAGGAAGGTGCCGTTGGCGAGCGGGGTGAAGACGACGCCGTCCTTGACCATGAAGATATTGGACGAGGCGGTTTCCGCGACGTTGCCGTTCATGTCCTTCGCCAGCGCATTGTCGAAGCCGCGGGCGCGGGCCTCCAGGATCATGCGGCCGGAATTGGGGTAGAGGCTGCCGGTTTTCGCCGTGGTCACCGCGACCTCCGGGCTCGGGCGGCGATAGGGCGAGACGGTGAGCGAGGAGGGCTGCGCCGTGTTCATCGGCGCCTCGAACAGGCAGAGCGCGAAGCGCGTGGAGGCGGGATCGGCAGCGACGACGGAGCCCGGCATGCCGTGTTCGGCCCAGTACATCGGCTTGATGTAGATCGCGGTCTGCCCGTCGAACTTCTTCACGCCCTCCCAGGCGAGGCCCTCGATATCCCCGGCCGCCACGACCGGATCGAGGCCGAGCGCCAGAGCCGAGCGGTTGACGCGCTGGCAGTGGAGGTCGAGATCCGGCGCGATGCCGTCGAACCAGCGGGCGCCGTCGAACACGGTGGTGCCGAGCCACATGGCGTGCGAGGTCGGGCCGATCAGCGGCGGATTGCCCGTCACCCATTCGCCATCGACGAAGGTCCAGGTGGTGCTGCGCGGTGACGTGTCGACGGCCATGATGCTTTCCTCGTTCTCGTTCTCGGATGGCGCGCCGGATCTGTCGGTCGGCGCGCACAGGATCGATCCGGCTTGTCGCATAGCCTGAAAACGGAGAACAGGGGTGAATGGATCGATCAATACTTCTGATCGACCGGACGTCGGGGCTTTTCCGGCCCATGCTGTTTGCGCTAGAGCGCGTCGAATCGCACAAACACTCTACCTCCTCCTCGTTTCAGGCGACGCCGGAACGCCCATCCAGACCTCGCGGAGACCACCATGCGCGCCATGTATTTCGACACGTTCGGCAAGACGCCGGAGATCCGCGACGTGCCCGACGCGACACCGGCCGATGGCGGCGTGGTGGTGAAGGTGGAGGCGACCGGGCTCTGCCGGAGCGACTGGCACGGCTGGATGGGCCATGACGCCGATATCCGCCTGCCGCACGTGCCCGGCCACGAGCTGGCGGGAACGGTGGTGGCCACGGGCCGCGGCGTGATGCGCTACAAGACGGGCGACCGCGTGACGGTGCCGTTCGTTTCCGGCTGCGGCCGCTGCCCGGAGTGCCATTCGGGCAACCAGCAGGTCTGCCCCAACCAGTTCCAGCCGGGCTTCACCCATTGGGGCTCGTTTGCCGAATATGTCGCGATCGACTTTGCCGACGAGAACCTCGTGCTCCTGCCCGATACGATCGATGCGGCGACGGCGGCGAGCCTCGGCTGCCGCTTTGCCACCGCTTTCCGGGCGATCGTCGATCAGGGCCGGGTGCGCGGCGGCGAGTGGGTGGCCGTGCATGGCGCGGGCGGCGTCGGGCTGTCGGCCGTCATGATTGCGTCCGCCATGGGCGCGAACGTGATCGCGATCGACATTGCCGACACCAAGCTGTCCTTCGCCCGCGAGATCGGCGCGGTCCAGACCATCAACGCCACGCAGACGGGCGACGTCGCCGAGGCCGTGCGCGAGATCACCGGCGGCGGCGCGCATCTTTCGATCGACGCGCTCGGCTCGCCCGTCACCTGCTTCAACTCCATCCGCAACCTGCGCCGGCGCGGCCGGCATGTGCAGGTGGGGCTGATGCTCGGCGACCACGCCGCCCCGCAGATCCCCATGGCGCAGGTCATCGGCCACGAGCTGGAGATCTATGGCAGCCACGGCATGCAGGCCTGGCGCTACGAGGCGATGCTGGCGCTGGTGGCATCGGGCAAGCTCAGCCCCCAGAAGCTGATCGGCCGGCATCTGTCGCTGGACGAGGCCGTGCCCGCGCTGACCACCATGGACACCGCCACCGACCTCGGCATCAGCGTCATCACGACGTTCTGACGGACGTCCCGTTCCCCCGAACCGGGGGCGTGACTGTCCCGCCTCTCCTGCGTCATCCCGGGATCGAGCCCGCCCAGGCCCCTCATCTGAAAGGCGTTTTTCGCCCTGACGGACGTGCGGTCGCGGGTTGCGCATCCCGTGCGGGATGGCGGAGACGGGTGCCGCCCCGCCTGTCGTTGCCCTGTTTCCGACGGGAACACTTTGCTCGATCCAGCTTCGGCTGATAAATTCGCGCGCGGGGCAGACAGAGAATCACGAGGTGGAGCATGGCACGCGCAGCGCAGAAGCCGGAGGAGGACGTCCTGTTTTCGCCGGTGCTGCTTCCCAATCCCGGCCATAGCCATGGCTGGCCGCTGGCCCTGATGGTCAGCTCGCAGACCGAGGCGCGGCACAATCGCGCGGCCTGGGCACCGACCCATCTCATCTCCATCCGCGCGCCGGACACCAAGCTTCTGTCGATGATCGACCTGCCGGAGGACAGGCACCTGCAGCTGATCTTCGGCGACACGATGGACCCGGAAGAGCGTGATGCGGCCCGGCCGCAGGCCATCGCGCAGGCCTTCGCCTTCATCGACGGCCTGCCCGGCGATGCGCGGCTGCTCGTCCACTGCCTGCGCGGCATCGGCCGCTCGACAGCGCTGACGCTCGGCATTTTGGCGCGCTACATGGACCCCGAAGCCGCCGCCGCCGCGCTGCATGCCTTGCGGCCGGATGCCAAGCCGAACCGGCATGTCGTCGGCCTCTGCGATTCGGCCCTCGGGCTGAAAGGCAAGCTGGCCAAACAGGCGCTGCGCTTTCCGGCCAAGGTGTGGAAGCCGGCCAAGGGGTGAGCGCGAAGGAATAGATATGGCCTGGTCGGCGGCGCAATACATCAAATTCGAGGACGAGCGGACGCGGCCGGCGCGCGATCTTTTGGCGCAGGTGCCGGACCTGCCGCAAGGCCCGCTCTTCGACCTCGGCTGCGGACCGGCCAATTCGACCGAGCTGGTGGCCGCACGCTTTGCCGGGGCGCCGCTGACGGGCATCGACAGCGATGCGGACATGCTGGCTGCGGCAAGGCGGCGCCTGCCCGGCATTCCCTTCGTTCAGGGCGATCTTGCCGCGTGGCGCCCGAGCGATGCGCCGGCGCTGCTCTTTGCCAATGCCGTTCTGCAGTGGATGCCCGACCCGGCGACGAGCATCGTCCGCCTCGCCGGCATGCTGGCGCCCGGCGGCGTGCTGGCGGTGCAGATGCCGGACAATCTGACCGAGCCGACGCACCGGGCCATGCGCGAAATCGCCGCCGACCCGGCCTTTGCCGAAGCCTATGGCACAGCAGGCCTGCCCGACCGCAACAGCCTTCCCGCACCCGGCCGGCTGGTCGATCTCCTCTCGCCGCTCTGCGCCCGTGTCGATGTGTGGCACACCATCTATTATCACCGGCTGGACGGTGCCGAGGCGATCGTCGAATGGGTCAAGGGCACGGGTCTGCGCCCCTATCTCGCGCCGCTGTCCGACGATCTCCGGCAGAGCTTTCTCGCCCGCTATCTCGAACGCATCCGCGCCGAATACCCGCCGCTTGCCGACGGGCGGGTGCTGTTGCGCTTCCCCAGGTTGTTTCTGGTGGCTATACGCACTTGAGAAGCGGCTGTATGATGCAGAAACGCGGACGGCGGCTGCCCTCATACAGAGCCGGACGGGAAAAAGACCGCCGGAACGTTAAACCGCTTGCTTGCCCTGCCGGGCCGCTTCACAACAGAACAGCCCATGTCATCCACAACGCATCCTGATCCATGACCGCATGTCTCGCCTTCCACCTGTCTCCGCACGGCGCCCCGGCTCCGGTCGCGGATCTGCGTCGGGGAGGCTGAGGCATGGGACAGTCCAGGGACCCGGCATCTCCCTCCGTGGTGCTGGTGGTGGAGGATGAGCCGCTGCTGCGGATGATGGCGGTGGACCTGATCGAGGAGGCCGGCTTCACGGTGGTGGAGGCCAGCAGTGCCGACGAGGCCGTGCATCTTCTGGAAACGCGGCTCGACATCCGCATCGTCTTCACCGACATCGACATGCCCGGCAGCATGGACGGGCTGAAGCTCGCCGCCGCCATCCGCGACCGATGGCCGCCGATCGAGATCATCATCACCTCCGGCGCCGTCACCAATGCCGCAGCCCAGCTGCCGGACCGGGCCGTCTTCTTCCCCAAGCCCTACGACCACAGCCGGCTGATCACGACGCTGCAGGGTTTTGCGAACCTGCCGTCGCTGCCGGGGCTCTAACGGGCAAGCGCTGTCGGGACAGCCGGCCGGACATCGTTTCCAAATGTGCGAAAAATCCCATAAGATCGGACAAAGGTCGGATGCGATGCCGCGCGCAACACGGCGTGAGGCGTTTTAGGACACAACCGGAGATGCAGATCATGTCCACACGTCAGATATGGCTTTCGATCGTGCTGTGGGCAACATCGGCTATCGCCTTCAGCATTGGCGTGTCGTTGCTGCTGAACGTGCTGGATCCGACGCTGAATATGGCGTTGCGTGGCCTTGCTGCGCTTCTGTCCGTCAATTTCATATACATGGTCCGCGCTGGTTTGCGCAGACGCGGACGGGCTATCGCCTCCTACGCTCAACATAAGTGATAAGGGCAGGCTCCCTTGCCGAACAGGGCCATATTCTTCCCCCAGCTTCACGACGCCCGGCTGATCACGGCGCCGCAGGGATTTGCGGACCTGCCGTCGCTGCCGGGGCTGTAACGGGCAAGCCCTGCCCGGACGGCCGGCTGGACCGCCGACACTTGTCCGCAGTTCCGGCTCGTCCCACACCTTTATCTTCGGGCTTTGTTCCGAGGAACTGGGGCGTAGAAGATCTTTGAGGCCTCATTGCTGCGCGTCACAGCCTTACGAATTGGCAAACTGAACAGGCGCCGTCCGAAATCCTGCCGGGGTCCGCTTGCATCTTGACCGAAACGCGCGCCGCCGAGGGCATGGACAAGGTCTTGGTGCGGAAGACCTTCATCCTCGGCCATGATGTCGTGGAGGCCGCCCCTCCGGACCGTGACGGCCGCGCAGGGGCCGGAAAAGGAAGGGGCCATCCCTACCGCAAGGCCTGCACATACCGCATCCCCGTCACCGGGCCGGGCGTGAAGTCCTGCTGCTCGTAGAACCGGTGGGCCTTGAGGTTGCCGGTGGCGGCGCTGACGGAGAGGTAGGTGCAACCGGCGCGGCGGGCTTCCTCGCGGGCCTTGGCCACCAGATGGCGGCCGATACCGGTGCCGCGATGCGCGTCGCGCACGAACAGATGGTGCAGGTCCATGCCGCGCACGCCGAGCTGCGCCCTGTAGAGCGGCACGAGAATGGCGTAGCCGATCAGCGCGCCGGCGGCTTCGGCCACGAGCGCCGAGATCCACGGCACGGGGCCGAAGAGGTCGCGCTCCAGCGTGTCCGCATCGAGCGGCGCGACGTCGCCGTGATGGGCGGCAAGCTCGGTGATCATCTCGCAGAGCGTGGCGATATCGCTCGCCCGCGCGGAGCGGATCGTCACCAGCGGTGCCCGGCTGGGGGCAGTGGCGGGCGGCATGTCCAGCCCTTCGGGCAAAGCAGGCGGGCGGGTGGCCGGGGGAGAAGACAAGGTGGGCATCGTGGTTTCCTGAAGCTGATCCGCCCCAGGCACCGTTGAAAACAAAAGCCGCCTGGCGGCGGCTTGTTGAACGTGATCAGACAGCCGCATCTATGAATGCAGCGTAAAATACCAGCGGGCACGGGTTGCGGTCGTGATCATGACGTATGCATGATCTTTTTTCAGACGCATGTCAACCGGCCGGCCGGCGCCCGGTCCCGGCGATCACGCGCCCGATCAGGGCGATCACGTCCGCCCCGGCACCAGCCGGTCCTCCAGCGGCTGCGCATGGTCGCCGTCGCACAGCCCATGGTCGGACAGCGCGCGGATGACATAGCAATCCTCCACCGTATGGCCGGCGCAGTGGGAGACGATCCGCTCCAGCTCGTGCTCCAGCCGCTGCAGCTGGGCGATCTTCGCCCGCACGGCGGAGAGGTGCTCGACGGCGATCGCATCCGCCCGGGCGCAGGGCTTCTCCGGGTGGTCGCTGAGGTCGATCAGGTCGCGGATCGCCTCGATCGACAGGCCGAGATCGCGGCCGTGGCGGATGAAGGCGAGACGGTCGAGCGCTTGGCGCTCATAGCGCCGCTGGTTGCCCTCCGTCCGCTCCGCCGGCACGATCAGCCCCGCCTGCTCGTAATAGCGAATGGTGGGCACCTTCACCCCGGTGCGCCGCGACAGATCGCCGATCGAATACATAAGGCCGTTCTCCGCGCGGCAAAGGAAGGCCGCTCGCCAAAAGAGATAGGCGCGCGGCGGCGGGCTTTCCAGCCCGACCTAATCCTCTTGGATCTGGCTGTTGTGGCGCGTGTCGCGCATCCGGACATAGACGATCAACGACAGGGCGATCATGATCGTGACATACCAGAAGAACCAATTTTCATGTCCCATCTGCTTGAACTTCAGCGCGACGAACTCGGCCGTCCCGCCGAAGATCGTGTTGGCCAGCGCATAGGGCAGGGCAACGCCCAGGGCACGGATATGGGCGGGAAACAGCTCGGCCTTCACCACGGCATTGATCGACGTATAGCCCGTGACGATCAGCAGCCCGGCCATGACAAGGAAGAAGGCGGTCGTCGCATCCTGAGTGCCGGACAGTGCGGAAAAGATGGGATAGGTGAAGAGCGTGCCGAGAATGCCGAAACCGACCATCAGCGGCTTGCGCCCGATCCTATCGGAAAGGAGGCCCGCCAACGGCTGGCACAACATGAAGACGAACAGCGCCGCCGTGGTGATCTCGGTCGCGCTCTCCTTGCTGAAGCCCGATGTGTTGACGAGGAACTTCTGCAGATAGGTCGTATAGGCATAGAAGGCGAGCGTACCGCCGGCCGTCAATGCCAGCACCATCAGCGCCTCGCGCGGATAATGCTTGAACAGCGCGAAACCGCTGGATTTCGGTGGGGCTTCGTCCGTCGTGCCTGCCTGGGCGGCATTGTGGAAAGACTGCGTCTCGGCAAGGCCGCGGCGAATGTAGAACACGGCGATCGCCAGCACGCCGCCGATGAAGAAGGGAATACGCCAGCCCCAGGCGGAAAGTTCTTCCGGCGACAGAAGCCGCTGCAGGACCAGCAGCACCATCAGGGCAACGAGCTGCCCCGAGATCAACGTGACGTACTGGAAGCTGGAGAAGAAGCCGCGCCGGTTGCGCCCCGCCATTTCGGACAGATAGGTCGCGCTCGCACCATACTCGCCGCCGACGCTGATGCCCTGCAGCAGCCGGGCCAAGACGAGCAGCGCTGGCGCCGCAATGCCGATCGTCGCGTAGCCGGGCGTGACCGCAATCATCAGCGACCCCAGGCACATCAGCGTCACCGACAGCGTCAGCCCCGCCTTGCGCCCCTTCCGGTCGGCATAGATGCCCATGAACCATGCGCCGATGGGCCGCATGAGAAACCCCACGGCGAACACGGCGGCCGCGCTCAAAAGCTCGGCGGTCTGGTTTCCGGAGGGGAAGAACACCGGCGCGAAATAGAGGGTGAAAGCGGAATAGACATACCAGTCGTACCACTCGACAAGATTGCCCGCCGAACCCCCGATGATGGATTTGAGGCGCGTGCGCTGGTCGGGTGCGGTGAGCGACGTTCGGGGGAGCGATGCGTGTGGGGAAGTGGTCATGAAAGCGTCCGTTGATTGCGTCCGAGACCTTGTCCGCCAACGATCGTTTGCTGGGGAAGGCTTCGACTCGTCGTTCGTCCTGCACGGTCCGATGGCAAGGCGCGCATGCTTTCCGGAACGGGCACGGTTCTCTGTCGGCCTCTCGGTGTCTGGCGGGAAACGTCCGCGTCGGCACCGATCCTGTGAGGCCCACGGTTGTGATGCGCCGGGACGGGCCGAAGATTTGTCCCCGGTCCGATCGGCAAGCGATCCGCCGGTGTTCGGCGGCTGGCGAGCGAACGGCCCACGCGGATGACGTCGATCGTCCGATCCCGAGCGGTCGAACGCCAGATCAGGCGGGGCGTCCGGTCGTCTCGCCTCAGACATATCCCCAGCCGGGCGTGGCTGCAACCTTTCGGCCATCGTGCCCCACCCCACGAAAAAGCCCGGCGCGCTCCCGCGGCCGGGCTTTTTCGTCTCGCGCTACGCCACCCTCACTTCGGCAGCGTATAGGCGATGATGTAGTCGCCCGGCTTGGTGCCGACCGAGCCGTGGCCGCCGGCGACGATGACGACGTATTGGGTGCCGTCATCCGTGCTGTAGGTCATGGGGGTGGACTGGCCGCCGGCGGGGAGGCGACCGCGCCAGAGTTCGCGGCCGGTCGTCAGGTCATAGGCGCGCAGATAGTTGTCGACGGCGGCACCGAGGAAGGCGACGCCGCCCTTGGTGATCATCGGGCCGCCGATGCCGGGCACGCCGACCTTGAAGGGCAGGGGCAGCGGCGTCATGTCGTAGACGGTGCCGTTGCGATGCTTGTAGGCGATCGCGCCGGTCTTCAGGTCCACGCCGGTGACATAGCCCCAGGGCGGCGCCTGGCAGGGAATGCCGAGCGGCCCGAGGAACGGCCCCATCAGCACGCCATAGGGTGCGCCGTCATTGCGGTTCAGGCCCTGTTCGCTGCCCTTCTGGTCCTGTCCCTTCGGCGGGATCTGGTCGCGCGGCACGAGCTGCGAGGTGAAGGCGAGGTAGGTCGGCATGCCGAACATCAGCTGCTTTTCCGGATCGACCGCGACGGAGCCCCAGTTGAAGGTACCGAAATTGCCGGGATAGATCAGCGAGCCCTCGAGCGACGGCGGGGTGTAGCGTCCGTCATATTTCAGCCGCTCGAAGGCGATGCGGCAGGCCAGCTGGTCGAACATGCTGACGCCCCACATGTTCTTGTCCGTCAGCGGCGGCGGCGAGAAGGTGAGATCGGAGATCGGCTGCGTCGGCGAGGTGAAATCCTCCGGAATGGCGCCGGTCGGCGCCGGGATTTCCTTCACGGGGATGATCGGCTCGCCGGTGCGCCGGTCGAGCACATAGAGATCGCCCTGCTTGGTCGGGCCGACAAGCGCCGGGCGGCCGTCGATGTCGAGCAGCACGGGCTGGGCGGGCACGTCCATGTCCCAGAGGTCGTGGTGCACGGTCTGGCGAACCCAGCGCAGCTGCCCCGAATTGATGTCGAGCGCGACGATGGAGGAGGAGAATTTCTCCACATTCTCGCTGCGGCCCATGCCCAGCTGGTCGGGCACCTGGTTGCCGAGCGGGATATAGACGAGGCCGAGGGCTTCGTCATAGGAGAACACCGACCAGCTGTTGGGCGAATTGGTCGTGTAGGTCTGGCCTTCCGGAAGCGGCGTGGTCACGTCCGGATTGCCGCTGTCCCAGTTCCACACGAGCGCGCCGGTGTTGACGTCGAAGGCGCGGATGACGCCCGACTGCGACTGCGTCGAGTAGTTGTCGTTGACGGCGCCGCCGATGATGATCTTGTTGCCGGTGATGACGGGCGGCGAGGTGGAGTAGTAGTAGCCGGCCGGCTGGTAGCGCATGCCCTGTTCCAGGCGCAGCGTTCCCTGCTCGGCAAAGCCGGTGCAGACCTGGCCGGTCTGCGCGTCGAGCGCGATCAGGCGGGCATCCGAGGTCGGTAGGTAGACGCGGGTGGCGCAGGCGCTTCCCGGTGCGGCCGCCGCATCCGCGTAGTAGGTGACGCCGCGGCAGGTCTGGTGCTGCCGGTCGGCATTCATGCCGGAATTGCTGTCGAACTTCCACTTTTCCTTGCCGGTGGCGGCATCGATGGCGATCGCCCAGTTGTGCGGCGTGCAGACGTAGAGCGTGTCGCCGATCTTGAGCGGCGTGACCTGATAGGTGGTCTCGCCCACATCCTCCGGCAGCTTCACGTCGCCGGTCTGGTAGCGCCAGGCTTCCTTGAGATCGGAGACATTGGCCGTGGTGATCTGCGTCAGCGGCGAATAACGCTGGCCATATTGCGTGCGGCCATACTGGTGCCACTCGCCATCCGGCACAGTGCCGCCAAGCGCGGGCGTGGCATTGGCGACCGTGGTCGGCAGCGCGCCGGCCATGTCGAGCGGGTCCTGCGTCATCGAATAGAGCGCGACCGCGATGGAGAGCACGACGGCGATGCCGAGCGGCCAGCCGCTGGCGCGGTAGACATGGCCCGTGGGGCTCGTAAAGCCGAGCGGCTTGCGCACCGAGGGCAGGAGCAGCCAGAGCCCGAGCAGGATGACGACGCCGCCACGGGGGCCGAGCTGCCACCAGTCGAAGCCGACCTCCCAGAGCGCCCAGGCGAGCGTGGCGACGATGAACACCGCGTAGACGGTGAGCGCCGACGACCGGTGGCGCGAGAGAAGGATGGCGGTTGCGAGAAAGGCGAGACCCGCCAGCACATAGTACCAGCTGCCGCCGAGAACGGCGAGCCAGGCCCCGAAGCCGGCAAGCCCCAGTCCTATCAGCGCAAAAAGGACAGACGTAAAGATGATCATGGAAGGGACTCCTGGCGCCGCGATGTGCGCCCCGTCAATATCGACATCGAAGCGCCGCGCGTCCCGTCTGACGCGGTGAGGTCGTTCCGACACAGTGCAGATGCCGCATCATCCGCCCCTCGGCCGGTGCCGGTTCGGGAAATGGTGCAGCCGAAGCCGGAAGAAGATCCGGGCCCCGTTATGGCGAAATTAGGGCAGGCCCGTCGCGGGTCAATGCCGCAATGCACAATCGGTGGCGGGAGGGCGCCTGGCTTATGGTTGTGACGGGCGTTGGCGGGTGTTGTGCTGGAGCCGTCTTGTCATCGCAGGTGCGCCTTGACGGAAATGTCCGGAATTCGGGAGCAACTGCCACCACGCCATAAGCCCACTACCGTTTGCGGACGTAAATGGGATCGTCAGATAGCGGAGCAGGAACTCTCGATTTGCCGTGCTCGTTCACGCCAGCGCCGATTTCAATGATGTGCCAAAGGTCGTCCGCATTCTCTATGCCGAGTTTATGTTCCAGCATTGAGATGAACGCCCTTGTTGAAAGAATATCAAGATTGAGATCTTCGTTCTGCCTGAGAGCCGCTCGAGCGCGTCGGTCGTCCACCAACAGGACAACTGCCTCACTGTCTTCGACGAAGGTTTCCGCAACTTTGAGAATGTCAAAAAGGCTGTAGTCGCCGCGATCAGCCCAGTCCGGCTTTAGATCGGGGTGGCCTCCACCCTTCTTCCAGTTTGTCATCGCTTTCGAGTATTCGCGCCCGACAGCGGTTTCCGTCACCGAAATTCTATGTCTGTTCTCGTCAAACCATTCCGCTATCGTTCTCCGTTGCGCCGTCCGCTGATCGTCACCAGGATCCGGATCTCGTGTTGCCTCGATTTCCACCATGTCCGTTATCCAAACGTCTACCCGGGGAGCGAAAAGATAATCCAACGCCTCTCTTCCGGCCATTGAGAGCAGGGAAAGCGGCGAGTTGTCTGGAATGAGAAGGCGCGGCCTACGCGAGATATCGTCATCCATCATCGCATACCCCACCGACTCATAGCGCGATCGATCTCTTGCTCGATCTCATCCGAATGCCGTCCATTCAAAGCATCCTCAGCCATCCGGACACCATAGGAGGGATCGCGCGTATCATAACCAAGCGGATCGACCGGTCGTCTATGGAGCGTCGGTCCGGACTTCCGCACTTCAGGGGGAACCGGTTCCCCCGCAGCGGTCTTCAGTCGGATGAACTCTTCCGCGGACATAACGATTGCCCGAGGCTGTTCCCGGTTGGTAACGAGGACCGCTTCGACATCTGCCGCCTTCAAAACGTCACCCAGATTCTTCTGCAGGTTGATCGAGCGAATAGTCTGCATCACGCACCTCCGGCCAATTTACGTAAATTTACATATTATGCCGTCCAACGCAATTTTTTGGGCATTGCGTCCAAGGGCGAAAGCGAATGCTGGTGGTCATTGCTGCCTCATTCGGGAAATGTCTGCACAGGGTGCATGACCTCACGTCCCGCAGAACGTCCGCAGCACCTCCTCGCCCGGCGCGGGAGGCTCGGCGAAGGGAGACATCTCGGGCTGGTCGTCATAGGGGCGGGCGAGCACGCGGAGGAGGGCGTCGAAGGGTGAGAAATCGGCGTCGGTCCGGGCGGCGGCGATCGCCTGCTCGATCCGGTGGTTGCGGGGGATGAAGGCGGGGTTCACAGTGCGCATGGCGGCGGCGGTGTCGGTCGGGCTGCGTCCCTCGGCGCCCACGCGCCGGCGCCAGCGGTCAAGCCAGAGGCTGGTGCTGGCGGGGTTGCGGAACAAGGCGGTGAACCGGTCTTCCGTCGATGGGTCGGCGGCGAGATCGGCGAGGCGCCGGAAGGTGAGCGTGAAATCCGCCTCTTCCTGATGCATATGCGTCAGCAGGTCCTGCACGAGATCGAGATCGCCGTCCTGCGGCGTCGACAGGCCGAGCTTGGCACGCATGGCGGCCAGCCAGTGGTGCTGGAAGCGTTCGCCATAGGCCTTCAGCACGCCGTTGGCGGCGGTCACGGCGGCTTCCTCGTCGGGGTCGAGCAGCGGCAGCAGCGTCTCGGCGAGCCGCGCGAGGTTCCACTGCCCGATGCCGGGCTGGGCGGCATAGGCATAGCGACCGTTGCGGTCGATGGAGGAGAAGACCTTGGCCGGATCATAGGCGTCGAGAAAGGCGCAGGGGCCGAAATCGATGGTCTCGCCGGAAATCGCGACATTGTCGGTGTTCATCACGCCATGGATGAAGCCGATCGACAGCCAGCGCGCGATCAGCGACGCCTGCCGGTCGGCAAAGGCGGAGAGGAAGGCGAGATAGGGCTGCGGGTCGTTCGCGAGGTCGGGATAGTGCCGCGCGATGGCGTGATCGGCGAGCGCCTTGACGCCGGCCCGGTCGTCGCGCGCGGCATGGAACTGGAAGGTGCCCACGCGTATGTGGCTGGCCGCCACCCGTGTCAGCACCGCGCCGGGCTCCACGGTCTCGCGGTAGACCGGCTCGCCGGTAACGACCGCCGCCAGCGCCCGCGTGGTCGGCAGGCCGAGCGCCTGCATCGCCTCGCTGACGATATATTCGCGCAGCACGGGGCCGAGCGCCGCCCGTCCGTCGCCGCGCCGGGAATAGGGCGTGGGGCCGGCGCCCTTCAGCTGGATATCGCGGCGCCGGCCGGTGCAGTCCACGACCTCGCCGAGCAGGATAGCCCGCCCGTCGCCAAGCTGCGGGTTGAACCCGCCGAACTGGTGGCCGGAATAGGCCATGGCCAGCGGCTCGGCACCCGGAAGAAGTGTATTGCCGGAAAAGATCGCCGCACCGTCGGCCTCCAGCCGCGCGACATCCAGCCCCAGCTCCTCCGCAAGCGCGCGGTTGAAGCGGATCAGCACGGGCGCCTCGACCGGCGTCGGATCGACGCGCGAGAAGAAGCTCTCCGGCAGCCGGGCATAGCTGTTGTCGAAGGGGATGGGCAGCGTCTCGGCCTGCGTCCTGCTCGTCGCCTCCATGATCGTCTCCGCTCCGTGCCGTATCGGTTTCGTCGGACCGGTCCGAAGACCGATCGCCTGATCTCTAGATAGGGTCGGCCGCGCCGGCATGAAAGGGTGATCAGGCCTCGCGGTCACGCGGGGCCGCGCTCTGTCCCGAAGCGCCGGGGCCTTGCACGACATCGTCCTCGAGGTCGAGCTGACGCTTGACGGCCTCGGTGATCTCCTCCTCGAGGGCCTTGCGCGCTGCGGGATCCATCGCGGCCAGATCGTCTTCCGACAGATTGCGGTCTTTCAGAAACTGCGCCCGAACCTTTTCGGCGACCGACTTTCCCGCCAGATCCAGGAACGCCTCTCTGGTCGCCGCCTTGTCCGCTGTGGCTTTGGCGGCAACCGCTTGCGCGGCTTTCTCCACGTCCGCGGCGCGTTTTTCCAGTTTCTCGGCGCTGATCGCCCAGAAGGCTGCGGACAGGTTCACCGTCGACGCCGCGGCCATCGACGCGTCCGCGTCCGCGCCGGTTCCGCCGCCCGCCCGCGGGTCGAGGGTTTCGGGGCGACCACCGGGACGGGGCAGGCCGATCTGTTCGAAGCCCGAAAATTGCGGGCGGGCGGCCGGCTTGTAGGACGTGTAATGGCTGTCGGCGATCTTCATGGAGGTGCCCTTCTTGACAATAAGGACGTTCTAAAAAACAAACCCTGTGCCGAGCTTGCAACCGGAGGTGAAGCCGGCCGCACCCGCTCTGCGAAAGATCCGCCTCAAGCCTCCACGAAGGCCTCCCGCGTCAGCCGCTCCCGGTCCGCCTCGAAGGTGAGGCTTGCCAGCCCGCGCGTCAGGCTGGCGACCGCAATCTCGCGGGCGATGGTGTGCAGGCGTCCGCCGGGCAGGCCTGCCAGCGCCCGCAGGCTCTTCTGCAGGCGGATGCCGATGTCGAGATTGCCGGCGCCGTCGCGGGCGATCGGCAGGAAGGCGTCCTCGAACAGATCCCGAAGGCTGACCGGCGGCACATGGACGCGCGGGAACGCCGGCGCATCGCGCCGGTGGTCGTCCCGCGGCTCCACGGCGAGCACCTCGATCATCGCGGTCATGACGTCGATGGTCGTGCCGGGGTCGTTGATGGCGGAGGACAGGGAGCGCGAGGCGATTTCGGCGAGCACGATCAGGCCGAAGCGGGGATCCTGCTCGAAGGTGCGGCGCGGGCCGATGGTCAGGGCGTCGAGAATGGCCTGCCGCACCCGCGCGTCGAGCCCGCCGCCGGTCCGCATCCGCACGAACAGCATCGGCGTGCCCGGCGCGCACAGGGCGCCGGCGCGCACCGTCAGATACAGGTCCAGATCGCCCGCGTCGCCGAGCGCCTGCAACTGCGGCACGTCGATATGCTGGAGATAGCCGACCCTTTCGGGCGAGACCGGAACGGCACCGGAGGGAAGGGGCCCGAGCGGCGCGGCGCTCAGAAGCGGATCTTCCAGATGATCGCGCATGCCCGTCATCGCCACGGTCTTCACCCGGTCGATGGTCTCGCTGATCCGGCCGAGGGTCGAGAGATGGTCGATCCAGCGTAGCAGGGTCAGCACGATCACGGCGATGACGCCGAGCGTGACGACGAACAGCACGAGCCGCCCGCCGCCGCCATAGAGCCCGGCATGCAGCGCGATCAGCCCGACCAGCGAAAACAGGAAGGTGCCGAGAAAGGTGGAAAGCGCCCGCTGGGCGGTGGTGTCCTTGAGCAGCAGGCTCGTCGCCCGCGGCGTCGCGCCGCTGGCCGCAGCCGCGCTGGCGGCCACCAGCGTCGACAGTGAGAAGGTGGTGACGGCGAGCATGCTGGAGGCGATGATGCTGAGGATCGGATCGACCGCATCCGCCCCGAAGGCCCGCGTCATGTCTTCGGGAATGAAGGGTCCGAGCAGAATGGCCACGAGCGCCGTCGCAACCCCCGCAAGACAATAGAGCGTCGCCCGAACCCACAGCCGCCGCGACAGCCGCACCACCTGCCAGAGACGTTTCGACCTGAGCATGACATCCCCCGAACCGGACGGCCGGATGGCCGCCGCAGCAGGGTTATAGGGCGCGGTGATGTATTTTCGAGATGGCGCATGTGCGTGTGGAGGGTGGGATGAGGAAGGAAGAAAGGAAGGAAGGAAGGAAGGAAGGAAGGAAGGAAGAAAGACCCTCTCTGGCCTGCCGGCCATCTCCCCCACAAGGGGGGAGAAGACGTGCGGCATCCGCTCGCTTCAAAAGAAACGTTCAAGATTAAAGCTGAGGGCGTGCCGCGAGTCCTCTCCCCCTTGTGGGGGAGATTCCCGGCGGGGCAGAAAGGGCCTGTCTTCTTGCCCCTTACATCTTCCGCGCCACCTTGATCGCAAACGCATATTCGAACGCGATCTCCTCCAGCCGCTGGAAGCGGCCGGAGGCGCCGCCGTGGCCGGCGCCCATGTTGGTTTTCAAGAGGATCGGCTGTTGGCCGGTGGTCCTGTCGCGCAGCTTCGCCACCCATTTGGTCGGCTCCCAGTAGGTCACGCGCGGATCGGTGAGGCCGGAAAGGGCGAGGAGGGCGGGGTAGGGTTTTTCCGCCACATTGTCATAGGGCGAGTAGCTGGCGATATGGTGGTAGGCCGCCGCGTCGTCGATCGGGTTGCCCCATTCCGGCCATTCCGGCGGGGTCAGCGGCAGGGTGTCGTCGAGCATGGTGTTCAGCACGTCCACGAAGGGAACGGCTGCGATGATGCCGCCGAATTTCTCCGGCGCCATGTTGGCGACCGCGCCCATCAGCATGCCGCCGGCCGAGCCGCCTTCGGCGACGATGTTCGCGTAGGACGTGAAGCCCTCCTGATTCAGATAGTCGGCCGCCGCGATGAAGTCCTTGAAGGTGTTGGTCTTCTTCTCCATCTTGCCGTCTTCGTACCAGGCAAAGCCCTTGTCCTTGCCGCCGCGGATATGGGCGATGGCATAGACGAAGCCGCGGTCTACCAGCGACAGGCAGTTGGTGTTGAACGAGGCGGGAATGGAAATGCCGTAGGCGCCGTAGCCGTAGAGCAGGCAGGGCGCGGAGCCGTCGAGCGGGGTGTCGCGGCGGTAGAGCAGCGTCACCGGCACGGCGGCGCCGTCATGCGAGGGCGCATACACGCGGCGCGTGACATAGTCGTCCGGATCATGGCCGGAGGGCACCTCCTGCGTTTTCAGGAGCGTGCGCGCGCGCGTCGTCATGTCGTAGTCGAACAGCTGGCTCGGCGTCGTCATCGAGGAATAGGAAAAGCGGATGACGTCGGTGTCGTATTCGGCAGCACCGGAGAGGCCGAGCGAGAAGGCTTCCTCGGCAAAGGCGATCGCGTGTTCCGCGCCGGTGCGCCGGTCGCGGATCTTGATCTGCGGCAGCCCGTTCTCGCGCTCCAGCCAGACGAGATGGCGGGCAAACGCCATATGGTTGAGGATCAGCCGGCCGGGGGTGTGGGGCACGACCTCGCGCCAGTTCTCCCGCTCCGGCCGGTCGAACGGCGTTTCCATGATCTTGAAATCCTTGGCGCCGTCAGCATTCGTCAGGATGTAGAAGACGTCGCCGCCTTCCGTCAGGGAATATTCGAGCCCGGTCTCGCGCGCCGCCACCAGCTTCGGCGTCGCGTGCAGGTCGGCGGTCGGGATCAGCAGGTATTCGCTGGTCTCGTGGTCGTGGATGTCGATATAGATGACGTCGTCCAGCATGGACGCGCCGACGCCCATGAAGAAGCCCGGATCCTCCTCCTCGTAGACCAGCCGGTCGTCCGCCTGCGGCGTGCCGATGACGTGGTGGAAGATCTTCGACGGGCGGTGGTTTTCGTCGAGCACGGTATAGAAGAAGCTGCGGCCGTCGGGCGCCCAGGCGCCGCCGCCGCCGGTGTTCGCGATCACGTCCGCGAGGTCCTCGCCGGTCGACAGATCGCGGATGCGCAGCGTGTAATATTCCGAGCCCTTGTCGTCATAGCCCCAGATGCCGAGCGAGTGATCGGTGCAATGGTCGATGCCGGAGAGGCGGAAATAGTCCTTGCCCGCGGCCTCCTTGTCGCCGTCGAGCAGCACCACGCGCTCGCCGCCCGCCCGCGGCTCGCGGAAATAGCGCGGCTGCTCGCCGCCGGTGACGAAGGACGTGCCGTAGGCGAAGGGTCCGTCCTTCATCGGCACGGAACTGTCGTCTTCCTTGATGCGGCCCTTCATCTCGGAAAACAGCTGCTTCTGCAGCGCCTCGGTGTCCGCCATCGCCGCCTTCATATAGGCGTTCTCGGCCTCCAGATGCGCCCGGATCTCGGGATCGAGGATCGAGGTATCCTTGAACATCTGCTGCCAGTTGTCGGCCCGGAACCAGGCATAATCGTCGGTGCGCGTGATGCCGTGGCGGGTGTCGCTCACCGGCTTCTTGGGCGCGACGGGCGCCGGGGGCAGGCTGGAAAAGACGGGGGCATGGTCGGACAAGGCGATCTCCGGGGGTTCGCTGGAGCTTTTCCGATGTCCCGGAAAGGCTCCATCTCTTCGTTGCAGCCGCAGGACAATGCGCTGGGATATCCAGCACATAGATGCCGCAGCCGGCGCATTCAAGCGGCAAAGCGCGTTGTCTCAGCGCGCGGAGAGCGCGGCGACCGCGTAATCGATGAAGGCGCGGATTTTCGGCGTGGCGCTGTGCCGGTCGAGCGTGCAGGCGTAGAAGGTGAAGGGCGTGTGCGCGGCGACCGTGGTGCTGCCGGCGACGCTGCTGCCGCCGGCGACGGGGGCCTCCTGAAACAAGGGCACGACCAGGCCTTTGGCGATCAGCGCGTCGGCGATGAAGGCGCCGAGCCGGGCGATGCCGGCGCCGGCCAGGACCATGGAGGTCAGGGTGTCGATGTCGTTGCTGATGATCTTCGGCTTGATGTCGGGCTCGTAGAGCGTGCCGTCCTTGAGAAACGTCCAGCGGAACAGGCGGCCATGGGTGGCCAGCCGGTAGAGCAGGCAATCGTGATGCACGAGATCCTCCGGCGTCCGCGGCGTGCCGCGGCGGGCGAGATACTCGGGCGCGGCGCAGATCAGCATGGGCACGGTGACGAGGCGGCGCGCGATCAGCGAGGGCTCCAGCTGCTCGGCGAAGCGCACGCTGATGTCGATGCCCTCGGCGATATGATCGACCGCCCTGTCGGTGACGACGAGCTCGACGGACAGCTGCGGGTAGAGGCGCGCGAAACCGGGAATGAGCGGTGCGACGACATGCCGCCCGAAGGCGACGGAGGTGGACAAGGTGAGCCGGCCCCGCGGCGTGTCGTTGAGCGCCGAGACGGCGGTGGCGGCCGCCTCCAGCGCGTGGACGACAGGGCGGACGCGCTCGAAATACACCTGCCCGCTATCCGTCAGCCCCAGGCGGCGCGTTGTGCGCTGCAGCAGGCGCACGCCGAGGTCGCGCTCCAGCCGGGCGATGTTCTGGCTGGCGGCGGCAGGGCTGATGCCGAGGTGGCGCGCCGCCGCTGCGATGCTGCCCATCTCGACGCTGCGCACGAAACTCTCGATCCCGCGAAGACTGTCCATAGCTGCGCGCACTCCCGATACGGATCATTCGAAAGTTTTGCTTCAGATTGAGGGAGCCTGCAAGCCTCTAATCACGCGCCGCATTTGGCGCTAGGACAGGGACATCGAGATCAAACATCCGGAGAGACCATGCCCACCAACGCAACCCCCGCATCGCCCGCCGCCCGCTCTGCAAGGGCGGGCCTTCCCCCGGCGATGACCCCTTACGTCTTCGCCTTCTTCATGGCCGGCATCATGGCCTTCGTCATGTGCTGGATCATCGTTTCGGTGAACAGCGGCATCGACGGCGGCCTGCCCATGCGCGTGGCCGGCGCCTATCTCGTCGCCATGCCCGCCGCCTTCGTCAGCGTGCTGATCGTCCGCCCGATCGCGCTGAAGCTCACCGCCCTTGTGGTGCGCCGCCCGGGCTGAACTTGGGGCCGGACGTTCAGGCCGACAGCGTCAGCCCGATGCCGAACGGATCGGTAAGGGAGACGGTGTCGCCGGCGCGGGTCGTGGCGATCTCCAGCCGGTCCAACGCGGCCAGCGCCGACTGAAGGGCCGCCGCGTCGTTGAACCGCAGGGCGTAGGTGCCGAGCCCGGTCATATCGGCCACGCGCCGCGGCGCGTTGCGCGCGTTCCAGATATTGGCGGCGAGATGGTGGTGGTAGCGGCCGCTCGAAAAGAAGCTGGCGCCGGGATAGGTGGAGATCAGATCGAGGCCGAGCACGTCGCGGAAGAAGCCGTTGGCCTGCGGCAGATCCGACACCTGCAGGTGCAGGTGGCCAAGCGCCGTGCCGGCCGCCATGCCGCCCCAGGCGATCTCCGCACGCCCGAGCGCCACGCCCTCGTCGTAGAGCGCCTGCAGATCGAGCGGCAGCGTCGCCATCTTCACGGTGCCGTCGGGCAGGGTAGTCCAGGTGGCGCGGGGCCGGTCGCGATAGACCTCGATGCCGTTGCCCTCGGGATCGGCGAGATAGATCGCCTCGCTGACCAGATGGTCGGAAGCGCCCTGCAGCGGCACCTGAAGGTCCGCGGCATGGGCCAGCCACCGGGCAAGCGCCGACCGGTCCGGTACGAGAAAGGCCGTGTGGAACAGGCCCGGCGCGTTGCGCGGCGCCGGGGTCGCCGTGCCGGAGGTTGTGAGCGTCAGCAGCGGCCGCCCGCCGACGCCGAGCGTCTCGCCGCTCGGCAACCGCGCCATCAGGCTCAGTCCCATCACCGACTGGTACCACGACGAGACGAGCGGCAGGTCGCGCACCACCAGCCGTGCGTGATCGACATAGGCCGGCATGGCCAAGGGATGTTCGGGGATGAGCGGACGCTCCGTCGAAGGGGTGATGTCGGTCATGGAAAGGCTCATCGCGGTCGCTCCTGCTTGAGTGTTCGGGACGATGCCGGACAGGACACGCGCCATTCCGGCCTGTGCGGCAGGTGGCGCGGATCGTCCGTGGCGAGAGTCCCGAAAGTGATGCCGACTATGCACCGCCGGCGCCCGGCGCGAAATCCCCGGGAACGGCGATGCAGCGTCTCGGAGGCGTTGACAATCCCTGCGCGAACCCTTCACGCCGGCTTGAAACTTTTTTCGCACCCGCAGCATTTTTCCGCCCTTTGCGGCACAGTCTGTCATTCTCCCGCCAGCATCCGCGCCGATGATCGATTCGTCACTGAAAGTGACCGGCGCATGTCCCCCGGGGGCTCGCCAAACGGGCGGCGGGTGCGTAGCCTGACCGCGAAACGGATCTGGAGACGAAGCGCGCGTGGAGATCAAGGGCATCAAGTGGAATTACGACCGGACCGAGATGATCGCGGACGGCATCGTCCATGGCATCGGTCTCGCCTGCGCGCTCGTCGGCGTCACCATCCTGCTGGTCCATGCGGGCGCCGCAAGCACGGCCGGGCAGATCGCGGCCGCGGCAATCTACGGCGCCGGCCTCGTCGCCACGCTGTCGATCTCCTTTCTCTACAATATGTGGCCGGTTTCGCGCACGAAATGGCTGCTGCGCCGGTTCGATCACTCCTCGATCTTCATCCTGATCGCGGCGACCTACACGCCGTTCCTGCAGAGCGGCTGGGACGATCCCTTCCTCGCCGTCATGCTCGTCGGCATCTGGCTGATCGCCGCACTCGGCATCGCGCTGAAATGCGTCTTCCCGGGGCGCTACGACAAGCTGGCCATCGTGCTCTATCTCGCCATGGGCTGGAGCGGCGTGCTGGCCGTCGGGCCGCTGCTGACGACGCTGAACGGCGCCACCATGCTGCTCATTCTCGCCGGCGGCATCATCTACTCCGCCGGCGTCATCTTCCACGTGTGGGAGCGGCTGCGCTTCCAGAACGCCATCTGGCACGGCTTCGTGGTCACCGCTGCCGCCGTTCACTTCTCGGCCGTCTTTTCGGTCATCGGAAACGCGACCGCCTGAGATCCACGCGCGAGGCCGCGCGCGGGCTCGCCGGATCGCTCAGGCCGGGTCGAAGCTCAGCGCCACGCCGTTCATGCAGTAGCGAAGCCCGGTCGGAGCCGGTCCGTCCGGAAAGACATGGCCGAGATGCGCGTCGCAATCGGCGCACTTCACTTCCGTCCGTGTCATGCCGTAGGAGCGGTCGGTGACCTGCGTCACCGCTTCGGGCGCGAGCGGCTGGAAGAAGCTCGGCCAGCCCGTTCCCGAATCGAACTTCGTGCCTGCGTCGTAAAGCGCATTGCCGCAGCAGATGCAGCGATAGGTGCCGGCCTTGCCGAGCGCGAAATCGGGGCTCGAAAACGCCCGTTCGGTGCCGTGCTGACGGGTCACGCGATACTGGTCCGGCGTCAGCTGCTCGCGCCATTCGGCATCGCTCTTCACGACCTTGAAAGCGGGGTTTGCGCCGTTATCGGTGGCCTGCATGCAATGTTCGCTCATGTCGTTCTCCTCATCTTGAGATGACCTTTCATATAGGAACGCGCAGCGCGCAAACAAAGCGTCGCACTTGGTATCAGGCGTTCGCCTTTGTGCCCCGCCGCTTTATAGTAACGTCTGCTCATGGAAACATATCCGGCAGAGCGGGAATCAGAGGTTGCAGAGAATCGCCTGCCCCGCCATCGGTGCGCGGAGGGATGTTGCCCCGAACCGCGTTTCTCGATAGATCAACGCGCCCCATTACACCGGGATTGCTTGTGACAACTGTGATGAAGCGCATGAATTTCGTCGCCAAGTCTTGCGTCTATTGAAAAACGGGTTTGACATTTTTGGGGCGAATGTTATTCGAGTAAAGGCAAAGTGTCTGAGACTGAAATTACTGCAGGTTGTCGTCGCCGAAATATCTCTACAGAATTCGGTTGTCTTTTCGGGGTAGGGGAAAGATATCCGGCGGTCCATGCAGGTGCATTTATCAAGTAACTCGGTCGTCCCATTCTGATGCAATCGTGCCGGTTTTACCGGAATCGATCGCATTTCCATGGGACAAATGGCGCTTTCAGAAAAAAGCCTGCGCATTCGCGGGCAATAACGAGACAACCGCCCGAAAGGAGAACAAAATGAGTGAACAGATGGCAGGACATGGTGGCATGCCCGGACATGGCAACGAGTTGCTGGTGGAACTGACCGCAGAGATTGTCGCAGCCTATGTCAGCAATCATGTCGTGCCCGTCTCGGAGCTGTCGACCCTCATCGGCGATGTGCACACCGCGCTGAACAACACCGGTGCACCGGCCCCCGTCGTCGCCGCCGTGGAAAAGCCCAAGCCCGCCGTATCGGTGCGCAAGTCGGTTCAGGACGGGCAGATCACCTGCCTGGAATGCGGCGGAAACTTCAAGTCGCTGAAGCGCCACCTGATGACGCACCACGCTCTGTCGCCGGAAGACTATCGCGAGAAGTGGGAACTGCCGGCAGACTACCCGATGGTCGCCCCGGCCTATGCCGAAGCGCGCTCGCGCCTGGCCCGCGAAATGGGCCTCGGCCAACGCCGCAAGCGCGCCGCCAAGTAAGCACGCCGGCAAGTCAGCACGCCGACCCGTCAGCACGCCGACCCGTCAGCACGCCGCCAGGTCGGCGGACGGGCACGTCGGCGGACCGGCGACAGGCTTCGCGCCAGCGCGACACCGCTTTTGCCAACGCCTCCCAAGCGCAACGTCACCATGGCGCCGGACCGGATCCTGATCCGGTCCGGCTTTTTCATGTCCGCGGAAGGGCCGCGCATATGCGTGAACCAGAATAAGGAAAAAATGCCTATATGATTCAGGGCTCTATGTGAAAGGTCAAACAATTCAACAGAAAGTTGCGGTCGGGTTGTAGCGCTCGTTTCCCCTTCGGCGTAGGATATATGAAACTATTCCTATAACGGAGATCTGCGATGACCATGCCCTCTGCACCTGCCAGCGTTCTGACGACGATCGGCCCTCTGGGCCTTCTGGGCCGTTTTTCCGACGATCGCGGCCCCGCAGCCGCAGCCTCCGTCATCGCGATATCGCCGCTCTCGGCCCGGGCGGCGGCGTCTCCGGCAGCGGCGCCCACCCGTGAGCCTATCCGTGCGCCGGAGTGCAAATCCGCGTGGCCGCCCTCCGCCGCAGGGCTTCCCGCAGCGGACGGGCAGGCGGCCCGCACGCCCGCGCCGTCCCGGCTTCGCGAACAGCCGGAGACGGCAGCGCCCGATCCGCTGGCGCAGGCCCGCTGCCGCATGGTGGCCGATGTGGTCGAGGAACTCACCCTGATGGTCGGCGATCGCCAGCAGCTGCGACGCGACCGCCGGCGAATGATGACGCATGTCCGCCAGATCGCCATGTATGTCAGCCATGTCGTGCTGCAGGTCTCGCTGACCGATATCGGCGTGGCTTTCGGGCGGGATCGCTCGACGGTCAGCTATTCCTGCCATGTGGTGGAGGATCGTCGCGACGATGCCGATTTCGATGCCTTCGTCACCGCCATCGAGCGCGTGATCACGGCCGCCTTCCTGCCGGTCGGAGATGCCACCCATGCGTGACGCGCGGTCTGGGGACGCCGCCGCCCGCGCCGATCTCGTCCGACTGGTCCGCCACCTCGTCGGCGGCCGGCGGGCGCGGCCCGGCGAAGCCTGCGATACCGCGGATGCCGCCGTCGTGGCCAGCTTCACGGTGACGGAGGCGGGCACCGGCCTGATCGTCACGCGCCCGGACGGCGTGCAGCGCACGCTGCCGCCCGCGGCGCTGCGCGATGCCGTGTCCCTCGGGCTTGTCGCCAGGCTTGACGCCGCCGGGCCCCATGCCGCCGGACCGCATGGCGCCAAGCCCGATGCCGCCGGGCCGGATGCCACCGGGCGCTGGCGTCTCCTCCCACCGGCCGTGCCCTTTCTCAAGCGTGCCTTATCTGCCCCGGAGGCGGCCTTTGCCGGCCAGCATCGGCACATCGCCTCCGGCACGGTGGAAACGGCGGCCGGGCGGCAGACGGTGCAGGTCAATCTCGCGGAATCGCCGCTCGCGCACATCGCCCGGCTGAAGGAGAAATCCGGCAAGCCGTTTCTGCCGGCCGAAGCGCTGGAAGCCGGGCAGCGGCTGCACCGCGATTTTACCCGCGCGCAGCTGCAGCCGCGCATGACCATGTCCTACGCGCCGCAGCTGTCGACGCGCACCAGGGGCGGCGGTGGCGGCAGCGAGATCGCCGACAGCGCCATGACGGCGCGCAGCCGCGTGGCGCGCGCCATGGAGGCGATCGGCCCGGAACTCTGCGGCGTCGCCATCGACGTCTGCGGTTTCGAGAAAGGGCTGGAAACGGTGGAGCGCGAACGGCAATGGCCGGCCCGCTCGGCAAAGCTCCTGCTGCGCGCCGCCCTCATGGCGCTCGCCCGCCACTACGCCCCCCCGCCGGCGTCCCCCGAGCGCCGCACCCATGCCTGGGGCGCGGAAGGCTATCGCCCGGATATGGATGGGGGTCGCGGACGCGGCGGGTAGTGGACGGCGGGGCTGCGCGAATGGACGTTGAAATCGCGCCAATCACCGGCGGGATGCCAATCACACATCAGCGACCTGACGTGCGTCAGGTCAAAAGCGTCGTCTCATCTTACGGACATGAGATGGCGAGAGTCCGGCTCAAGGCCGGAACATCGGGGAGGAGGATGGCTCTCCCTTCAGAATCGCACGGTTGCGGAAAGGGACGTCTGCGCTTTTCGCTCTTGTCCGCCCCCGAAGCCATCAACCTTGAATCGCATCCTATGGCGTCCGGCTGATGGACACCTGATGGCCTTGTTCTGGCGTCGATCAACCCTCTTCCGCCTCAGCCCTTCAGCCGCAGCGCCGCCTGGTCCTGGATTCGCTTGACCATGGAACGCAGGCCGTTGGCGCGCTGGGCGGTGAGGAATTCGATGAGGCCCATCTTTCCGAAGAGGTCCAGCGCATCCGTCGCCGCGATCTGCGAGGCTGTCTTTCCGGAAAAGATCGAGAGCACGATGGCGACGAGCCCGCGCACGATATGGGCGTCGGATTCGCCTTCGAAGGTCAGGACGGGATCGGCACCCTCGCCGGCATGGGTCACCAGCCAGACCTGGCTGGCGCAGCCCTGCACCTTGTTCTCGGCCGTGCGCTTCTCCTCCGGCAGGTCCGGCAGCGTCCGCCCGAGCTCGATGACATAGCTCATCCTGTCCTGCCAGTCGTCGAGATAGGCGCAGTTCTCGAGGATTTCGGAAAGGGGCGTCGGTGTGAAGGTGGCGGCATCGGTCATGCCGTCTCTATAAGGGATCGGGGAAGCGTTGAGAAGGCGGATCGGCTTGCCGCGCGCGGGCTTTCGCCGGGGTTCCGGTGGCGGATGCCGGGCCGGTCAGGAGGCGCGGTGCGGCTTCGGCGGAATGCGCTTTTCCGGCACCGGGATCCGCGTGACGCCCAGATCCTCATGGCTCTCGGGCTCGGACAGCGCCGGTGCCTCGGCCGCCGCGACCGGAGGGGCGACCGGGGGCAGGGCCTGCTCCGGCACGGTGCCCGTCGTCACGGCGTCACCCGCCGTCGCGGCGTCAGCCGGTGCCGCCGCTGCGGTCTTCTCGTCGCCGAACTGGGTTTCCAGCAGCTGGTAGGCGATGCGGGCGCCGTCCTTGGCGCGGTGGCCGAGCGCATGGAATGTCTCGGCACCCTTGGTGCAGACGTCGGGCTTCTCCAGGCAGATGGCGCCGATGTAACCGATCGCCTCGCTGGCGGCCGACACCGTCTGGCCGATATCCATCCGGGCACCGGCTGCCGTCTGCGGCTGCGCGGCCTCCTCCGTGCCGAAGATCGGCAGGAGAACGAGCACCAGCGAAAACCAGAATGCTGCCTTGATCAGAAACCACATGGTCGACCCCGTTCTTGACGTTCACGCAACTGTCCAGCGCCTCTGCTCCATGTCCCCCGCCGGTGTCCGGTCTCTGCCGGTGACCGATGACGGGAAGCAGGTCGGCTGACGGTCACACTAGGGCACCTCTTCCAACACGGCCTTGAAAACGAGACCTGTATTTGAGGCGTCTTTTCGTAAAATGCGATCGATCTGCCTTTGATCCGCATTTGAAGGGCATTTGAGGCAGTCGTGTTAAGGGTCAAGGCGGCGACCGCGCGTCCGCCCCCTGCAAATGCGGCTTCCGGCAGTGGCTGCGCCTGCCACAGTGGTTAAATTAACCCGAAAAACACCATTATTTCAACGGTTACGCCACGTTAACCACAACAAACGAAGGGCGTCCGAATCCGGCTCGGGAAGGCCGGTGACGCCGTTTTGCAACAGTTCGGGTGTCGTCACTTAGAGTTTCATTAAGCCGCCGGTGAGACATTCGCCCTCAGTCCGATGACGATCGTCCCGCCCTTTGTGATGGCCGGAAACGACCGGCACGGACCGTCATAAACAACCGGGGCAGGACGTTCCGGGCAACGAAAAATGCAGGGTCGGGCGTGACAATTGTGCGGAACATCGCTGGAAGGTTTGCGTCCCGCGTGGACGATGCCGCCAGGCTCTGGTTGCCCCGCCCGGCACCGACGGAGCGCGAGCTCTCCGCCATCCGCACCGTTGCAGCCTGCGCTCTCATCGCCTTCCCCGTCGCTCCGCTGGCGCTTGCCGCCGTGCTGCCGCTGTCGCTGGCCCTGCCGGTCGGCGCGGGCCTCGTCGGCGCGCTGACGCTGGTCGGCGGTCTCGCCGCCGTCGGCCTTGCCGGCCGCGAGGCGCAGCCGCTGCCGCCCGCCGAGACGCCCGTCGCCCCTGCAGCACGCGCCTATGATCTCTTTTCCGGCCTCGTGACGCTGCACGACCTGCGCGGCTCCGTGACATCCGTGCACGGGCGCGACGCGGCCGGCTTCCTCGCCTGGATGCGCGACCCGACCGGCCGCGGCTTCATCGAGCAGATCCACGTCTCCGACCGCATCGCCTTCCTGCGCGCCATCGACGCCATCCGGCTCGGGGCCGACGCCGAGACCGTCGAGCTTCGGCTGGAGCGCGGCTCCATGACGGAAGGCGGCGCGCAGCTTCTGCATATGCGGTGCGAACTCGCCGCCATCGTCGAGGGCGGCGCGCTGTCGGCCATCCTCGTCCAGTCGCGCGACATCTCCGCCGAGGTGGCGCTGAAGGCCGATGCCGCCTCGAAGGCCGCAGCCGCGGAAAGCGCGAACGACGCGAAGACGCGGTTCCTCGCCGCCGTCAGCCACGAGCTGCGCACGCCGCTCAACGCCATTCTCGGTTTCTCCGACATTCTCTCCGGCGAATATTTCGGCCGGCTGGAAAACGATCGCCAGCGCGAATACGTTGCCTTGATCAACCAGTCCGGCGCCCATCTCCTCTCCGTCGTCAACACGATGCTGGACATGAGCAAGATCGAGGCGGGACGCTACGAGCTGATCGCCGAACCCTTCGTCGTCGCCGATGCCGTCTCCGCCTGCGAGGCGATGCTGGGCCTGCAGGCCGAGGCCAAGGGCGTGAAGCTCGCGAGCCGCGTCATGCGCGGCGTCGGCGAGGTCCATGCCGACCGCCGCGCCGTGCAGCAGATCCTCATCAACCTCGTCGGCAACGCCATCAAGTTCACCGACGCCGGCGGCATCGTCACCGTCGATGCGGAAATCGTCGGCGCCGACCTGCGCCTCACCGTCAGCGACACCGGCATCGGCATCCCCGCGGAAAAGCTCGCCTCTCTCGGTCAGGCCTTCATGCAGGTCGAGAACGAATATACCCGCAAATACGAAGGCACCGGCCTCGGCCTGGCGCTCGTCAAAGGGCTGGTGGCGCTGCATGGCGGCCGTTTCGAGATCTCCAGCCGCCCGCGCGAAGGCACGGCGATCCGGATCAGCCTGCCGCTCGACGGCTCCGGCATCCGCGATGCCGATCACCTTGCCGACGCCGACAGCGTTGCAGATTTTCCGCCGCGCCTGAAAAGCCAGGCCGGCTCCACGTCCCTGAACCCCGCGACCGACGCGTCCGGGGTTGAGAAAGGAGGTGCGGCAGATGGCGAAGCCTACGCGAAAACAGCCTGACCGACGCAAAGCACCCGCCGCCACACCGGCAAGAGGCAAGGCGAGCGCCAGGGGCGCCACCGCGCCGAAGCGAAAGGCAACGTCGCGACCGAACATCGTGCTGCGGGCCGCCTCCGGCATGCTGCGTCTGGCGCTGCGCAATCCCGCGATCTTCGGCGGGACCGCGGCGTTTGCCGTCGTGTTCGGCTTCGTCGCGGCCAATGCGCTCTGGTATCAGCCCGGCCACCACCCGTCGCCGCTGATGCGCACCCGTCTGCCCTTCACCCATCCCGATCCGGCGCGGGTGTCGCTGAGCGAACCGCAGGACGCGCCGGACCCGAGCAAGGTCACCACCTTCGTCATCCGCCGCGAGGACGAGGTGGGCGAGGCCGAGCCGGGGCAGGTGCCGGCCGAGGCGCTGCCGACCGGCGAGCGCACCGCCAGCGTTCCCGCAGCCGACACGCTGGCCACGCTGCCGGGTGAGCCGGAACCTCGCCCGGATGCGACGCCCGACCTCGACCCGGCGCGCCTCGTGCGCGCGGTTCAGGCCGAGCTCGCGCGACACGGCTTCTACGACGGCGAGGCCGACGGCCGCCTCGGACCGAAGACCACGGCGGCGATCCGCCGGTTCGAGCAGGCGAACGGCCTGCCGCAGACGGGCATCGTCAGCCAGGGCCTGCTCACGGCCCTGCAAGGCGGGGCGTCCGCATCGTCCGGCATCGCCACGATCATGCCGGCCCCGCGCCCGACGGCCATTCCGCCGGCGCACAAGCCGGCCGCAAGGACGACAACCGAGATCGACCCGATCGCCGCCGCGATCCGTGCCGCCGAGGGCGGCGCCGAGGCGAAGCCGAAGCCCGCACCTGCCAAGCCCGCCGAAACGGCATCCGCCGACACCGGCCCGTCCGCCGCGAGCGGCCCCGGCCTCGTCATGTCCATCCAGCGGGGCCTGTCGAACCTTGCCTATACCGACGTGTCGATCGACGGCGTGGCGGGCGACCAGACCCGCATGGCCATCCGCCACTTCGAAAAACACTACCGCCTGCCGGAAACGGGCGAGCCGAGCGCGGCCGTGCTGAAGAAGATGAAGGAAATCGGCGCGATCTGAGCTGGTGGCGCCCGGCTGATTGCCTCCTGACAGCCGTGTTCCGGTGTCGGGCATTGCCACCCCCTGCCGTCATGCTCGGGCTTGTGCAGCGTTCTGCTGCACAGCCTGCGGATCTGGAGGACCATGGTGTTTGCGGGGACGACATCAGATGCTCGGGACAAGCCCGAGTATGACGGAGGGGAGGCGTGGAAAACACAATCGCTTGAGCGGATTCCGAGTCTTTTCGGAATCAACGTGCGAACCGCTTCGCGAAGCGGTGGAAAATACCGCTCCTAACCGCCTGTGCCGGCAGCGATAGACGCCGCCCTTTGCCCGCGCTATGCAGGGCCATGCGCCTGCGTTCCGACATCTTCGTTTCCGCCATCACCCGGCGCGTCTTTTCGCGCGGCGACTACGCGGCTGTGCTGCGCAAGGGGGCCGAGGCGGCGGGGGCCATCTTTATCCGCCAGCGGACCCGGGACGGGCAGGAAACGCTGTTCGGCCCGGCACCGCAGAGCCTGGTGACGGCCGAGGAAGAGGGCGGGCGGCTGTTCGAATGCCGCCTCTCGTCGCCCGATGCGAACGCCATCGACGCGGCGCTCGCCCGCGAGATCCGGTTCGATCCGGATTGCTGGATCGTCGAGCTGGAAACGCAGGACGTTTCCGATCTTTTCGAAACCATCACGCCGGACGGCTGACACCTGGTCTGAGACCGGTCAGCGTGCCCCGCGCGTCAGGTTGCGGCGGTAGAAGGTGGAGGCGATCTGCTGCGTCTGGTTGGCGGGGGCGGGGTAGGCGGCCGGCTGGCGCGGGTCTTCCGCGCGCTCCGGGCCGAGCATCGGCGCGTGGCGCGGACCGGTGCTGCGGCCACCCTCGCGGCGCGCATCGTCCGCGGCGATCCAGCCTTCCACGCGGGTCTTCGCATCGACCGGGTCGATCCCGTCGAGCAGCGCATCGCAGCGCGTTCCCGCGCCGCTTCGTTCGCCGAGATAGGGGTAGAGCGTGGTAAGCATGCGCACCATTTCCGCGCGCGGCGTGCCGAGCGCCGACAGGGTGACGGCCAGCTGCCAGCCGGAGACGTCGAGGACGAGGCGTTCCCCGAAGACGGCCGAGCAGTCGAGCGCATGCGACAGGGTCGCGGCGAACAGATTGACCTCGCCCGAGCGGGAGAAGCGCACGAGGAGTGCTTCATGCGTGGCGTCGAGCGCCACCAGCGGGCGGCGGGGTGGGGCCGCAGGTGCCGCCAGCGGCTGGCCGGCGGTGCGGGCAAGCGCCTTCAGCTCCGCGCGCAGGCGCTCCTCGCGCTCCAGCGAGGCGCTCGCGGCGGGAGGAGCGGGTGAAGCGGGCCGCGCCGCCTCCGGCACGGAGGCCGCCGGGCGGGGCGTGCTGTCGCGCCGCTCGACAAGGGCATCGACCACCCGGACGCTGAGGTTCTCGCGACGGGCGATGGCATTGGCGTGGGAGGGGCTCTGGTTGCGGATGATGTCGAGGAGGACGCGCTCCTCGATCGAGACGGCGCGGGTGAGAAACAGGGCGGCGATGGCGATGGGGGCGCTGCCGATCTGGAGGGCGACGGACGGGGGCACATGGGGGCTTCTGGCAAGGGCCGCTGCCGCCTGCCGGCGCGCCTCGTCGCTAGAGGCTGCAAACAGCGGCTCGAACAGCTCGCAGAACTGTTTGAGATCGGAGGATCGCGGCTGGCGAAGCCCTTCGAAACTCGACACCGTTGCCATCAGCACCGCGTCTTTCACGCGGCCGTTCTGCGGTCTTTCCAAATCACGAAACCGGTTCGCCACACGTCCACCTCATACGCAAAACACCGACGCATCCCTCGGCAAGGCACCCCTTGCCCGCGTTCAGGGCGCAGGCCTCGTGCCACCGTTTTCCGCTCACACGTCTCCTGAACGTCGCCGCGCAAGGCCTTGACGTGTCTGGAATCCGCGATGCAGGTGTCCCGGCGATGGCAACGAGCGCGCCATGCGACGGAGATTATGCCGACGTGGTTAACATCGGCTTAAGGGCGTGCGATCCTGGGGCAGGTATTGGGTGATGTGTGACAGGGGCCCGCAAGGCTTGGTTGCACGCGGGTGGCGGGCGGATGGGGCCGCCGTGAGACCGTTTCCCGGTTGATCGATTCCAGCGTCGGGTGCCGAGCATCTGCTGCACGGCCCGCGATCTGGAGAACCATGGAGTTTGCAGCGACGACAGCAGAAGCTCCGAACAAGCCCGAGCATGACGGAGGAGAGGGAGGTGCTCTCATTTAACGCAACAGGCGGCGCCGTGGCCGGCGCCGCCTGTTGTCTCATGCGATGGGGAGCGGCTGCTTACAGCGTGCAGCCGGGCTCGCCGATCTCGCAGGCGCCGCGGCGGTCGCGATCGCGGTCGCGGCGATTGTCGTTGCCGCCGTCGAGGTTGGGCCGTTCCAGAACGCCACGATCGGGGTTGTTCCGGTCGTTGTCGCGACGGTTGTCGTTGTCTCGGCGGTCGCCATTGTCGCGACGGTCGAAATTCTGACGGTCATTGTCCCGCCGATCATTGTCGCGGCGATCCCGGTCGAACTGCGGACGATCCCGGTTGCCGTCATTGTCGCGGTCGAAGCGGGGACGGTCGCGATTGCCGTCGCGGTCCCGGTTGCGGTCCCGCTCGAAGTCGGGGCGATCGCGGTCGAAACGCGGGCCGTCATTGTTGAAGCGATCGCGGTCCCGGTCCCGCTCGAAGCGGTCCCGATCCCGGTCGCGCTCGAAGCGGGCGCGGTCCCGGTCCCGGTCGCGGTCGAAACGGGGACGATCGCGGTCCCGTTCGAAACGGTCCGGGCCGCCGCGCCAGTATTCGCGGTCGCGATAGAAGTCGCGGTTCCGGTAGTTGCGATCCCAGTAATTGCCGAGTTCGAAGGTGACGGTGGGGATGCCGAGCGGTCGGTAGTAGCGCGGCGCGACATAGACGCGGCTGCGCTGGTACTCCGCCTGCACGTAGGAGCCGGAGACCCAGCCGCGACCGCGCGAAAAGGACACGTCGCACCAGTTGGCATCCGCAAGGCAGCCATGGATTTCGACGGGCGCGCCGACGGGAATGACGACGACGGCCGGGTAGCGCGTGCTGGGGCCGGAGCGCATGTTGACATTGGCGGTGGCAAAGCCCTCCGCAGCGCTGGCCGCGACCGGCGCGAGCAGCGTGGTGGCGAGCGCGATGCCGGACAGGATGGATTTGACGGAATACACTCTAGGGTCCTCCAGTAGCTTTCCGGCTTCGGGCCTGCGGGCGGGTGGCTGGCAGACCGTGCCGAATGATATTGAGCACGGTAAAACACGCCCATATGATGGCATCGTCCGCCCGTCCCGCCGCTCCGTCCGCTGTGCGACACGGGCGGAGCCGTATCGATCGACCATGCCGGGAAAGGTCCTTTCCCAAGGCAGGTCGTCATGCAGGCAGGATCGGGTAGGCCCGGAAAAACGCCCTCACACGAGATGTGGCGAAGCAGAAAACAGCGTCTGCCTGTTTTTGTTCCTAGGCCGCCCGGCCTGAACGGATCCTGAACGAGGAGGACGGGCGTTTTCGGACTCCGGCGTCCGCGCGGCTTCGGCACTGAAGTCCGCGCGGGCAGCCTCCTGAAACGGGGGGTGTTTCGGCAAGGCGGGGAACAAAATCGACCACCGGCCGTTAAAGCGGCAGTTCGAACAGGAGCCCCGGACAATGATCGATAAGAAATTCGCCACCGTTTCCAGCACAGAAGCCGAAGTCGAAGCCAGCGTTGCCAAGAGCGACCTCGACAGCCAGATCTCCGATCTGCGTGCCGAAATCGCCCGCCTGACCGACTCGGTCTCGGCCATCGGCAGCGGCGCGAAGGCCGTCGTCCAGTCCGAAGCCGAAGTGCTGACGGAGCGCCTGCGCGACCGCGTTCGCGAAGAACCGGTCACCACGCTGCTGACGATCGCCGGCGTCTCCTTCGTGCTGGGCCTTCTCGCCCGCCGCTAAGACCGCACGCGCGTCGTCAGGACGCACTGCCATTCAGCCGCAATGTCCGTGAGGGAGATTGCGGCTGTCGGCGACTGGAGCGCAGGGCGCTCCGGGAGATGCCGAAGACGTTTTCATGCGAATCATGGGTTTCAACGGGCGGACGGCAGGTTTTCGGGATGTTTTCCATCGCTAGGTTTGGGGTATCCAAAGTTAAGACCTTGTTTACTAAGCTGTGGCCCAATCATCTTGCGGGCAGACACGCTTCGAACGAACCGCATGCCTCGCAGTATGAACCGAAATACATCCGGAATCACCCGGAAGAAGGAGCAACGAGAACGGCGCTCATGGCTGACCCCGACGGGTCGGTGAAGCGTCAGCCCGACGAGGGCAGGATGAAATCTGTTTCAAGTTCATCCGTCTCATCCCGTTCATTGGAGACGAGAATGGCAGATGTAATCAGACTTCAGGACCGCCAGCACCGCGGCGGTCGCAAGATGAACGCTGGCGGAACACGCCAGGACGCGACGATCCTGCTCTTCACCGGCATTCGCTACGAGCGCATGGACGGCGTGACCCTTCCCAAGGTTCCCACAGGCGTTTCCGCGATCAAGCCGCTGAACGGCTCGACCCAGAAACACTGAATCCGCAGACATTCTTTTTCCCCGCGCGATCCGGCGCTGCCATGGCGCGACGGTTTCGCCCGGGACAAGGCCCCTATCGGGACAGGGGCTCGCAACCCGCTTCGCTGAGGAAGGTGCTGGCCGCCGCCTCGTAGCTGCCGAGCGGCGCGAGCGCGCGAAGGACGGCGTAGCCTTCGTCTTCCGGCATTTCGACCGTGATGGTCTGTCCGATGGTGTCCGCCGGCTGTTTGCGCAGCTCCACGAGCTGCAGTGGCGTCGCGGCCACCACATCCACCCGGTCGTTCACCGCCGTCGCATCGCTCATGCTGAAGATTTCGTTCGATCCGGAATCGTAGATGGCGAGCGACCAGAAGGGCACGTCGCCCGACGCCGTAAACCGCACCGGACCGCCCAGCACCGAGAAACCGCAGACCGCGACCCGGAGATAGGGATCGTCGTTGGACAGACCCGTCGGCCCCGGCGCCGAGGTCAGCGGGAAGAAGCTGTCCATCTCGTAGAGCCCGAGCACCCGGCTATAGGCATCCTCCGCCGTGAAGCGGGGCAGCGCGAGGACGATGACGATGTGCAAGAGCGCGGCACCGATGAGCCCGACGAGGACGGCATAGAGAAGGCTACGCATCGCCGCACCCCCGCGCGATGATCTTCGGCATGACCAGTTCGATCGCCCCGGAGGAATTGGCGGTCGGCGCGTCGAGGAGGGTGAGGACGAGGCGGAAACGGCCGGGCTCGGTGATCGCCAGCCAGTTGTCCGCCTGCGCATCCGGCGCGACATGGATGATGAAGGACGTATCGGCGGCGCGCAGCACGCTCCAGGCGTTGAGCGCGACAGGCAGCGTCTCCGACGCCGTCAGCGGCCGGTCGGCCGTGTCGGTCGCAAACAGCGTCCAGAAGCGCGCCGGCGGCGTGTTGCCGACGATGTCGTAGCGGCAGGCGCCGGAAAGCGCGCGGCCGGCATCGTCCGTGTCCGCCGTAAACCGCATGCCCTCGGCCTTGCCGTAAAGCAAGCGCCCGGCCCGCGCCCGGTGGGCCTTGGCATAGGGGTCGGTATCGGCCGTCTGCGCATTGGGATAGGCGACCCATGGCCCGAGGCGGATGGAGCCGAAGCCGGTGGAGGCCTTGAGCGCGGACAGGCTCACGGCAATGCCGCCGCCGAAGGCGACGCACAAGGCGAGTGCGACGAGAAAGGGCACGCGAAACATCAGGACTGGCTGCTTTTTGGCGAGGAGGGTCGGGGGTGGCGCGGGGAGGATGGCGCCAGAAAGGAAGACCCTCTCTGGCCTGCCGGCCATCTCCCCCATAAGGGGGGAGAGGACTCCGGGGATGCACCCAGCTCTTGTCCAGAACGTCTCTTCAGTGGGCGAGAGGCCCGCCCCGAGTCTTCTCCCCCCTTGTGGGGGAGATGCCCGGCAGGGCAGAGAGGGTCTTTCGTTTCTAACCCGCTGAAACGCGCGCGCTGCAGCTGCCCCTCATCTGCCTGCCGGCATCTTCTCCCCGTTCTGACGGGGAGAAGAGACGCGCGGCGCGGGTTTGCCGTGACCAAAGAGGTCGCGCGGCACACGTCCCCTCTCCCCGCATGCGGGGAGAGGGTTAGGGTGAGGGGCTGCCGCAGGTTTGACAGAGAAGCGAGGACGCGCATCGTCATCGCGTCAGTTGCTGGCGGCGTCGGGCGCCGGTTCGGGGGTGGCGCTGGCGACTTTGCCGGGGGTGCTTTCGAGCGGCGGGGCGGTTTCGAAGCGGGTGGCGAGGGATTTGAGGAGGCGGGTGACGTCGCCCGAGAGCATGCGGGGGCGCACGAGCGGGGGAAGGGCGTTCTCCTCGGTCTTGGCGACCGCGGCAGGGGGCTTCTCCTTCTTCGACGGGGCCACCGGCGGGGCGATGCCGGGGATGGGGCGGTGGTCGATGCCGGTCTCGGCGTAATCCATCAGGCGCTTGAAGGCGATGGCGGGCAGGGAGCCGCCGGTCATGTTGTTGGTCGAGGTATAGTCGTCGTTTCCGAACCAGACGGCGGCCGTGTAATCCCCGGTGAAACCGACGAACCAGGCATCGCGGTAGGACTGCGTGGTGCCGGTCTTGCCGCCGGCGACGACGCCGTTGTCGAGGGCGGCCTTGCGGGCCGTGCCGATGATCGGGATCTGCGTCAGCATGTAGTTCATCGAGGCCGTGGCCTTTTCGCTGAGCACGCGCTGGGCCGGCGGCGCATCGCGGTTGAAATCGTAGAGCACGTCGCCGTCGTAGTTGAGGATCTGGCTGAGGCCGTGGCGGCGCGCCTGCAGGCCGCCGGCCGGGAAGACGGCGTAGCCGGTCGCCTGGTCCATGACGGTGAGTTCGGAGGTGCCGAGCGGAATGGTCTTGTCCGGCCGGATCGGCGTCTCCACGCCGAAGGCCTTGGCAAGCTCGACGATGCGCGGAATGCCGAGCGTCTCCTTGGCGAGCCGCACCGGCACCGTATTGATGGAGCGGGCGATGGCGCTGAGCAGCGTGACCTTGCCGGAGAAGCTGCGGCCGTAGTTCTGCGGCGACCAGCGGCCCCAGGTGATCGGCGCATCGCTGATCGTCGTCTCCGGCGTCATGCCCTTTTCCATGGCCGCGGCATAGGTATAGGCCTTGAACGAGGAGCCCGGCTGGCGCAGCGCCTTGGTGGCGCGGTTGAACTGGCTCTCGCCGTAATCCCGCCCGCCGACCATGGCGCGCACGGCACCGCCGTTCTCGATCATGACCAGTGCGCCCTGTTTGACGCGGTAGCTTTCGCCGTACTGGCGCAGGCTGGATTCGATCGCGTCCTCCGCCGCCTGCTGCAGGCCCATGTCGATGGTGGTGCGCACGATGAGGGAATGCTGGGCGAAGGGGGCGGCGATGCGCTGGACCTCGTCGAAGGCCCAGTCGAGGAAGAAATCGGGAGCCGTGACCTCGGCGCGATCGACCACGGAAGCCGGATGAAGCCGTGCGGCGACCACCTGTCCCTCGGTCATCAGCCCGCCCTGCACGAGGTTGGTCAGCACCTCGTTGGCGCGGGCGCGGGCGGCCGGCAGGTTGACGTGGGGGGCGTAGCGGGCCGGGGCCTTGAACAGGCCGGCGAGCATGGCGCTTTCGGCCAGGTTGATATCGGTGATGGCCTTGCCGAAATAGAACTGCGACGCCGCCGCCGCGCCGAAGGTGCCGCCGCCCATATAGGCGCGGTCGAGATAGAGGCGCAGGATCTCCTTTTTCGAGAGGTTGCACTCCAGCCACACGGACAGGAAGGCTTCCTTGATCTTGCGCTCGAAGGTGCGCTCGTTGGACAGGAACAGGTTCTTGGCGAGCTGCTGCGTCAGCGTCGACCCGCCCTGCACGACGCCGCCGGCGCGCGCATTGACGGTCATGGCGCGGGTGAGGCCGAGGAAATCGATGCCCCAATGGTCGAAGAAGCGGCGGTCCTCGGTGGCAAGCACCGCCTTGACCAGCGTATCCGGCAGCTCGTCCACGGGAAAGCTGTCCTCGTGGATGATGCCGCGATGGCCGATCTCGTTGCCGTAGCGATCGAGAAACGTCACGGCGAAATCGCTCTGCGCCAGCCAGTTGCCCTTGGTTTCCTGAAAGGCGGGCAGCGCCAGCGCCAGCAGCACCACGGCCCCGACCGTGCCCCAGGTCATGCCTTCGCCGAGCAGCTCGAACACCGCCCGTTTCCAGCCGCGCACGCGAAACCGGCGAAAGAAGATGGTGATGTCTTCCCACCATTCGGCAAGGCGGAAACCGGTGTGCCAGACGGTGGAATCGATGAAGGCATCGATGCGCAGGAGGATATGGCGCTTCTTCGGCAGCTCCGCCGGAGGCGGCATGGCCGGGCCGCCGGGGGACGCGGCGCCCTCCGGTGGTGTGTTGTCGGGAATGTCGTCGCTCGGGCTTGTCAACGCTTCGGACCGTCCTCACTCTCGCGCGGTGTTTCGATGTCGCACAGGCTGCTGGCGAAAGCAGGCTTTTTTCGCGCGGGATGGCGCTATACTGCCACGCGGCGACCTGCCCTTCCACGGGGATATGTCGCAACAGCCTTAAAATTCCGGAAATACAGACTTACCTAGCGCGGCGCCGCACACCGGTATAGACGAAGCGGGCAAAGACGACGGAACGGATCCATGGGCGACCTCCCTTTCTGGAAGACGAAGACACTGGAGACGATGAACGGCGCGGAGTGGGAAAGCCTCTGCGACGGCTGCGGCCTGTGCTGTCTCAACAAGCTCGAGGACTGGGATACGGGCGAGATCGCCTGGACCTCGATTCGCTGCACGCTGCTCGACGGCGACACCTGTCGCTGTCGCGACTACCCCAACCGGCAGGCGACCGTGCCGGACTGCATCCAGCTGACGCCGCAGCAGGTGCGCGAGCTTCCCTGGCTGCCGCCGACCTGCGGCTATCGCCTCGTGCGCGACGGCCGCGACCTCTACTGGTGGCATCCGCTGGTTTCCGGCGACCCGGAAACGGTGCACGCCGCCGGCATTTCCGCGCGCGGACGCACGGTGAGCGAGGACGACGTCGATATCGACGACTTCGAATATTACCTCGCGGACTGGCCGACCGATGGCGGCGAGACATCGGAATTCTGATTATTTTCCCGAACTAGGAAAATAGTCCTTGACGGCGTGACGGTCCTCCTGTAGGTTTTGCGTATGGTCGGAAATGTGCGGATGCGGCGGGGCCGCGGCCCACAGCCGGCCTTTTTCATTCCGGGATTTTCTTCTTTCACGACAGGACGATGCGATGACCGACGGGACCTACGATCCGGCGCTGTTCGGCGCGTGGACGGCGCCATATGCCTATGGTGTCGGCGTCTATGACCCGGGCGCCGATGGCCTGGGCGCCTCTGGTCTGGCGCCGGCTCTGGACGGCGAGCCATTCGATGACGCGTTCCGGCTGATCCTCGACCGCAAGGCGGCCGAAATCCCCGCCGGCGAGGAGCTGGTGGACATGCTGAACGGCATGACGCGGGAACTGCGCGAGCAGATGCAGATGTTCCAGATGCTGCGCCAGCAGACCGACCGCCGGCAGGCGGATGCCGGCGAGGAGATCGACCGCAAGACGGCGCAGGCCGATGCCAAGGCCGCGATCGAGGCGATGTCGCTGATCGTGCGGACGCTGGAAAAGATCGACAGCCTGCAGCGCACGCTGGCGCAGGACCGGGAACGGCGGGACGCGGAGGCACTGGACGATGCGGGCTACCAATCTCTTCTCGACAAAATCGAGGCTCTGGTCGAGCAGCGCGCTGTCGAGCGTGGCCGGGCGTTCGAGACGGCGCCGGCGCGCGACGGCGGCGAGCGCGATACCGCGGGCGACAACAGAGCACGCGGGGACGGAGCGGGCGGGGACGGAGGGGGCGGGCACGCAGGTGCAGCCGGCGCTGTGGCTCTGGCTGGCGACGATTCCATGCCCGCCGTCTGCCGAGACGGCACCCCCCTTGCGCCCTACGGATGAGCGCGATGCGGCGGTGGCCGCGCGGCGTCGGCGGATCGATGCGGCGATGTGGGCGCGGTTCGTGGTGATCGTTTCGGGTTTCGAGGATGGTGTGACACGGGTCGAAGAAGACTGGGAACGCAGGATGGCGCAATTGCGCGACCTGCGGCGGCGCATGGCGGAGGCGAGTGATGGCGGCGGTTCCGCCAGTGCCGGACTGGCCGCGATGATCGCCGGGGGTGCCGTTGCCAAGCCGCCCGCGCCAGCCCCGGTTTTGCCGACGGGTGGGTCCGGTGCGGGGCAGGGGCCGACGAGGGCGTGTGACGGGTCGGTTCGGCTGGGCGGGGCGGGCTCTTCTCCGAAAGGGGACGGCGGAACGCAGACCAGCGGTTTTGCGGCCTGGCTCGCGGCGGCGGCGGCGGGGGGTCTCTCGCCGGTGCTTCTCGCGCGCCTCGCCTCCGACTGGCGGCTGACGGGGCGGCCCGAGCAGCGGCCGCCGCCCGGCGACTGGCGGGTCTGGCTGCTGATGGGTGGCCGCGGCTCCGGCAAGACGCGGGCGGGATCGCACTGGGTGCAGGATCTCGCGACCGCCCCCGGCGCCCGGCCGGGCCTGCGCATCGCGCTGGTGGCGGAAACGCTGGGCGATGCGCGCGAGGTGATGATCGACGGCATCTCCGGCATCTGCCGGGTAGCGACGCGGCAGCGGCCGGACTTCGAGGTCTCGCGCCGCCGGCTGGTCTGGCCGAACGGGACGATCGCCCAGATTTTCTCCTCCGAGGACCCCGAAAGCCTGCGCGGCCCGCAATTCGACTATGCCTGGTGCGACGAGCTGGGAAAATGGAAACATGCGCAGGCGACCTTCGACATGCTGCAGTTTGCCCTGCGGCTGGGGCCGGACCCGCGCATTCTGGTGACGACGACGCCCCGGCCGATCCCCATCCTCAAGGCGCTGGCCGCCGATCCGGCGACGGTGCTGCGGCGCATCCGCACCACGGACAATGCCGGCAATCTGGCGCCGGGATTTCTCAAGGCGATGGATGGGCGCTATGGCGGCACGCGGCTCGGGCGGCAGGAACTCGACGGCGAGATGATCGCCGATCGGGAGGATGCGCTGTGGAACCGGGCGGCGATCGAGGCGCTGACCCTGCGGGATGTCGGCCCGCTCGGCCGCATCGTCGTGGCGGTCGATCCGCCGGCGGGTGCGGGGGCCGACAGCTGCTGCGGCATCGTGGTGGCCGGCATCGACGGGCGGGGACGCGCGGTGGTGCTGGCGGACTGCTCGGTGGAGGGCGCAAGCCCCGCCGGCTGGGCGGCGGCCGTGGTCCGCGCCTTCCGCCGCTTCGACGCCGACCGCATCGTCGCCGAAATCAACCAGGGCGGCGACATGGTGGCCGCCGTCCTGCGCGGCATCGACGCCCGCCTGCCGATCACCACCGTGCGCGCCAGCCGCGGCAAGTGGCTGCGGGCCGAACCCGTGGCGGCCTTGTACGAGCAGGGCCGCGTGGTGCATGCCGGGGCGTTTCCGGCGCTGGAAGACCAGATGTGCGACTTCGGCGCGGACGGGCTCTCGTCGGGACGGTCGCCGGACCGGCTGGATGCGCTGGTCTGGGCGCTGACGGCGCTGATGCTGGAGGGCGGGGGCGAGCCGCGGTTGCGGATGGTGTGACGGTGTCGGGTGTTTGCGGGTGTGGCGGTGCGGATCTGGCGCCATTCGTTCTCGAGGCGGTTGATGGGGCGTTGCGGGCGTGGCGGCCCCTCATCCCGCTGCCGCGACCTTCTCCGCGCGCGCGGGGAGAAGGGACCTGGGGCTGGCTCTCCGCGCGTGGGGCGAAGAGACCTGGGGCGGGCCGCTCGCGTTTGTCTCTCGCAAAGGCTGATGATGGGGGCGAGTGCAAGCCGCCTGTCCCTTCGCCCCGCCTGCGGGGAGAAGGTGCCGATAGGCGGATGAGGGGCTTTGGGATCTGACGGAAAACAGCGCTCTTGTCTTGCTCGCTCCTGAGATCTGACGGAGAACGACCCTCTTGGCTCGCGCTGGCCCGACGCGTGCCGCAAACGAAAAGAGGCGCAACCGGTGTGCGCCTCTCGTCTCTCTCGTCCCTCTCCAACCGACCTCGGTCGCCTAGTTCGCGATGGCCGGTGCGGGTTTGGCGGGGGCGGGTGTGGCGGTGCGGATCTGGCGCCATTCGTTTTCGAGGCGGTTGATGGGGCGTTGCGGGCGTGGCGGCCCCTCATCCCGCTGCCGCGACCTTCTCCTCGCGCGCGGGGAGAAGGGACCTGGGGCTGGCTCCCCGCGCGCGGGGCGAAGGGACCTGGGGCGGGCCGCTCGCGTTTGTCTCTCGCAAAGGCTCATGATGGGGGGCGAGTGGGATGCCGCGTGCTCCTTCGCCCCGCCTGCGGGGAGAAGGTGCCGGCAGGCGGATGAGGGGCTTTGGGATCTGACGGAGAACGACCCTCTTGTCTTGCTCGCTCCTGAGATCTGACGGAGAACGACCCTCTTGGCTCGCGCTGGCCCGACGCGTGCCGCAAACGAAAAGAGGCGCAACCGGTGTGCGCCTCTCGTCCCTCTCGAACCGACCTCGGTCGCCTATTTCGCGCCGGCCGGTGCGGGCTTGGCGGGGGCGGGTGTGGTGGTGCGGATCTGGCGCCATTCGTTTTCGAAGCGTTCGAAAAGGCTCTGGGAAATCGTCTTGACGGTCATGGTCTCTCCTTAACGCGACGGTTGAGTGCGACAAAAACGCACATTGGGCACAAAGGTTCCGCGGACAAGGCCGCGGGGCGGAAGGTCAGTCGCGCGCGGTCGCGGCGGGGCGGGCATCCGTGCGGGCTTCGGCACGCGGGGTGGCGACGGCGACAGTGCGCATCTGCTGCCACTCGTTCTCGATGCGGCTGAGGAGATGCGGCGGAATGGTTTCGCGGGTCTGGGTCTGCGTCTTTTCTGTCGAGGTCATGCCGTCTCTCCCTGTTGGTTTTTTAAATTCGACCTTGAGTGGCCGGTCCCGCCTGCTGGATTTACGCTGGCAGAGCCTAAACAAAAAGTAAATCAGTGCCTTAAGAGGTTTAAACGATTTAGTTTTCTTAAATCGATTGTATTGCGCATTTTTCGTGACAACCAGGCGTCGGCCTGTGCCGGCGAAGAGGGGATCATCGGATGGACAGGGCTGTGTTTTTCGCCACCGTCCGCCGGACGCTGTTCGGCGGCCGGCTGACGAGCGGGCAGGTGGCGGGAATGGGGGCGATTCTCGACAGGGCGCGGGCGGGGCCGGCCGGCCGGTGCGGCGGAGACCGTGAGCTTTGCCGGCGGCCTGCGCGCGCAGACGCCGCTCGCGCCGGTGCATCTGAGCGCCCGGCGGGATGCGGCCGGCAACCTCACGCTCGGGTGGATCCGCTGCGCGCGCGCCTCCGCCGACGCCTGGCTCGACGGGGAAACGCCGCTCGACGAGCCCGTGGAGGCCTACCGTGTCGAGATCCTCTCAGGCACGCAGGTGGTGCGCGCGAGCGACACGACCACGAACGCGCTCGCCTATCCGCTGGCGCAGGAGATCGCGGATTTCGGCGCGCGGCAGAGCCAGCTGTCGGTGCGGGTGCGGCAGCGGGGGCAGGTGGTGGCGCTCGGGCTTGCGGGCGAGGCGCTGCTGGCCGTGTGAGGCGGGACGGGCGGATCGTCTCTGTGAATTGCGCGCGGGGACGGCGCAACCTTCGATCGGACGGCGGATCAGGGCTTGATCCGGAGCGGAGAAAGTGGCGTAAGTCGCGCATTCATTCGCCATTCAGGCAGGGACCCCTAATACACACGCAACACCTCGGAAATGCGAAAGTGCGTTCATGCCGTCACCGCTGATCATCGCGATGCTCGCCGGAAGCCTGGCCGGAAGCCTGATGGTGCTTCCGCTGCCGACGGCGGCGGCGCCTCTCGGGTCCTGGGCCGGGGGCGGGGCCGGTGCCGCCGTGGCGGAGGTGGACGCCCTGCAGGTCGCGCCGGTTTCCGGCGACTGCAGCTCGGCGGCCTCGCAGGTGGTCGAGCAGACCGGCGGCGACCTCCTGTCGGTGCAGATGACCTCCGACGGGCAATGCGTGGTGACGGTGCTCATTCCCGGCAATGGCGGACGGCCGAAAAAGGTAACGATGCGGGTGCCGATGTAGATCGGCCCCGATGCCCCTCATGCCGACCGTGGCTCTTGCATCGGATGGCGGGGCCGGGCACTGAACGCAATGCTGCCGGGCTTGCCCGGTAAGGTCCGTGACGACGGACAGACGGAGAGTGGGATCTGATGCGCATTCTGGTGGTCGAAGACGACGTGAACCTCAACCGGCAGCTGACCGACACGCTGAAGGAGGCCGGCTATGTCGTCGATCAGGCTTTCGACGGCGAGGAGGGGCACTATCTCGGTGAGGGCGAACCCTACGACGCCATCATTCTCGACATCGGCCTGCCCGAGATGGACGGCATCACCGTGCTCGAAAAATGGCGTGGCGCCGGCCGGCGCATGCCGGTGCTGATCCTCACCGCCCGCGACCGCTGGAGCGACAAGGTCGCCGGCATCGACGCCGGCGCCGACGACTACGTGACGAAGCCGTTCCATGTCGAGGAAGTGCTCGCCCGTATCCGCGCACTCATCCGCCGCGCGGCGGGCCATGCGACGTCCGAGATCGTCTGCGGCCCGGTGCGGCTGGACACCAAGGGCTCCAAGGCGACGGTCAACGGCATCGCGCTCAAGCTGACCTCGCACGAATTCCGGCTGCTCTCCTACCTCATGCACCATATGGGACAGGTGGTGTCGCGCACCGAGCTGGTCGAACATATGTACGACCAGGATTTCGACCGGGACAGCAACACGATCGAGGTCTTCGTCGGCCGGCTGCGCAAGAAGATCGGCAACGACCTGATCGAGACCGTGCGCGGGCTCGGCTACCGCATGCAGGCGCCGGGTGTCGCGGAAAATGGCATGGCGGAAAAGTCTTGACGCGGCCCGTGAAAAGCCGGCGGGGCTGATGCTGCGGCTGCAATCCCTCACCGCCCGCGTTCTTCTCGTCTCCACCATCTGGGCGGCGGCGGCGCTCGTGGTGATCGGCGTCGTCATTTCGACGCTCTACCGGCAGGGGTCGGAGCGCGGCTTTCAGGACCTGCTGCGGGCGCAGCTCTACAATGTCATCAACTCGATCGTCGTCAACGACAAGGGCGTGCTGGCCGGCAGCCCGCAGCTGGGCGACCTCAGGTTCTCGCAGCCGCAGACGGGCTGGTACTGGATTGTCGAGCCGATCGGCGAATTCAACACGCCGCCACTGGTCTCGACCTCGCTCGGCTCCGGCAAGCTGCCGATCGTCAGCGTCGACGACGTGCCGTTCGACATTCGCTACGAGCGTTTCTATACGACGCTCGACAGCTTCGGCAACGAGGTCGAGGTGGCCGAGACCGAAGTGGTGCTCGACATTCAGGGTCGAACCGCGCGGTTCCGCATCGCGGGCAACCGCGACGTGCTCGAGGCCGATATCAACGATTTCAACCGCAATCTCTATCTGGCGCTGGCGATCTTCGGCTTCGGCGGGCTGGGCATGAACGCGCTCGCCATCCTCTTCGGCCTGCGCCCGCTGGACCAGGCGCGGCGGTCGCTCGAAAAGATCCGGGCGGGAGAGAGCGAGCGGCTGGACGGGGTGTTTCCGCGCGAGATCCAGCCCTTGGCGAGCGAGGTCAATGCGCTGATCGACAGCAACCGGCGCATCATCGAGCGGGCGCGCATGCAGGTGGGCAACCTCGCGCATTCGCTGAAGACGCCGCTCGCCGTGCTGATCAACGAGGCGCGCGTGCTGGAGGCGCCGCATGGCGAGCTCGTGCGCAGCCAGGCCGACGCCATGCAGGTGCAGGTTCAATCCTACCTCAACCGGGCGCGCATCGCCGCGCAGCGCGAATCCGTGCTGGCGCGCACCGAGGTGGAACAGGCACTGGAGCGGCTGGTGCGCGTGATGCGCCGCCTGCATTCGGAAAAGACGTTTCTTCTGACGATCTCGCCGCCCAACCTCGTGCTGGCGATGGAGCAGCAGGACGTGGAGGAGACCGTCGGCAACCTGCTCGACAATGCCGCGCGCTACGCGCTCGGCGAAGTGCGGATCACCGCGCATCTCTCGGGCGAGGGCGTGCAGGGGCTCGATCCCGGACGGCGGGCCTGGATTACGGTGGATGTGGAGGACGACGGGCCGGGCATCGCGCCCGCACAGATCGCCATGGCGATGAAGCGCGGCCGGCGGCTGGACGAAAGCAAGCCGGGCACGGGGCTCGGCCTGTCGATCGTGCGGGAAATCGCCGGCGAGTATCACGGCACGCTGGCCATGGACCGCGCCGACATCGGCGGCCTGAAGGCGACGCTGGTGCTGCCGGCGGCCTCGTGACGGGCCGCGCGAGGTGCGGCGTGCTTTTTCGACACGCATCGGCGGGAAACGACCGGAGGTGGTTGCTTATTTCGCGATGAGCTGTTGCCCGCGTTTTGCGGCGATGCAAAATACACGCATCGACGCTTGCCCATGAAACCCGGATCCGCTTCGCGCATGACAGACAGACACCGTTTCCCCCGCATGATCCCGCTGGCAACGACGGGGCTTCTCATCGCCCTGGGTGCGGCGAGCGGCTGCGCCTCCAAGTCCGCCGGGCCGACGACGGCCGCACTGGGCGGCGTGGCGACGCGGGGGAGCGCATCGTCCTCATTCATCGCGGCGCTGGGCAACGGCATCATCGGCCAGAACGCCAATGTGAAGCTGTCGGGTGCGGATCGCCAGCGGGCGCTGGAGGCCGAGTACCGGGCGCTGGAGGCCGCTCCGGGCGGCCAGCCCGTCGTCTGGCAGGGCAACGGCATGCGCGGCTCGGTCGTCGCGGCGGCGCCCTATCAGGTGGGCTCGCAGAACTGCCGGCAGTACAGCCACACGGTGACGGCGGGCACCGCCGACAACGTCGCGCGCGGCGTCGCCTGCCGCAACGCCGATGGCTCCTGGACGCCGCTGACCTGACGCGGGCACGGACGGTCGGCGGGCGCCGGGCCGGGTGTCGCCGTGCCGGCAAGGACCTCAATTTTCCGTCATGCCCGCTTTGCCGATTGGAACCCGGCTGTGCCCATAGTATGGCTGCCATCGGAGCCTGATCCGTCTGCCGCGGCGACATCATGGACGGGCCGGAGGACGGGGCGCCATGTCGGGCGTGCCGTGAGGGCTTGAAAGACTGGACATGCTGTTCTGGATCATCGTTGCCGTGATGACCGCCGCCGTCGCGGCGCTGCTTCTTCTGCCGCTTTTGCGCGCAGGCGCGCCCGGCATGGTCGCCGGCCAGCATGATGCCGAAGTCTACCGCGACCAGCTGGACGAGCTGAAACGGGATGCGCGCAACGGGCTGATCCCGCCCGAGGAGGCGGAGCTCGCCCGCGCCGAGATCGCCCGGCGGCTGCTGGCCGCAAGCGCCAGGGCCGAACGGTCGGCGGGCCCGGAAGGGACGTCTTCGGCCTGCAGGGCCAACCGGCTGGCACAGGCCGCGGTCATCGTCGTTCTGCCCGTGGTCGGGCTTTGTCTGTACATGACGACCGGCAGCCCGGAGCTGCCCGATGCGCCGCTGGTCGCGCGTCTCGCCGATCCCGGCGACGACATCGAACTCCTGATCGCGCAGGCCGAGAAGCAACTGGCCGCCAACCCGGACGACGGCGCCGGATACGATGTGCTGGCGCCGATCTACTATCGCAGCGGCCGTTTCGACGACGCCATCTCCGCCTTTTCCAACGCGATCCGCCTCAACGGCCCGTCGCCGCAGCGGCTCGGCGGCTATGCCGAAAGCCTGATCGCCCGCTCCGGCGGGCTGGTCGCGGCCGAGGCGCGCACGGCGCTGGAGCAATCGCTGGCTTTGCAGCCGAACGATCCGCGCGCCCGCTTCTACCTCGCGCTGGGGCTGGAGCAGGACGGCAAGGCGGCCGAGGCGCTGACGGCGTTTCGCGAGATCGTGCAGACATCGCCGGCCGGCGCGCCCTGGCTGCCGCTCGTCAACGAGCACATCGCCGCGCTGGCGCCGGCGGGTGGCGCACCCCCCGCCGACGCGGCCAGGCTGGGCGGGCCGGATGCCGCGGCGATCGCCGATGCCGCGACGATGAGCACGGACGACCGGCGACAGATGATCGAGGGCATGGTGGCGAGCCTTGCCGCCAAGCTGAAGGACGATCCCGCCAACCTCGAGGGCTGGCAGCGGATCATCCGCTCCTATGCGGTGCTGGGCGAGACCGCCAAGGCGGAAGGCGCGCTGCGCGAAGGGCTCGCCGCTTTTCCGCGCGCGGGAGACGGCGGCCGGCAGCTGCTGGCGCTGGCGGCGGAACTCGGCATCGACACGGGGAGAGCACCATGACGCTGAAGATGACGCGCAAGCAGAAGCGTCTGACGCTGATCGCCGGCGGCGTCGGCTTTCTCTCTCTGGCCGTGCTGCTCGTACTCTTCGCCTTCAGCCAGGCGGTGGCCTATTTCTATGTTCCCGGCGATCTCGAAAAGGCGCATGTTGCGCCGGGCACGCGCATCCGGCTGGGCGGGCTGGTGGCGACCGGCTCCGTGGAGCGCAGTGCGGGCACGACGGTGACGTTTACCGTGACGGATACGCTGGCCAAGGTGCCGGTGACCTATACCGGTATGCTGCCCGACCTGTTTCGCGAGGGGCAGGGCGTGGTGGCGGAAGGCGCGATGAACGAGGCCGGCGTGTTCGTGGCCGACACGGTGCTGGCCAAGCACGACGAGACTTATATGCCGAAGGATGTGGCCGACCGGCTGAAGGCGCAGGGCGTCTCGCTCGGCGGGCAGGAGACGATCCGATGATCGCCGAACTCGGGCATTACGCGCTGGTGCTGGCGCTGGCGACCAGCCTGCTGCAGGCCGCGCTGCCATCCATCGGCGCCGTCCGGCGCGACGCGGGCCTGATGGCGAGCGGCACTTCGGCGGCTTACGCCACCTTCATCCTCGTGGCGCTCTCCTTCGCGGCGCTGACGCATGCGCATGTGACCTCCGACTTCTCCGTCGAGAACGTCTGGGCCAATTCGCATTCGGCGATCCCGCTCCTCTACAAATTCTCCGGCGTCTGGGGCAATCACGAGGGCTCGATGCTCCTGTGGATGCTGATCCTGACTTTTTTCTCGGCGCTGGTCGCGTTCTTCGGCGGCAATCTTCCCGCGACCCTGAAAGCCCATGTCCTGTCGATCCAGGCGCTGATCGCGACCGCCTTCGCGCTTTTCGTGCTCCTGACCTCCAACCCTTTCGCGCGGCTGGTGCCGGCGCCGGGCGAGGGGCAGGATCTCAACCCCGTGCTGCAGGATGTCGGGCTCGCGATCCATCCGCCGCTGCTCTATCTCGGCTATGTCGGCTTCTCCGTCTGCTTCTCCTTCGCCGTGGCGGCGCTGATCGAGGGCCGGCTGGACGCGGCCTGGGCGCGATGGGTGCGGCCCTGGACGCTGGCCGCCTGGAGCTTTCTGACGGCGGGCATCGCCATGGGCTCCTACTGGGCCTATTACGAACTCGGCTGGGGCGGCTGGTGGTTCTGGGATCCGGTCGAGAACGCCTCCTTCATGCCCTGGCTGGCCGGCACCGCGCTGCTGCATTCCGCCCTGGTGATGGAAAAGCGCGAGGCGCTGAAGATCTGGACGGTGTTGCTGGCGCTGATGACCTTCTCGCTGTCGCTGCTCGGCACCTTTCTCGTGCGCTCCGGCGTGCTGACCTCGGTGCACGCCTTTGCGACCGACCCGCGCCGCGGCATCTTCATCCTCGTCATCCTCATTCTCTTCATCGGTGGCGCGCTGACGCTGTTTGCGATCCGTGCCGCGCGGCTGAAGGCGGGCGGGCTGTTCGCGCCGATCTCGCGCGAGGGCGCGCTGGTCTTCAACAATCTCATCCTGACGACCGCTGCCGCGACCGTGCTGACCGGCACGCTCTATCCGCTGGCGCTGGAGGCGCTGACGGGCGACAAGATTTCCGTCGGGCCGCCCTTCTTCAACATGACCTTCGGCCTTCTGATGCTGCCGCTGCTCTTTGCCGTGCCCTTCGGCCCGCTGCTCGCCTGGAAGCGGGGCGACGTGCTGGCGGCCGGCCAGCGGCTGTTTGCGGCCGTCGCCTTCGGGCTGCTGGTCGGCGCGGGCATCGCCTATGCGCAGGGCGGCGGGCCGGTTCTGGCGCTGCTCGGGATCGCGCTCGGCGCCTATATGATCGGCGGCGCGGTGACGGATCTCGTGCTCCGCTCCGGCCTCGGCAAGGTTTCGCCCGGCACCGCCTGGCGGCGGCTGTCCGGCCTTCCGCGCTCGAGCTTCGGCATGGCGCTCGCCCATGCCGGCGTCGGCGTGACGGTCATCGGCATCGTCGCCGTGACGGCGTTCCAGAGCGAGCACATCCTGGCGATGACGCCGGGGCAATCGACGGAGGCCGGCGGATACGCGCTGCGCTTCGATGGCGTGAAGGCGGCGCAAGGACCGAACTACACCGAAGAACGCGGTCATTTCACCATCAGCCGCGCCGGCATCGTCGTCGCCGACGTCTGGTCGTCGCGCCGCCTCTACACCGCGCGGCGCATGCCGACGACGGAAGCGGGCATCCTGAGCTTCGGGGCGAGCCAGCTCTACGTTTCGCTGGGCGACGACCAGCCGGATGGCGGCGTCGTCGTGCGCATCTGGTGGAAGCCGCTGATTCTCTGCATCTGGGGCGGCGCTGTGCTGATGATGCTCGGCGGCGCGGTCTCCCTCAGCGACCGACGCCTGCGCATCGGCGCGCCCGCGCGGGCGCGAAAGCCGGTCCGTAGCCTGCCCGAGGCCGCGGAATGACGATGGCCCGACTGGCGCGCACGGGCATGCGGATGGCGGGGACGATGCTCGTCGCCCTGATGCTCGCGCTCCCGACGCTCGGGCCGGCATGGGCGGTGAACCCGGACGAGGTGCTGGCCGATCCGGCGCTGGAGGCGCGGGCGCGCGCGCTGTCGGCGCAGCTGCGCTGCATGGTCTGCCAGAACCAGTCGATCGACGACAGCAATGCGGAGCTCGCCAAGGACCTGCGGCTGATCGTGCGCGAACGGCTCGCCCGCGGCGACGCCGACACCGCCGTGATCGACTATGTCGTCTCGCGCTATGGCGAATTCGTGCTGCTGAAACCGCGCTTCGAGGCCAAGACCCTGATCCTCTGGGGCACGCCGGTCCTGCTGCTGGTCGCCGGCGCCGCCGCCATGCTGCTTGCCGCCCGTGGCCGTCGGCAGTCGCGGGTGGCGGGGGTGCCGCTGTCTGCGGAGGAAGAGGCGCGGCTGGATCAGCTCCTGAAGTAAGCCGAATACTTTATGGAGTTTATCCAATTATATGGATGTGTTTAGGTTTATAGCGCCATATTTGACGGCGAGGTGAACGGCGGTAAACTCTGTGCAATCGGTAGATCTTTACATCTGCATGGCGGAGCTGGGGAGCGGCCCTTACCGATCGGGCGACGTCGCCGAGCGTATGGGCGAGACGGTTACGAGCCTCGGGCCGACGCGGTCCAGCATCATACGCAAGGGCATGATCTACAGCCCGTCCCATGGGGATATCGATTTCACGGTTCCTCTCTTTGCAGACTATCTGCATCGGACCCGGGAGATCGGTCGCGGCGCCTGATGGCTAGAGTCTGTCTGCGGGTAACGGAATCGGGGGCTGGCATTTTGTGTTGTTTTCTGATTCCGTATGGATTTTAGCGGGAGGCTTTCAGCAATGCCGAAGTCACTTTCGTTGGATTTGCGCAGCCGGATTGCGGCGGCTGTCGTGCAGGGTGAATCGGTTCGATCTGTTGCGCGACGGTTCGATGTGTCGGCTGCGAGTGCGGTGCGGCTTGGGCAGAAGTTGCGGGCGG
>NZ_JAJOZR010000013.1:0-151864 GCF_021168455.1 Rhizobium quercicola
TAGATGGTTATCGTCCATTATAACCTCCGGTCTTCGATCACTTCGTGATCCAAGCCCGGTGGTTTCTTTCATACCGCGTAGAACTCTTCCAATCCTCCGCCATAGGCGGAGGTTTTCTTTTGTTAAAACGAAAAAGGCCGGCACGATGGCCAGCCTTTCAATCGTTCAATCCAATGTCCCGGATGTTCGCTCGCCGCGCGGCGTCTTGAATATCCGGACACCCGCGCCTTGCCGTGCCGAAGCACGCGGCTCCGGTGGGGGAAAGCCTCAGTTGAGGCGTGTCTTGACCTCATTGACCGAGCTGGCGAACAGGGCCTGCTGGGTCGAGGCATCGGCCTTGGCGGTGATGACGCGTTCGGCGGCGGCGATGGCGATGTCGACGGCCGTGGCGCGGACGGCGTTGATGGCATCGGTTTCGGCCTGGCGGATCTTCTGCTCCGACAGCGTGGTGCGGCGGGCGACGAATTCTTCCGTCTTCAGCTTGGCATCGGCGGTCAGGGCCTCGGCTTCCCGCTCGGCGGCGGCCACGATGTTGGCGGCTTCCGCTTCGGCTTCCTTGCGCTTCTTCTGGTATTCCACCAGCAGGGCCTGGGCTTCTTCGCGCAGGCGCTTGGCTTCCGCCAGTTCGTTGCGAATGCGCGTCGCGCGCTCGTCGAGCTGCTTGCCCATCATGCCGGGTACCTTGAGGTACACGATGAGCGCGAGGAAGAGAACGAGGCCGACGGTGGCCCAGAATGTCGCCAGAGAGGTCAAATCCATCTGTCTTCTCCCTTACTCTGCCGCAGCCTTGACGGCGGATGCGATTTCGGTGCGCGGCACGTCGCGGCCGAGCAGCTGCTCGACGACGGCGGACGCGGTTTCCTCGGCGATCGCGCCGACATCGGCAAGCGCGCTGGCCTTGATGTCCGCGATGCGGCTCTCGGCGGCGGCGATCTTGTCGTTCAGGGCGGCCTCGATGGCGGCGCGGTCGGCGGCGGCCTTCACCTTGGCGGCCTCGCGGGCGCTGGCGGCGATGGCATTGCCTTTGGCGCGGGCGGCGGCCAGCTCCTGCTCGTAAGAGGCGATGGCGGCGTCCGCCTCCGCCTTGGAGCGCGAAGCAGCGTCGAGATCGCGGGCGATGGCGTCATGGCGATCGCCAAGGATCGTCGCGATCCGCGGCATGATCACCTTCTGCATCAGCAGATAGAACAGGCCGAACGTGATCGCCAGCCACACGAGCTGCGATGCGAATGTCGATTGGTCGAAAGGCGGAAACACGCCGGAGCCGTGGCCACCTTCCGATGCGACACCGGTCTCGGTGTGCACGTCGCCAGGCGCGGCATGGGGTGTCTCGCCCTCGGGAGGTGTGGTTGACTGGGCATAGGCCGCGGTCACGAACATGCTCATCTCCAGGGGCAACTCAAAAGGCAACGCTCATGTCTCCCTCGATAGGCACGAGAGAATGGCGGCACTGTAAAAGGATGACGGGCCGCGAGGATATCGCGGCACTGTCACAGCTGAGTGGGCCGCGACGTGATCGCGGCCCGCCATATTCGTCCGTCTTAGACGGCGAACAGGAGGAGCAGAGCTACGAGCAGCGAGAAGATGCCCAGAGCTTCCGTAACGGCGAAGCCGAATACGAGGCGGCCGAACTGGCTGTCGGCTGCCGACGGGTTGCGAAGTGCGCCCGAGAGGTAGCTGCCGAAGATGTTGCCGAGGCCGAGAGCCGTGCCGGCCATGCCGAGGCATGCCAGACCCGCGCCGATGTACTTTGCTGCTTCCGCTTCCATGTTGATCTCCTTGAGAAGGGTTGTTGCGGCTTTTCTTGGCAGGCGCGACGGTGGTTTGCCGGCCTGCGTGACTTATTCCTCAGTGACCGCCCGGATGGACCGCGTCGTTCAGGTACATGCAGGTGAGTACCGCGAAGACATAGGCCTGAAGGAAGGCGACGAGGAATTCGAGACCCGTGAGCGCCACGGTCATGATGAGAGGCAGGATGGCGCCGCCGATGCCCAGCGCACCCATGGTGCCGAGCGATGCGACGAAGCCTGCAAAGACCTTCAGCGTGATGTGGCCGGCCAGCATGTTGGCGAAGAGACGGACCGACAGGCTGATGGGGCGCGACAGGAACGAGATGATTTCGATGGCGACGACCAGCGGCAACAGGATGCCGGGAACGCCGGAGGGCACGAAGACCTTCAGGAAGCCGAAGCCGTGCTTGTAGAAACCGTAGACCAGCACCGTGCCGATGACGAAGAGCGCCAGCGCGAAGGTGACGATGATCTGGCTGGTGATGGTGAAGAAGTAGGGCACCATGCCGAGAAGGTTCGCCGTCAGGATGAACATGAACAGCGAGAAGACCATCGGGAAGAAGTGCATGCCGTGGCTGCCGGCGCCTTCGCGCAGCATCGAGGCGATGAATTCGTAGGACAGTTCCGACACCGACTGCATGCGGCCGGGAACGACCGAGCGCGGCGTCGTGGTGAAATAGAGGAAGCCGATCGCCACAACCAGCGTCGCGACCATGAACAGGGATGCGTTGGTGAAGGAGAGATTCAGGCCGCCGATATGGATCGGGACGATCTCGTTGATCATAAACTGGTGGGTCGGATCTACCTTATCGCCTGCCACTGTCGTTCTCTCTCGCTCTCAGCCGCTTGAAGCGGTTGTTTCCCGTTGCCGCACCCGTCAGGCGCCGCCATCCTTGTTGTCGTCGCCGACGCCGCCCTGTCCACGCCCCAAATTATCGGAGGCAGTGCGATCGGCGGGATGGGGCGAAGCCACCATGCCTGCAGATCGCATGACGTTCAGCACGCCGGCGCAGAAGCCGAGGAGGAGAAGCACGATCATCCCCCAGGGCGCTGTACCCGCAAAAGTATCCAGAAGATAGCCCAGAAGCGCCCCGACAATGACGGCCGCCACGAATTCGCTCGAAAGCTTGATCGCGACTTGATAGCCCTTGCGGTTCCCGGCAGCCCTCGCCTCGTCCGCCGCGTCGCGGCTGTCATTGCCGCGCCGTTCCGACAGTTGAGCATCGAGGCGTCTGCGCCGTTCCTCCAGACCTTCGTTCCGGTCGTCCGTCATGTGGCCCCTCCCCCGCATCTCCGACCCCACTGATAAACCATGGGAGCGGCCACACAAAGGCCCGATTTGAAGCCACTCTGGCCCGTTTGAAGTCGGCCGCACCATAGTTTTGGCGCCACGCATAGTCAAGGCGAAGACACGCCTTGGCGGACGACAATATTCGACTGACAAATCAACGAGTTGTGATCGAAAAACAGGTGCCGGGCGGAATCTGTCCCCAGCTGTTGCGGGATTGGCCGGCCGCGGTGCGGCGATTGCGGCATCCGCAGGCCGCGCGCGCCGTGGCGCGCGTGCGCCTGCCCGCCGATGATGCGGCGGGCGCCTGACGACCGGCTCAGCTCCAGCCGCCGCCATAGGTGCGGTAGAAGATATGCTTGCCGATCTGGGTCAGCCGCTTCATCGTCGGGCCCCAGTCGGGACGCACATAGGTCGCGTGGTAATGCGTGGCGGAGCCCACTTCGGGCAGCCAGATCTTGCCGGCGGTGACGGCCAGGGCGATCTCCTTGGCGGTCTGCCAGTGGGACGGCGACCAGACGATGTCGGGAATGCGGTCGCAGGCGAACGAGAACTGGCAGCGATTGTAGAGGTTCTTGTTCTGGTAGACGACGCCGCAGATGGAGCCGGGATAGGCCGGATTGCGGACACGGTTGAGGATGACCTGCGCGACGGCGGCCTGACCCTTGACCGATTCGCCGCGCGATTCGAAATAGATGCCCGATGTCAGGCATGTCTGCTCCGCCTCGCTGAAGACGTCGGCCGGCAGCGGATTGGCGGCCCAGGCGTGATCCTCGGGCGAGATATCGGGAATGAAGCGTCCGCTGGCCGTGTCGTCCTTCAGGATCGAATCGAAGGGCGATTCGCGCGCGTAGTCCGGTGCTGCCGGTGCATAGGCGGTGGCGAGTATATCGGCGCGATTGTTGGTGACGAGGCTCGCGATCATCGGCGACAGGGTCTCGTCGCGCTTCGGCGGCGCCTTCTTGTAGAAAGCCGTGGCGATTTCGATTTCCTGACCGCGGATCTTCGGCCTGGCAAAGACCATGCGCTCCTGCGTGTCGAACACAGGCTGCGTCAGCGCGCTGGTGCGCTGCAGGATGGTGCCGGCCGAGAAATCCTTGGGCGGCGTGACCGGCGCGACCGTGACGATGCGGCCTTTCTTGTCCTTGCGGTTGACGCGCTCCTCGTCGGTGCGCGGATCCGACTGCTTGTCGGCGGAGGCGAGCGAAACCTTGCCGCCATCCGGCAGCGTCATGCCGGCGCCGTCGCCGAGCGCCGCGGTGGTGATCGGATCGCTGAAGACCATCTCCGCCTCGTGCAGGGAGCCGGCGGGCGACGCCGTCATATGCATCCGCCACCGCTCGCCGCCCCGGTTGATGCCGGAGATGAAGGTGGCGAGATCGGCATGGGCCGAGACGGAGGGAAAGCCGACGAAGAGGCCGAGGGCGAGGAGGAGCGGCGTGGACCAGCGCCGGGAAAGGCCGGGCGAAGCGGCTGCCACGGAGGCAAATACCGGGGACCGGCCCCTGGAACGAACTTTCTGACGCACCGGCAACTCCACGCCCACTCTGGCAACGCACACGCGCAAGACCGCCTGCCCGGCCGAGCGACCGGCCGGAACGCGTTTTTCCGCGAACATCCAACGAAATGGCAGGTTTGGCGCGATCCATTCGAAGCGTCACCAGGCGCCTGCTCTGAGCGTGACAATGAAGCATTAACCTTAATGGGCGGTAAATGCCGGGGCACCAACGGCCCGGGGACCGGCTCCCGACGGGACGGCGGTCAGCGGATAAGACGCTGACGGCGCATGCGCGGCGGGTTTCCGCGCGGCGAACCCGGCATGGATGCGATCGCGTCCCTCATATGGGCGATGGCAGGCGCTCAAGGTCGTCGCATTGTGTGCGGGTCACAGAACGCCTTCAGACCTCGCGAGATCGCTCCATGAAAAAACACGCATCCACCCTTCCCTTCCTCGCGGTCCTCTCGACCGTCTCCCTGCTCTCTTTTCCCGCCGCATCGAAGGATGTCTGCTCCGACGCCTACATGGCGGCGGCGATCCGGCAGGAGGCTGCAAGAGCCCAGAGTGCGACCGGCATATGCCCGACGGCCAAGGCGGGCATCGCGCTCTACACGAAGAGCATCCGGCTGGTGAACGCCTGCCTGCACATCGACAGCCTGAGATCCTACAAAGTCGAACTCGAAAATCTCCTGCAGCAAGCAAAAGACCAGGCAGCAGCCTCCTGCTCCTGATGGGATCAGGGCGTGCGCCATCGCGTTGCCGGGTCGGCGCACTCGGCGGCGGCATCGACGACAAGCGGGAGCTCGGCGGCGGAGCGTGTCGGGCCTGATCCTCGATGTCCCTTCCCGGCCGGATCGGCGAGCGGTACAGGTCCGCCGTGCTCTCGGTTGGCAAGAGATGCCGGAATGGATCGGCGCTTGTTCATCCCCGCGCCTAACCCGACAATGCGAGAGCGACCAGCTGGCTCTGGCGGTTCGTTTCGGTCTTGGCGTAAACCGATTTCAACTGCGTTCGGACCGTGTGAAGGCTGACGCCGCGGGCCTCGGCGTAGTCGCGGGGCGACATTCCCTGGGTAATGGCGAGCGCCAGCGATATCTCGGCCGGCGTGAGACCGAAGCCATGAAGCTTCGTCGGGAGAGCCGTTGCGCAGGGATCGCGAACGAGCAGCAGGGCAATGGGGCGACTTTCGAAGATGCCGTTGAAGATGGCCTGCTCGCGGCCGTTGCGAAAAGGCACGATGGTGGCGCTTGAGGACGCTGCGCCCTTGCGGCGAATGGCGAAATCGCCCTTCAGCTGCCGATACTGGGCGTTCGAAATCTGTTGGAGAGCATCCCGCAGGGCCAGGTCGGCGTGCGGATCGCGCATACTCAGCCGTCCCGTCCGGTCGCAGTAAAGGTCGGTGCTAATCTGGCGCATGCGCGTCCCGGCCTTGTTGGCATGCGTGACGCACCCCGACCGATCGAGGAAGAACACCGCATCGCTGCCGTGCTCCACCGTATCGCGATAATCCTCTCCAGGTGACAGGCGGGGAACATGCGCCATCGTATCGATCGATCGCAGAATGTGCGGCCCGAGGAGGTCGAAGATCCTGCGCATGTTCGCCGTCTGCCGTTCGGACTGGTCGTCCCGCATGGTGGCCGACAGAACCAGAACGCTGCCGGCCGTGCGCTTGAGAACCAGCGCGCCGGCAGCGACGAAATCCTGCCTCCGCAGGAAATCATTGTAGAATTCGGTTTTGACGAGGTCGCGCCGTGCGTAGAAGTCATCCGTATGAATCGAGCGCCCGACCGGCACGTCGTTCATCTGCTCGAGCCAGACATTTCGCGTGGCGTAATAGTCGCTGTAGGCCCGCTGGAAGCTGTCGTCCGTTTCGGACGTGATGATGCCGAGACCCGTTCTGCCTGTGACATCATGCGCCTGAAGGCTGATGGTGGTGCCGTCCAGAAGCGTCGACAGGTCCTGAACCACGGTCGACCAAACGGCCGGCTCCAGGCCCCCGTCATAGACCTTCGTCACGAGACTGCTAAACCGATCGACCGTGATCTCAACCATGTCCCTCGCCCGCCCGCACTGCAATAACGCCATACAATCATAAGCAATCGAGAATATGCAACCATCTTGCGAAGCGCGAACAGGAATGTGCAGGCGGACATCCTGCGTTCCGCGCGGTTGACTTTCACGACGCCCTCGGCTTTCATCGCGGTGTCAAAATGGCAGGCTTGGTCTGGGTAGGCCCGAGCCCTCTCCCGTGTCGGGAAAGCTCTTTTCGCGTCGGACCGATGCGATCCCCGACAGTCCCCGCACGCATGTCGTGCTTTCGGGTCTGCTCGGTGCCGTTGACGACGATACCGCTCCGACAGGCCGTTCTGAAGGAGCAGATCTTCATGATCCCGATCGACCGATCAAAACCGATCCTCGTCTTTCTTGCCGGGGGTGTGCAGGGCAGCGCCGTTGTGCGCGCCACGCTGGCGCGCGGACTCCGGGTCCGCGCGCTGGTGCGCGACAGGGCGCGTGCAACGGCGCTCGCATTGCCCGGCGTCGAATGGGCGGACGGCGATCTCGAGGACGAAGCGAGCCTTGCCGCGGCAAGTCGCGGCATCGACCATGCCGTGCTTCAGGTGCCAATCGGACCGGCGGAAGCGATGGTCGCACAGGCGCGGAACGCACTCTGCGCCTTCCGGGCCGCGGGTGTGAAAGCCTTCGTTCTCAAGCTCGCCAGCGCCAGCCGGCCGGTCTCGTGCGGGGAGCCGAGCTTCGCGGCCAACCGGATGATCGAGGATGCGGCGCGCAGCTTCGGTCTGCCGTTCGCGGTTGTGCGCCCCACGATGTATCTCGACAATCTCCTGAAGGCCTCGGCCCGTGCCGAGATCATGACTGACGGCGTGTTCGCGCCGCCGATCCCGGCGGCACAGCGCATCGCCTGGACCTCCGCCGACGATTGCGCCGAGGCCGCCCTGATGCTTCTGGAACAGGGCCGGATGGGCGGCGATCATCGCATCGCCGGGCCGGAAAGCCTGACCGGAGATGCGTTCGCGGCGCGTGTCGGCGCCGGGCTCGGTCGCACCGTCCGCTATCGCGGCCAGACGCTGGACGCGTTCGAGCGCGAGGTCGACGCGGCCATGGGCGCGGGCGTCGGGCGGCGTGTCGCCTCGAAATTCCGCTATTTCGCCGCTTGTCCCGAGGAAGCGGACGCCATTCTCGCGCAGCCCTTCGTGTCGCAGCCGGGCTTGGAAAACTTTCGTCCGACGCCTGTGGAACGCTGGGTTCGGGCGCACCGGGGAGATTTCACGATGCAGCTGCCGTGAGGCCTCGCAAAGGAACGAAACGTCCTCAGATGATCACATGCGACCCCAGTTCCACCACGCGGTTGGTCGGCAGGCGGAAATAGTCGGAGGGGTCGATGGCGGCGTTGGCCATGGCGATGAACAGGCGGTCCTGCCATTCGGGCATGCCGGACTGCGCGTCCGGCACGAGTTTGCGGCGGCCGAGATAGAAGGAGGTCGACATGATGTCGAACTTCAGGCCGCTCTTGCGAAACAGGCCGAGCGTCTGCGAGACGTTCTGGGTTTCCATGAAGCCGAAACGCATTTCGAGCAGGCTGAACCGGTCCGAGAGCTTCGTCGCGCTGACGCGGTACTCCTTGGAAACGACCGGGGTGTTCGTCGTGCGGATGGTGAGGATGAAGTTCTGCGCGTGCAGGACGTGGTTGTGCTTGATGTTGTGCAGGAGGGCGGCGGGGGCGGATTCCGGGTCGCTCGTCAGGAAGATCGCGGTGCCTGGTACCTCCACCGGCGCATGCTCGCTCTTGCGCTCGATCGACTTGATGAAGGCGGCGAGCGGGATGTTGGTGTGGCGCGTCTTGTCCTGCAGGATCTTGGTGCCGCGCCGCCAGGTCCACATGACCAGCACGAAGCTGGCGGCGATCATGACGGGGACATAGCCGCCATCGTGGATCTTCAACAGGTTTGCGCCGAGGAAGACCGATTCGAGCGCCAGCAGCGGCATCAGGAGACCGATGGCGAGCGCAAGCGGCCAGCGCCAGCGCATGCGGACGAACTGGAAGGCGAGCAGCGTATCCACCACCATGGCCCCGGTGACGGAGATGCCATAGGCGGTGGCGAGCGATTCCGACGAGCCGAAGATGAAGACCAGCGCCATGACGCCGAACATCAGGATGATGTTGACGTTGGGCACGTAGATCTGCCCCGTATTGGTTTCCGACGTGTGGAGGATCGCCATGCGCGGCAGGAAGCCGAGATTGATGGCCTGGCGGGTCAGCGAAAAGGCGCCGGTGATGACCGCCTGGGCGGCGATGATGGTGGCGGCCGTCGCGAGGATGACGATCGGCAGCAGCGCCCATTCCGGAAACATCAGGTAGAACGGGTCCGACATCGCTTCGGGGTGCTTCAGCACCATGGCGCCCTGCCCCAGATAGTTCAGCGCCAGCGCCGGGAAGACGAGGCAGATCCAGGCGCCCTGTATCGGTCGCCGGCCGAAATGGCCGAGATCGGCATAGAGCGCCTCGGCCCCGGTGACCGTGAGGAAGACGGCGCCGAGCACGACGATGCCAACGAAGCCCGCATGGATGAGAAAGCGGACGGCATGGTAGGGATTGAAGGCGGCGAGGATGCCGTAATCGTCGTGGATATGGCTGAAGCCGATGACGGCGAGGACGACGAACCAGACCAACATGATCGGCCCGAAGAACTTCGACACGGCTTCCGTGCCGCGCGACTGGACCGCGAAGAGCGCGAGCAGGATGACGACCGAGATCGGCACGACGTAATCGCTGAAGGACGGCGCGACGAGTTTCAGGCCTTCGACGGCCGAGAGGACGGAGAGCGCCGGGGCGATGATCGCGTCGCCCATGAAGAGGGCCGCACCGGCAATGCCCATGAAGAAGAGATAGGCGGAGTGCCCGCGCGTGAACTTCATGAGGAGCGCCAGCAGCGACAGGGTGCCGCCCTCGCCATTGTTGTCGGCGCGCAGGAGGAAGATGACGTATTTCAGCGTGACGATGATGGTCAGCGTCCAGATCATCAGCGATACGAGGCCGATGATCTCGCCGCGCGTCACGCCATCCACGGCCACGGGGCGCAGCGCCTCGCGAAACGCATAGAGCGGGCTCGTGCCGATATCGCCATAGACGACGCCGATCGAGCCGATGGCGAGGCCGAGATAGCCGTGCTTGCCGCCATGGGCCTGATCATGGCCCGCGGCATGGCCGTGCCCATGCCCGTAACCATGGCCTTGGAACTGGCCGGATGCCTGCCCGCCGCTGCCGGCCGCCGTTTCGCGGCTCTCGGGAGCCTTGATATCCTTGTGCGCCATGAGAGATGATCCGGCCCGTCAGAGCCAGCCTTTCCAGCGAAAGATATAGAACGGGACGATGGCCGAGACCACCATGGCGACGAGCGCCATCGGATAGCCGTAGGTCCAGTGGAGTTCCGGCATGATCTCGAAGTTCATGCCGTAGAGCGAGGCGACCAGCGTCGGCGGCAGAAAGACGACCGAGGCGATGGAGAAGATCTTGATGATCGCGTTCTGCTCGACGCTGATGAGGCCGAGCGAGGCATCGAGAAGGAAGGTGATATTGCCGAAGATGAAGGAGGCGTGCTCCGTCAGCGACTGTACGTCGCGGGTGACGGTGCGGCACAGCTCCTTGGCTTCGCGCGTCTCCTGCAGAGCCGGCACGGTGTAGAGGAAGGTCAGCACGCGGGAGAGCGAGGCGAGGCTGTCGCGGGTCTTGGCCACCAGCCGGTGATGCGAGGCGACATCGAGCAGGCGGGCCTCCAGATAATGCGGCGGGCGCCGCTTGTTCTGGGTGCGATCGCCGAAAACCTGCTGGGAGAGCTTGTCGAGGCTGGCGACCGCGTGTTCCAGGATTTCGGCCGTGCGGTCGGAGATGGTCTCGAACAGGCGGGCGAGCATCATCGCGCCGTTGGAGCAGCCGCCGACGATGCGCGGCAGGCCGGCGCGGAAGAGATCGAAGGCCTTCGGCTCGTCGTAGCGCACGGTGATGAGCTTGTCGCGCGCCAGCACGAAGGCGACGTCGGTGATATCCGGATGGCCGCTATCGGCGCGACAGACGAGCGAGGCGGTCATGAACACGGCATCCGGCGTCGTGTACATGCGGCTCGACGGCTCGATGTCCTTCAGGTCTTCGCGTGTGGGGATCTCGATCTGCAGATAGCGCTCGATCAGGTGATCTTCCGCGCGGTCCGGGCGCAGCATGTCGATCCAGACGATATCCTCGGGCATGGCCGCCGCCGGAGAGGCGGCGTCGATGACCATCGCCTCGCCCCGGGCGTCATAGACAGTGATCATGGTGTGAACCTCGTGCCGCGGGCCTTGGTGACGCGAGGTCACGGGAGCGTGCGGATTTATCCCTGGGAGTGAACGGCGAAAGGAGCGGCTGAACGTAAAACCCTGACGAGCGGACCTGCAGCGGGCGGATACGAGACCCCGTTCCTGCGGCCGGAACCGTCGTTTCAAGGACGGGCCTTCCGCAACGGGATCGCGACCGACCGGCGTGCGGACAGGCATATGACGCAAGGCCCTTCCAAAATCAACCGTCATCCGGTCCCCGCGCCATCCTTCAGCCACAGGACTTAACGGCCGCGGCGGCGGGAATGTCAACCGGGATCGGCGCGGGATCGCCCGATCTGCGGCGCGAAGACACGTCTGCGGACGGTGGCCTACTCGAAGACGATCGACGGCCTCTCGCGCGAGGTGTCCGCTTTGGCGGCGGCGACCTGTTCCCAGACCCTGGTGGCGATGTCGCGGTAGACGGCGGCGACCGGCCCGTCCGGCTCCAGCGCGACCAGCGGCGTTCCCGCGTCGGACGTCTCGCGGATGGCGATGGTCAGGGGGACTTCGCCCAGGAAGGGCACGCCGATGCGCTCCGCTTCACTGCGGGCGCCGCCATGGCCGAAAATGTCGTAGCGGGCGCCGGTATCGGGCGCGATGAAGTAGCTCATGTTCTCGACGATGCCGAGCACGGGGACCTCGACCTTGCGGAACATGGCCAGACCCTTGCGCGCGTCGATCAGCGCGAGATCCTGCGGCGTGGAGACGATGACGGCGCCGGCGAGCGGCACCTGCTGCGCCATCGTCAGCTGCGCGTCGCCGGTGCCGGGCGGCATGTCGACCACGAGCACGTCGAGCTCGCCCCAGGCGACCTCGCGCAGCATCTGCAGCAGCGCCGACTGGATCATCGGGCCGCGCCAGATCATCGCGACCTCCTCGTCGACAAGGAAACCCATCGACATGACCTTGAGGCCGTAATTCTCCATCGGCTTGATCATCTTGCCGCCGATCTGCTCCGGCCGGCCGGAGATCTTCAGGAGCCGCGGCATGGAGGGGCCATAGATATCCGCGTCGAGAATGCCGACCTTGAGGCCATTGGCGTGAAGCGCGAGCGCGAGGTTGGCCGAGGTGGTGGACTTGCCGACACCGCCCTTGCCCGAGGCGACCGCGATGATGGCGCCGACGCCGGGAATTCCGGCCTTGACGGGCCCGCGCGGCGCGGGATGGGCGTGCGCGGGGGCGGCGGGGCCGGGTTTGCGACCGGCCGGACCACCGGCGACGGGCGGCGCCGGCGGGCGCGCAGCCGCTGCCCCGGCCTTGCGGTCGGCGGTCAGCGCGACCATGGCGCCCTTGACGCCGGGGATATCCTTGACGACGCGTTCGGCTGCGGCGCGCAAGGGGTCGAGTTCGCGGGCGCGCTCGGCCGGCACGGTGATGGAGAAATACACCTTGGCATCCGAGATGAAGACATCGGAGACGAGGCCGAGATCGACGATATTGCCGTCCAGCTCCGGGCCACGCACGGCCCTCAGGGCGTCGAGCACCTTTTCCTTGCTTACCTCGGCGTGATCAGCGGCCATCGTCTTTTTCCCTGCGCGACGATGCGCGAGCCGCGCATCTCCTGGGAGCTAGATAATCGAGCCGGGCCACTTCGCCAATGGAAAGACGGGAAAAGATGTCCGGACCCGAGGTCTCGGCGCTCGAGAATGACAAAGGCCGCCTTTCGCGTCCGTGTCCGTTCATCCGGGATCACGTCAGCGAAAGACGGCCTTGTTCGCGACCTTCTGGGGCGCAGTTCTTATCGTATGGTCCCCTCTGGACCTTGCCTGAAGAGATGCAGGAAGCGTGCCAGTTGAAAAATCCCGCCTCCGTGGCGTCGCTCGTCCAAAGCTTGATGGCATCTGCCCATTTCGCGGGCAGAATTTCACGCGCTGCATCTTATTCAGACGCGGGGACGCCGCGTCAGCTGATCAGGCCGAGGCGCATGGCTTTGACGACGGCCTGAACGCGGTTCGTGGCATCGAGCTTCTTGGCGACGTGGTTGAGGTAGTGATTGACCGTGTGTTCGGAGAGGCCGAGGATATCGGCGATTTCCGAGCTGGTCTTGCCGGCGGCGGTCCAGTTCAGACACTGGATCTCGCGGTCCGACAGATCGACCTTCTCCTTCTCCTGGCCCATGCCGCCGATGCCGACCAGCCGATTGTAAACGTGCAGGCAGATCATGTGCAGATCGGTCATGACCTCGATGGCGAGGTCGGGCTTCCGGCTGAGAAGGACGAACACGGCCCGTCCCCCGGCGGCATCGTGGACAGGGAAAAAATAGGTTTCGCAGAAATCCATTTCCTTCACGAGCGTTTCCCGCTCGGGCTGGAAGGCCCCCCCCACATCTCTGCGGCAATCCTCCACGGCCATGCGGAACGGCGTCGTCGTCGTGCGCAGCATGACGAAGGCCTGATTCTCGTGCACCGAGCCGCTGTCGTCATAGCGCCGGATGATGTCGTCGGGGACGTTGGAGAGGATGGCGACCTCGGAATATTTCGTCTGGTCGACCGTCGGCATCGTACAGAGGAGAAAGAAGGGAAAGCCCCGCGCGGTGGTGATGCGCGTCATATGGGCGAGCACGTCGTCCCGGCTTTTCAGCCGGGCAATCTCGGCGATGTCGTTTTCGGACGCATCTGCCGCCCATCCACCCTCCGGCATGGCGGCATTGGGCTTCATGTCCGGCATGGAGTGCCTCCATCCCCCCACCGCAGGCCCTCGTGCGGGCCCGCCATCGCGGGCACCGCAGCCTGCCTCCTCATCCTGTGCTGCAACGGCACTCGGTTCACGTGATCAACCCAGCCCGCAGAGCCTTGGCGATCGTCTGGACGCGGTTGACCGAGTCCAGCTTTCGGGTCGCACGGTTGAGGTAGTGATTGACGGTATATTCCGACAGGTTGAGCAAACGTGCCATCTCGACGGTGGTCTTGCCGCCGGCGGCCAGCCGCAGGCATTCGATCTCGCGGCGGGACAGGGAGCCGGGTGCGCGCCGCGAGCCCGACCAGATCTCGCTCAGCCGATTGAAGGCATGCCCCGCCACGAAGGTCACCACGTTCAGCTCCTGCCGGTTCAGCTGCGGCCGGTCACCGCCGAAGGCCACGGCGCTGCGCCGGCCATCGGCATCGTGAACGGGCACGAAAACCATGCGCCCGAAACCCGAACGCGCGAACAGGCCCTTGGCGATCTTCACCGTCCTGACGAAGGCCAGAGGCGAGGTGTTGTCGATGGTGAAGGGCACGGTGCTGACCCGCAGCTGCTCGAACACCGGACTTGTCTTCAACAGGCCCAGCGCATCGTACTGCCGGACGATCTCCATCGGCCAGTTCGTCATCATGACAAGCTTGCCCAGCGACGAGACCGACCGGGATGGCAGGGACAGGACGGCGAAGCCCTGGAACGCATAGAGCTCGCAGATGCTCTCGAACAAGCTGCGCACATCGCTTTCCTCATCCAGGTTGCCGATCCTCCAGCTGTTGCCGGAAACGACAATCTCGGGCGAGACGCTCCTCGAACCCATGAACATTCCTTTGAGTGATTACGATTGCCGTAGCGAAGTCCAACAACGTGATTGAAGCACGTGCCACCATCTGAAACGATTCCGGTGGGCTTTTTTGCCAGATCCGCTGTCATTCCACTATAAATAAAGTCCGTGTGGCGTCTAGCACCACTTAGCAATTGGTCTGATAAATACACAAGACCGATGTGCTACCTGTCCGGCATCGACACGGGGCAGAGACCGACAGCCGCATCGTGCGAAATGGCATTCGCCGCATCCCTGACCAGTCCCGACCATGCCTCCAGCTGACCGATCGTCACGCGATAGGCCGGCCCGGTGACGGAGATACCGCCCACGATTCCCCGGCTTTCCCCGGCTTCGTCGCCTGTTGCGACCGGTGCGGCGACGCAGCGGATTTCCACTTCATGCTCCTCCGCGTCGATGGCGTAGCCGCGTCCGCGGATGCGGTCGAGGTCGGCAACCAGGGCGCCCCGCGACCGATGCGTATTGGCCGTGAAGGGGTAATAGACGATGCGCGCGAGGCGATCATCCAGCCGCGCCGGCGGCAAGACGGATAGTGCAGCCTTACCTAGCCCCGTGCAATAGGCCGGCGAAACCCGGCCGATCTGACTCTCCATCCGAACCGTCTGGCGGCTTTCTACCTTGTCGAGATAGATGATCTCGGTATTGCGCAGCACGCCCAGATGAACCGTTTCGCCTGTTTCCGCGTGAAGACGATCGAGATGTGGCCGGGCGATTCGTCTGAGGTCGTTGCGCGACCATGCCCGATGCGCGAAGGACAGCAATCGCAGGCCCGGCTCGTAGGCGAGGTCCGCACGCTGGAACAGCAGGCCTTCATCGACCAGATGCGACAGATGCCGGTGCAGCGTGCCGCGCGGCTGGCGCGTGAGCGCATGAATATCGGTAAAGCGCAGCGGCCTGTCCGCGTTGACCACGAGCTCAAGCACGGCCATCGCCTTTCCCAGCGTTCCCGTATCCGCCGCGGACTCGGGCGCCACGCGGTTGCCCGCATGGGTCGTCGTGCTGCCGTCGCTGGTCGATGTCGCCACTCTGCCGTCTTTCGCCCGCCGGTCCCACCGGTGGTTCCGCACCCTGCTTCGTGCCCTGATCCGTCCCCGGCGCCTTGGTGCCCCGCACCTTTCCGCCTTGACACCCAGCCACGATGTGGCCGATATTCCACATAATAAACGATTGTTCCGAATATTGGAACACAAAACTGAAATGTCTGCCTGGAGGGAGGGCGTCGACAGCATGCCGGGCCCTTCTGCAACGTTTCCGGATCTCGCAGATCGTGGCGTTCTCATCACCGGCGGAGCCTCAGGCATCGGCGCAGACTTGGTTGAAGGTTTCGTTCGCCAGGGTGCGCGGGTCGCGTACATCGACATCAACGCAGATATGGCGGCGGAAGTTTCAGCGCGCCTGAAAGACGTCGGACCGCATGCGCCGCTCTTCATCGAGGCGGACCTTCGGGACGTCGCCGGCATCCCCGCGCTCGTCGATCGCGCGGCGGACGCGCTGGGTGGCCTGAAGGTGCTCGTCAACAATGCGGCCCGCGACGACCGTCAGGTTTTCGGGACGATCACCGAAGCCGGCTGGGACGGAAACCTCAGCATCAATCTGAAGCCTGTCTTCTTCATGAGCCAGGCGGCCGCGCCTTATCTGACGGCCGGTCGTGGCGGCGCCATCGTCAATTTCTCCTCGATCGCCTATCTCCTCAACATGGGCGACTTCCCGGCCTATGCGACCGCGAAGGCCGGGATCGTCGGCCTGACGAAGTCGCTTGCCGGCGCGCTCGGCCCCTCCGGCGTGCGCGTCAACGCGCTGCTGCCGGGCATGGTGGTCACCGAGCGGCAGAAGGCGCTGTGGCTGACGGAGGACAGCATCGAGGCGATGCGCCGGCGGCAGTGCCTTCCCGAAACGCTTTATGCCGACGACCTCGTCGGCCCCTGCCTCTTCCTCGCCTCCGACTGTTCGGCGCGGATGACGGCCCAGACGATGATCATCGACGGAGGTGTCTTGTGACGACAACGGTAAGCCATGCGGCGGCACGCTATGCGGCGGCGGATTGGGGGACGTCGAGTTTCCGGATCTGGCTGATCGGCGAGACGGGCGAGGCCCTGAGCGAGCGCCGCAGCGCCGAGGGCATGACGACGGCGGCAAAGACCGGGTTTTCCCCGGTGCTGGAACAGCATCTGGAGGCCATGGGCGCTGCCGACACGCTGCCGGTGGTGATCTGCGGCATGGCCGGGGCGCGGCAGGGCTGGGTGGAAGCGGGCTATCTCGATACGCCGGCCGCCCTCTCCGACATCGTCCGCCATGCCGTCGTCGTGCCCGACGACCGGCGCGATATCCGCATCCTGCCGGGGCTCGCCCAGCGCGATGCGGCCAGCCCCGACGTGATGCGCGGCGAGGAAACGCAGCTGCTCGGCAGCGTCGGCGCGCTGTCCGGCACGCGGCTCGTCTGCATGCCGGGCACGCACAGCAAATGGGTGCGGGTTGCCGACGGCAAGGTCGAGCGGTTCTCGACCTTCATGAGCGGCGAGCTGTTCGACGTCGTGTCGCGGCACTCGATCCTCAGCCATGCGGTGGCCGATGCCGGCGCCTTCGACGGGACGCATCCGGCCTTCGTCGCGGCCGTCGCCGAGGCGATGGCGAACCCGGCCATGGCGACCAATCTGCTCTTCACCGTCCGCTCCGGCCAGCTGCTGCACGGGCACGGCGCGACCGAGGCGAAGGCGCGTCTGTCCGGGCTGATGATCGGCCTGGAGATCGCGGGGGCTGCGACCATGACGGCCGACGCCCAGACGCCGGTCAGCCTTGTCGCCTCCGGCCCGCTTGCCGGGCTCTACACGCAGGCCCTCACGGCTGCCGGGCTTCAGAGCCAGCTCGTCGATGCCGACGAGGCCGTTCGCGACGGGCTGGCGGCGGCCGCCAGGGCGCTCTGGCCGGCCTCCGTCCAAACCCTTTCCGCCGTTTGAAGAAAGACGAGATCATGACACGCGTTCCCTTCCCCACCATGAAATATCCGCTGATCGCCATCCTGCGCGGGCTGAAGCCCGAGGAGACGGAGGCGGCGATCTCGGCGCTGGTCGAGGCCGAATTCACGGCCATCGAAATTCCGCTGAACTCGCCGGATCCGTTCCGCTCGATCGAGATCGCCGTGAAGACGGCGCCGGCCAACTGCCTGATCGGCGCCGGCACGGTGCTGACCAAGGACCAGGTCGAGCGGCTGGAGCAGGCCGGCGGCCGGCTGTTCGTGAGCCCGAATGTCGATGTCGACGTCATCGCGCATGCCGCATCGAAGGGCATGGTGACCATGCCCGGCGTCTTCACGCCCACCGAGGCGCTGGCGGCGGCGGCGGCCGGCGCGACGGGACTCAAGTTCTTTCCGGCGAGCGTGCTCGGCGCCTCCGGCATCTCGGCCATCCGCGCCGTTCTGCCGACCGATCTGGAGATCGCGGCCGTCGGCGGCGTTTCGGAAGCCAATTTCGCGGAATATGCCAAGATCGGCATCAAGAGCTTCGGGCTCGGGTCCAGCATCTACAAGATCGGCATGAGCGCTGCCGAGATCGGCGACCGCGCCCGCATCACCACCAAGGCCTATGACGCTGTCTATGGAACATCGGGCTATGGAGCGTCCGCATGAGTGCCAACGCGAAAATCGTCAGCGACAATCCCTCGGAGCTCGGCGAGGGTCCGGTCTACGATCCCTCGACCGGCACCGTCTGGTGGTTCAACATCGTCGGGCGCGAGCTGCACGGGCTGCATCTCGACAGCCAGGCCAAGAGCGTTCAGCCGCTGAACTTTCTCGCCAGCGTCATGGCGCTGGTGGATGGGGAACGGCAGCTGATCGCCAGCGACCAGGGCCTTTTCCTGCGCGATGCCGAGACCGGCGCCTTCGAGACCTATGCCGAGATCGAGGACAAGCCGGGCAACCGCACGAATGACGGGCGCGTGCATGCCTCGGGCGCCCTCTGGATCAGCACGATGGGCCGGAGCGCGGAGACGAACGCCGGCGCGATCTACCATGTCGCCCGGGGCAAGGTGACGCGCATCGTCGGCGACATCACCATTCCGAACGGCATCTGCTTCTCGCCGGACGGCCGCATCGGCTACTACTCCGACACGGCGCTCAACCGCTTCATGCGCGTGGCGCTCGATCCCGCGACGGGCCTGCCCGTGGGCGAGCCGGCGCTGATGGTCGAGGAGCCGGAGAGCGAAGGCGGATTCGACGGTGCGGTCTGCGATGCCGAAGGGCTGATCTGGGCCGCCCGCTGGGGTGCCTCCGCCATCGACGTCTACTCGCCCGAGGGCAAGCGTCTCGCCCGGCACAGTGTGCCGGTGTCGCAGCCGAGCTGCCCGGCCTTCGTCGGACGCAGTGCCGACCGTGTGCTCTTCACCTCGGCCTGGCAGGGACTGGACGAGGCCAAGCGCTCGAAAGACCCGGATGCCGGCAAGACCTTCCTGCTCGATATCGACGTGAAAGGCCGGTTCGAGCCCGTCTACGTGCTCTGATCGCCGCTGCCGATCGCGCGTCCCGGGAGGAGAGCGTCATCGGTGATTTACAGTCGAGACGGTAAAAAGTACGACTATTGGTGAGCGGCCGAAGCACCGCGCCAAAGGGAGGTTTCCATGAGCGACGAGAAGAAACGGGAACTGAGGAGCCGCCACTGGTATGGCGGCACCGACAAGGACGGGTTCATTCACCGCTCGTGGATGAAGAATCAGGGTTTTCCGGACCATGCCTTCGACGGCCGCCCGATCATCGGCATCTGCAACACCTGGTCGGAACTGACCCCCTGCAACAGCCACCTGCGGATTCTCGCCGAGGGCGTGAAGCGCGGCGTCTGGGAGGCTGGCGGCTTCCCGGTCGAGTTCCCGGTGTCCTCGCTCGGGGAAACCCAGATGCGTCCGACGGCCATGCTGTTCCGCAACCTGCTCGCCATGGACGTCGAGGAGGCCATCCGCGCCTATGGTATCGACGGCGTCGTGCTGCTCGGCGGCTGCGACAAGACCACTCCCGGTCAGCTGATGGGGGCGGCCTCCGTCGATCTGCCGACCATCGTCGTGTCCTCCGGCCCGATGCTGAACGGCAAATGGCGCGGCAAGGACATCGGCTCGGGCACCGACGTCTGGAAGTTCTCAGAAGACGTGCGCGCCGGCAAGATGAGCCTGGCAGAGTTCATGGCGGCGGAAAGCGGCATGTCGCGCTCGCCCGGCGTCTGCATGACGATGGGCACGGCGACGACCATGGCCTCCGTCGTGGAAGCCATGGGCCTGTCGCTGCCGCTGAACGCCGCCCTGCCCGCCGTGGACGCGCGCCGCATGGCGCTCAGCCACATGACCGGCAAGCGGATCGTCGACATGGTGCATGAGGACCTGCGCCTGTCGAAGATCCTGACGAAGAAGAATTTCGAGAACGGCATCGTCGCCAATGCCGCCGTCGGCGGCTCGACCAATGCGGTGGTGCACCTGCTTGCCATCGCCGGGCGCGCCGGCGTCGATCTGACGCTCGACGATTTCGACCGGGTCGGCGCGCAGGTTCCCTGCATCGTCAACTGCATGCCCTCCGGCCAGTACCTGATCGAGGATCTGGCCTATGCCGGCGGCCTGCCGGCCGTGATGAACCGCATTCAGGACCTGCTGCATGCCGATGCGCCGACCGTCTACGGCTGTCCCATCTCGGACTATTACAAGGATGCCGAAGTCTTCAACGACGACGTCATCCGGCCGCTCGACAACCCGCTGCGCAAGGCCGGCGGGATCCGCATCCTGCGCGGCAATCTCTCGCCCAACGGCGCCGTGATCAAGCCCTCGGCGGCCAGCGAGCATCTGCTCGTGCACGAGGGGCCGGCGCATGTGTTCGAGACGATCGAGGACATGAAGGCGCAGATCGACGATCCCGACCTCGACGTGACCGAAGACACGATCCTCGTACTGAAGGGCTGCGGCCCCAAGGGCTATCCCGGCATGGCGGAGGTCGGCAACATGCCAATCCCGAGGCGGCTGGTGGAAAAGGGCGTGCGCGACATGGTGCGCATCTCCGACGCCCGCATGTCGGGCACCGCCTTCGGCACCGTGGTGCTGCATGTCAGCCCCGAAGCCAATGCCGGCGGGCCGCTCGCCATCGTCAGGACCGGCGACCGGATCCGGCTCGATACGCTGAAGGGAGAGCTGAACCTGATGATTCCCGAGGCCGAGTTTGCCGCGCGCATGGCTGCCTGGGTGCCGCCGGAGCCGAAATGGACGCGTGGCTACTACAAGCTCTACCAGGACACCGTTCTGCAGGCCGACAAGGGTGCGGATCTCGATTTCCTCGTCGGTGGCAGCGGCAGCGAGGTCTTCCGCGAAAGCCACTGAGGGGTTGCCGTCCGACGACCGAGGTATTCGGAGCGTCTGTATTGACCCCGAGGCCTGCCGAAAGTTCCGCTTTCGGCAGGCCATTTTTTTTCGGAACCACTTTCCGGGACAGCCCGTTCTCTCAGCATCACCGGTGCGGCGTGTTTGAACCCCGCGCCACGATCCGAGAAGAAACCGAAAAGGAAGGTTACATCATGACCAACAAGCTCGTTACTTCCGTCGCCGCCGGCGCCCTCTTTGCCGGCATCGCCGCGTTCGCACCGTTCGCTTCCGCACAGGATGCCGCACAGCCGGCACCGGCCGCGCCGATGGCGACGACCACGGCTGCCTCCGGCACCTACATCACCGAGCAGGGTCCGGACCAGATCGCTGCCAGCACCTATCTTGGCCAGTCCGTCTACAACTCTTCCGATGAAAGCATCGGCGAGATCAATGACGTGATCTTCTCCAAGGACGGCTCCGTCGAAGCAGCCGTGATCGGCGTCGGCGGCTTCCTCGGCATCGGCGAAAAGAATGTCGCCGTACCGCTCGACACCGTGATGGTCACCGAAGTTCCGAACTCCAACGACCTGAAGCTGACGACGACCGAGACGGCCGACACGTTGAAGGCTGCACCGGAATTCAAGACCAAGGCGGCACAGGTCGCGGAACGCAATGCGGCAACGCCGGTTGACGGCTCGACGACCTCCTCGACCACGCCGATGGCTCCGGCCGACAACACGATGGCACCTGCCGGCAACACGATGGCGCCTGCCGGCGGCGCTGCACCGGCCGGCCAGCCGGCCACGACGAACCCGTAATCCGCTCCACACGGCTTACCGAGCGGCGGTGCGAAAGCACCGCCGTTTTCGTTTGTCCAGACGCTCCCGTCGATCAGATGGCGACGGGGCGCTTCGTGTCCAGGTCGCGATAGCGATCGCGCAGGTACCGCAGGGTGGCGGTGGCATCGGCCGGTTTTCCGTAGAAATACCCCTGCCCCATGCCGCAGCCGAGCCCCTTGAGCATCAGCGCTTCGGCGAAGTCCTCGATGCCTTCCGCCACGACCTCGAGGCCGAGGCCGTCGCACATGGTCACGATCGCCTTGACGATATGTTCGGAGGCGCGATCATTGACGATGCGGCAGACGAAGGATCGGTCGATCTTCACCTTGTCGAAGGTGAAGTCGCGCAGGCGGCCGAGGCTGGACTGTCCGGTGCCGAAATCGTCCAGCGAAATCCGCACGCCGGCATCGCGCAGTTCCTGCACGATTTTCTGCGCCATATCGGCATCCCGCATCATCGCCGTTTCGGTGATCTCGAGTTCCAGGCGACGCGGGTCGAGGCCGACGCGATGGATGATGGCGAGCACCGTGCTGCTGGTCGCGAGATCCATGAGCTGGGCCGAGGACAGATTGAACGAGAGAAACAGCTCCTTCGGCCAAAGCAGGGCCGCTTCGGCCGCCTTGCGCAACAATGTCTCCGACAGCGCATCGATGAAGCCGCGCTCTTCGGCAAGAGGCACGAAGATGGCGGGCGAGACATAGCCGAGATCGCTGTCGCACCAGCGCGCCAGGGCTTCGAACCCCACCACCGTGTCCGTGTCGAGGCTGACGATCGGCTGGAAATGCACGTCGATCTCATCGGCAATGATCGCATTGCGCAGTGCCTGCTCCAGCAAGGTCGCGCGGCGCATCTCCTGCGCGATTTCCTGGGAGTAGACGGTGATCTGTCCGCGGCCACGGCGCTTGGAGCGATAAAGCGCGGTATCCGCACTCTTCAGGAGGTCGTCATAGGCCTCGCCGGCAAAGGGGTAAACCGCGAAACCGAAGGAGGCGGAGAGACGCACGGTACGCTCGGCCAGTTCGAACGGTGCCTGCAGCACCTCCTTGAGCATATGGCCCATCTTCTCGGCGGCCTTGCGCTCGAAGACGAGCGGCAACACGAAGGCGAACTCGTCATTGCCCATGCGGATGACGGTCGAGCCGTCGGGCATGCAGGCTTCCAGCCGGTGCGCCACCTGGCACAGGATCTCGTTGCCCGCGGGATGTCCGAAGAGGTCGTTGAGCGGCTTGAAACCGTCGAGATTGGCAAGGCCGATCGTGAACGGCGCGGGATCGGCGGCGCGTTCCGTCGCGATTTCGAGAACCTTTTCCCGCAGCCGGTTCGCATTGCCGAGGCCCGTCAGGGGATCGACGAAGGCCAGGGCATGGAGATCGCGCGGGTAACGTTCGGTCACGACGCTGCCGAGGTCATGCCGGCCGCTGTCCGGGGAGACATCATGGCGACGCTGCGGCATGCTTGTCTGCCGCTCCGGCTGGCTCGACCCGGCACGGCGTGACCGTCCCTTCTGGCGCGAAGCTGTTTCGTCCTGATCCATTGCGGAGGTCCTGCATATTTCGGTCGGCACGCTGACCGCATGGACCATGGAACCACACCCTTAAGAAATCACAACAGTCTCTATCCCTAATTCTCGTGACACTTGCAAGAATGTGAAGAAAAACGACAGATTACATATCTGCGGATGTACGAAATCTCGCACTATCGCAACACGCGCATCAGCGCTGCTGGCGATAATCGTTACCGCTTTCGAGATAGCGGTTGCGCACGCGTTCGATCATGTCGGGGCTGATCGGCTTGACGATATGGTCGTCCATGCCGGCCGCGCGTGCATGTTCCAGGTCGATATCGAGGGCCTGCGTCGTCACGGCGACGATCGGCGTGCGAAACGACAGGCGCTCTTCCGCCGCGCGAATGGCCCGCGTCGCGTCGAAACCGTTCATGACCGGCATGGACACGTCCATGAAGATGAGCTGCGGGCGGAACTGCTGCCAGAAGCGCACGGCCTCTTCGCCATTGACGGCGATGCGGTAGGACAAGCCGAGACCTTCGAGGATCTGGGAGAAGACGAACTGGTTGATCTCGTTGTCCTCGGCGACGAGCACATCGATATCGGAGGTCGGACGTTTGGTGACGGGCAGGACGATATCCCAATCGGCGGGCGCTTGCAGGGTGGCGGCGGGCTCTGCGGGCTCGGGCAGGCGCGCGGCGGTGTCGCCGGCCGTCAGCAGAGCCTCGATCTCCGCCGCAAGGGCTGCCTCGGGGCCTGCCGGATCGAAGACGATGCCCGGCGGACCGGCAGCCCTGTCCAGCGTCGCCGTGAGCTCCCGAAGGGCGGGATCGATGAGAACGAGGTCGAGCGAGAGCTTCGCCTCGCGGATGGCCTCGAGAAACGTCGTCATTTCCGGTGCGGAGCGCAGGGCGCAGACCTCGTGGCCACGCTTCGACAATGCCGAGAGCAGGCGCGCCTCCGTCCCGCTCTCCGGCGTCATGACGAGGATGCGACCGGTGACGCCGGACGTTGCGGTTTCGGTTGCCGGCAGCGGCGGCGTCATGTCCTGCGGCGTCGGCGTTTGCGCGGTCTGGGCCAGAACGTGCAGATCGAGCGCCTGATAGGGGTCGTGGCAGTTTTGTGCCGGCTCGAAGGCCTCGTATCGCGCGATGGCGAGGCTTTTGGCCAGTTCCGGCGAGACAACGCCGTCGTCATAGCCGACGACGATGTCCGTGACGTCGTTCATGCAGGTCACGAGCAGGCCGCGTTGCGCGTCGCCCACGCGGAATTTGTGCGTCACCAGCCAGCAATCGTCGCCGTTGGCCCGCACGGCCTGCTCCGGCAGGCGATGTTCGCGCCCGGTTTCCAGCACCATGCGATCGGACGTTTCGAATTTCTCGGCGAGTTCCGGTTCGATGAGATCCCAGACGGAGCGGCCGAGAATCTGGTCGGGCGTCATGCCATGCAGGTCGCAGAAGGCCTTGTTGACGCCGATGTAATTGAGGCTCCGGTCCTTGACGCAGATCGGGTTGGGCAGGCTGTCGAGAATGCTTTCCGTCATCTCCATGCGCTCGAGGTCGAGCTGCATCTGCTCGTCCTTCTTCTTCTGCTCGGAAACTTCGGTGAGAGAGACGACGCAGAGACCGTTCGCCAGCCGGCGCTTGCGCACATTGATCCAGCGCTGGCGGGCGATGCGCTCCACCACATCATAGCGTTCGCGCCAGTGAAGGGACACGCGCTCGGAAATCCATTCCTCACGGTTGACGCGCCGACGGCTGCGCTCCGTCGCCGTTCCCGAACGCACGCCGAGGTCGAAGACGGCGCCCAGGAAATCGCGCAGCCGGGTGCCGCGTGCGAGGAAACGATCCTCGACGGGGTAGAACTGCTGGATCGGCTTGCTGGCAAAGATCAATTCGTCGTTGCGATCGCACACAAAGACGGCCAGGCCCAGCGCATCCGAAACCGCTTCCAGCAGAGAGAGCTGGACAGCTGCGCCAGATGACGCGACATCACTCATGCATGGCCTCACAGTCCTTGGCGGACATTACATTGACGGGAACATGCCGACGTCACGACCCTTGACCGGGCGTGGCGTTCTTTCCGGGAGCGCGCGGTCAGCATCGCGATCGCTCCGGCGCAGCCGCGGCCCGGAAACGGGCCTGGCTGCGACACTCTTTCGTCCGTCGCGTCGGGGGGGCGTCATCGCCGGCAACGCCGACGCCGCATGCTCCTCCCCCGGCAGCATCCGGTGTCCTCGCGACCGTTCCGTCTGCCTTACATCGCCAGGCGCCGCCTGTGACGCATTCGGCTTCGCTGTCGCGCATCGCACCAGCTGCGTCACGTTCTCCTGACACCCACCTCGATCGCAGGAGATATGCAGCAACCCGATTACCGACAATGCCACAGCGGGCTTAATGCACCCTTAAGCCCCGAAAGCCCGCGCTTTGTCCCTGCCCTTCCCGTCCCCGTCCGGATCGCGCAGGGGATATCCCGGTCCCTCGGCCATCCAGTCCTTGGCGGCGACGCGGGAATGGCGGAGAATGCACCATGGCCATTACCCTCCTTTCCGAAACGCTCATCAACCAGATCGCCGCCGGCGAAGTCATCGAGCGGCCGGCGAGCGCTGCCAAGGAGCTGATCGAGAACGCGCTCGACGCCGGCGCCACCCGCATCGAGATCGCGACGGCCGGCGGCGGCAAGACGCTGCTGCGCGTGGTCGACAATGGCTGCGGCATGGGGCCGGACGATCTGGCGCTCGCGGTGCGGCGGCACTGCACCTCAAAGCTCGGCGGCGGCCTGTTCGACATCCGCACACTCGGCTTTCGCGGCGAGGCACTGCCCTCGATCGGCTCCGTCGCGCGCCTGACGATCGCGAGCCGCCCGGCCGGCAGCGACCATGGCGCCGAAATCGCCGTGCATGGCGGGGTGGTGCAGGCGGTGCGGCCGACACCGGCGAACCACGGCACGGTGGTGGAGGTGCGCGACCTCTTCTTCGCCACGCCGGCCCGGCTGAAATTCATGAAGACGGAGCGGGCCGAGGCGGCGGCGATTTCCGAGGTGGTGCGGCGCATGGCGATCGCGTTTCCCGGCGTGCGCTTCCTGCTGTCGGGTCCCGACCGCACGACGCTCGAATTTCCCGCGACCGGCGACGACCGTCTGGCGCGCATCGCCCAGGTGCTCGGCCGCGACTTCCGCGACAATGCGATCGAGATCGACGCGGAGCGTGACGCGGTGCGGCTGACCGGCTTTGCCGGGGTGCCGACCTTCAACCGGGGCAATTCGCTGCACCAATATGTGTTCGTCAACGGCCGGCCGGTCCAGGACAAGCTGATCTTCTCGGCCCTGCGCGGCGCCTATGCCGAAACCATTCCGCATGGGCGCTATCCCGTCGCGGTCCTGTCGATCACGATCGACCCGGCGCTGGTGGATGTGAACGTGCATCCGGCGAAATCGGACGTCCGCTTTCGCGACCCCGGCCTCGTGCGCGGCCTGATCGTCGGCGCCATCCGCCAAGCGCTGGCGGTCGATGGCGACCGGTCCTCGACGCTCGGCGCGCGCGGCCTGATGGATGCCTTCCGGCCGCAGGGTGCTGCCGCCGCGGGTTTCGCCGCCACGGGTTTCGCCTCTGCCCCCCGCTCCCCCGGCGGTTATGGCGGCCAGACCGCGTACGGGCAGGCGCCGTCGGCCCTCTGGTCGGCAGACCGGTCCCCCTACCGGCCGCTGGAGACGGAGGGCCGTGGTTTCGGCGAAGCCGCGCAGGCTGCCTTCGGATCCTTCGTACCCGCCGCACGGATGGCGCCGGAATCGGCAGGAGCGGAACCGACGGTGCCCGGGACGGCACTGCCCGACCATCCGCTGGGTGCCGCACGGGCACAGCTGCACGAGAACTACATCGTCGCACAGACGGGCGACGGGCTCGTGATCGTCGATCAGCACGCCGCCCACGAACGTCTCGTCTACGAGAACCTGCGCAAGGGGCTCTCGACCAAGGCCCTGCCCGCGCAGGCGCTCCTGATCCCCGATATCGTCGATCTCGCGGAGGACGACTGCGACCGGCTGATGGTGCATGCCGAAGAGCTTTCGCGGCTGGGGCTGACCATCGAGCGCTTCGGCCCGGGCGCCGTCGCCGTGCGCGAGACGCCGGCCATGCTGGGCGAGATCGATGCGGCGGGGCTCATCCGGCAGCTGGCCGACGAGCTGGCGGAATGGGACACGGCCAACGGCCTTGCCGGCCGGCTGGAGGCGCTCGCAGCCACCATGGCCTGCCACGGCTCGGTGCGCTCGGGCCGCCGGCTGCGGCCGGAAGAGATGAATGCCCTGCTGCGCCAGATGGAGGCGACGCCCGGCTCCGGCCAGTGCAATCACGGACGGCCGACCTATATCGAGATCAAGCTCGCCGATATCGAGCGCCTGTTCGGGCGCAGCTGACGGCCGAACGCGCCGGCCGACCGGCCTTGCGAGACCGCTGGCAAAAGCCGCGGCGAAGGTTTACAGCGGCAGGACAGGGTTCGGCCGCTCGGGCGAGCCGATCAGTCAGGGGATGAGAGACGATGAACCGGTTCGAAGGCAGCGGCAACAGGATTGCGAAAATCCGGTATCTCGACGGCGATTTCAACGTCATCCTGCCGGGCTCCTTCGTCATTTGCGCCATCACCGGACGCGAGATCCCGGTCGAGGAGCTGCGCTACTGGAGCGTGGCGCGGCAGGAGCCGTATATCGACGCCCAGGCCGCCTTCGATGCGGACAAGCGCGCGGGGATCCTGCCCGGGCAGACGGGAGATGCGGGCTCTTCGGTTACGCCGTAGCGCTCGTTGCACGTCAGCCTTTGTGGCGGCGCCTCCCCAGCCTTTGCGATAGCCCCTCAACCTGACCCTCTCCCCGCTTGCGGGGAGAGGGGACGTGCCCTGCTTGGGGTTTCGATGTGAGGTGAAAGCGGCGCCACGAAGTCCCTTCGCCCCGCGCGCGGGGAGAAGGTCCCGGCAGTGGGATGAGGGGCTGGCGCAGGCGCGACAGAACGCTTTACGATCCGCTCCGGCGCAGCAGCCGGTGGCGGGCGGCGGACAGGGCGGCGGCGATCATCTTGTCGGGGGCCGAGGGATCGTCGAAGGCGATCTCGACGTCGATGACGCGGACTTCGCGCGCGAGTTCGCCCGTGCGATCCGCCTGATGGCCGATACCGTGGCCAGCACCGTGGCCCGCGCCTTGGGTGGCATCGAGGCGAACGCGGTCCTTGGCGGTCGTCACCAGAAGCAGGCCGCCAGCATCCGCATCGTCGAGCAAGGCTGCGATCTCGTCGGCCTCCAGATGATGGTGATCCGGGAAATTGCGCGTCGTCACGATCTCCGCGCCGGTTTCGCGCACCGTCCGGTAGAACTTTTCAGGATCGGCGATCCCGGCGAAGGCGAGCACACGCCGGCCCTGCAGCGAACCGTCGTCCTCATGCACGATATCGGCCACGAAGACCGCCCGTCCGGCCCGCGCCGCAGTGCGGATGACGGGATCGGCCGTCGTCTCCCGGCCGATCTTCAGAAGGGCGGAGGCGTGGCGCAGCTGGTGGCCGAGCGGCGCGCGCACGGGGCCGGCCGGCACAAGGCGGCCATTGCCGATGCCGCGGCGGCTGTCGATGACGAGCAGCGCATAGTCAAAGACGAGACGCGCGCTCTGGAAGCCGTCATCCATGATGATGAGATCGACCCCTTCCGCCACCAGCCGCTGCGCGCCCTCGATGCGCTTGCGCGAAATGACGGTGGGGGCGGCGCGGGCCAGCAGCAGCGGCTCGTCGCCGACCTCCAGCGCCCGGTGATGGTGGGGATCGACGAGCGTGGTCACATCCAGCGATCCGCCATAGCCACGGCTGAGAAAGCCGGGCTTCAGGCCGCGAGCGCGGGCGGCCCTGGCGATGGCGATCGCGGTCGGGGTCTTGCCGGCACCGCCGACGGTGAAGTTGCCGACGCAGAGGACCGGAACGGGCGCGGCCCAGCGGCGGGCGCGATCCATGCGGCGGCCGGCGATCCGCCCGTAGACCCAGGCGACGGGGGCAAGGGCCCGCGCCGCCCAGCCGGGCTTTTCCCACCAGAAGGGCGGCGCTTCCGATGCCATCAGGACGTCCCGTCAAGCGTCAGGTGGTCGTCGCCCCGTGCTGCCGGCGGGTGACGGTCGAGGAGCGCCAAAAGTTCGGTGATGTCGGCGAGGCAGTGATCGCTGGCGGCGGCAAGCGACTGGCGGGAGCCGGTACCGGTCAGAACCGCGACGGTGAGGCCGGCGCCGGCATTCCGCCCCATGTGCATATCGTGATTGTTGTCACCGACGACGACGACCTGATCCGGGATGAGACCCGTCGTCGCGCAGAAGCCATGGACCATGCCGGGCTCCGGCTTCACGCCGTAGCCGCTGTCGTAGCCCGCGACATAGTCGAGGCATTCGGCAAAGCCGAAGCGTTCGGCCGTGCGGCGGATGGAGGCCTCGTTGTCGCTGGAGGCGACGCCGAGCTTGTAGCCGCGTGTCCGCAAGGTCGCAAACAGTGCGGAGAGATCGGTGACCGGCACGGCATAGGCGGCCGAGCGGGAGAAGAGGTCGTCGAGGGCATCCGTCAGGGCCTCGCGCGTCCAGGGCGCGCCGGCCTCCACCATGCCTTGCGCGATCTCCGCCGTGTTGCCGGCGGCAAGCAGGCTGTCGGCGGCCACGAAACCGGTCTGCGGATCCATGCCGCCGGCACGCAGCAGCGTGGCACCGAGATCCGCATCGTCGCGCGATGCGATGCGGGCGACCTCGTAATTCACCGGCACCCAGCTTTTGGCATAGTCGAGCAGCGTCCCGTCCTTGTCGAAGAGGATGCCGGCGATCGGTATCGGAAGCGGTGCCTTGCTCATCTCGACGGTCTCCCCGGAATTTGAAACGCGCCGGATGACGCCGGCCGGACTGCGCTGAGCAGACTTTCGTTGGCAAGCCAACGATTCGTCCGCTTAGGTTATTGATTTATCGCAGGTTTTAACCGTAGATCCGTTGGACGGAACCTGCTTAGACATCGTCGCGCGGCAACAAGCGGGCCTTCACCGTCAGCGGGTTGATATAGGGCTCCAGCCCGCGGATCGTCGCCGACAGGGCGCCGCGCATCTCGTGCACCGCCTCCTGCCCCGCCTCGATCATCTTGCGGCGCACCTCGTCGTTCGTCAGCAGGTAGTGCACGCCCTTGGCCAGCATCTCGGTGTCGCGCACGATCTTGGCGCTGCCGTTCTTGGCGAGCGTTTGGTAGGTCTCGCGGAAATTCTGGACGTTGCCGCCCGACAGGATGGCGCAGCCGAGCATGGCCGGCTCGATCGGGTTCTGCCCGCCCTCCCCGAACAGCGACCGGCCGACGAAGGCGACATCGGTCAGGCGGAGATAGAGACCCATTTCGCCGACGGTGTCGCCAAGCAGGATGTCGGTTTCCGGCGTCACCGGATCGTTGCGGGTGCGACGGGCGACGGTCAGCCCCTTGGCGACCAGCATGGCCTCGATCGCATCGCAACGCTCGGGGTGGCGGGGCACGATGATGGTCAGAAGCGCGTTGCGCTCCTTGAGGGCCAGATGCACGGAGCCGGCGGCGGCCTCCTCCCCCTCGAAGGTGGAGATCGCCGCCCAGGTCTTGCGGGTCTCGATCTGCTGTCGGTATTGCCGGAGCACGGCGCTGTCGACCGGCGGCGCGTCGGTATCGACCTTCAGGTTGCCCGACACCATGACCGGCAGCGCACCGAGCGCGCTGAACCGTTCGGCATCGGCTTCCGACTGCGCGATCACGAGCGCCAGGTTCTCGAAGATGGCGTCGGCCAGGTTCGGGCGCTTGCGCCAGCGCGCGAAGCTGCGGTCGGACAGGCGGCCATTGACGAGGATCTGCGGGATATGCCGCTTGCCGAGTTCCATGATGGTCATCGGCCAGATCTCGCTTTCGGCGATGATCGCAAGGTCCGGTTCCCAATAGTCGAGGAAGCGGGAGACGGCCGGCTTGAAGTCGAGCGGCACATATTGGTGGATGGCGATATCGCCCAGCCGCTCGGCGACGACGCGCGCCGAGGTGGTGGTGCCGCTGGTGAGCACGACGGCGATGCCGCGGCGGTGGATTTCCTTGATCAGGGGAATGACGGACATGGTCTCGCCGACGCTGGCGGCATGGAACCAGACCAGCGGCCCCTGCGGGCGGGCAGCACTCGGAAAGCCGTAGCGTTCCTGCCGGCGGGCGCGATCTTCCTTGCCGCGCGCGGCGCGCAAGGCGAGGTAGGACCAGACGAGGGGATAGACCGCGGTTCCGACCCAGCGATAGCCGGAGAGCGCCGCGCGCGCGAAGACGCGCGTCATCTGGCGCACTCCGTGCGCGCCCTGCCGGGCAGGACGCTGCGGGCGGGACGCGACGGCCCGGACACGCGCATGCCGCGTCCGCCCAATGTCATCAGAGCTGGCCCGGATCGAGCAGGCGGTGCATGTGGACGATGAAGTAGCGCATATGGGCGTTGTCGACCGTCGCCTGCGCCTTGCCGCGCCAGGCATGCAGCGCGCTTTCATAGTCCGGGAAGATGCCGACCACATCCAGCTTGTCGAGATCGCGGAACTCGACGTCCTTGAGCGTCTTCAGTTCGCCCCCGAAGACCATGTGCAGCAGCTGCTTCTTTTCCGTCATTTTCGCCTCTTTTCGTCGTCTTATCGTGCTGTTTTCGATTGGTGATGTGCGGCATCCAGCCGGAAAGGTCAATGCCCGTGCAGGTCGGCGGACGCGTCCAGAAGGGCCGGCAGAGCCGGCAGCGCCGCTGCGCACAGAAGGTCGTGGCGCACGCTCGGACGGTTGTAGGTCAGGGGCCGGCCGTCGAGACCGGTGAGCACGCCGCCCGCCTGCTGCAGGATCAGATCGGCGGCGGCGAGATCCCAGTCATGGGCGTTCTTCTTCACCACGGTCCCGTCGATGCGGCCATCGGCGATCATCGCGATGCGATAGGCGAGCGAGGGAACGTGGGAGACGCGCGCGACATCCTTGCCGTAGCCGGCTTTCAGCTTCGGCAAGAGGTCCTCGGCGATGGCGAACCGCAGCGGCTGGTCTACCACCGGCCTGGCGACATGGATGACGACACCGTTGCGGCGCGCCTCCGATCCGTCCTTTGCCTGGTAGAGTTCGATGAGGGCCGGCGCGTAGAGCACGCCGGCGACCGGGCGGCCCTTGTGGACGACGGCGACGCTGACGCACCAGACATCCTTGCCGGCGATGAAACCGCGCGTGCCGTCGATCGGATCGACCACGAACACCGTGTCGCAGCCGAGCCGCGCCTCGTCGTCGTCCGTCTCCTCCGACAGCCAGCCGTAATTGGGACGGGCCGAAAGCAGGCGTTCCTTGAGGATGTCGTTCGCCGCGTAATCCGCCTCGCTGACCGGCGAGCGGTCCTCGTTCTTGTAGCGGACATCCGGGTTCTTGCGGAAATAGGTCAGGGCCTTTTCGCCGGCGGCCATCGCTGCCGTGGTGATCAGGTCCAGATCCCTGGTCCACTGATCCGGCGGGTGATGGTCGGCGCTCATGGGCTTCCTTTCCGAATGGTCGTGCGATGTATCAGGCGATGTCCGCGTCAGACAGGCGAAGTGCGGCCAAAACATGGTGGCCGCTTCGTCATCCCAGCCTTTCGGTCTTCGCCGCAGCTGCCGTCGGGCCGGCCTTACTTTCCGGCGAGCGTCATGCCCTCCACGGCGATCGTCGGCGCGGCGACCGAGTAGCTGCGATCGATATCGTTTGCGAGCGTCAGGGCCATGAACATCTGCTTCAGGTTGGAGGCGATGGTGACCTCGGAGACGGGGAAAGCGATCTCGCCGTTCTCGATCCAGTAGCCGGAAGCACCACGGGAATATTCGCCCGTCAGCATGTTGACGCCATGGCCGATCAGCTCGGTGACGTAGAAGCCGGTGCCGACGCTGCGGATCAGATCCTCGCGCGAGATATCGCCCGGCTCCAGCGCGAAATTGGTGGAGGACGGATTGACCGCCGTGCCGCTGCGCGCGCCGCGACCGTTGGTCTCCAGCCCCAGTTCCCGCGCCGTGGCGGTGGACAGGAACCAGTTCCGCAAGATCCCGTCCTCGATCATGGTCATCTTCCGCCCGGTCACGCCTTCGCCGTCGAAGGGCCGCGAGCCGGAGCCGCGCACGATCAGGGGATCGTCCGTCAGGTTGATGCCGGCTTTCAGGATGCGCTCGCCCATCTTGTCCTTGAGGAACGTCGTCTTGCGGGCAACGGAGGCGCCGTTGATGGCGCCGGCGATGTGGCCGGCAAAGCCGCGGGAGACGCGCGGATCGAAGACGACGGTGACGTTCTTCTGCGTGTCCACCTGGCGCGGATTGACGCGGGCGGCGGCGCGCTCGCCGGCATGGCGGCCGATATCGGCGGCACCGCGCAGGTCGGACAGGAAGAGCGCGCTGTCGAAGTCGTAGTCGCGCTCCATCTTCGTGCCCTCGCCGGCGATGGCGCTGACGGACAGGCTGAAGCGGGTACCCATATAGGCGCCGGAAAAGCCGTTGGACGTGACGAGCACGAGGCCGCCCATGCCGGTGGAGCCGCCGGCGCCACTGGTCTTGGTGACGCCGGGCACGGCAAGGGCCGCCGCTTCGGCTTCGAGCGCGCGTTCGGTCAGCTCTTCGGTGGAGATCTCGCTGGGGTCGAAGAGGTCGAGATCGGGAACATCGCGGGCGATGCGGGTCTCGTCGGCGAGCGTCGCATACGGATCTTCCGGGGAGGCCTTGGCCATGGCGACGGCGCGCTCGGCCAGCACCTTCAGGTCGAAGCCGGGATTGGCGGAAACGCTGGCGACGCGGCGGCCGACGAAGACGCGGAGCGAGAAATCGTCGCTCTCGGAACTGTCGGTCGCCTCCACCTTGCCGAGGCGGACGGAAACGGAGCGCGACCGGCCCCGGAGCACGACGGCGTCGGCCTGATCGGCTCCCGCCTTTCTCGCAAGGTCCACGAGCTCTGCGGCCCGCGTTTCGAGTGCGGCGGAATCAATCGTCTGGGGCATGAATTGGCCTTTCCTTCCCGTCCCATTTATTGTGCACCGGGCCGGGCATCAAGGGCGTGGCACGATTCTCCCGGAACGCGCGCCTTATTTCCGTCTTGCCACCCGGTGAGAAGGCCTTTTCGCAGGAGAGGTCGGGCCCGGAGCGTTTAATGCGTGCCGCGATCTTCCAGATGCGCCGAGCACGCTTTAAGTTTTTGTTTTTCTGCATATCGTCGTGGCGAAGCCGCTCAGCATTCTTGCGCGACATGCATTTGCACCAAATGGCGAAGCCACAGGAAACGTCACGATGTCGACAACGCCCGTCATGACCTCCCAGGCGCTTCTGCTGCTCGGCGGCGCCGTGGTGGCGGCCCCCATCTTCAAGAAGCTCGGGCTCGGCACCGTGCTCGGCTACCTCGCTGCCGGCGTCATCATCGGCCCGGTGTTTCACCAGATCACGGATGGAGAGGCAATCCTCGGTTTTGCCGAGCTCGGCGTCGTCTTCCTTCTGTTCGTGATCGGGCTGGAGCTGAAGCTGTCGCGGCTCTGGGCGATGCGGCGGGATATCTTCGGGCTGGGCTCCGCGCAGGTGCTCGTCACTGGCGGGCTGCTGTCGGCCATCGTCTACGAACTCGGCCTGCTCGACGCGGCCGGCAGCCTCATCACCGGCTTCGGCCTTGCCCTGTCCTCAACCGCCTTCGCGCTGCAGATCCTCGACGAGAAGGGCGACACGAACACGCGCTACGGCCAGCGCGCCTTCTCGATTCTCCTGCTGCAGGATCTCGCCATCGTGCCGCTGCTGGCGCTGATCCCGCTGATCGCGCTGCAGGCGCCGGAGGATACGACGCCGCCGATCGAGGATTTCTCGGTCGCCGTGGGCGCGATCCTCGTGATGGTGCTGGCCGGGCGGTATCTCATCAATCCGCTGTTCCGGATTCTCGCACGCACCGGTGCGCGCGAGATCATGATCGCCGCCGCGCTGCTGATCGTGCTGGGTGCCGCCACCTTGATGCAGCTGGCGCAGCTGTCCATGGCCATGGGGGCGTTTCTGGCCGGCGTGCTGCTGGCGGAATCGAGCTATCGGCATGAGCTGGAAGCCGACATCGAGCCGTTTCGCGGCCTGCTGCTGGCGCTGTTCTTCATGGCCGTCGGGCTGTCGCTGCAGATCGACGTGATCTTTTCCCACTGGCTCACGGTGCTTTTCGCCGTCCCCCTGCTGGTCGCGACCAAAGCGGTGACGCTCTATGCCGTCTGCCGGCTGTTCGGCTCGGCCCACAACGAGGCAGTGCGCATCGCGCTTCTGCTGCCGCAGGGTGGCGAGTTCGGCTTCGTGCTCTTCAGCGCGGCGGCGGCGGCCGGCGTGTTTCCGGATGCCACCGGATCACTGCTCGTCGTCATCGTGACCCTCTCCATGGCGCTGACGCCGGCCGCCTCCGCGCTCTCGCGCAGGCTGACGCGCGACGAGGCGGAGGAAACCGAGGACGACATGGAGGAGGATTTCGAGGGGGCGGGCGCCGACGTGCTGATGATCGGCTTCTCGCGCTTCGGGCAGATCGCCGCGCAGATCCTGCTGGCGGGCGGACGCGACGTCACCATCATCGACCACTCCGCCGCGCGCGTGGAACAGGCCGCGACCTTCGGCTTCCGCATCTATTTCGGCGATGGGACCCGGCTCGACGTGCTGCGCGCCGCCGGCATCGAGCGGGCGAAGATCGTGGCGATATGCACGCACCGCAAGGAGACCACCGACCGGATCGTCGATCTCGTCCAGTCGGAATTTCCCAATGCCCGCATCTTCGCACGCTCCTACGACCGCCAGCACACGCTGCAGCTGCGGGCACGCGGCGTGGACTACGAGCTGCGGGAAACGCTGGAATCCGGCCTTCTCTTCGGCCAGCGCACGCTGGAGGAACTCGGCGTTACCGACGCGCAGGCCATCGCGATCACCACCGACATCCGCCGCCGCGACGAGGCGCGGCTGGAGGTGCAGGCCGTGGACGGGCTGGCGGCGGGACGCGACATGCTGCACTTCCGGCCCGTGAAGCCCGAGCCGCTGATGAAACCGAAGCGGGAGCCGGTGGCGCCGCTGGGGCCGGACGAGGAGATCGCCGAGGCACAGCGGCCGCGCTGAAACGGCGACGGCGTCTACCGCGACAGAAGCTTGTCAAGCGCGGCCTTGACCTCGTCCTTCACGCCGGCACTGACCGTCAGCACCTCCTGTGCGCGCAGGAAATCCATGACGCGGAAGCGGCCGACATCCGGGCGCACGAGAAGGTCCGGCGCATGGGCCTTCGTCTTCATCGCCGTGATCGTCTGCATCATCAGCTGGCTTGCGCCGAACATCGCGTCCATCCGCGTCGGCAGGGTGGTGCCGTCCCCTTCCGGGCCGCCGACGACATCGACGGCGAGGACGATATCGGCGAGACCGTCGAGATGATCGAAGGGAACCGGATTGACGAAGCCGCCGTCGATCATGACCCGCCCACCGAGACGCACCGGCTGGAACATGCCGGGAATGGCAGCGGAGGCGGCGATGGCGGCGCGCAGGTCGCCCGTTTCCAGCACCGTTTCGCACTGGGCGTAGTAGTCGGTGGCGATGACCTTGAGGGGGATGGTCAGGGCCTCGAACGTGTCGGGAATGGCCTCCGGCAGGAAGGCGGAGAGCACGCGTTCGAGATTGAACGGGCCGAAGCGCAGGCTGCCGCCGATGGCCTGCAGGGTCGAGGGACGCAGCCGCCAGAGGCGGTTGGCGATCTCCTTGCGCCGGCCGACGGTGGACAGCGCGAAGTCGCGGATATCGACGCCGCGCATGCCCGCCGCCATGCCGGCCCCCATGATGGCGCCGATGGAGGTTCCGGCGATCACGCGCGGGCGGATCCCGAGCTCGTCGAGCGCTTCGATGACGTGGATATGGGCGAGACCCCGGGCGCCGCCACCGCCAAGTGCTAAAGCAACCGATGGGCCGCTCGATGCTATGCTGGCGGACGGCAGCTCCGACATTGCGAGGTCAGCCGCGCTTGCGGAAGCGATAGAAATGCATGCGGGTGTCGCCGAACTGCCGGAGATCGAGCGTCTCGAAATCGGGGCCGACCATCGGCGTCACATCGGCGCGTTCCTCGAGGATCACGAGCGCATCGGGCAGGATCCAGCCGCCGGCCGAGGCCGCCGCCAGTGCGCGCTCGCCGCGACCTTTGCCATAGGGCGGATCGGCGAAGACGAGGTGGAAAGGCTCGACGGTGCCGACGGTGCCGAGATCGGTCGCGTCACGCCGGTAGATCTTGGCGCGGCCGGTGAGACCCAGCGTCTCGATATTGGTGCGCAGCAGGCCCCGGCCTTCCGCGCTGTTTTCCACGAACAGCGCCTGACGGCAACCGCGCGACAGGGCTTCGAGCCCGACGGCACCGGTTCCGGCGAAGAGATCCAGAATGCGGGTGTCCTCCAGCCGGTCGGGATAGGCGTGGCTGAGAATGTTGAACAGGCTTTCGCGCGTCCTGTCGGATGTCGGCCGGATATCGGCCGTTGCCGGGCTCGCGAGAGCCCGGCCGCGAAAGTCTCCGCCGACGATGCGCACCGGCGACTACTTCCCGCCGCGCGGCTTGAAACCGCCCGGCTTGCCACCCGAAGGCTTGCCGCCGGATCTGCTGCCCGGCTTGGCGAAGGATTTGCCGGCGGGACGATCGCCGCCGAAGCTCTTCTTCTCGCCAAAGCTCTTCGCGCCGAAGGCGCGTTCGCTATCGGGACGGTCGCCCCGCGGCTTGCGGTCGCCGAAGCTCTTGCCGTCGCGCGGGGCACGGTCGCCACCGTCGCGGGACTTGAAGCCGCCGCGTTCATCGCGGACCGGGGGCTCGCTGGCCTTGATCCAGTCGCGATCGTCCTTGTCGCGCTCGACGACGACGCGCGGGCCGGTGTCGGGACGGGCAAAGCTCGCGTTGCTCTTGCGATCCGGATCGAACCGCTGCTTGCCGGCGATCGCCTGGCCATCCTTGGTGCGGCCGTAGCGCTTGACCTTGGGCGCGCCTTCGGGACGTTCGCGCCGAACCGGCTTCTCGGCGGCGGCCGCCTCGGGGCCGGTCTTCTTTTCGGCCAGGGGACGGGCGCCGGGCGCCATCCAGACATTGGCCTTGCGCGGACGGCCGAGCGGCTCGCGCTTCGGCCCGTCGCCACGCGCTGCCGGTGCGCTGTCGCGACCGCCCCGTTTGTTGTCGGCAGGACGCGTGTCGAGACGGCCGCGCAGGCGCTCGTTGCGGTCGGCGGTCTTTTCGCGGAAGGCCGGCTTCTCGTAAGCGCCCTGCCCGCGGTCACTCGACCGGTCGTTGCCGCGTTCGGCACTGCGCTCGGTGGAGACCAGCGGCCCCTCGTCGTCGGCATCGGGATTGTTAAAGAGCGGCGCGTCGAAATTCGCCTTGGCATCCTCGATCAGGCGCGGGCCCAGCTGGTCGCGCAGCGTGCGGCCGCGGATTTCCTGGGCCGCCCCCTCCGGCAGTTCGCCGAGCTGGAACGGGCCGTAGGAAATGCGGATCAGGCGGTTGACGTCGAGGCCGAGCGCGCCGAGCACGTTCTTGATCTCGCGGTTCTTGCCTTCGCGCAGGCCCATGGTGATCCAGACGTTGGCCCCTTGAACCTTGTCCAGCGTCGCATCGATCGCGCCGTAGAGCACGCCATCGACGGCGATGCCGTCCTTGAGCTTGTCGAGATCGGCCTGCTCGATCTTGCCATGCGCGCGGACGCGGTAGCGCCGCAGCCAGCCGGTGGCCGGCAGTTCCAGCACGCGGGCGAGACCGCCGTCATTGGTGAGCAGCAACAGGCCTTCGGTGTTGATGTCCAGACGACCGATGGAGAGAACGCGCGGCAGGTCTTCCGGCAGGCGGTCGAACACGGTCGGGCGACCTTCGGGGTCGTTGTTCGTGGTCACCAGCCCGGTCGGCTTGTGGTAGAGCCAGAGGCGCGTGCGCTCGATGCCGCGGATCGGCTGGCCATCGACCTCGATCTTGTCGGACAGGGTGACATTGACGACCGGCGTGTCCAGCTTGGTGCCGTTGACGCTGACGCGGCCTTCCATGATCATCCGCTCGATATCGCGACGCGAGGCGATGCCGGCGCGGGCGAGGATCTTGGAGATGCGCTGCGGCGCCTCGTCGGACACGGCCGTCGCGGCAGCGGCACGCGCGCGGGCAGGACGCTCGTCGGTGGCGCGATCGGCCGAGCGTTCGCCACGCGGCTTGTCGAATTTGGGTTTGTCGACCTTGGACTTGTCGGACCGGGGCTTGTCGAAATGCGGCTTGTCGGAACGGGCGGTTTCGGCGCCGGCCGTCTCGGAGCGGGGCCTGTCCGAGCGTGGCTTTTCGAAACGCTTCTGCTCGCCCCAGGGCTTGTCGGCGCGGGTCTGCTCGGCACGCGGCCTGTCGAAGGCGGGGCGTTCCGTCGCCCGCGTATCGTCGGTCGCCGCGTCGTCGCGCCTCGTGAAGGCCGGCTTGCCGCGCGGCGGTCCGCTGGTCTTCCCAAAGGCAGGTTTGCCGAACGCAGGCTTGCCGCCGGCCTTCTTGTCGCCCGCCTTCTTGTCGAAACCGGGTTTGCCGAATTTGGCCTTGCCGGCCGGCTTGCCGTCGGTGGCCGCTGCGCGCGGCGCGCGGTCTGTCGTCTTGCCGCCGCTCGCGGGTTTTCCGCGCGGCCGCTGGGGCTTGTCATTGGATGTCATTTGTGTTGCCTGCCTTTTCAGGCTCTCCTATCAGGTCGGAGCCGATGGGTTAAGAGAAATAATGACGCGAATGGCCGCATCACCGGGGTTCATGGATCTGGCGCTGGCGGAAGCGCGGGCCGCACAGGCGCGCGGCGAGGTGCCGATCGGTGCCGTGGTCGTGCTCGACGGCACCGTGATCGGCGCCAGTGGCAACCGGACGCGCGAGCGCCGCGACGTGACGGCCCATGCCGAGATCGAGGCGATCCGGGATGCCGCGCGCAGGCTCGATGCGGAACGACTGACCGGCGCGGACCTCTATGTCACGCTCGAACCCTGCGCCATGTGCGCCGCCGCCATCTCCTTTGCCCGCATCCGCCGCCTCTATTACGGCGCTGCCGACCCGAAGGGCGGCGGGGTCGATCATGGCGGGCGCTTCTACGCCCAGCCGACCTGCCACCATGCGCCCGACGTCTATTCGGGTCTGGGAGAAACGGAAGCGGCGGGATTGTTGCGCGCCTTCTTCGAGGCGCGGCGATAGGGTTTCAGCCGGCGGCGAAATCCTGCAGGGCCTGGCCGGTCAGCCGGTAGCGGGTCCAGCCGTCCATCGGCGCCGCGCCGATGGCGCGATAGGCGCGGATGGCGGGTTCGTTCCAGTCGAGCACGCTCCACTCGAAGCGGCCGCAGTTCGTCTCGACGGCGATCCTTGCCAGATGCCGCAGCAGGCTGCGCCCGGCGCCCGTGCCGCGCGCTTCCGGGGTGACGTAGAGATCTTCGAGGTAGAGCCCGTTGCGGGCCTGCCAGGTGGAGTAGATGAGAAACCAGACGGCAAAGCCGATCGGGGCGCCGTCGCGTTCGCAGATCACGGCTCTGGACACGCTTTGCGGGCCGAAGAGGGCCTGCGCGGTGGTGTCCACCGTCGCTTCCACCTCGTGCTCCAGCTTTTCGTAGGCCGCCAGTTCCCGCACGAAGCGCAGGATGATGGCGGCGTCCTCGACGGTGGCCTCGCGGATCGTGACGCTCATGACCGGATCAGAAAACCTGCCACCACTTCTTGCCGGTGCCCTGCACCTGCGCTTCCTTCTTGCGGCGACGTTCCTTGACGCTCTCGTCCTCGCCGAGATCGGTCAGGGCTTCCTCGGGCGCCTTGCGGTAGGCGAGCGGCGGATCGCTGAGGAAGCGGCGCTTGTCGGAATAGGCCCCCATCTGCACCTTGCGGGCTTCGCGATAGGCTTCCTGCTGTTCCTTGGCGGTAAGCTTGCGGCCGTTGGCCGAGGCCTTGGCGAGCGGCGAGACATAGCCCGGCCGGTCCGCGTTCTCGTCGGCTTCCTCGCGCAGACGCTGGCGCGTTTCCTCGGGCGATTCGACCCAGGCCGGATTGTCCTTGTTGGCAAGCGACGCCTGCGGCTGCACGAGCGCCGTGCGCTCGCCCGACGGCGGCAGGACGAGACCCGGGCGCGGCTGGTACTTGACGTTGGCGGACTTGTCGCCGCCCATACTGACCGTGCTGCCGAGGTCGTCCATCAGGTGCTCGCCGGCGGTCTTGTCCGTCCCGTAGGTCGGTCCGCCGATGCAGCCGGTCAGCACGAGGCTTGCGGCCAGGATCGAGAGCACGCCGGCGCCCGCACCATACTGTCGCGTCATTGTCATTCAAACCCTTCCAGCGCGTGCGGCCTGCCCCGCCAGCCTCCCGGCGCCCGGCCCCCCCGGGATGCGCCTGGGCCGATCTGCCCGCCAATTCCTGCCCCATGACGGATAAATCCGCCCATTTTCAGGCAGGGTTCTACCGGATGAACGGCGCGAGCGCAATTCACCCGGTTCACACAGCCTTACACCGCTTCAGAGCGCGATGCCCAGCTCCCGCAGGGCCGCCGCATCGCGGGCGGTGACGTCGGGATAGGCCGGGTCGGCACCGACATCGGTCGTCACCTTCCACGAGCGGGCGCATTTGCGGCCTTTGGCGAGACGCGGCTCGACGGAGACCTTGCCCTCGCCTTCCAGACGGAACGCGTTTTCCGGGCCCTTGCCGACGATGATGTCGATGGCGGAGGTGATGCAGATTTCGGCAAAGTCCTCGCCGTCCAGCGCTTCGGCCGTCGTGGCGTCGGCGATGTAGACGACGGGGGCGGCCTCGAGCGAGGCGCCGATGCGCTTTTCACGCCGCTCGACCTCCAGCGCGCCGGTGACGACGCGGCGGATATCGCGGATGACGCGCCACTGCTCGGCCACGGCCTCGTTGCGCCACTCGGCCGGCAGGTCCGGGAACTGCTCCAGATGGATCGAGACGGCATCCGGCTTCAGCGACAGCCAGGCCTCCTCGGTTGTGAAGGGCAGCATGGGCGCCAGCCAGGTGACGAGGCACTCGAAGATGCGGCGGATGACGCAGAGGCTGGCGCGGCGGCGCAGGCTCGACGGCGCGTCGCAATACAGCGCGTCCTTGCGGATATCGAAGTAGAAGGCCGACAGCTCGACATTCGAGAAATCGATGAGCGCGCGCGTCACGCGCTTGAAGTCGAACGCATCGTAGCCGCTGCGCACGACCTCGTCCAGTTCGGCCAGACGGTGCAGCATCAGCCGCTCCAGCGAGGGCATGTCGGCCAGCGCGACGTCTTCGCCCGTGTCGTGTGCCAGCGTGCCGAGCATCCAGCGGATGGTGTTGCGGAGCTTGCGATAGGCATCGATGTTGGTCTGGATGATCGCCTTGCCGACACGCAGGTCGTCGGCATAGTCCGACGTCATGACCCAGAGGCGCAGGATATCGGCGCCGGCATCCTTCATGACCTCCTGGGGGGCGGTGACATTGCCCTTCGACTTCGACATCTTCTCCCCCTTCTCATCCATGATGAAGCCGTGGGTGACGACGGTGTCGTACGGCGCGCGGCCGCGCGTCGCCGCACTTTCGAGCAGGGACGAGTGGAACCAGCCGCGATGCTGGTCGGAGCCTTCCAGATAGACATCGGCCGGCCATTTCAGATCCGGCCGGTCCTCCAGCGTGAAGACGTGGGTGGAGCCGCTGTCGAACCAGACGTCGAGAATGTCCGTGACCTGGCGCCATTCGGCCGGATCATGGTCGTTGCCGAGGAAACGCTCCTTGGCGCCCGCCGCAAACCAGGCATCCGCGCCTTCGGCCTCGAAGGCTTCGAGAATGCGGGCATTGACGGCCTCGTCGTTGAGAACCGTGCCGTCCTCGCGGGCGAAGACGCAGATGGGGACGCCCCAGGCGCGCTGGCGGGACAGCACCCAGTCCGGACGGCCTTCGATCATCGCGCGCAGGCGGTTCTGCCCGGCGGCGGGCACGAAGCGGGTGTCGTCGATAGCGGTGAGCGCGCGGGTGCGCAGCGTCGTGCCGTCGGCAAGGTCCTTGTCCATGTAGACGAACCATTGCGGCGTGTTGCGGAAGATGACCGGCTTTTTGGAGCGCCAGGAATGCGGATAGGAATGCTTCAGCCGGCCGCGGGCAAAGAGGGTGTTGGTGGCGATCAGCGCCTTGATGACGCGCTCGTTGGCATCGCCCTTCTTGCCGTTGTCGTCCATGACGCGCGCGGCGCCACCCTCGGCCTCCGGGCCGAAGCCCGGCGCGTCCTTGGTGTAGTAGCCGGCGTCATCCACCGGAAAGGGGATGGCGGTGTCGATGCCGCGGGCTTCGAGCGCGCGCGCGTTCTCCATCCAGACGTCGAAGTCCTCGCGGCCATGGCTGGGGGCCGTGTGCACGAAGCCCGTGCCGGCCTCGTCGGTGACGTGGTCGCCGGCGATGAGGGGGACGGGGAAGGTGTAGCCGAGGTCTGCGAGAGGGTGGGCGCAGGTGATGGCGGCGAGTTCGCTAGATGCGATGTCGCGCAAGCGATTGAATTCTAGTTTAGCCTTAACGAAAGACTCTGACGCTAACTTATCTGCGATGATTAGCTTCTCGCCCGGACGCGGTCCAAAGTCGTTAGCAGCCTCAGTAACTTCATAAAGTCCGTAAGCAACCCGATTGGAGTAAGCAATAGCGCGATTGCCGGGAATGGTCCAAGGCGTCGTAGTCCAGATAACGATTGATGCCTCAAGAACATCCCTGCCACTGACGAATGAACCTTGATCTGAAGAACTATCGCGCGATGCTTTTAATAGTCTCTTAGATCCAGCACTTCGCGTAAAACCAATCTCCCCAGAATCAATTACCGGAAACTTCACCCAGATTGCATCACTCTCCACATCGTGATACTCCACCTCCGCCTCGGCCAGCGCCGTGCGTTCCACCACCGACCACATGATCGGCTTCGAGCCGCGATAGAGCTGGCCGCTCTTGGCGATCTTCAGGAGTTCGCCGGCGATGCGGGCTTCGGCGTGAAAGTTCATCGTGAGGTAGGGGTTGTCGAAATCGCCGGTGATGCCGAGGCGCTTGAACTCGTCGGCCTGCACCTTGATCCATTTTTCGGCATAGGCGCGGCATTCGCGGCGGAACTCGATCATGGCGGCGGGTTCGGAGAGGTCGGGCTTACCCTTCCCCTTGGCGCGATAGTTCTCCTCCTCGATCTTCCACTCGATCGGCAGGCCGTGGCAGTCCCAGCCGGGCACGTAATTGCTGTCGAAGCCGCGCATCTGGAACGAGCGGGTGATGACGTCCTTCAGGATCTTGTTCAGCGCGTGGCCGATGTGGATGTTGCCATTGGCATAGGGCGGGCCGTCATGCAGCACGAATTTTGTCCGGCCGGCGGCGGAGGCGCGGAGTTTCTTGTAGAGGTCCATCTGCTGCCAGCGGGCCACCATCTCCGGCTCCTTCTGCGGCAGGCCGGCGCGCATGGGGAATTCGGTTTCGGGCAGGTACAGCGTCTTGGAATAGTCGAACGTCTGGGTGGTCTCGGTCATATCGGCCATCATTCTCTGGCGCTTGGGAAGCGCAATGTCGGGGCAGGAAACAGACGCGCGGGGCGTGCAAGCCCTGCGGCGGCGCAAATGCTTGAAACCCGGACCTTCCGGCCGCTTAGCGCGCGCGGAAGGCCGGGCCGATAATTCGCAGAAAACATGCAAGCCGCATATGTGTCATGATGGCCCGTTGTCTAAGGGGTTTTGCAGCGGAATGGAAGGGGGCGCACGCACACGGCGAATCGACGTTTCGGGGCGGCTCCACTATGCTGACCATCTGACCAGATGGGCGTTCTCCATGGCCAAGAATCTCGTCAAATCCCCGACGTGGAAACGTGAGGACGCAAAAGCGCGCTTCAGCGAAGTCGTCCGGCTCGCGCGAAGCGAAGGCCCGCAACGCGTTACGGTGCGGGGCCGCGACAGCGTCGTCGTCATCAGCGTCGAGGAGCACGAGCGGCTGACGGGATCTCAGTCGCGGCAAAGCTTCGTTGAGTTCATGGAAAGCCTCCCGTTCTTTCCATTGGAACTGGATCGCGACGATACTGGCGAGAGGGACGTCGAGCTTTGATCGGCTGGCTTCTGGATACCAAGGTCATCGCCTCTCTCCTGAGCCTACGGACGTTGCGCTTGCGTCTTTAACAAGCCGCGGTTTGGATGTAGATAAGGGAGCACCGCGCAATGAGGGTCATCGGCATGAAACGTACGTTCTTCGTGAGGGCCGTCTGGGATGCTGAAGCCGGGGTTTTCATTTCCGAAAGCGATATCGAGGGCCTGCATATCGAGGCGGACGATCTCGACGCCTTTCAGGCCATCATGGCGGACGCGGCCATCGAATTGATCGTCAACAATCACATTTCCCTGCCGGAGTTGGCGACGACACCTCTGAAGGACCTGATCCCAGCGATCGTCTGGCAGGCACCCATCCTGCCGGTCGCGGCCTGATGCCGGACGGGTTCTACAAGGATGTGCGCGACATTCTCGTGACGCTCGGTTTCGAGTACCAGACGAATGCCAAAGGCTCGCACGAGAAATGGCGATCGCGGGAAACGGGCAAGATGTTGCTCGTTCCGCACAACCTGAAAAGTCGTCATACGGCCAATGCCATTCTGAAAGGTGCTGGCTACGACGGCAAACTCTAGAAACACAGCCCCATATCGATCCCGCTGAGCGGCGTCACGCCCGAGAGGAGCGCCCGCGCTTCCGCGTCGTCCTGCTTCATCTGGACGATCAGCGGGTCGAGGCCGTCGAATTTCAGCTCGTCGCGCAGGTGGCCGAAAAAGGAGACGGAGGCGATTTCGCCGTAGAGGTCGCCGGAGAAGTCGAACAGGAAGGTCTCGAGCAAGGCTTCGCCGTCGCTGGTCACCGTCGGGCGGCGGCCGAAACTGGCGACGGCGTCGTGCAGAGAGCCGTCGGCGCGGCGGAAGCGGACGGCGTAGATGCCGTTCTTCAGGCAGACGCCGGGGTCGAGGCGCATGTTGGCGGTGGGATAGCCGAGCGTGCGGCCGAGCCGCTTGCCGCCGATAACCTCCGCCTCCACCGTATAGCGATAGCCGAGCAGGCCTGCCGCCTGCGCCACATCGCCCTCGACGAGAAGGCTGCGGACGCGGCTGGACGAAATGACGTCGGCGTTCTCGTCGCGGTAGGCGTCGACCAGCGTGACGCCGAAGCCGTTGTCGGTGCCGGCCTTCATCAGGAAGGCGGGTCCCCCTTCCCGGCCCTTGCCGAAATGGAAGTCGAACCCGGTGACCACATGGCCGGCCTTCAGCCAGTCCATCAGCACGTCGCGGATGAAATCATGCGCCGACATCTGCGAGAAGCTGCGATCGAACGGATATTCGATGACGGCGGCAAAGCCCATGCCTTCGAGGATGCGCGCCTTGAGCGGCGCCGGCGTCAGGCGGAAGACGGGCTCGTCGGGCCGGAAGATGGCGCGGGGGTGCGGCTCGAAGGTCAGCACGAGCGCGGGCACGCCCAGCGCGCGGGCCTCGACCAGCGCCCGGTCCAGCACCGACTGGTGACCGCGATGCACGCCATCGAAATTGCCGATGGCGATGACGCCGCCGTGGAGGGCGGCCGGCAGGGGATTCTTCGTCTCGTTGCGGTGAAAGACTGTCATGTCACGCGAGCCGGGGCATCCACCATTTCGGCGTCGCGCCCTCCTTTTTCAGGAAGGCGGCGAGTTTCGCCTCATCGGTCTTTTCGCCGGTCATGTACTCCGCTCCATGAATGCCCGCGCTGATATAGAGAACGTCGATGCCGCTGTCCTGCGCGCCGCGCACATCGGTCGGCATGCCATCGCCGATGGCGATGACGCGAGCGCCTTCCAGCGCGCCGCGCACGCCTCTGGCTTCGGCAAGGGCCGCGCGGTAGATCGGCTTGTGCGGCTTGCCGGCGATGCGGGCCTCGCCGCCCAGATCCTCATAGAGCTTGGCGATGGCGCCGGCGCAGGGGATCAGCCGGTCGCCCCGCTCGACCACGAGGTCGGGATTGGCGCAGATGAAAGGCAGCTTGCGTCTGGCCAGAACGGAGAGCGTGGCGCGGTAATCGTCCGGCGTCTCGGTCTCGTCGTCGAAGAAACCGGCGCAGACGATGATCTCGGCATCTTCGGAGGCGACGATATCGACACCGAGGCCGGCCAGCAGCGGAAAATCGCGGTCGGAGCCGATGAAGTAGATCTTCTTCGGGCCGGCGGCGATCAGCGCACGGGTGACGTCGCCGGAGGTGACGATGCGGTCATAGGCGGTATCGGGCACGCCGAGCCCGCGGATCTGGACGATGACGCCGGGATGCGGGCGGGGCGAATTGGTGACGAGAACGACGGTCAGGCCGCGGCTGCGCGCTTCCGTGAGCGCGTCGCAGGCCGAACGGAAGGCCGCAACGCCATTGTGAAGGACGCCCCAGACGTCGCACAGCACCACGTCATAGCGGCTTGCGATGTCGCGAAAGCTGTTGATGCGAACGGCCATGCAGGCTTCCCGTTGAGATGTCTCCCGGCTGACATCGCAAGGACGTCGCCAAAAGACAAGCCTAAACGCTGATATCGCCGCGCTTATCCGCCGTAATTCCGTGCGAATGGCGCGTTCTCTCGCCTCACAACCGGGAGAGGATGAGCCCGCCGCCGGCGCAGACGGCGAGCGTGGCGACCACGCCGAGCCGCACCACGAAGAGCAGGCCGCCCGCCAGCAGGGCGAGAAGCGCCGCCGCACCGTCGAAGCTCGCCAGATCGGGAACGGAGAGGACCAGCGGCCCGAACCGGCTCTGCCGGACGCTCGCAAACAGCACATGCAGGGCGAACCAGACGGCGAGATTGAGGATGACGCCGACCACGGCGGCGGAGATCGCGCGCATCGCGGCGACCGCCATGCGGTTTCCCCGCAGCCGCTCGACGGAGGGCGCGCCGAGAAAGATGAGGGCGAAGCACGGCACGAAGGTGACCCAGGTGGCAACGAGGCCGCCGACGAGGCCTGCCACCACGGGATCGAGCCCGGGCGGCGGCACCCGGAAGGCCGCCATGAAGGCGACGAAGGTCAGCACGAGAACCAGCGGCCCCGGCGTCGTTTCCGCCAGGGCCAGCCCGTCCAGCATTTCGCCCGGCCGCAGCCAGTGATGGGTTTCCACAGCCTGCTGGGCGACATAGGCAAGCACCGCATAGGCCCCGCCGAAGGTGACCACTGCCATCTTGGAGAAGAAGATGTGCAGCGCGACGAAGACGCTTTCCGCCCCCCAGAGGAGAACGATGAGGCCGAGCGGCGCGACCCAGAGACACGACCAGAGGGCGACGAGCGCCAGTGTCCGCCGCCAGGGTCTCGCCCCGTCCGCTGCCCCGGCTCCGGGCTTGACCTCCGGCCCGGCATCCGCCTTGCGCCCGGCCGTGAGCAGGCCGAACAGGCCGGCGGCGAGGATGACCAGCGGAAAGGGTACGGAGAAGAAGAACAGGGCCGCGAAGGCCAGTGCGGCGATGGCGCGCGAGGAGAGCGTCGTCAGCGCGCGCCGGGCCAGACGCAGGAGCGCCTCGATCACGATGGCCAGCACCGTCGCTTTCAGGCCGAAGAACACCGCCGAGAGCGTGCCGGTCTGGTGATAGAGCGCGTAGAGCGTCGAAAGGCCGAGCAGGATGCAGAGGCCGGGAAGCACGAAAAGGATGCCGGCCACGAGCCCGCCGCGCGTGCCGTGCAGCAGCCAGCCGATATAGATGGCGAGCTGCTGCGCCTCCGGCCCCGGCAGCAGCATGCAGTAGTTCAGCGCATGCAGAAAACGCTCCTCCGGCACCCAGCGCCGCGTTTCCACCACCTCGCGGTGCATCAGCGCGATCTGGCCGGCCGGCCCGCCGAAGCCGAGAAAGCCGATGCGGGCCCAGACGCGGGCGGCCTCCGCGAAAGAGGGCTTTCGTGCCGCCCCCACCCCTGCGGAACGGCCGCGCGGAGCACCGGAAACGGCGCCTGTCTCATTCGTGCCGTGTTGATCGCGCATCATGCCCCCGTGTTTCTTCCGGCCGTTTCCCGCCGGCACCGGTGGATCGACCGCCCGCGGCGCGCGTCTCACCCGTGTCGCAGACCATCTCTACGATGGTGATGTGACAGACGGCGGACGGACATGCCGCCGGACAGAAACGACGGCGCCAATCTTGACTCCGGCACAAACCATCTTTATCTCAGCCTTGCTAGCACTCGACATACCGGAGTGCTAACAGACCGATGGATCCCGAGAGATCCCAGCGTCATTTGATCGAGGGAAAAGACAATGACAAGCACTACTTTCCGCCCCCTGCACGACCGCGTCGTCGTACGTCGCGTCGAGTCCGAAGCCAAGACCAAGGGCGGCATCATCATTCCCGACACCGCCAAGGAAAAGCCGCAGGAAGGCGAAATCGTCGCCGTCGGCTCTGGCGCGCGTGACGACAGCGGCAAGGTCGTTCCTCTGGACGTCAAGGCCGGCGACCGCATCCTGTTCGGCAAGTGGTCGGGCACCGAAGTCAAGCTCAACGGCGAAGACCTGTTGATCATGAAGGAATCCGACATCATGGGCGTTATCGCCTGATATCGGCTCTGCCTCCGGCAGATCCTTCGCACCATCCGACGATACTTAAAATGTGGGCTTATGCCCGGGAGTTTTCAAAATGGCAGCTAAAGAAGTAAAATTCGGCCGCACCGCGCGCGAAAAGATGCTGCGCGGCGTCGATATCCTCGCTGATGCCGTCAAGGTCACGCTGGGCCCGAAGGGCCGCAACGTCGTCATCGACAAGTCCTTCGGCGCACCGCGCATCACCAAGGACGGCGTTTCCGTCGCCAAGGAAATCGAACTGGAAGACAAGTTCGAGAACATGGGCGCACAGATGGTCCGGGAAGTCGCTTCCAAGACCAACGACATCGCCGGCGACGGCACCACGACCGCGACCGTTCTGGCCCAGGCCATCGTTCGCGAAGGCAACAAGGCCGTTGCCGCCGGCATGAACCCGATGGACCTGAAGCGTGGCATCGACCTCGCCGTCACGGCCGTCGTCAAGGACCTGCAGGCCAAGGCAAAGCCGATCTCCACGTCGGAAGAAGTCGCTCAGGTCGGCACGATCTCGGCAAACGGCGACAAGCAGGTCGGCGCTGATATCGCCGAAGCCATGCAGAAGGTCGGCAACGAAGGCGTCATCACCGTCGAAGAAGCCAAGACCGCCGAAACCGAACTCGAAGTCGTCGAAGGCATGCAGTTCGACCGCGGCTACCTCAGCCCCTACTTCGTGACCAACCCGGAAAAGATGGTCGCAGACCTCGACGACGCTTACATTCTCCTCCACGAGAAGAAGCTGTCGAACCTGCAGGCGATGCTTCCGGTTCTCGAAGCCGTCGTCCAGACCGGCAAGCCGCTCCTCATCATCGCTGAAGACGTCGAAGGCGAAGCCCTCGCAACGCTCGTCGTCAACAAGCTGCGTGGCGGCCTCAAGATCGCTGCCGTCAAGGCTCCGGGCTTCGGCGACCGCCGCAAGGCCATGCTGGAAGACATCGCCATCCTGACGGGCGGCACGGTCATCTCCGAAGACCTCGGCATCAAGCTCGAAAACGTCACGCTCGAAATGCTCGGCCGTTCCAAGAAGATCTCGATCTCCAAGGAAAACACGACCATCGTCGACGGTGCCGGCGCCAAGAACGAGATCGAAGGCCGCGTTGCCCAGATCAAGGCGCAGATCGAAGAAACCTCTTCGGACTACGACCGCGAAAAGCTGCAGGAACGTCTGGCCAAGCTCGCCGGTGGCGTTGCCGTCATCCGCGTCGGCGGCTCGACGGAAATCGAAGTCAAGGAACGCAAGGACCGCATCGACGACGCGCTGAACGCAACGCGTGCAGCCGTTCAGGAAGGCATCGTCCCCGGCGGCGGCGTCGCCCTGCTGCGTTGCTCGGCCGTTCTCAACGTCAAGGGTGAAAACCCCGACCAGGAAGCCGGCGTCGCCATCGTTCGCAAGGCTCTCCAGTCGCTCGTTCGCCAGATCGCCGACAATGCCGGTGACGAAGCCTCGATCGTGGTCGGCAAGATCCTCGACAAGAACGACGACAACTACGGCTACAACGCCCAGACGTCCGAATATGGCGACATGATCGCCATGGGCATCGTCGACCCGGTCAAGGTCGTGCGCACCGCTCTGCAGAACGCAGCCTCGGTCGCCTCGCTCCTGATCACCACCGAAGCCATGATTGCCGAGCTCCCCAAGAAGGACGCTCAGCAGGGCGGCGGCATGCCCGACATGGGCGGCATGGGCGGCATGATGTAATCAATCCGAAAAGGATTGATGGAATTGGGGGGCGGTCCGAAAGGGCCGCCCTTTTTCGTGGTGAAATGCGGACGGGATCCAACGCAGATGAGGTCCGTGGAGATTTGGTGGCATGTGATGGCCGGCCAGTGCTTGTTTGCCAGGAGGAAAGACTGAGGGATTTTGGCATTGTCATCTATCGCCAGTCTCTTCATTACGTCGAAGGAGAGGTTGGCAGCCGGGACCACAGCGTTACACGTCACCTTCGGGACTGTGTCTTTCGCAGACGAGCGATGGTCGGCTGCGAAAGACATCTCGCCGGGCGGAGCGCTCGACACATCACTTTGCCATAGAGATACCCGCCGTGCTCACGCGATCCCGAGAAAAACAGCGAGCGAACGTGTAACAGCGATCATGTTCTCGGTCTCCAGCAGGCCAAACACCGGGCCGAGCCTGTCTCGCCTTACCGACATCGTCTTGTCGATCATGATCTGGGATGGCTTGCGAAGACCATTCTCCGGCGACGGAAGAACCGGCGTCCGGATGAGAGGGGCGTCGACCAAAGTGCCGGATATGAGCATGATGGTAACCGTGCCCGTTTCCGCAAAACGATCCGACTGGATGATAAGGGCTGGCCTCGGTTTGCCAAAGTCGCCCGGCATTGCGACCGTGACGATATCACCCCTCGTCACGCATCCGCCTCGTCTCCAAGATCAGCCAGAGCAGCATCTATGAAGGCATCCGTATCAGTATCCATGGCATCTACGGCAGCGACGATCCGTGCTTGACGGCTGCACTCTTCAAGGAAACCGGGGCTACGCGTATCCGGCAACCATATCTGCACCGGCCGCAGACCGGATGCGCGCATGGCATCGCGGTGCTTCTGAACCCGTTGTGTCAAAGGCGTCCGCATGACCTGCCTCCTTTGTTACATGTAACATGACGGATATGTTGGAATTGTCAAGTTCTACAGACAGCTTCACTCTTATCGCGGAACCTCCTCCCCGCGTGAACGTTTAGCGAACATAACCACCCGAGGAGCACACCATGACCGACAAGACAACCGCCGCCGACACGTCTTCCAACACCGAGAAGAATCCCGACGACTGGGTCAGCGGCGACGAGCCGATGACGGGGGCGCAGAAGTCGTATCTTCAGACGCTGTCGGAACAGGCGCATCAGCCGGATGCGTTTGCCGAGGATATCACCAAGGCGGAGGCGTCGAAACGGATCGATGCGTTGCGCAGCAAGCTCGATCTCGGCGAATAGCCGGATCGGCGCGTCGCGTGATCAGGACGCGAGAAGCGACTTTAGATCGGTGGCGGGGTTTTCGATGGCGGCTTTGTCCGGTGTCGACCCCGTCTCGATCAACTTTTTCCCCACCACATAGGCCCTGGCATCGTTGATCGCATCCACCGCGATCAGCGTGCCCTGGCGATAGTACCAGACGGAGGCGCTGCCTTCCCTCTGGCCGGCACGGACGACCGTTTCGTCGTGGCCGAGGCCGAAGCCGGCGATCTGCAGCTTGACGTCGTATTGATCGGACCAGAACCAGGGTTTGGGATGATAGAGCGTGGGCGTCCCTGCGATGTTCGCAGCGATGGCTTCCGCCTGATCGACGGCGTTTTGCACGGATTCGAGCCGGATCAGCATGTCGGCGAAGGGCAGCACGGCGCAGTCGCCCATGGCGACGATGGCGGCGTCGCTGGAGCGGCCGTTGATATCCACGATAACGCCGTTCGCCGTCTCGATGCCGGCATCCTGAGCGATACGGTCGTTGGCGGAGACGCCGATGCCGACGATGACGAGATCGACGGCGATCGTCGTGCCGTCCGAGAGCTCCGCACCGCGCACCCGGCCGTCGCGTTCGAGAAGATGCGCAAGGCCGGTGCCTTCGCGCAGGTCCACGCCGCGGGACGTGTGCAGCCGGCGCAGAATGTCCGATGTCGCCGAGGCCGCCACGCGCTGGACGATGCGGTCGGCGGCCTCGATCAGGGTGACCTCGAGGCCCAGCGTGCGGGCGACGGCTGCCGCCTCCAGCCCGATATAGCCGCCACCGACGATGAGTGCGTGCCGGCCCGGGCGCATCTCGCCGGCCAGCCGGTCCGCATCCCGGAAGTCGCGCAGGGTGAAGACGCCGTCGAGCCGGCCGCCGATGCTGTCGGGCAGGCGCCGGGGGGTGGCGCCGGTCGCCAGCGCCAGCGTGCCATAGGCAAGTGTGGCACCGTCATCGAGGGTCACGGCTTTCGCCGCACGATCGATCGCGGTCACGCGGCGACCGAGCCGGACGTCGATGGCGTGTTCCGCGTACCAGCTTTCCGGCCGGTAGAGCAGCCGGTCGAGCGTCATCTCCCGCAGCAGGTATTTCTTGGACAGTGGCGGGCGCTGGTATGGCAGGCTCTGCTCGTCGGAGACGAGCGTGACGGGGCGCATGTCCTTCAGGGCGCGAAGCCGCGCGATCAGCGCGAAGGCCGCCTGCCCGCCGCCCACCACGACCAGCCGCTCGTCCTGCCCCGCCTCTGCTCCGCCCTGCTCGTCCGCCACGCCGTCGTCCCTTCGCATCATTCGTCCGAGACCTATCCCGTCGCGAGCGGAACCGTCAATGCGGTAGAAAAGCGCGGGCGATCAATCCCGCTTGGGGATCTCCATGCCGGTCTTCACAGCCGGACGCTCCAGCGCGCGGGCGACCCAGGCCATGACGTTGGGGAAGCTCGCATAGTCGAGCACCTGATCGCCGCCATAGAATTTTCGCGCGCCCTCGATCCATGGGAAGGTGGCGATATCGGCGATGGTGTAGTCGTCGCCCATCAGCCATGTGCGGCCATCCAGGCGCGCTTCGAGCACGGAAAGCAGCCGCTTGGACTCGTCGCGATAGCGCTCCATCGGATAGGCATTGTTGGCGACCTTGTCGGCGGCGAACTTGAAGAAGTGGCCGAACTGGCCGAACATCGGCCCGACGCCGCCCATCTGGAACATGACCCAGGCCAGCGTTTCATACCGCCCGGCAGCCGAGGCCGGCAGGAGCTTGCCGGTCTTCTCGGCGAGGTAGACGAGGATCGCGCCGGACTCGAACAGGCCGATCGGCTGGCCGTCCGGGCCGTTCGGATCGATGATCGCGGGGATGCGGCCGTTCGGGTTCAGCGAGACGAATTCCGGCGACTTCTGGTCGTTGGTGCCGAAGGAGATGAGATGCGGCTCGTAATCGAGGCCGAGCTCCTCGAGCGCGATCGAAATCTTCACGCCGTTCGGCGTCGGCAGCGAGTAGAGCTGAATGGCATCCGGCCGGGTGGCGGGCCAGCGGGTGGTGATGGGGAAGGAAGACAGATCGGCCATGCGGGACGGGTTCCTTGGAAAGGGTTGCGATCTCACATAGGAGCGATAGAGCGGGATGTCAGCGGGGGCGTGGCGATTTTCGTCGGCGCCGGCGCGCACTGCGACCTACCCCCGCAGCGCCACCTGGACCCGCGCCGCGATCTCCGCCACGCGGGCGTCGCCCGCATGCTCCGGCTTGCGGGCGCGCACCAGGCAGGCCTGGCTGCGCAGGATGATGCCGTCGGAGAGGATTTTCAGGTGGTTGGCGGTCAGCGTCGAGCCGGTGGAGGTGATGTCGACGATGATATCGGCGGAGCCGGAGGCGGGTGCGCCTTCGGTGGCGCCGAGGCTTTCTACGATGCGGTAGAGCTGGATGCCGTGGCTGCCGGAAAAATGCTGCTGCGTCAGGCGCCAGTATTTGGTGGCGATAGCAAGGCGGCGGCCGTGGCGGCTGCGGAATTCGGCGGCGACATCGCCAAGGTCGGCCATGGTGTCGACGTCGAGCCAGATATCCGGCACGGCGACGACGACATCGGCATGGCCGAAGCCGAGGCGCGCGCAGAATTCGACACGGCCGTCGGCATCGCTCAGGCCTTCGCGCACGAGGTCTTCGCCCGTGACGCCGAAATCGACGGAACCGGCGCCGATCTCCCGCGAGATCTCGGAGGCCGACAGGAAGGCGATCTCGACATCGTCGATGCCCTCGACGCGACCGCGATAGGAGCGGTCGTTGCCGACGGTGGAAATCTTCAGGCCGGCGCGTTCGAAGATGGCCGAAGCCTCGTCCTTCATGCGGCCCTTGGAGGGAAGCGCGATGGTGATGGTCATGCCGGCTCTCCCGTTCTACCCTCTGCGGCCTCGCGCAGCGCCTCGATGCGATCGAGCCAGAGCGAGAAGCCGACGGCCGGAATGTGGCTCTGCGCGCCCAGCAGCGTCATCAGCCGGTCGAAGCGGCCGCCGCCGGCCAGCACCTCGGCACCGCCGGAGGCGACGATCTCGAAGACCATGCCGGTGTAATAGTCGAGCGGGCGGCCGAAGGCGGCGCGGTAGGTCATGGCGGAAAGATCGGCGCCGGCATTGGCGAGCGCGGCGAGACGCGCATCGAAGGCGGCGATGGCCGGGCCGAGCTTCAGGTCGGCGGCGTCGGCGAAACCGGCAAGGGCGGCAGACGCCTCCGCCAGCGGCAGGCGCAGCGTCAGGAATTCGCGCAGCAGCAGGAGCGCCGAACCGTCGAGGCGGGTTTCGGCAAGCGCGCGCTTTTCCGTCAGGCGACGGGCGATCTCGGCCGGCGAGCGGCTGGCATTGGTGGAATAGCCGGTCTCTTCCATGCGGCGTTCCAGACGGGCGATCAGATCGTCCTGACGGTCTGCCGACAGCAGGGCCTCGATCTCGGGGGCAAGGCCGGTCACGGGCTGGGGGCGGGCCAGGCGGTCGAGCAGGGCTTCGAGATGGCCGACATCGCCGAAGGCATGGATCAGCCGCTTCTGCCAGCCGGCCGGCAGGCCGAGGGCTGCGACCACGGCCTCGAACACGGCCTGGTCGCCCAGCGTCAGAGACAGGCTCCGGCCCGGCAGCACGAGGCGCAGCGTGTCCATCGCGTCCACAATGGCGCGCGCATCGGCGCTCGCCACGTCCCGCTCTCCCAGATCCTCGATGCCCGCCTGATAGAACTCCTCCGCGCCGCCGCGGCGCTGGCGGAAGACCTCGCCGAGATAGGCATAGCGCTTCGGCGTGCCGGTGGCGGTCTCGATGTGGCGCAGGCAGACGGGAATGGTGAACTCCGGCCGCAGGCAGAGGCTGGTCCCGGTTTCGCTCGCGGTGAGGAAGATCCGCCGGCGCAGGTCCTCGCCGGCCATGTCGAGAAACGGATCGGCCGGCTGGATGACGGGCGTATGCACCCGCTCGGCCCGGCGTGTGGCGAAGGCCGCGAGAAGGTCCGGGGCGAAATCGGGGAGGTCGTAGCGGGTCATCGGCGGGGGTTTCCCGAGGGGGTGTGCGCGGGCGTGCGGAGGACCGACACCATCGTGAGGAGGCTGCCCCTCATCCGCCTGCCAGCACCTTCTCCCCGCTTGCGGGGCGAAGGAGGGGTGTGGCGACCGCTCGGCTTCCCAAACGGAGACGGGATGTGACGGGCGTTTGCCTGTATTTCGGAGGGCGCACAAGGCACGTCCCCTCTCCCCGCAAGCGGGGAGAGGGTCAGGGTGAGGGGCTGCGCGGTCGGCGATATCGAAGACACGCCCGTCAGCCTGCCGCCCGGTCGCGGTCCTGCCTCTGGGCGTCCAGCATCTCGCGGACCTTGTCCACCAGCTCGGCTTCGGGCACGGAGACCTGCGCCACGCGGGCTTCGCGCCAGGCGGCGTTGTCCTCGATCTCGCCGGAAAGGCGCTTGCCTTCGATGAGGTCCTTGATCTGCACGAGGCCCTGCGCGCGCTCGTCGCCGCCCTGGATGATGGCCAGCGGCGCACTTCTGCGGTCGGCGTATTTCAGCTGGTCGCCGAAGTTCTTCTTGTTGCCCTGATACATTTCGGCGCGGATGCCGGCGTGGCGCAGCGTCTGGGTGAAGCGCTGGTAGCGTCCGAGCGCTTCGACGTCGCGATCCATGACGCAGACGACGACCGGGGCAAGAACCTCGTCGTCGCCGAGCTTGCCGAGATTCTTGAGCGCCGTCATCAGGCGGGAGACGCCGATGGAAAAGCCGGTGGCGGGCACGGGCTGGCCCATGAAGCGCGAGACGAGCCCATCGTAACGACCGCCGCCGCCGACCGAGCCGAAGACGACGCTTTCGCCCTTTTCGTTGGTGACGGGGAAGGTCAGTTCGGCTTCGAAGACGGGGCCGGTATAGTATTCGAGGCCGCGGATGACGGAGGGGTCGATCTTGATGCGGTCTTCGGCGTAGCCTGCTGCGCGCACCAGCGCTTCGATCTGGTCGAGTTCGCTCATGCCCTGCGTGTAGAGATCGCTGGTCGGCTCGTAGCCGTCCTGCGCGAGATAGGCGAGCACGCTGGCGATCTGGTCGGAGCCGAGGCCGGCGCCCTTGGTAAAGTCGCCGCTCTCGTCCTTGCGGCCTTCGCCGAGCAGAAGCTTCACACCGTCGAGGCCAAACTTGTCCAGCTTGTCGATGGCGCGGAGCACCGTCAGGCGGCGTCCGGCATTGTCGTCGCCGGCAAGGCCGATGCCGTCGAGGACGCCGTCGAAGACCTTGCGGTTGTTCACCCGCACGACGAACTGGCCCTTGAGGCCCAGCGCCTCCATCGTATCCGCCATCATCATGCACATCTCGGCATCGGCCTGCACGCCGGCGGCGCCCACCGTGTCGGCGTCGAACTGCATGAACTGGCGGAAGCGGCCGGGGCCGGGCTTTTCGTTGCGGAAGACCCAGCCGGCGCGGAAGGTGCGGTAGGGAAGCTGGATCTCGTTGAAATTTTCCGCGACGTGGCGGGCGAGCGGCGCGGTGAGGTCGTAGCGCAACGACATCCACTGATCGTCGTCGTCCTTCAGCGAGAAGACGCCTTCGTTCGGGCGGTCGCTGTCGGGCAGGAACTTGCCGAGCGCGTCGGTATATTCGAACAGCGGCGTTTCCACGGGATCGAAGCCGTAACGCTCGTAGACCTCGCGGATTTTCGCGACCATGCCATCGACGGCGCGGATGTCGGCGGCAGAGCGATCGACGAAGCCGCGCGGCAGGCGGGCCTTCAGCTTCTGAGGCTTCTTCTTCTTGTCGTTCATGGCGTCTCGACCGTCTCGTTTGCGGCTGGAAGGGCTGGTTCACTGGCGTGGCGCCTTCCCTATCCGATCGCGGCCAGAGCGGCAAGGCTGGGCGGCAAGGCCGGGCGGGCGCAACGGCACGGCGCGAGCGGGCTTCCCTTCGCGCGCAACCGGCTTATGTTGGGGGAATGCGCCCCTTTATCCTCGCCCTCGCCGTGCTCTGCGCCATCCTGTCGGGATGGACCTCGGCCGTGGCGCAGGCGCAAGGGCTCGCACATCGGGATAGCCTCGCCATCGCCCATGCCGCGCATGGAGAGGTGCACAACACTGCCGACGCGTCCGACTGCGCCGGCGGCTGCCCTCATCCGGCAAAAGGCGCGCATCCGATGCTCTGCTCGGCCTGCTTCGCGCTGGAAGTCGCCGCCGGCGATCTCGGCCGGCTGGCCCTCCCGGTGCCGCGCCTGCGGCCGGCAGTGGAGCGTCCCCTGGTCGCCTCCGTCCCGCAACCGGCCGCGCCGCCGCCCAGAGGCGGTCTTTCGAGCTGATCACGTTCATCATCATTTCGAAAGGAAAGACCATGTTTCGACATACGGCCGCATGCGCCGCCACCCTCGCCCTTCTCTTACTCCCGGCCCCGTTCGCCGTGGCGCAGGACGCGGCCAAACCCATGGATCACAGCAAGATGACCCATGAGAGCATGACGAAGCCCAAGGGCGACCAGAGCCCCTCGAGCCAGGCCTTCGCGAAGGCCAATGCCCGGATGCATGCGGGCATGGCCATCACCTATACGGGGAAGGCCGATGTGGACTTCGCCAAAGGCATGATCGCCCATCATCAGGGCGCGATCGACATGGCGAAGGTGGAACTGGAATTCGGCACCGACCCGAACCTGCGCGCGCTGGCGCAGGAGGTGATCGCGGCGCAGGAAACCGAGATCACGCGCATGAAGGACTGGCTTGCCAAGAACGGCGGCTGAGCCTGAGACACAGAAGCGTGGGGCGTGGGGCGGGCATGGCTTGCCCCACGCCCCACGGCGAGACGATGTGCGAAAGACAGCCAGGAGGAGACCGGGATGAAGCGTTTCAAGACGATTGCAGGCGTGCTCTGCCTGCTGGTGGGGCTGATCTGGACGCTGCAGGGCGCCAATCTGATGGGCGGGAGCTTCATGACCGGGCAGACGCACTGGCTCGTCATCGGCCTGATCGTCGCCGTCATCGGCGTGGTGCTTCTGGCGAGCGGGCGGCGGGGCCGCACGCTGTAACGGTTACGGCCGCACGAAACGGGCGCGAAGCTCCTCGATCGGCTGCCGGCAGACGCATCCCTCGATATGGTCGTTGACGAGGCCCATGGCCTGCATGAAGGCGTAGACGGTCGTCGGGCCGACGAAGGTCCAGCCGCGCTTCTTGAGGTCCTTGGAGATCCGCACGGAGACGGGCGTCGTCGGATTGGCGGCGATCGCCGCGAAGGTGACGGTGTCCGGTCGCTCGTGCAGACCCGGTTCAAAGCTCCAGAAATAGCGGGCGAGCGAGCCGAATTCGGCGCGGAGATCCTGCGCGCGCCGCGCATTGTTGATGGTCGAGACGATCTTGCCGCGATGGCGCACGATGCCGGCGTCGGCGACGCAGCGGGCGATATCCTCCTCGCCGAAGGCCGCGACGGCATCGATGTCGAAGCCGGCAAAGGCGGCGCGGAAAGAGTCGCGCTTTCTGAGGATCGTCAGCCAGGAAAGGCCGGACTGGAAGCCTTCGAGGCAGATCTTTTCGAACAGCCTGATGTCGTCGGTCACGGGGCGGCCCCATTCCTCGTCGTGGTAGCGCAGGTAATCCGGCAGCTGGCCCGGCCAGAAGCAGCGGGTCAGACCGTCGGTGCCGGTGATCAGGCCCTTGGGTGCCTCGGTCTCGCTCATCGCATTCGCCCTTCCGACATCACAGATTTCGACGTTTCATGCTTCGTCAACCATTTCTCGAAAGCACGCAATAACCCTACCGAACACTTTCACGTCTTCGCCACCCGTTCCGCAAGGGCCGTTTACGCTTCCTATCCCGCTGCGGTGTCAGGCTCTCTCTCACCTGCCGGATGCACCGGCTGAGCCTTCGCCGACCGCCAGATCGAGAACGAGCCCGTCATGAAGACATTATTGATCCTCACCACCCTCCTGTCCGTCGCCATTACCGATGTCCGGGCCGGCATGGCGCAGGCCGCCGAGCGCTACGGCAACCGCCCGCCGGTCATCGTCAGCCCGGATCTCACCGCCCCCTGGCTGATGCAGCTCGGCGCCGGCAATGCGCGCGTGGACCAGAGAGCCGTGCGCCGGCAGCGGGCCGCGATCGACCAGCCGCGCATCGTTTATCGCGAGCGCCCGGCCGCACTCGCCCCGCGCCAGCAGGTGATCTACCAGCGGCCTGCCCTGCAGCGCGCGGCACCGCTGGTGCGCTCGGCCGGCATGGTGGCGCCGCAGCGGCCCGTGCGGCCGATCGACCCGCAGTTCCTGCCGCAAATGGTGGCCTACGAGACCCGCGAGCGGCCCGGCACGATCGTCATCGATACCAATAGCCGCTTCCTCTATCTCGTCACCGGCAATGGCGAAGCGCGGCGCTATGGCGTCGGCGTGGGCAAGCCGGGCTTCGAATGGGCCGGCGAGCACAAGGTGACGCGCAAGGCGGAATGGCCGACATGGCGCCCGCCCTCCGAAATGATCGCCCGCGAGGCCGCCAAAGGGCATTATCTTCCCGCCAGCATGGAGGGCGGCCCCGCCAACCCGCTCGGCGCACGCGCCATGTATCTCGGCTCCACGCTCTACCGCATCCACGGCACCAATGCGCCCTGGACGATCGGCTATGCCGTCTCCTCCGGCTGCATCCGCATGCGCAACGAGGACGTGACGGACCTCTACGAACGGGTGAACGTGGGCACGCGCGTCATCGTGATGTAAGGGCGGAGACCGGCAACTGCGTCGGCCTTTTCTGACGCAGCATCGTGCTTTTTCGGCAACAGCCACGCCCGAGGTGACGGCGGGAACGGCAACATTCGGCTTATGTTGCGCCCGATGATCTTGCGGGATGCGTGCGATCGAATAGCGTTTCCCCGATGCGTTGCACGGGGTCGGTCCGCACGGCCGGACGGCGCAACACGGGCCTTGCGAGGGAGAGACACGACATGACGAGGAAACTGGGAACACTGGCCGGCGCTGCGCTGTCGGCAGCGCTCTTCATCGGCGGCGCCGGTCTGGCATCGGCGACGATGATCGAGCGGCCGGCCGCGACCATAGGGCAGAGCGACGTGACGACCGTTGCCGCCTCGCAGCGCAAGCCGGCGCGTGAGTTCTGGCGCACCAAGGTGCGGCTGCGCACCGATGAGGCGCCGGGCACCATCATCGTCGATACCAACCACAAATATCTCTACTACGTCGAGGGCAACAACAAGGCGACGCGCTACGGCATCGGCGTCGGGCGCGAGGGCTTCGGCTGGTCGGGCGTGGTCAAGGTGCAGCGCAAGGCCGAATGGCCCGGCTGGACGCCGCCCGCCGAAATGATCGCGCGCGAGCGCAAGAACGGGCATATTCTGCCGGCCTACATGGAAGGCGGCATCAACAACCCGCTCGGCGCGCGCGCCCTCTATCTCTACAAGGGCAAGAGCGACAGCGGCTTCCGCATCCACGGCACCAACCAGCCCTGGACCATCGGGCAGAACATGTCGTCCGGCTGCATCCGCATGATGAACCAGGATGTCGAACACCTTTACGACCGCGCCTCGATCGGCGCCAAGGTGATCGTGGTCGGCCCCGGCAACAGGCAGGGCGAGGTCTCCTACGACGATCGCGGCATCGATCTGCTGCGCACCATCTTCGGCGGCTGACCGTTTCGGCGCGACGTTTCAGGACCGGCCGGCCCGATGTGGCGGACCGGTCCTTTTGCGTTTCTTGTTTTTGTCGCATCATCCGACGCCGAAGCGATCCCGCTTCGGCTTTCTGCATGAGGGGAAGCGCGTGGCGAACGAGCCTGTCGAACTGTTCTCCGCCATCCCCCAGAGCCGGGCGGCCGACGAAATCGTGCTGCGGATCGAGACGCTCATTCTCGACGGCGTGCTGCGCGACGGCGACCGACTGCCGGGAGAACGCGACCTTGCCGCACGCTTCGACGTCTCGCGACCGATCCTGCGGGAGGCGCTGAAAGAACTGGAAGCGCGCAGACTGCTCGTCAGCCGGCACGGCGGCGGGACCTTCGTCGCGGATATCATCGGCGAGATCTTTTCCGAGCCGATGCGCGCACTGATCGTCCGCCACGAGAAGGCGGCACGGGACTATCTCGACTATCGCCGCGAGATCGAGGGCCTGACCGCCGAGCGGGCCGCGCGTCATGCGACGGAGGCCGACCGGGAAAGTCTGACGCGGATCGTGGCGCGGATGCGGGCCGCGCGGGACGCGGACGACCGCGACGGCGGCTTGCGCGCCGATATCGATTTTCACATGACGGTGGGGGAAAGTGCGCACAACATCATCCTGCTGCACACGCTGCGCTCCTGCTACCGGCTGCTGGAACAGGACATCTTCTTCAGTCGCACCACGGTCTTTTCGGCACCGGGGGCGGCCGACCGGCTGCTGGAGCAGCACGAGGCCATCCATGCGGCGATCCTCGCCGCCGATGCCGGTGCCGCGCGTCGCGCCGCCGAGACCCATATCGATTTCGTGATCGGCGCGAGCCTCGACGCCCATCGGGCGGAGGACCGCGCCCGCATTGCGCGCCTGCGCCTGCAGGAACGTCGTCCGGATTGAATTGCGCCATGGGCTGTCGCATCCGCGATAGGCGATGGCGGTGCACGACCATGTCTGCGCAAGATTGCAGGCATAGTAAGAATCACCCACTTGCCATAGATTTCTATGGACTGTGACAGCGTCCGCGTCCATTCGAATATTCATTTTTTCGGATATGGCTGGAGCCGTATCATTTTTTATTAAGAATATGGATCGACCTCCCCTCGTTGGAGTTAGGCCGGGCATGACCACCACCGCTTGCGGCAAACGCGACTATTCTCCCGGATGCTGATTCCGTTGAAAGGGCCTGACGTCATTGACCATCCTCGATAGCATCGTTTCCGAAGTCCGCCTGATGTTCCGCCGTCCCGAGCGCATGCAGTTCGCTGCCCTGTGCTATCGGTTCCGGAAGAAAAGCGCCGTGCCGGAAATGCTGCTGATCACCAGCCGCGACACCGGGCGCTGGGTGATTCCGAAGGGATGGCCGATGGAGGGCAAGGCCTCGCATGAGGTCGCAGCCCGCGAGGCCTGGGAAGAGGCGGGCGTCAAGGGCGAGCCGACCTCCGATTCGATCGGCAGCTTCATCTATGAAAAGGGCATGAGCAAAGGCCTGAAGATCACCTGCCGGGTTCACGTCTATCCGGTCGTGGTGTTCGACATGGCCAAGCGCTTTCCCGAGAAGGGCTCGCGCACGCTGGAATGGGTGACCTTCACTGAGGCCGCCGGCCGCGTGGCGGAACCGGGCCTGCGCAAGCTGATCCTCGATTTCCAGACCCAGCTTCTGGCCACCATGCAGCCGGACGAGCCCCGCAGCGCCGCACAATAGCGGGACGCGCATCCCGCGCGGATCTCCCGGCACGATCCATCGGCCTGCTTTTGGCCGCTTTCGGGCGGCATGCAGCGGATCACGAGACGGTCAGGGATATGGCGTCGCGTGAAACCCGAGGGAAAGCCCGCTGCGGGACCGGCGCGAGGTTTGCCCCGGCAAGCGTCGTGCGAGATTTTCCCTGTAAGACAACGACACGATATTGACGGCGCCTGCCCTGCCGCGTGACGTAACCATCACGCGGGGCCTGCGCGGCAGCGCGCCGTTACGACGAGGAATGACATGGGGAAGACGACACCCGCTCTTGAAAAATCGACGCTCGACAAGGACCTCGACAAGCTGACGCTGAACGAGGAGGCGTCGCATTTCGTCCTGAGAGGCTCCGTCGGTCTCGGGCTCGGCTTCATCTTTCTCGTCTTCGTCATGATCATCGCGGCGAGCGCCGTGTCCGCGGAACCCGGGGCGATCATCGTCGTGGCGGCCGCGGCGATCGCCGGCTATATGGCCATGAACATCGGCGCCAACGACGTGACGAACAATGTCGGCGCGGCCGTCGGCGCGCGGGCGATGACGATGACCGGCGCGCTCGTGATCGCCGCGATCTTCGAGATCGCCGGCGCCCTGTTTGCCGGCGGGCGGGTCGCCTCCACCATCGAGGGCGGGCTCGTCGATGCCGCGGCCTTCACGGACAGTCCGACGCTGGTCTGGGTGATGATGGCCGCGCTGATCTCGGCTGCCGTCTGGATCAACATCGCCACCTGGTGCAGCGCGCCGATTTCCACCACGCATGCCATCGTCGGCAGCATTCTGGGCGGCGGCATCGCGGCTGTCGGGCTGTCGTCGGTCGAATGGCTGTCGCTCGGCGGCATCACGCTCAGCTGGATGCTGTCGCCGTTCATCGGCGGCGGGGTGGCGGCGGGCCTCCTCTTCTTCATCAAGACGTTCATCATCTACCGGGAGGACAAGATCTCCGCGGCGGTGTTCTGGATCCCGATCCTGCTGGCCGTGATGGGCGGGACCTTCACCGCCTATTTCGCGCTGATCGGTCTGGAGCGGGTCTATGAGATCGCGCTCGGCGAAGGGCTGGGGATCGGCCTTGTCGTCGGACTGCTGATCTATCTCGCCTCGCGTCGCTCCGTGGCGCGCCAGGCGGTGGGTCTCGAGAACCGCAACCAGTCGCTGCGGCCGCTGTTCCACCTGCCGCTCGTCGTGTCGGCCGCACTCCTCTCCTTCGCGCACGGCTCCAACGACGTCTCCAACGCCGTCGGGCCGCTCTCGGCCATCGTCGCCAATGTCGGCACCATGGTGCCGGCCGAAACCGCGGACGTGGCCTTCTGGGTGCTGCTGATCGGTGCGCTCGGCATCTCCGCCGGGCTGCTGCTCTACGGGCCGAAGCTCATCCGCGTGGTGGGCGAGGAGATTACCAAGCTCAATCCGGTTCGCGCCTTCTGCGTCGCGCTCGCCACCGCCATCACGGTCATCTTCGCCTCGACCTTCGGCCTGCCGGTCAGCACGACGCATATCGCCGTCGGCGCGGTGTTCGGCATCGGCTTCTTCCGCGAATGGTACACGCGCAACTCCAAGCTGCGGCTGGAATATGTGCGGCGCAAGACCGGCCAGTCCGAGTTCCAGCTGCGGGCCGAACATGGCGCGGACGAGACGCGGCGCCGGCAACTGGTGCGGCGGTCGCATTTCATGACCATCGTCGGCGCCTGGGTCATCACCGTTCCGGCCTCCGCGCTGCTCTCGGCCCTTCTCTACATTCTCCTCGCCGCGATTTTTCTGTAGAAGCGCATCATGAGAGCCAATTTCCGCATGCAGCGCCTGTTCGTCGAGCCGGATCTCGTTTCGGGACTTGCGGTCGAGACGACCAAGGACCAGTTCAACTATCTCGCCAACGTGCTGCGCATGGAGGACGGCCGCGATCTCCTCCTCTTCAACGGGCGCGACGGCGAGTGGCGGGCGGAGATTTCCATGCCCACCCGCAAACGCATGGCGCTGACCCCGCGGGAGCAGACGCGGCCGCAGTCTCCCCTGCCCGATCTCCACTATCTCTTCGCCCCGCTGAAGGTGGGACGGCTCGACTATCTGGTGCAGAAGGCGGTCGAGATGGGCGCGGGGCTCCTGCAGCCCGTGATGACGCAGCATGTGCAGGGGCGCATCACCAGTCTGGAGCGGCTGCAGGCCAATGTCATCGAGGCGGCCGAGCAATGCGGCGTGCTGGCGGTGCCGCAGGTGCGCGCGCCGGTGCGGCTGGAGGCGCTGCTGGAGACATGGCCGCGCGACCGTCGCATCCTCTTTTGCGACGAGGGCGATGCCGGCGACAATCCGGTGCCGGTGCTGCGCGGGCTGACGGACGAGCGGTTCGCGCTGCTCGTCGGGCCGGAGGGCGGGTTTTCCGAGGCGGAGCGCACCCTTCTGCGCAGCCTCGACAGCGTCACGGCGATCCCGCTCGGGCCGCGCATCCTGCGGGCCGACACGGCGGCCGTCGCCGCCATGGCGATCATTCAGGCCACGCTCGGCGACTGGCGCTGAAACGCCACAGGAACGGCTTGATTTTGGAACCGGGCTTGAAATATTTTTGCTTGCACCGCATCTGAAAGCGGTTCAATCAGCCCTTCACAGCTGCTCTCATGCCCTGCTCTCCGGCCGGGTTTCTCCGTTACCGAGACGATGCCCATGGCCCGCGATACCACCGACCAGACCCCGGTGACCTCCGTTTCCGAGTTGACCGAATATCTGGCAGGCGGCAACAAGCCAAAAGAGGCCTTCCGCATCGGCACCGAGCACGAAAAATTCGTGTTCTACACCGCCGACGACAGCCCCGTGCCCTATGCCGGCGATGCCGGCATCCTGACGCTTCTGGAGGGTATGCAGCAGAAGACCGGCTGGGAACCGATCATCGATGCCGGTCATCTGATCGGCCTCGTGGAGCCGAGCGGCCGCGGCGCGATCTCGCTGGAGCCGGGCGGGCAGTTCGAGCTGTCGGGCGCGCCGGTCGAGACGCTGCACGAGACGTGCAAGGAATCCAACACGCATCTGGCCGTGCTGCGCGATATCGCCGAGCCGCTTGGCATCCGCTTCCTGGGCATCGGCGGCAGCCCGACATGGACGCTGGCGGAAACGCCGCGCATGCCGAAGTCGCGCTACGACATCATGACCCGCTACATGCCGAAGGTCGGCACACAGGGGCTCGACATGATGTACCGGACCTGCACGATCCAGGTGAATCTGGATTTCTCGTCGGAAGCCGACATGGCCGCCAAGATGCAGGTGTCGCTGAAGCTGCAGCCGCTGGCGACCGCCCTGTTCGCCAGCTCGCCCTTCACGGAGGGCAAGCCGAACGGGCTGCAATCCTGGCGCGGCGAGATCTGGCGGGATACCGACAACCAGCGCGCCGGCGTGCTGCCCGCGGCCCTGACCGGCCATTTCCGCTTCGAGGAATATGTCGAATGGGCGCTGGATGCGCCGATGTATTTCGTGGTGCGCGACGGGCGCTATCACGACTGTACCCATGTGACCTTCCGCCAGTTCATGGCCGGCGCGCTCAAGGGCGAGCTTGCCGACTGGGAGCCCAATATGGGCGACTGGACCAACCATCTCTCGACGCTGTTTCCCGATGTGCGGCTGAAACGGTTTCTCGAAATGCGCGGCGCGGATGGCGGCCCCTGGCGGCGCATCTGTGCCCTGCCCGCCTTCTGGGTCGGCCTGCTCTATGACGATGCCGCCCTTGCGAGCGCTGCCGAACTGGTGAAGGACTGGACCTATGAGGACGTGATCGCGCTGCGCGACGCCGTGCCAGCGCAAGGGCTCGATGCGACCGTGCGCGGCCGCAAGCTCGGCGAGATTGCCCGCGACGTGCTCTCCGTCTCGCGTGCGGGCCTGAAAGCGCGCAACCGGCTGAACGGCGAAGGCATCGACGAAACCCATTTCCTCGCGCCGCTGGACGAGGTCGTCGCCCGCGGCACGACGCTCGCGCAGGAGATGCTGTCGCTCTACAAGGGCCGGTGGAACGGCTCGGTCGAGCCGGTGTTCAAGGATTACGCCTACTGAGCCGGGTATCGGCGCCCCTTGCCTTAGAAAGCAATTTCCTAACGTCTTTTTCCCGTTATAGTGCAGGCTGACGCGCTGCCTGCAACAAGGATGAGACGATGATCCCCCTATTCGACATGATGATGCAGGCACAGAACGGGCGTGCCATGGATGTCATGGCGCAGCAGTTCGGGCTGGCGCAGGAGCAGATGGCCAAGGCGACGGCGGCGCTGATGCCCGCCTTTTCCGTCGGGCTGAAGACCAACGCCGCCAACCCCTATGACTTCGGCACGTTTCTCGCCTCCATGAGCAGCGGCGGCTATGCCAAATATTTCGAGGACATGACCAAGGCCTTCACCCCCCAGGGACTGGCCGACGGGCAGGCGGCGCTCGGGCAGATCTTCGGCTCGAAGGATATGTCGGGCGCCGTGGCGGCACAGGCCGCGCAGCTGACCGGGATCGGGCAGGACATCTACCGGCAGATGCTGCCGGTGGTGGCGAGCGCCATCATGGGCGGGCTGTTCAAGCAGGCGACCGGGCAGATGGGCACGCCGACGACCTTTGGCGACAACCCGTTCGGCCCGGCGATGCAGACCTGGCTGGAGGCTGTCGGCCTTGCCCGCAAGAAGGAGACGCCGGCCATGCCGAACCCCTTCGACAACCCGTTCACGCAGACGATGCAGGCGTTCTTCACGCCGCCGAAGACACCGGAGAAGCCGCAGGCGGCACCGGACATGTTTGCCGGAAACCCGTTCATGAAGGCCTTTCAGGACATGATGAGCATGGCATCCCCGCAAGGCCAGGCAAAGCCCGCCGAGGCCCCACCGGCACCGAAGGCTCCGGTCGTGGATATGTTCAACACCATGTTCGACAGCGGCATCGAGGCGCAGAAGGAATATCAGAAGGCGATCGACGGGCTTTTCAAGCCGTTCCAGCCCAAAAGCTGAGAGCCCGGCATTCGCGCAGAAAAAAGCCCGGCGCCGAACGTGTCGGAGCGCCGGGCAAGCGGCAGGGTCGTTGGCTCTCACCCTGCGGGGAACGTGGATGATGCGAGCGGCCGCATCATCCGGGCGCCGCAGGCCCGGGGAGAGCACGCGACGCCAAAGAGACGGATCAGGGATCAGCGGCTGCGCACATCCCGGTAATAGCGGTTGGCGCGCTCGCGGGCGGCCCGGGTGAGATGGCGGCTCGGATCCTCGAAGAAGGACGACATGCTGGCATCGCGCACATCGTTCCGGGTCAAGCCGATATCGGCAAGCTGCCGGTCGTCAAGCTCGTGCAGATGGCCTGTGGCGCGGCGATTCTTCAGGAGGCGCCAAACCGTCACGAGACCCTGCGCCAGCGCGAAGACGCGCAGCGCGGCCGGCTTGCCGGCAAAGGTGACATCAAGGGCGGTCTGTGGCGTGCGCATGGGCTTTGCTCCTGAAAAGGCACGGGTAGGTCATCCCACGTCCTTGAGCGGGCGCAGGCTGGATGGATGTTGACCGGAGCATTCGCGCCGCGGAGGTTGGGAGGACGTTGTTTGCAGCCCGACAGTCGCAAATCGATATTGATCAGTCCAACGAATGTTTCTAATGGTATTGATCAAACAAACTTATAGGCACCGCCATGGCCGCTCCTCTCGACCTCGACCAGCTCCAGACATTCGTCGCGATCGCCGATACGGGAAGCTTTACCCGAGCGGCGGAGCGTGTGTTCAAGACGCAATCGGCTGTGTCGATGCAGATGCGCCGCCTGGAAGAGCGAATCGGCAAGGCGCTGTTTGCCAAGGACGGGCGCGGCAACCGGCTGACCAGCGAGGGTGAAAAGCTGCTCAACTATGCCCGCCGCATGATCCGCCTCAACAACGAGGCCGTCGCCGCCTTTGACGACAACCGGCTGGAAGGCACGCTGCGCATCGGCACGCCCGACGACTATGCCGACCGCTACATGCCGGAAATCATCGTCCGCTTTGCCAAAACCCATCCGAATGTCGAGCTGTTCATCGTCTGCGAACCGTCGGTGGACCTTGCCGAGAAGATGGCGCGCGGCGAGCTCGATATCGCGCTCGTGACCCACAATCCGCGCATTCGCGCATCCGACGTCGTGCGAACCGAGCCGCTCTGCTGGGTCAGCTCCGCCAACCACCCCCTGCCGGAAAACGCCTCGGTGCCGCTGGCCGTGGGCAAGCGCGACTGCGGCTGGCGGCAGGCCGCCTGCTCAGCGCTCGATGCAACCGGCAAGGAGTATAACATCCTCTTCACCAGCTGGTCCTCGACCGTGGTCGCCGCTGCCGTGCTCGCCGGCATGGCCGTTTCCGTGCTGCCGGAATCCGCCCTGCGCAGCGGCATGAAGGTGCTGACGCAGGCCGACGGTTTTCCCGCGCTTGCCCCGGTGCAGATCGGCATCATGAAGCGGCCGGGCCTTTCGCCCTCGTTGTCCACCGCGATCAGCAACCACATCACCGCCTGCCTCGACAACATCACGCCGCAGGTGACGGGCGACGATCTCGACGGCGACCTCAAGGGCCTGGCGCGCATTCCGCGTGCCCGGCAGAACCAGCTTCTCTCCGGCTGGTAGTCCGATCGCAGCCTCGTTTCAAAGATATCCACATCCGGACATCAACCTCTGGACGCATTGTTTCGCCTGCGCCATACTGACCGCCATCGGGGCCGGCAGCCTGACACCGCGCCTCCGGCAACATGGAATCGGGAAGACGGGAGTGACGGTTTTCGGGTCTCTGCGTGGCCGAGGGGCGGCGCGGGCGCGGGCAAGCCGGACAGTCGAACCCTGATCGCATCTTCGAGCCTGCCCGCATCCCCGTCTTGCCTCTTCCACGGGCATTCGGGCCGCGGACCTTGAAACCGGTGCATGGCTTTCTCGCGGCGCGCGAACGAGTGCTTGCGAGCGGGCGATGCCGTAGCGGAGCGATCCATGACCGCCTCAGTCCATCCCGTCGACCAGACGCTTGCCCCCACTCTTCTCGCGCCGCTGGCGCTGCAGCATGTGCTCGTGATGTATGCGGGCGCGGTCGCCGTGCCGCTGATCGTCGGGCGGGCGCTCAATCTCGCGCCGGAGGAGGTCGCCTTCCTCATCAGCGCGGATCTCTTCGCCTGCGGCATCGCCACGCTCATCCAGTGCTTCGGCTTTCCCGGCGTGGGGATCCGCCTGCCGGTGATGATGGGCGTGACCTTCGCGTCGCTCGGGCCGATGCTGTCGATGGCGAACGCGCCGGATGTGGGGCTGCTCGGCATTTTCGGCTCGGTCATCGTCGCCGGCCTCTTCGGCATTCTCGTCGCGCCGTTCATCTCGCGGCTGCTGCCGCTGTTTCCTCCGGTCGTCACCGGCACCATCATCCTCGTCATCGGGCTCTCGCTCATGCGGGTCGGCATCAACTGGGCCGGCGGGGGCCAGCCGACGATGATGAAGGTGGTCGACGGCGTGCCCGGCGCCTTTCCGAACCCGAACTATGCGCAGCTGCCGGGGCTCGGCGTCGCCTTCTTCGTGCTCCTCGTCATCCTCGCCCTGTTGCGCTGGACGACGGGTTTCGCCCGCAACATCGCGGTGCTCCTCGGCATCGTCGCCGGCTGCGTGCTGGCCGGCGCGCTCGGCATGATGCATTTCGACAAGGTCGGCCAGGCCGCCTGGGTCGGCATCATCCTGCCGTTCCATTTCGGCATCCCGCAATTTCACCTCGTGCCCTCGATCACCATGTGCATCGTCATGATCGTGGTGATGATCGAATCGCTCGGCATGTTCCTGGCGCTGGGCGACATCACCGGCCGGACGGTGACGCGCGAGGCGCTGACGCGCGGCCTGCGTGCCGATGGGCTGGGCACGCTGATCGGCGGGCTCTTCAACACCTTTCCCTATACGTCCTTTTCGCAGAATGTCGGCCTCGTCGGCGTCACCGGCGTGCGCAGCCGCTGGGTGACGGTGGCGGGCGGCGGCATCCTCATCGTGCTGGGGCTGCTGCCGAAAATGGCGGCGCTGGTGGAAGCCGTGCCGCAGGTGGTGCTCGGCGGCGCCGGCCTCGTGATGTTCGGCATGGTGGCGGCCACGGGCGCCCGCATCCTCGCGACCGTCGATTTCCGCACCAATGCCAACAACCTCTTCGTCGTGGCCATCTCCGTCGGCTTCGGCATGATCCCCATCGTCGCGCCCACCTTCTTCAAGGCCCTGCCGCACGATCTCCACCCGCTGCTCGAATCCGGCATCCTGCTGGCGGCGATCGCTTCGGTGTCGCTGAATGCGTTCTTCAACGGGGTGAAGAGCGAGGCGGAGGCCAGCGCGGAAGCCGCGCAGGCGGCGGCGGCGGTGGAGCATGGCTGAGGACGTTTGAGGTGTTGAGATAGAAAAAAGGAAGAAAGAGAGGAAGGCCCTCTCTGCCCTGCCGGGCATCTTCCCCACAAAGGGGGAGAAGACTTGTGGTCCGCACACCACGCCACAATGAAACACCTGCAGAGGGAAAGGGGGGCCGCCCCAAGTCTTCTTCCCCCTTTTGGGGGAGATGGACGGCAGGCCAGAGAGGGTCTTTCTTCCTACTTCCTACTTCCTACTTCCTACTTCCTACTTCCTACTTCCTACTTCCTACTTCCTGCCCCTCCCCCACAGCGAAAAACCGGAAGCGTTTCCGCTCCCGGTTTCTCGATACCGAAACCTTGACGCCGATTACTCGGCGGCGGCGGGCTGGTCGGCGCTGATGGTGTCGGCCTGGTAGCCGTGCGCCTTGTTCAGCGCGGCGCGGACGCCGACTTCGTAGTCGGGGTGAACCAGCTTGAAGTGGGCGAGCTGGCGCTCGACGATCTCGCCGGGAACGCCGCCCATCGCGGCCGCGATGTTGGAGAACAGGCGGGCCTTCTGGTCGGCATCGAACAGGTTGAACAGGGCCGTGACCTGGACGTAGTCGTTGTTGCCGTCGCGGTGGTTGAAGCGGGCCATGTCGCCATCGATCCGCAGCGGCGGTTCGACGGCTGCGGGCTGCTCGACCGGGCCGTTGAACGAGTTGGGCTCGTAATAGGCATCCGGGTTACCGGTGCGGATCCCGCCGAACGTGTTCATCTGGCCATCGCGATGGTAGTGATGGACCGGGTTCTTCGGCTGGTTGACCGGGATGTGCTCGTAATGCGTGCCGAGGCGATGACGGTGTGCGTCGGCATAGGAGAATACGCGGGCCTGCAGCATCTTGTCCGGCGAGAACGCGATGCCGGGAACGATGTTCGACGGCGAGAAAGCGGCGTTCTCGACTTCCGCGAAATAGTTTTCCGGATTGCGGTTCAGCTCCATCGTGCCGATCTCGATCGGCGGATATTCGCTGTGCGGCCAGACCTTGGTCAGGTCGAACGGATTGTACGAGGTCTTCTCGGCGTCCAGTTCCGGCATGATCTGAACCTGAACGGTCCAGCGCGGATAGTTGCCTTCCTCGATCGAACCGAACAGCGCTTCCTGATAGGATTCGCGCGTCTTGCCGATGACCTGCTCGGACTCCTCATTCGTGTAGAACTTGTGGCCGTGCTGGGTCTTGAAGTGGAACTTCACCCAGTAGCGCTCGCCGGCATCGTTCCAGAACGAGAAGGTGTGCGAGCCGTAGCCGTTCATGTGCAACGGCGAGGTCGGACAGCCGCGGTCGGACATCAGGATCGTGACCTGGTGCAGGCTTTCCGGCGAGAGCGACCAGAAGTCCCACATGGCGGTTGCCGAGCGCAGATTGGTCTTCGGGTGGCGCTTCTGCGTGTGGATGAAGTCCGGGAACTTGTAGGGGTCGCGGACGAAGAACACGGGCGTGTTGTTGCCGACGAGGTCCCAGTTGCCTTCCGACGTGTAGAACTTCAGTGCGAAGCCGCGCACGTCGCGCTCGGCGTCGGCGGCACCCTGCTCACCGGCAACGGTGGAGAAGCGGGCGAGCATCGGGGTTTCCGCACCCGGCTGCAGCACGGCGGCCTTGGTGTATTTGGAAATGTCGCCGGTGATCTTCAGCGTGCCATAGGCACCCCAGCCCTTGGCGTGCACGGCGCGTTCCGGAATGCGCTCGCGGTTCTGGTGGGCCAGCTTTTCGATCAGCTGGTAGTCCTGCAGCATGATGCCGCCCTTGGGGCCGGCCGTCAGCGAGTTCTGGTTGTCCGGCACGGGCGCGCCGGCGGTCGTCGTCATTGTCGGGCGATCAGTCATTTCGTCCTCCTGTCTGGACATGTCGGGTCCGGTCATGCCGGTCCCGCTCGTTCATCGCCGGATCCCAGAGGGCTCCGGCACGTCGGCTTGCAGGTCTCGTCTCGAGCTTGCTTACCCAATTCCGCTTGCAAGGCCTCTGGAGCCTCCCTGGCCCTCGGGCCCGAGGCTCATCCTGATCTTCCAACATGCCAAAAATGCGACATGCGTCAGATATCAGAAGCCCGACCTTCTTCTCGCATCCGGCTCCGATAATTTCCAATTGTATTTCTTGTAATGTTCGATAGGAAATTCCGATCATGCTGACCGTTCGACAGATGCGCTATTTCGATGCCCTCGCCACCACGCGCCATTTCGGCCGCGCGGCCGAGATGGTCAATGTCAGCCAGCCGGCGCTCTCCGCGCAGATCGCGGAGATGGAGAAGGACCTGGGCGTCGCCTTGTTCGAGCGCAACCGCGCGGGCGCGCTGCTGACGCGGCAGGGCGAGGCGCTGCTGCCGGAGGTGCAGGCGATCCTGCGGTCGGTCGATGCGCTGTATGACCGGGCGCGGCAGGTCACGGGCATTCTGGAAGGGCGGTTGCGGCTCGGCATCATTCCCACGGTCGCGCCCTATCTGGTGCCGGTGCTGATTCCCATGCTGCGCGAGCGGTTTCCCAAGCTCGAGATCGAGCTGCGCGAGCTGCTCACCTCGGGGTGCGTCGACGATGTGAAGGCCGGGCGGCTCGACTGCGCCATCGTGGCGCTGCCGCAGAACGAGGAGACGCTGGAGACGCTGCTGCTGTTCCAGGATCGGTTCCTGATCGCCACGGCGGAGGACGAGAGCACCGTGCTGATGTCGCCGATGACGGAGGCGCAGGTGGACATCGACCGGTTGCTGCTGCTCGAGGAAGGCCACTGCCTGCGCGACCAGGCGCTGGCCGTCTGCGGCGCGTCGGCCGGGCGCCGGGTGGCGAATTATGGCGCGACCTCCATGGCGACGCTTTTGCAGATGGTGAGCCATGGCATGGGCATCACGCTCATTCCGGAGATTGCGGTGAAAGAGGAGCGCGGCCGCAGCCGCATGCGCATCGTGCCCTTTGCCGAACCGCAGCCATCGCGGCAGATCGGGCTCGTCTGGCGCGGCCGGTCGCGCAGGACCGCCGATCACCGGGCGCTGGCCGAGGTCGTCATCGACGCCTCGGCGAAGCTGCTCGCCTAGGCCCGGATCGGCTCTATCGCATGCCCCAGCCGTGGCTGACCATCAGCGACTGGCCGGTCAGGGCATTGGTTTCGAAGCCGGCGAGGAACAGCGCGACCGCGGCCACATCCTCGATGGTGGTGAACTCGGTATCAACCGTGCCGCCCAGCATGAGGCGCTTGACGACCTCCTCCTCCGGAATGCCGAGGGCTTTCGCCTGTTCCGGGATCTGCTTTTCCACCAGCGGCGTCTTCACGAAGCCGGGGCAGATGACGTTGGAGCGCACGCCATGCGGCCCGCCCTCCTTGGCGACCACGCGCGCAAGGCCGAGCAGGCCGTGCTTGGCGGTGACATAGGCCGATTTCAGCGGCGACGCCTCATGCGAGTGCACCGAGCCCATGTAGATCAGCGCGCCGCCGCCCTGGCGCTTCATGTGCGGCATGCAGGCCTTGGTGGTGAGAAAAGCGCCGTCGAGGTGGATGGACAGCATCTTCTTCCAGTCCTCGAACGGGAAATCCTCGATTCTGTGGACGATCTGGACGCCGGCGTTGGAGACGAGCACATCGACACGGCCCCATTTTTCCACGACAGCGGCAACGCCGGCATTCACCGCATCCTCCGACGTGACGTCCATCGCAAGGCCGATGGCCTCGCCGGGGCCGGAGGCCGAGAGCTCCGCCGCGGTGGCGTGCGACGCGTCGAGCTTGAGGTCGGCAATAGCGACGCGGGCGCCTTCGGCCACGTATCGCGCCGCGATAGCCCGGCCGATGCCGCTGGCGGAGCCGGTGACGATGCAGACCTTGTCTTTCAGTTTCATGATGCTCTCCCTCGATACCCGGTGCGCGTGGCCACGGCCCGGACGATAATCGCTTCGCGCGCCGGGTAAAGCCGACGGGTCGCGGAAATGTGCCGAACGATCAGACGATGTGGATCGCGAGCAGCAGCCAGAGCAGCGCATTCAGGAAAAAACCGGCGACGAACAGCCGGTGGCGCAGCATCAGCCGGTTGGAAGTGACATGCACGAAGGCATGGCCATAGCGGGAGAGGACGAAGAGCCATGCCACGGAGACGGTCAGGATGGACACGCCATCGGTGACATAGAGAAGCGTGCAGACGAGCGTGAAGAGGACGGGAAGCTCGAACTGGTTGGTGAGGTTTCGCGCCACCGTGGCGCTCGTTTCCGGCTCGACCGACGGGATCAGAAAATCGCGGGCGCGGGCGGTTCCCTGCCGTACGGCGCCGAAGCGCCGTTTCCCCATCAGGCCATAGACGATGTAGACGAGCAGAACCTGCGCGATCACGGGCCAGATCATGGCGGTATTGGTCATGCAGCTTGGTCTCCTCGCCCGGTCATCCGATATATCCGGAGACATAGGTGAGGTTCTGCTAAAGGAAAGGGAGCCGCGCGGCGTGCGTGCGGCTCCCTCCCGAGTTCAGGTCATTCCAGAGTCTGTCAGGTTCATTCTGAACCAGCCATTCTCTGGATTCCCTTGTTGACGTTTGTCTCTTCGGGATAACCGGATTCCACTTATCCCTGACAAACTCTAACGATCACGCGCCGGGATAGTTGGGGCTTTCGCGGGTGATCGTCACGTCGTGGGCATGGCTTTCGCGCAAGCCCGCGCCGGAGATACGGACGAAGGTGGCGCGCTCCTGGAAATCCTTCAGCGTCTTGCCGCCGACATAGCCCATGGAGGCCTTGAGACCGCCGGCGAGCTGGTGGAGGACGCCGGAGACCGGGCCCTTGTACGGCACCTGGCCCTCGATGCCCTCCGGCACGAGCTTCAGCGTGTCGCGCACTTCCGCCTGGAAGTAGCGATCCGCGGAACCGCGCGCCATGGCGCCGACGGAGCCCATGCCGCGATAGGCCTTGAAGGAGCGGCCCTGGTGCAGGAAGACTTCGCCCGGGCTTTCATCCGTGCCGGCGAGAAGCGAGCCGATCATGACGGCGGAGGCGCCGGCCGCGATGGCCTTGGCAAGGTCGCCCGAGAACTTGATGCCACCATCGGCGATGACGGGGATATCGGCTGCGCGGGCGGCCTCGACGGCCGACATGATGGCGGCGAGCTGCGGCACGCCGACGCCGGCGACGATGCGCGTGGTGCAGATGGAGCCCGGACCGATGCCGACCTTGACGGCGTCTGCGCCCGCGTCGATCAGCGCCTTGGTGCCATCGGCGGTCGCCACGTTGCCGGCCATGATGCGGACCGAATTCGACATGGTCTTGACGCGCGTGACGGCATCGAGAACGCGCTGGGAGTGGCCATGCGCCGTGTCGATGACGATGAGGTCGATGCCGGCGTCGATCAGGCGCTCGGCGCGCTCGACCCCGTCATCGCCAACCGAGATGGCGGCTGCGGCCCGCAGGCGGCCCTGCGCATCCTTCGACGCATTGGGGTTCAGCTGCGACTTCTCGATGTCCTTGACGGTGATCAGGCCAACGCAGCGGCCGTCGGCGTCCACCACCAGCAGCTTCTCGATGCGGTGCGTGTGCAGCAGGCGCTTGGCTTCCTGCTGATCGACGTTTTCCTTCACCGTGATGAGGTTTTCGCGCGTCATCAGCTCATAGATGCGCTGGCCGGGATCGGAGGCGAAGCGGACGTCGCGATTGGTGACGATGCCGACGAGGCGGCCGGGCTTGTTGCCCTTGCCGGCATTCTCGACGACCGGAATGCCGGAGATGCCGTAGGTCTTCATCAGGCCGAGCGCGTCGGCGAGCGTTGCTTCCGGGCCGATCGTCACGGGGTTGACGACCATGCCGCTCTCGAACTTCTTGACCTGCCGCACCTGCTCGGCCTGTTCGACCGGCGAGAGATTGCGGTGGATGACGCCGATGCCGCCCGCCTGGGCCATGGCGATGGCGAGGCGGCCCTCGGTGACCGTATCCATGGCGGAGGAGAGAATCGGCAGGTTGAGCTCGATATCCTGGGCGATGCGGGTGGCGATGTTCGTCTGGCCCGGCATGACCTCGGAATGACCGGGCTGCAGGAGGACGTCGTCGAAGGTCAGAGCCTCCAGACCGGTAGCCGTTTCGATGATGCGCGCCATGGGCCAATTCCTTTAAAAATGTGCAAGGCGCCCGGACGGACGGGGTTCCGGCGGGAGCGTCGCCTGCCGGGCATTCTGGGAGGGGAATGGCGGCAAGTGTTTCATGGAAGTTGGCGAGGGCACGTAACACGGATGTGACGGGATGGAAACAGAAAAAGCCGGGAGACCCCGGCGCTGCGGCCTATGACCGGTGGAGAAGCATTTTCAGCTTTTATTAGCCGTGCGTTTTGGAACGGAATTAAGCTGCGTCCGCTACACCTCTCCTCACGGCGCCTCGAAAGAAGGGCAGCCGGCGAAACAGAGAGAAACGGGGACTGACAGGATGACCGCACTGCGCAAACGAGCCCACGCTCAGGAAACGCGTTTTGTACGTGAAGAAGAACTGGCCTTCCGGGCGGAGGCGCGCCGCAACGCGCTGATCGGCCTGTGGGCCGCCGCCATGATCGACCGGCCGGATGCCGACGCCTATGCCCGCGGGATCGTGGAGGCCGGCGTCGAGAACCCGAACGGCATCCTCGACCGGCTGCAAACCGACTTCGAAGCCGCCGGCGTGATCTTCCTGGAAGACGACATTCGCGAGCGCATGACCGGCATGCTGCGCTCGCTGCGCGACGAGATGTACGCGGCCTGACCGGCCGCTCGGCTCAGAGATACAGCTGATACGACGCCGGCACGAAGCGATAGCCGGCGTCCAGCGTCTCGGCATAGCCGATGGCCGGAAACGGCATGTGGTAGCCGATGAAGGGCAGCCGCTCGGACGCGACCATGTCGAACACCTTTCGGCGCGACGCCGCGGCCTTCTCCTTGTCCATGTCGAACTTCACCTGCCAGTCCGGCTGCTGAAGCGACAGGACGTAGTGGTTGGCCGTATCGGCCGTGAGCATGAGATCCTTGCCCTGCGAGGAGAGGCGGAAGACCATGTGACCGGGCGAATGGCCGAAGGCGGCCATGGCGGTGATTCCCGATGCGACATCGGCGCCATCGCCGATCAGCGTCGCCTTTTCCACCAGCGGCACGACATTCTTCAGCACGGCCTTGTGGCCGCCCTCGGCGGGCGTTCCCATGCGGGCCGGATCCTTCCAGAAGGCGAGTTCCGTCTCGCCGATGACGTAGCGGGCATTGGGGAAGGCCGGCTTGCCGCCTTCCATCAGGCCGTTGATATGATCGCCATGCATGTGGGTGAGAACCACGAGCGTGATGCTTTCCGGCGGATAGCCCGCGGCCCGAAGACCCTCCAGGAGCAGGCCGGTGCCGGCGGCACGCCCCGCCTCGCCATTGCCGGTGTCGAACAGCACCACATCGGACCCGGTCTCTACGACCACAGGCGAAAAGCCGTTGACGAAGCGGTCGGTCGGCAGAAAATTCCTGTCCAGAAGCGCCGCAACGGCCTCCGGCGGCTGGTCGATGCCGAAGGTCTCGCCCGGCTTGTCGGCGAACCGCAGGCCGTCGCTGATGACGGTAACGGTGAAATCGCCGAGCTTGACACTCGCGCTCTTGCCGCCCGGCGACGCCTTCGGCGTTTCCTTTGTCCCCGCGGCATCCTGCGCGAAAGCGGCGCGCTTCATGAGCATGGGCGCGGCCAGGGCGCCGAGGGCGGTCGCAGCGAAGAGGGTGCGTCGGCCGAGGGGAAATCCGTGCATCGATCGTTTCCTTTGTCGTCGGACCTCATGGTCCGGTCGCCGAGGGCGGCGCGCGCCTCTTTGAAACGGAAGCGCGGCCCAGGATACGCGATCCGGAGGCGCCGCCCGGAACAGGGTGCCTATCGCGCTGGCAAGAGCGTCGAAGGTAGCGCAAGACGCACGCATTGACAGAACGCCCGTCCGACCTTCACAGGAAGTTGACTGCCGCGTGAGACCGGATGCGGGACTTTCGCGGTTCCGTTTCTATCTCCCTCGCCATACAACCCTGCAAGACCGCCTGCCGCCGCGCAGCGGCATCTGCTCCCCACCATGACGGCCGTCCCCGGCAGGAACAGGCCGGGCGCCTGAGAGGCCGTCGAAAAGGCTTGCCTTCGCATGAACCGCATCGTTCCGCTGATCCTTGCCGTCGCTCTCTTCATGGAGCAGATGGACTCCACCGTGATTGCGACCTCCCTGCCCGCCATCGCGCGTGATCTCGGCGTCGGCCCGATCACGCTCAAGCTGGCGCTGACCTCCTACATGGTGTCGCTCGCGATCTTCATTCCCTTAAGCGGCTGGATGGCGGACAGGTTCGGCGCCAAGCGCATCTTCCGCTCGGCCATCCTCGTCTTCGTCGCCGGCTCCATTCTCTGCGCCATCTCCGGCGACCTTCTCTCCTTCGTCGGCGCGCGCTTCCTGCAGGGCATGGGCGGGGCGATGATGACGCCCGTGGCGCGGCTGGTGCTCGTGCGCAGCACGCAGCGCAGCGAACTGGTGAGCGCCATGGCGCTCCTGAGCATTCCCGCGCTGACCGGCCCGCTGGCCGGCCCGCCGCTCGGCGGCTTCATCACGACCTTCTTTTCCTGGCACTGGATCTTCATCATCAACGTGCCGGTGGGCATTCTCGGCTACATTCTTTCCGGCATCTACCTGCCGGAGGTCGTCAGCGACCGGCCGCCGCCGATCGACGTGACCGGCTTCTTCCTCAGCGCCATCGCCGCCTCCGGCACCATGTTCGGCCTCTCGGTCATGAGCCTGCCGGCCCTGCCGCCGAGCGTCGGCGCCATCGCGGCCGGTATCGGCATTCTCTGCGGCATCCTCTACGTCCGCCATGCCCGGCACCACCCGGCACCGCTGCTTGATCTTAACCTTTTCAAGGATAGCGCCTTTCGCGCCGCGGCCATCGGCGGCACGCTCTTCCGCATTTCCATCGGCGCCATTCCCTTCCTCATGCCGCTGATGCTGCAGGTGGGCTTCGGCCTGTCGCCGTTCCAGTCGGGCATGATCACCTTCGTCGGCGCCATCGGCGCGCTGACGACGAAATTCTTTGCCAAGCGGGTGCTCGTTTTTGCCGGCTTCCGCACGACGCTGATCATCGCGGCGCTGATCGGCACGGTCCTGACCTTCGTCAACGGCCTCTTCACGCCGGCCACGCCCTATCTCGTCATGTGCCTCGTGCTGCTGGTCGCGGGCTTTGCCCGCTCCTTCTTCTTCACCAGCATCAACGCCCTCTCCTTCGCCGACATTCCCGACGCCATGGCCAGCAAGGCGACCGCGATGAGCGCGGTGCTGCAACAGATGAGCCTGGCGCTCGGCGTCGCCGTGGCCGGCGCCATTCTGGAAGTGGAAAACCGCTGGACCGGGACGCAGCTGGAACTCGGCGATTTCCAGCTCGCCTTCATGCTCATTTCCGCCATCACCCTCACCTCCGTCATCCCCTTCATCTGCATGGCGAAGACCGCCGGCGCCGAAGTGTCCGGCCACGGCGCTGCGCCGCGGGAAAAGGGCGAGGCCCAGCTGGAATCGCTTGGGGGGAAGTAATTAAGGCGGGCCGCTTCCCGGAAAGACAAGAACCGTAAAGGTCTCGCCGCGACGGTCTATCTTGCAGGATGGGACACCTTGCTCTCCGTTATTCCGAGCATGACCCGGAATCCATCCAGCCCAAGGACTTGGGCTGAGGAGCGTTTTTTTGACCTGACAGACGTCAGGTCGCTCTATTCCCGGTCAAGCCCGGAATGACAGAGCGTTGGGGCCGCTCACTCCTCGTCGTGTTCCGTCACATCCTCGCGCTCGTCGCGGAAATCCTGGCCTTCCGCGCGCAGATCGGCGTGATCGGAGATGCCCTCGCGCCGGCCCTTGAAGTCCTTTGCCAGCAGGAACATCTCGACCGATTCGGCGCGGGACGAGGCCGGCTTGATGTGGAGGACCTGGCGGAAGTTCTGCTTCAGAAGGTTGAGAAGCTCGCGCTCCGTGCCGCCCTGGAAGGTCTTGGCGAGGAAGTGGCCGCCGGGGCCGAGCACGTCGATGGCGAAGTGGGCGGCGACCTCGCAGAGATGCATGGTGCGGATATGGTCCGTCTGGCGGTGGCCCGTGGTGGGCGCCGCCATGTCGGAAAGCACGAGATCCGGCGTGCCGCCCAGCGCATCCATCAGGGCATCGGGGGCAGACGGATCGAGGAAGTCGAGCTTCAGAATGACGACGCCGGGCAGCGGATCGACATCGAGAAAATCGATCGCGACCACGCGCGGATCCGTATCCGTCGAGCTCGTGACCTTGGCGGCGATCTGCGACCAGCTGCCGGGGGCCGCGCCGAGATCGATGATGCGCTTGGCGCCCGTGAGGATCTTGTGCTTCTCGTCGATCTCCAAAAGCTTGAAGGCCGCGCGGGCGCGATAGCCTTCCAGCTGGGCGCGCTGCACATAGGGATCGTTGATGTGGCGCTCGATCCAGCGCCGCGACGACGCCTTCAGCTTGCCCTTCTTCACCTTCTGCCCGAGTTTACGCCCGGTACGATTGCCGCCGATGGGGGGCTTGGTCATGAGCTTCGGCCCTCCTCGGAGCCAGTTTGCGGGCCGGGACGCGACGGGCGGCGGCCTCGGCCGCGGCGCCAGACGCCGTCATCGGCCATCATATCCGTCAAAAGGCCTTCGCGCAGCCCGCGATCGGCAACCCGCATGCGGGTCGACGGCCAGCGGCGGCGGATGGCCTCCAGAATGGCACAGCCGGCGAGAACGAGATCCGCCCGATCCGGCCCGATGCAGGGATTGGCGGCGCGCGCCGCGAAATCCCAGGATAGCAGACGCGCCTGCATGGCGGAGACCTCGTCGTCCGACAGCCAGAGCCCATCCACCCGGCGGCGATCGTAGCGCGGCAGGTCGAGATGCACCCCGGCCAGCGTGGTGACCGTGCCGGAGGTGCCGATGAGATGAAAATCATCCGCTGCGCGAACGGCCTCGATCGCCGGGCAGTCGAAGCGATCGAGCATGCCGGAGACTTCGCGGATCATGCCCTCGAAGCTTTCCGGCGTGACGTCGCGGCCGCCATGGCGCTCCGACAGGGTGACGACGCCGACCGGCAGCGACGTCCAGTGGGTGATGTGATTGGCAAGCCGGCTCGATCGATTGTCGCCGATGTGCAGCACCGCGATTTCCGACGAGCCGCCACCGATGTCGAACAGCACGACGGAGCGCGCCTCGCGCCCGACCAGCGATGCGCAGCCGGACACGGCCAGCCGCGCTTCCGTCTCCCGATCGATGATCTCGAGCTCGAGCCCGGTTTCCGCAGACACGCGCTCCATGAAGACCACGCCGTTTTCAGCAGCACGCGCCGCCTCGGTCGCGATCAGCCGGCTGCGCCGGATGTTGCGATGGCCGAGCTTTGCCGCGCAGATCTTCAGCGCCTCGACCGAGCGGTTCATCGCATCCTCGGACAGGCGGCCGCTGGCCGCAAGGCCTTCGCCGAGCCGCACGATCCGGGAAAAGCCATCCACGACGCGGAACTGTCCCGGCCGCGTCGGCTGCGCGATGAGGAGACGGCAATTGTTGGTGCCTAGATCGAGCGCCGCATAGAGCGGCGGCGGGCCCGAATCCTCGCTCTCGAAAAGATCCACGCGCCCGCTGGAAGCTGCGCGGTTGCCCGCATGGACGCTGCCGGGCCGCGCGGCGTAGCCGCTCTCCGCAGCCGATCCGTGAGGCGCGCCCGGCCCGGCGCCGTGCGAACCGCGTCCGGAGCCGGCTGCCGTGCTGTTCGGCACGCCCGTCTGCGGCCCGCCACGCCCGCCGCCCGGATTGCTGCCCTGTTCGAAACGCTGATGCCCCGAATGGCCGCTTTGCTGCGACACGGGGCGACCGGACATGCCGGCCTGCGCACCCGCACCCTGTACATCCGCCTGCGCCGCCGCACCGGCCTGGGCGCCCGGATGGCGGCCCTGCCGTTGCCCCAGGGGCGCACGACCGTCATGACCTGTCGCCCCGACGCGGTCACGCCCGGACCGGACGACATCCGTGCCCTGCAGCGGGCGCGCCTGGGCATTGCGGCGGTGGCGATGCTTGTGATTGTGGTTCCGGTGACCCTTGCCGGCCGGCTCCGTCCCGCGCCCCTCCCCGGGCTTCGACCCACCGCCGCCGGACGCGCCCTGCACCGCCGATCCACCCTCGGTGTGGCTGCGCGCGGCGCCGGCCCCTGTCGCGGCACCCGCATCGTCCCGCCGCTCGGCCGACCGGCGGCCGGACGCATGACGCGGCCCCTCGAAGGCGGCATCGCGCGGATCGCGCGCCGGGATATCGCGAGACGCGAGAGCATCTCCTTGGGAATGAGCAGCCTGGGAATCGCGGGGTCGCGCACCGCGGACATGCGCATCCGCGCCGGACGCCCTGCTGTCGGCACCATGAACCGCATCATCGCCCTGCGCAGCGCCGCGGCCCTGCGCGGCGCCAGACGACACCGCCTTCGTGCGCCGCCGCCGCTTGCGTTTGCGCACGGGTTCGCCGTCCAGAACCGTCTGTCCGGACTGGCCTGCTCCGGAGACGGAGGGGCCTTGGGGGCTCGCCTGTTGGGCGCTGGCCTGATGGGAGCTGGCATGTGCAGAGCCATTGCGCGCCGCCTTACGACGCCTGCGCTTGGCTTTGCCGGACCCGGGGATGGACTGCCCCTGGTTTCCGGCCGCTGCCGACGCCCCGCTCTCATACGGCGTATCGCCGTGCTCGGGGTCTTTCACTGATCTTACCACCGCGTCGCGCGAAGCCTTAACCGGTCGCTCAAGACGCTCTCTCGATTTTCGTTGCCCCGACTCTACCAGCGCGCCCGCCTTTCGCCAACTGCTTTTTCCCGAACGACAATCCGCCCCGCCGGACCCGCATGCTCCACACGCGCGCCGCCCGACCCTCCCCGAAAAATCCCCCCGATCGACCAACCCGCAAAGTTTTTCAAAAACCCCCTTTGCATCCCGCCTCCTTTTGTCTATAAGCCCGGCACACCGACGGGCACAGCCCGCGCGTTGGGGAATAGGTTAACGGTAGACCCACGGACTCTGACTCCGTTAGTCCTGGTTCGAATCCAGGTTCCCCAGCCAAATCTCACATCATCCTTTGCGTATCATCCCTGACGCACCGAATCTCGTTCGCCATCCACGGCGATCTGCTGCGCTTCCCCAGCGACCCAAAGCAGTCGCTCCTCTTCCGGAACATTGGCGTGCAGCCGGCGTTTTCTGGCGTGATAACAAGGAGAACCGATATGGCCGACAAAGATGTGGGTGGGAAGCCGGGGCGGAGCGAGGGTAATCTCGATATTCAGGATGAGGATGTGACGCCGATCGAGAGTGAGGCGGCGTTGAAGGGAAACGACGGGGACGATGTCGAGGGCGACGATGTCATGTCGGCGGCGGCGCGTCGGGAGGCGGCCCGGTTGAAGGGCGATGTGTTCCTCGTGCGTTCGGATCTCGAAGATGCGGACCAGCGGGAAGCAACGCCCGGTATGCGCGAGCAGGACTGACGTTCCCTCGACCACGATTTCTGGTGATTGGCGTGAGCGGCGAAACGGGTTTCGCCGCTCGTTTTTTGTGGGCGCCTAGTGCGAGGTGCGCCTCGGTCGGCCGTCAGGAACTTAAGCCGTGACGGTGCGTTTTCTTTCCATGTGCCGGTCTCCGGCGAAACCAGAAGGAGGAAGCCATCATGAACCAGCGTTTCGATCCGAACGAAAAGCGCCCTGCAAACCCGACGTCTTGGCCCGCCGATGATGCGGCGAGAGCCAACGAGGCCCTTCGCACCGATGCGGCGACCATGCGGCCGACGGCCGGGATCGACCCGGTGACGGCAGCACCGATGGGCGACCCGCTGTCGCAGCGTCCGCTCGATCCGGCAGCACCTGCCGCGCGGGCACGCCGCAGCAACTGGCCGGTCCTGATCATCCTTCTCGCGGGCCTTGTGCTGGCGCTGCTGGTCTGGCTGCCGGCGGAAATGTCGAACGACGCGTCCGATACCGCGACGCAGCCGGCACCCGCCAGCCAGACGGCAACGCCGCCGGCAGCCGAGGCACCAGCAGCGGCGACACCGCCGGCTGCTACGGCCCCGGCCGATACGACGCCTGCCGCTCCGACAACGCCGCCGGCCGCGTCCGACACGGCTCCGGCTACGGGCACCGCTCCGGCAACCGGCACGGCACCGGCAACGGGCACGGCACCCTAACGCTGGCGCGACGCACCGAAACCGTGCAGAGAAACCGAGAAAGCGAGGCCGGAAGGTCTCGCTTTTTTCATGGCGTGCTTTGACCGCGGCAAAAGCTTTGCTGACGATCGGCTGGGGACGCCGTCATATGCCCCTTCGCGAGGCATAGGGTAGCATAGCTGGTGACTTCAGTCGCGGCTGACCCTCACATCGCCGGTACGAGGTGCGGAGCAAGGCAAGGGGATGACGCGGCTGGGCATCCCGGCCGGATATATTCTGCCGGTTGGTCGAACCAAAGCGGCGTTCAGCGGTTGAGAGGGGTGAAACGACCAGATCGAGGATCAGACGATGATCGAGAAGACCACACGCCGCGAAGAAGACTATCGTGATTACGAGGACCGGGACCTGAAGGATGGCTGGCCCTATGCCGACGACGTCTCCGGTTCGCCGACCGATGTCGCCAACCGCTCCTATGGCGAGACGGCGGAAGGCTTCGACGAATCCGGCAATCCCGGTTTCGAGACGTCGGACGAGACGGTTCGGATCGGCCATGGTGGCCCGGATATCCTGCGCGATGATCCGGAAGCCGACACCGACGATGACGGGATGGAGGAGGCGCTGTCGAACGCGCTCGAAGAGCACGAGATCGACACCTCCGCTGTCGAGATCAAGGTTCTGCGCGGCGTTGCCGAATTGTCCGGCGAAGTGGAGACGGCAGAGGATCGCCGCGCAGTCGAGGCACTGGCTTACCGTATCCCCGGCATCTCCAAGGTGCGAAACGACCTGACGACGCTCGCGGTCGATGCCGCCTTGCCGAGCGGGCTGGACAACTAATACCGGGTGTCGACGCTCGGTTTTCCGAGACGATAACCTTTTGCAACCCTCTTTGCAGTATGCTGATTGCGCGGTCCCTTGGGCCGCGCCGTTTTGCGTGCGAGAACCTTGCATGTGAGGGACAGGGAGGGGTGATGGAGACCGACGACACGGCGCGCGGCACGCCGTTTCACACGACAGCCTTCGTGACCGGGCTCGGGCGCGGCATCGCCGGGGCCCTTCTCTTTGCCCTGCCCATGCAGATGACGATGGAAATGTGGGATCTCGGCTTTGCCATGGATCGCTTCCGGCTCGCTCTGCTCCTCGTTATCACCGTTCCCCTGCTCGTGGGCATCGCCCATCGCATCGGGTTCGAAAAGACGGTCTCCTGGCGCGAGGATGTTCGCGATGCCATGATCGCTTATGCGATCGGCATTCTCGCCAGCGCGATGATCCTCTTTTTGTTCAAGCTGCTGACGCCGGAAACGGCGGAGCAGGATTTTCTCGGCAAGATCGCGCTGCAGGCCGTTCCGGCCGGCATCGGCGCGCTTCTCGGCCGTAGCCAGCTGGGCGCGGATCCGGACGATGCGGAGGACGCGCCGGACAGTGGCTATGGCGCGGAGCTGTTCATGATGGCGGTGGGTGCGCTTTTTCTCAACCTCAACATGGCGCCCACAGAAGAGATGATCCTGATTTCCTACAAGATGACGCCATGGCACGCGCTGGCGACCATCGGCCTGTCGATCCTCGTCATGCACGCCTTCGTCTACGCCGTGTCGTTCAAGGGCGGGCATGCGCTGGAAGATACACCGGGGTGGCATGCGCTGATCCGGTTCACGCTGCCGGGCTACGTCATCGCGCTGCTGGTCAGCGTCTACTGCCTGTGGAGTTTCGGCAGGCTCGACGGCACCGGCTCCATGCCGACATTGATGTCCACCATCGTGCTCGGTTTTCCCGGCGCGATCGGCGCTGCCGCCGCGCGGCTGATCCTGTGAGGTTGTCATGCCACGTTCCCGCCGCAAGATCGTCCGCCGCCATCCGCACTGGATCGAGTGGACCACGGGTCTTCTCTCCACCGCGCTCGTGGTTACCATGACCGGCATGATCGTCTATCACGGCGTGACGGCCGAGGATGCCGCGCCGGATCTCAGCGTCACCGTCACGGCGCAGCGGCAGACCATGCAGGGTTTCGCGCTATCCTTCGTCGTCTCCAATGCCGGGAAGAAGACGGCGGCCGGCGTACCCGTGACGGGGCGGCTGCTGGATGGCGAAGGGCAGGCGGTGGAAACGCGGGAGGTGACCATCGACTACGTGCCCGCCCAGTCGCAGGTGGAAGGCACCCTCCTGTTTTCCGGCAACCCCCGCGGCTATCGGGTCGACCTTCGTGCCTCCGGTTACAGCGATCCCTGACGTACGCTCTCTTTGCTTTCGCCACTAGTGAACACGGTCGGCCATGGCCTTCCGGGTTGCGGCAATGTGCGCGGTCACGGCCTCGCGGGCCGTGGCGGGATCGGCATAGACTTTGCCATCGAGCGGCCAGACATGGAACTTAACGGCCATGAAGCGTAGGCCGCGTGCGTGCGGCATCAGAGCGCCGACGGCTTCGCCGGCAATCTCAACGATCTGTTTATGCATGTTTTTCTCCCGCCGCCGTGCCCCGGCAGCCCGTCTCGTCGCAGCCACGACGGTCTGTCGTGTGCTGCGACGGGAAAACGGCAGGCGAGGCCTATCGTTCCGCGACCGACATCAAACAAACTTGTCCGCAGCGCGAGCTTCGTTTGATGAGAGGCCGAACCGGCGGTCGCGGCTCAGGCGACGAAACGTTCCGGACGATAGGGGCCGAGATCGACCACCGTCGTGCGTTCTCCGGTCATCTTTTCCGCCAGCGCGCGACCGGTGACGGGGCCGAGGGTCATGCCGTGATGGGCATGGCCGAAAGCGAACCACAGACCTTCGTGCCGCGGCGCCTTGCCGATGATGGGCATCATATCCGGCGTGCAAGGCCGCGCGCCCATCCACGGCTCCTCGTCCCGGCGCTCGGCAAGCGGGAAGAAGTCGCGGGCGACGCGCTCGGCGCGGGCGAGCTGCACAGGCGTCTTCGGCGCATCGCGGGTCGCGAACTCGGCGCCGGTCGTGAGCCGGATTCCGCGCAGCATCGGCGCGAGGAAATAGCCCTTCTCGGCGTCGAGCACCCAGTTGTTGAGCTGCTCGCCCGCCTGCGTGCCGTAATGCATGTGGTAGCCGCGCTTGACCGCGAGCGGGAAGCGGTAGCCGAGCTTGCGGGTGACGGTGTCCGCCCAGGGACCCAGCGCCACGACGACCTCTGCCGCCTCGATCGGGCCGTCCGGCGAGGCGATGCGCCAGCCGGGGCCTTCCAGAACATGCTCGAGCGTTGCCGCATCGCCCGCAACCAGGCGCCCCCCGAGGGACTGGAAATAGGCGAGATAGGCCTTGTTCAGGCTGTGGGGATCGCGGATCGACCAGGGATCGGTCCAGCGCAGGCCGCCGGCAAGGTCGATGCGAATCGAGGGTTCCAGCGTCTTGACGTCGCTCGGCGACAGCTTCTGGTGATTGACGCCGAAGCCCGCCGACAGACGCTCGGCCTCCTTGTAGGCAGCATCCCGCGCGGCATCCGTGCGAAAGACCTTCATCCAGCCATCGCGCTGGATGAGGTTGTCGGCACCGGATGCCTTGATGAGATCGTCATGTTCGGTGATCGAGTTCTCGATCAGCGGGGCATAGAGTCTTGCGATGTGCTGGTGTTGGGTTAAGCCGGAATTCCACCAGTAGCGCACCAGAAATGGCACGAGGCCCGGCAGGGCCTTGAGGTGGTAATGGGCGTCGATCGTGTTGTTGAGGGCGTAGCGAAACAGCGCGCCGAAATCATGGGGGAAGCCGTAGGGCACGACGCCTTCGCGCTGGATGAGGCCGGCATTGCCGAAGGAGGTCTCCTCCCCGGCCCCGCGGCGATCCACGAGCAGAACCGACTTTCCGCGCCGCGCGAGATGGATCGCCGTGGACAGGCCGACAATCCCCGCACCCAGAACCGCCACATCCGTCTTCATCTGCTCAACTCCATGTTCCCAGTGCGTCGCGTCTTCGTGCCTATGTCAGCATTTTCCAGCGGTTCTGCAACAGGTCTGATCGCGAATCCCCCGTTCGGCGACCCTCCCCGCACAACGAAAAAGGGAGCGGCAAACCGCTCCCTCCTCAAGTTTATCCATGACCTCGTTTCATCAATGCTCAGGTGCGGCGGCGCATGAGGCCGGCAACGAGCGAGATGACGAGGAAAGCAAGAAACAGGAAGAACAGGATCTGCGCGATACCGGCCGACGCGCCGGCAATGCCGCCGAACCCGAGAACACCTGCAATGATAGCAACGACGAGAAAAACAAGTGCGTAGTAAAGCATGACTTCTTCCTCCGATGAACACATGCCGATTAACGCATCACGACATCGTTTGTTCCTTTCATGCTTGCAAAGCGCTTCAGGACAGATGGTGGCTGCGGGCGGTGGGCCCTGACGGCAAGCCGCCCTAACCTTGCTGCTGGAAAGACGATGTTATGATGTGCAGTCGCCAAAGCTTTGCGCGCCACGCGAGGCGGACCGGACCTTAAGTATTCCTTCACCATAATCGGAGCGCTGGTTCATTTTGACACGCCGCCGCCACAGGATATGCGGAACTTCACCGTGCAAGAGGCGTTGAGTTCACAATCCATCGAGGCGAGACACCGACATGACCGTACCAAACGCACATATCTGGAAGTCCGTTGCGGCCTCGGCGCGGCCTGCGTCGCGTTCGAATGAAAAGAACCTTCACATCGGCCAGACGCTCAAGGATCTCTACTTCAACGGCAACATGCCGGCGACGGATGGACGGTTCGAGCAATTGCTGGAAGCGCTGGATTCGTCGGAGGATCGCCGCGACCGGCACTGACCCTATCCCGGCAGATATGAAAAAGGCGGCTCTCACGAGCCGCCTTTTTTCGTGTCCGGCGCCAGGCGGGCGAACCATCGTTCGCCCGGCGCAACGGGATCAGGGTTTCGGATTGGCGAGCACGATGCTGCCGGGATCGGCTTTGTATGCGGCAGCGTCGTAAGCGGGCTGGGTTTCCAGCTGCTCCTTGGTATAGGGCGAATAGATGGTCATCGCGCCCTTGGCGTCGGCCATTACCTGAATATTGGCTGCGCTCATCGCCACCGGCTTTTGCGCGATGCCGAGGAAGCCGCCGACATCGATGATATAGGCCTCGAGCTTGCCGTCCTTCGACAGGATCACGTCGCCGACCTCGCCGATCTTGGTGTCGTCGGCCACCTTCACCGGCGTGCCGATCAGCTTGTCGGCCGACAGCATGGCGGCATCGACCGGCTTCAGCTCGTCCGTGGGCTCGACCGTCGCGGTGGTCGCGGCATCCGGCGCCAGATCGGGATCGGTCATCTCCGGAGTCGTGCCCGTCTGCGGAACGGCCGGGTCGGCGCCGGCCGCGTCCATCGGCACTTCTGTATTTTCGGGCGTCGCAAGCGGCTTGGTCGCGCTGTCGGCGGCGGGCGGCGTGGCCGCGGCCGTGTCCTTGGTCACGGCCCCATCCATGACGGCCTTGCGCTGAAAGGCCGGGGCGGCTTCCAAGTCCTGCTTGGTCATCGACACCACGAGGATCTTGGATCCATCGCGCTCCGACCACGAGGCGCGGTCGAAATTGACGGCCACGTCCTTTTCGCCGATGCCGAGAAAGCCGCCGACGCCGACGACGAGCGCTTCGGTCGCGCCGGCCGCGTTGATCACGACATCCTTGACCTCGCCGATCGCCTCGCCTTCCTCATCGACACCGGTATAGACCGTCTTGCCGATGACGTTGGAGGCGAGCATATCGTCTCCGGCCGCGGCAGCCGCCGGGGCCGTGGCTGCCGGGGCTGTGGCTGCCGGTGCTGCCGGCGTCTGTTGCGCCAGTGCGGTACCGGCGAGCGCGGCAGCAAGAACGGTGCTTGCCAGAAGAGTTTTCAGCATCGGATTGCTCCTTGGAACGTGAGAAGATGGGAGAAGGTCGGATGACGGGCCGGGGTTGCGAAGCGCGGAGGACACCATGTCGGATGTCGCGTCTCGCCGGGTTGAAAGCTGGAAGACCGTGTGAAGGGCGAAACGCATCTTAAAACGCGTACCGGCGGCCATCATGGCCGACTTCGTGTCGCAGGGCCGATCGTTCCGGCCCGTCCGTGACACTGGAAACGTCGCTGGTCTCGCGCCGTCAGCAGCCACACCACACTATCCCTTCATCCACACAGCCTCAAAAACGCAGGCAGAGCGGCTTTTGTTCCGCGAGACCGGGACGACGGCCTTGGACCCGGTGTCGATGACCGTCTGGAACAAAAGCGAGGAACGCGCGTTGTAGCTCCGCATTCCGAATGAACCCAAAGAGGAACCGCCAATGCTCGGCACCATTCTCGTGATCGTCCTCGTACTCCTGCTCATCGGCGCATTGCCGACGTGGGGCCACAGCCGCAGCTGGGGCTACGGACCTTCCGGTGGACTGGGCCTGGTGGTCGTTATCCTTCTTGTGTTGGTCCTTATGGGACGCATTTAAAAACCCGGCTTTCCCAGAGGGCCATCCACACTACGTTGAACCGGAGGATACCATTATGAAAAAAGCTCTTCTCGCCGTCGCCCTGATCATGCCGCTTGCAGCCTGCACCCAGACGGAACGCGGCGCCGGCATCGGTGCCGCATCGGGCGCCATCATCGGCGGCGTGGCCACAGGCAACGTCCGTGGCGCAGCGATCGGCGCAGGCGTCGGCGGCCTTGCCGGCGCGCTCATCGGCCAGGCAAACGAACCGGGCCGCTGCATCTATCGCGACCGGAACGGCCGTCGCTACACGGCATCGTGCTGATCGGATTGATCGGTCATCGACGAAAACGGAAAAACGGGCCTCGGCCCGTTTTTTTGTGTCCACCGTCCGGCTCGTGCTCGATCTCGTGATCGTCCGTCAGCCCTTGCGTGTCTTCTCGACGCTATCGAGTTGCTGCAGCAGATCGAGGAACACGTCGGGAAGAGGCTCCTGCTCGACGGCGTCGTAAAACGCTCTCAGCTTGGAAACGATCTGGCTGTTCGGGTCGATGGTCTCTCCACCTTGCAGAACCGGGCGGGGCTTGGAATCTGTCCTCTCTGCCATGATGTCAGGTCCGTTTCGTCCGAAATCCGGCCGCCCGCGTCCCGGCGCGACCCGTCAGCATCCTCAAAATGATCACGTCGACCTCATGCTTTGTAATTCTTGCCGATCAAACTTTCCACACGACGGGAAACATGGTCAAACGTCCCTGTTTCGACTCGTCGAACGATCAAACACTGTCCGGTTTCGGCGCCAATATATCGAAGGACGTCTTTCATGTCACTTTCCATGCGGATCGCCGCTCACCTTCCCTATGTCCGCCGCTTCTCCCGCGCCATTACGGGCTCGCAGACATCGGGCGACGCCTATGTGGCGGCCGTGCTGGAAGCGCTGATCGCCAATATCGACCTGTTTCCCAAAGCGTCGAGCGACCGGGTCAGCGTCTTCAAGCTCTACTGCTCGCTGTTCGAGACGATCACCATCAAGATCGATGAGGACGCGGTGAACTCGCCTTATGCATGGGAAAAGAAGGCTGCCGCCAATCTGGCGCGGATCTCGCCCGATGCGCGCAAGGCATTCCTGCTCGTTTCCGTCGAGGGCTTCACCACCGATGAGACGGCGGAAATTCTCGACGTCACGCCGGATGCGGTCGCCGGGCTGATCCAGCAGGCGTCGGCGGACATCGCCCGGCAGGTCGTGACCGACATCCTCATCATCGAGGACGAGCCGCTGATCGCCATGGACATCGAGGATATGGTGCGCAGCCTCGGTCACGGCGTGGCGGGCATTGCCCGCACGCACAGCGAAGCGGTCGAGCTGTTCAAGCGGACATCGCCGAAGATGGTTCTGGCCGACATCCAGCTGGCGGATGGCAGTTCGGGTATCGATGCGGTGAACGAAATTCTTGCGACGACGACCGTGCCCGTGATTTTCATCACGGCGTTTCCGGAGCGCCTGCTGACGGGCGAAAAGCCCGAGCCCGCCTTCCTCGTCACGAAGCCGTTCAACCCCGACATGGTCAAGGCGCTGATCAGCCAGGCGCTGTTCTTCGATGAGAACGCCCACGCCGGCGAGGCCTGAGCGGGTTTTCAGCCCGGCAGCTGCCGTTCCGGCGGCCGGGTGCGGACCTCGTTGAAGATGGTGAGGCCGATGAGCGCGAGCGGCATGGCCAGCATCGCGCCGACGGCACCCCACATCCATGTCCAGAAGATGATGGCGATGAAGATCAGGAACGGGTTGATCTCCAGGCGATGCCCGAGGATCGCCGGCGTCACCAGATTTTCCATGACCAGATGCAGCAGGAAGAAACAGGCGGCTGGCAGCAGCGCCATGATCATGCTGTCATGCGTCATCAGGCCGGCGCAGGTGAGCGCGATCGTCATGGCGGTCACGCCGAGATAGGGAATGAAGCTCGACACGAAAGCGAAGAGGCCCCAGAGAACGGCGCCGGACAGTCCGCCGGCAAAGGCGATCAGGGCGGTGATGGTGCCGAGCGAGATATAGATGAGGCTGGCGGTGGAGAAGTAGAAGCCGACAGCGCTTTCCGTGGCGTTCATCACGCGAATGGCCGTGAGACGGCGCTCATGCGTGGCGAAGGCGAGGATGATCGTCTTGCGCAGATGCGTGCGGCCGATCAGAAACAGGCCGAGCGCCGCCAGAAAGATCAGCGTCTGGACGAAGGCAGGGGTAAGGCCCGTGGCGACCAGCCCCAGCATGGCGCCGGCATTGGCCATGACCATGTCCGAGATCGCCTTTTCGTTCGCCCCGTTGATGGCGCGCTTCACCCATTCGAACCGCTCAAAGAATGGTAGGAAACGCTGCACCGCATCTTCCAGCATGGCTGGCGCCTTGGCGGTCAGCGTCGAGATCGGCTCGATCAGGGCGTTGACGAGGAAGAAGACGAGCACCACGAACACGACGCCGAAGAACAAGCCGCCGAGCATCGGCGGCAGACCGAAGCGCGACAGCCGGTCGGCCGCCACACCCAGCACCATGCCGACCACGATTGCCAGCGTGACGGGCATGAGGATCGATTCGAGCGTGTAGATCACGCCGGACATCAGAATGACGAAGGTGCCGACGATGCTCCAGGCGACGACGAGATCGAGGCCGGTCTTCGGATCGACGAGCGCGGTCGCCTCGGATGGGGGTGGGTTTTCGATCTGCGCTTTCTTCCGTGCCTTGAACAGGGCTCGCTCCGGTATGGCAGCATTCATGATGGACCTCCACTCGCAACGAGCGCGGGCCGAAAGCTGCCGCGGTATCTTGCCTCGCCCCGGCGATCCGCCGTCTTGCAACATATGCGTTGCATTGAGCGGCTAGGCGGGATGTCAGTCAATTCGGGCGCGGAAGAAAAGTTCCCGTAACGCCATGATCGCCCGTCATTTTCCACCAAAAATGGTGTTTTTCTACAGGTCTTGAGCCGCTGAGTCGCTCAGTATTTTTCCGGCGGAAAGATGCGCAGGGTCAGGGAGAAGAGGCCGAGACCGAGGAGAACGACGAGCAGCGTGTTCGCCACGTCGTCGGATGTAGCGGAGACGACGCCGACGGCGAGTGCGGCGCAGACGAGCAGAATCAGGCCGAGCCTGGGCAGCCAGTAAAGCATGGGAGCGTCCTTCGATGTCTGGAAACGTTAATTCTGGCCTAACAACGGCGCGATTCGGCGAATTGTTCCCAAGCTTTCGCGAGGCTTGTGATCCGGGGCATTTTTGGGGCCGTACGTCTCCGCGAACGAAGAACCGAGAGCCCGCGCCATGCACAGACTGCTTCTCTCCATGTCACTCTCCTTCAGCTTCGGAACGGCGGCATTCGCTGCCGGCATGACCGAGGCCGAGATCCGCGAGAAGATCATCGGACACACGATCTATCTCGAAGCCCCGATGGGTGGCGAGTTTCCGCTGAACTATCGCACGTCGGGTGTGGTCGACGGGGATGGAAAGGCGCTCGGGATCGGCAAGCTGATCCAGCCGAGCGACACCGGCAAATGGTGGATCGCCGACGACAAGCTCTGCCAGCAGTTCAACACCTGGTACAAGGGTGCGAAGATGTGCTTCGACCTGACCGCGACCGGCGCCGACAAGGTGAAGTGGGTGCGCGACAATGGCGAGAGCGGCGTCGCGCGGATCGGGAACTGACGGTACCTTTTTTGACGACCTAAGGGCTTGCCGCGATGGCGACCGGGCGACGATTGTCGCCCGGTGCGTCTTTTTCAGGGCGTGTCCGGTGCATTCCGAACCAGCCAGACTCTCGATCCCGTTGTCATCGTTTGTCTCTTCGGGATAACCGCATTCCACGTTATCCCTGACGAAGTCTAGAGCGCGGCAATGACGATGACTTCGACGAGGTATTCCGGGGTCGCGAGCTTGGCTTCGCCGGTGGCGCGAGCCGGGGTGTTGCCCTGCGGTGCCCATTTGTCCCAGACGGCGTTCATCTTGGGGAAGTCGGCCATGTCGGCCAGCCAGATGGTGGCGTTGAGGATGCGGGTCTTGTCGGTGCCGGCCTGTTCCAGCAGGCGATCGACCGAGGCCAGCGCCTGGCTCGTCTGGGTCGCGACGTCGTCGCCGGCATTGCCGACCTGGCCGGCGAGATAGACGGTGCCGTTGTGAACGACGGCCTGGCTCATGCGCGGGCCGGTCTCGAAGCGTGTGATGTCCATCGTGAAATTCCTCTTGCTCGAATGCGTTGACGCCGAAGCGCAGACGCCCCGGGGCTTACAGGAGAACGGGCTTCAGGAAAACCGTCCGGCGGGAAATTCGAGCCGCACGCGCGTCCCCTCCCCGGGCCGCGAGTCCACCGTCAGCGCGGCATCGTGCAGCTCGGCGATGCGCTCCACGATCTTGAGGCCGACGCCGAGCGCATCCGAACTCTTGATCCGGCCGCCGTCGAGGATGTGGCTCGGGGACCGGCCGAAGCCGGGGCCGTCGTCGGCCACTTCCAGAAGGCCCGTTTGCGCGGTCCGTACCGAGATGCGCGTTCCCTTCGGCGTATGCTTGACCGCGTTCTCGACAAGATTGCTGATGGTGTTTTCGACCAGCGCCGGCACGGCGCGGATCTCGCCGCCGCCCTCCTCCACGAATTCGAGCGTGCGGCCGCTGTTGAAGACGAAGGGCGCGAGCTGGGCGACGACATCGCTCGCCAGCCCCGCCAGCGAGACCGGCTTGAACGAGGCGGCATCGACCACATCGAGCTTGGCAAGCGAGGTCAGCTGCTCCAGCATATGGGTCAGCGCCTCGAGGTCCTTCTCGGCCTTGCGCGCCCGCGGATCGTCGATCCGCTCCAGCTCCATGCGCACGACGGCGACGGGCGTGCGGATTTCGTGGGCTATGGAGGTGGAGAAGATCTTCTGCGCCTGGATGAGATCCGCCACCCGCACCAGCAGACGATTGACCGCATTGGCGAAATTGGCGATCTCCCGCGGCATGCCTTCGGTGGAGAGCGGGCTGAAGGCGGCGCGGGGATCGATGCGGTCCGCCGCCTTGCCGGCTTCGACCACAGGCTTCAGAGCGCGCCGGACGGAGAGAATGGTGGCACCGGCGACGAGGCCGAACATCAGCGGCATGGGGATGATCAGATGGTCGCGCAGCTCGTGCAGCAGCACGCTGGTGACAAAGCCGTGGGGATCGCGCAGGACCGCAAGCTCCACGAACACCTCCTGCGTGCCGAAGCGGAACGAGCGCCCGCCGGCGACGCTGAGCGGCTTGCCCGGCGCGATCTCGCGCTGCCAGAAGGTCGGCGGATTGATCTCGATCGGCAGGAAATGGCGCTGGCAGAGCGCCTCGCAGTTGGAGAAGAGGACTTCGCCGGTGGAGGTGCGGACCCGGACGAAGATGTCACCGTCGGTCTCATTCTCGCGCATCGTATAGCGTTCGGCCGAGGCCGCCGGCATCTGGAAGGAGATGCGGTCCTTGGCGACGACGATGCCTTCGGCCAGCGTCTCCGCCTCCTGACCGATCAGGAAGCCACCCAGATCCGCATCGTTGGACCAGTATTCGGCGAGCACGATGCCGAACTCCAGCATCATGGCGAGCACCGTGAAGGTCACGATGCGCAGCGAGACGATGCCAATCAGCGAGCGATCCCGCACCGGATTCATGGTGCGGCCTGCAGCATGTAGCCGACGCCACGCACGGTGACGAGATCGGCGCCGGCATCGAACGGCAACAGTTTCTTGCGCAGCCGCGACACGGCAAGCTCCAGCGCGTTGGCGGTCATCTCCTCGCCGAATTCCGACAGCGCCAGCTCAAGCTTGCGCTTCTGTACCACCCGGCCGGCATCGCGCATCAGCAATTCGGCCAGAGCCCGCTCGCGCGGCGGCAGCGCGACGATGGTGCCGCTGCAGGAAAGCTCCGCCATGGCGGGGTCATAGCGCAGGTGGCCGCATTCGAGCACCGGCTGCAGCGATGTCGGGCTGCGCCGCAGCATGGCGCGGCAGCGCGCGAGAAACTCGCGGTGGTGGAACGGCTTGACGAGATAATCGTCCGCCCCCGCATCCAGCCCCTCGATCCGCTCCTCGATCGAGCCGCGCGCGGTGATGACGAGGACCGGCAGGTCCCTGTAGGTCTTGCGGATCTGGCGCAGCAGCTCGATCCCGTTACCGTCGGGCAGGCCGAGATCGAGGAGGATGAGGTCGTGCTCGCGCAAGGTCAGCGTCACCGTGGCGTCGGCGATCGTCGTCACGACATCGAGCCGCCAGCCGGCCTCGCGGACGGTTTCGCCCAGTAGCTCGGCGAGCCGGGGACTGTCTTCAACCAGCAGCAGCCGCATGCATCATGTCTCACAGGTTGGAAAGGCGAAGCGGAACACAGGCGGACCGTATCAGCTTTTGCAGCCGACGACAGCGCCTGCCGCATCATCGTTGCGGGTCGTTGCCCATGGAGGCCGCGACGACATCACCGGTCATCGGGTCCATGACAACATCGGCCTGCAGGCGGCGCGCCGTCAGGGCTTCGATTTCGTAGCAGGAGCCGTTGACCTCGACATGACGGACATCGGGATAGCCCGCGGCCACGGCCTTGCGCGAGATCGCCTCGCGGCTCATCCAGTGCGCCTGCGGCTCGCGCGTGCACTCCGCCCTCGGGCCGCCGGCAAGCGCCGTCCCTGCGGGAAGTGCGAGGGGCAGAAGAGGAAGCACAAGACAGAGCAGGCGGCGCATCAGCAATCTCCAGGGCCGGACGCCTGGAGATATGCCGATCTCTTGCCGTCATCCGGCTGTCGGCCGACGCGCGAAATGCGCGTCACGCGGCCGGTGCGGAGGGCGGCGCGTCATCGAGCGGGTGGTAGCAGGCGAAACGATGGTCCACCGGGCCATCGAGCGCGGGCATTTTTTCGCGGCAGAGATCCGTCGCGCGCCAGCAGCGCGGGTTGAACGGACAGCCGCTCGGCGGCTTCAGCGGCGACGGCAGCTCGCCCTGCAACTGGATGCGCTGTCGCTGGCCTTCCGGATTGGCGACCGGGGTGGCCGACAGGAGGGCCGCGGTATAGGGGTGCTGCGGGTTGGTGAACACGCTCTCGGCCGTTCCCGTTTCCACTGGGCGACCGAGATACATGACCATGATGTCGTCGGCGATGTGGCGCACGACGGAGAGGCCGTGGGAGATGAAGAGATAGGCAAGACCCATCTCCTTCTGCAGGTCCATCAACAGGTTCAGCACCTGCGCCTGGATCGACAGATCGAGCGCCGACACCGGCTCGTCCAGCACCAGCACCTTCGGCCGCAGCATCAGCGCGCGCGCGATGGCGATGCGCTGGCGCTGGCCGCCGGAGAACATATGCGGGTAGCGATCGTAATGCTCGGGCCGCAGGCCGACCTTGCGCATCATCTCCTCCACCTTCGCGCGGCGCGTTGCGGCGTCGTCGGCGGTGTTGATCTTCAGCGGCTCTTCCAGCAGGGAGCCGACCTTCTGGCGGGAATTGAGCGAGCCATAGGGATTCTGGAAGACGATCTGCACGAGGCTGCGCAGCGAAGCATCGCCGACGCGGGCCGGCTTGCCGTCGATCAGCAGTTCGCCGCCGCTCGGATCCTCGATCATGGTGACGAGCCGGGCGAGCGTGGACTTGCCGCAGCCGCTTTCGCCGACCACCGCCAGCGTGCGGCCGGAATGCAGCGAGAAGGACACGCCGTTCAAGGCCCGCACGGTCGCCGCCGGTTTGAACATGCCGCGGGAAACGGAATAGAAGCGCTGGAGGTCGTGGCCTTCGAGGACCGGCCTCTGTGCCGTCACGGTCTCGCTCATCGGGTGCCCTCCCCTGCCAGTTCGACGGACATCGTCGGGTGGTTCTGCGGAATGCCTTGGATCAGCGGATAGTTGCACAGCGCGCGGCCGAGCTCCGGGCCCTGGCCGACGACGGAGCGCGAACAGAGATCCGTGGCGAAGGCGCAGCGCGGCGAGAACAGACAGCCCTGCGGGCGATCGTGCTGCCCCGGCACGACGCCGAGAATGGACGGAAGCCGCTCGCCGATCTGCGCGCGTTCGGGCAGCGAGGCCAGAAGAGCCGCGGTGTAGGGGTGATGCGGATCGCGGAAGAGCGCCTTGACCGGCTGCTCCTCGACCTTCTGGCCGGCATACTGCACCTGCACGCGCTCGGCCGTTTCCGCGACCACGCCCATGTCGTGGGTGATCAGCACCAGCGCCATGCCGTTTTCCCTCTGCAGGCGAACGAGCAGGTCGAGGATCTGGGCCTGGATGGTCACGTCGAGTGCCGTGGTCGGCTCGTCGGCAATCAGGAGCTTCGGATTGCAGGAGAGCGCCATGGCGATCATGACGCGCTGGCTCATGCCGCCCGACATCTGGTGCGGGAAGTTCGACAGGCGGTCTTCCGGCGAGGGAATGCCGACCAGCTGCAGGAGTTCGATCGAGCGCGCGCGCCGCGCCGCGCGGTCGAGACCCATGTGGATGCGCAGGCTTTCGCCCAGCTGGAAGCCGACCGTGAAGCACGGATTGAGGCTCGACATCGGTTCTTGGAAGATCATCGCCATGTCCTTGCCGATGATCTTGCGCCGGTTGCGCGGCGAGAGCTTCAAGAGGTCCTGGCCGTTGAAGGCCATGCGGTCGGCGGTGATCTTCGCGGTCCAGGGCAGAAGACCCATGACGGCGAGCATGGAAACCGACTTGCCGGAGCCGCTTTCGCCGACGATCGACAGGATTTCGCCGGTGTCGCAGGTGAGCGAGACGCCATCCACCGCACGGAAGGTGCCGGTGGAGGTCTGGAACTCGACGGTGAGGTTCTGGATATCGAGAAGCGGCATCAGGACCTCTTCAGTTTGGGATCGAGCGCATCGCGCAGGCCGTCACCCATCAGGTTGATGGCGAGCACGGTGATGAGAATGGCAAGGCCGGGAAAGGTCACGACCCACCAGGCGCGCTGGATGAATTCGCGCGCTTCGGCGAGCATCGTGCCCCATTCCGGTGTCGGCGGCTGGGCGCCCATGCCGAGGAAGCCGAGAGCGGCGGCATCCAGAATGGCGGCGGAGAAGGCGAGCGTCGCCTGCACGATCAGCGGCGCCAGACAGTTCGGCAGGATGGTGACGAACATGATGCGCAGCGTGCCGGCGCCGGCGACCTGGCTGCCGATCACATAGTCCTTGTTGCGCTCCGTCATGACGGAGGCGCGGGTCAGGCGCACGAAATGCGGCAGGTTGACGAGCGCGATGGCGATCATGGCGTTGACCAGACCGGGGCCGAGCACGGCGACGAGAACGAGCGCGAGCAGCAACGACGGAAAGGCGAGGATGATATCCATCAGCCGCATGATGATGGTGTCGACCTTGCCACGGAAAAAACCGGCGACGAGGCCGACGAGCACGCCGACGACCACCGACAGGGTGACGACGATGAGGCCGACGAACAGCGAAAAGCGCGCGCCGTACATCAGACGCGTCAGGATATCCCGGCCGACCGGATCGGTGCCGAGAAGATATTCGGCGCGACCGCCTTCGGCAAAGACCGGCGGCAGCAGGAGAACGTCGCGGTTCTGGATGATCGGATCATGCGTGGTCAGCAGCGGCGCGAAGATCGCCATCAGAAGAATGATCACGAAGATGCCGAGACCCAGCACGGCGCCGCGATTGCTGGAAAAGTAGAACCAGAATTCGGCAAAGCCGGAGGGCGGCGCCGACGGGGCGGCGGTGGCCGCTGAGGGGGATACGGATTTGGTTTCGACGGATGACATCGGTCGCGTCTCCTATCGCCGGATGCGGGGATTCGCCCAACCGTAGAGAAGGTCGACGATCAGATTGACGAACATGATCACGAGCGTGATCATCATGAGGCCACCCTGCACGACGGCGTAGTCGCGCTTGAACACGCTATCGACCATCCACTTGCCGATGCCCGGCCAGGAGAAGATGCTTTCGGTCAGGATCGCGCCGCCGAGCAGCACGCCGATCTGCAGACCGATGGTGGTGATGACCGGGATCATGGCATTGCGCAGCGCGTGGACGCCGATGATGCGGAAGGGCGACATGCCCTTGGAGCGGGCGGTGCGGACGTAGTCCTCGGAGAGAACTTCGAGCATGGCCGACCGCGTCTGGCGGGCGATGACGGCGAGCGGAATGGTGGCGAGCACGATCGTCGGCAGGATCATGTGGCTGACGGCGGAGCCGAACGCGCCCTTCTGGCCGGACAGGAGACTGTCGATCAGCATGAAGCCGGTGACGGGCGGGAAGAAATAGAGAAACGAGATACGGCCCGAGACGGGCGTCCAGCCGAGCGTTCCCGAGAAGAAGATGATCAGCAGCAGGCCCCACCAGAAGATCGGCATGGAGTAGCCGACGAGCGCCGTGCCCATGATGGTCTGGTCGAGCCAGGTGCCGCGCTTGACCGCCGCCACCACGCCTGCCGGGATCCCAAGACAGACCGCGAGGATGATGGCACAGATCGCCAGCTCCATGGTCGCCGGAAACAGCGTCATGAAGTCATCGATGACAGGTCGCTTCGAGATGATGGAACGTCCGAAATCACCCTGCAGCAGGCCGAACAGATAGTCGAAATACTGGACGTACATCGGCCGGTCGAGCCCGAGCTCCGCCATGATCTGCGCATGCCGCTCCGGCGCCATGACGCGCTCTCCGGAGAGCAGCATGACGGGATCGCCGGGAAGCAGGCGGATGAAGGAGAAGGCGATGATGGACACCCCGACGAAGGTGGGGACGAGGACGGCGAGCCGCCCGAGAATGAAGCGCAGCATGAGCGTTCCGTAAGATTGCAAAACCGGCGGCCCGAAAACAATCGGACCGCCGGAGACACCGCGGATGCGGCTGGTGTGGCGATATTACTCGGCGATATCAACGCCGTCGAAGCGGTGGATGCCAAGCGGATCCTGAACGAAGCCCGAGACCTTCTTGCTCATCGGCATGAAGACCAGGGAATGGTCGATCGTGTTCCAGGGGGCTTCCTTCTTGAAGACGAGCTGGGCCTGCTGGTAGAGCTTGGTGCGCTCTGCCTGGTCCGGCGTCAGCTTGGCCTTCTTGACGAGATCGTCGAACTCCTTGTTGCACCACTGCGCACGATTGTTGCCGCCGACCGCGGTGCAGCCGAGCAGCGTGTCGAGGAAGTTGTCCGGGTCGCCGTTGTCGCCGGTCCAGCCGAGGATGACCGCGCCGTCGCGGGCCTTGTCGGAGGAGAGCTTCAGGTATTCGGCCCATTCGTAGGACACGATTTCGACCTCGACGCCGATCTTGGCCAGATCGGCCTGCATGAGCTCGGCCGCACGGCGGGCGTTCAGCATGTAGGGACGCGACACGGGCATGGCCCAGATCTTCATCTTGAGGTTGGAGACGCCGGCGTCTCCCAGCATCTTCTTGGCCGCTTCCGGATCGTACTTGTCGTCCTCGACGGCGTCGTTATAGGACCACATCGTCGGCGGGATCGGGTTCTTGGCAACGGTCGCGGCGCCCTGGAAGACGGCGTCGACGATAGCCTGCTTGTTGACGGCCATGTTGAGCGCCTTGCGCACTTCCGGCTTGTCGAAGGGTGCAACCAGCGTGTTGTAGGCGAGGTAGGAGACGTTCAGGCCTTCTTCCTTGAGGACCGTGAGGGTCTCATCCTTCTGCAGTTCGGCCACGTCCGCGGCGTTCGGATACGGCATGATGTGGCATTCGCCGGCCTTCAGCTTCTGCGCGCGCACGGCGGCATCCGTCGTGATGGCGAAGACGAGGTCGTCGATCTTCTGCTTGCCGCCCCAGTAGTCGGGGTTGGCCTTGTAGCGGATGGCCGCGTCGGCCTGATAGGCGACAAAGGTGTAAGGCCCGGTGCCGAGCGGCTGCTGGTTCATCAGCTCCATCTTGCCATCGGCCTGCAGCTTGTCGGCATATTCCTTGGAATAGATGGAGGCGAAGTCCATGCCGAGATTGGCGAGGAAAGGGGCTTCCGACTTGTTGAGAACGAACTTGACGGTGAGGTCGTCGACCTTCTCGATGGACTTGATCAGCTCGGGAAAGCCCATGCCGCTGAAGTATTCGTAGGTCCCGCCGGCGACATACTTGTTCCAGGGATTGTCGGTCTTGTACTGGCGCTCGAACGAGAAGATGACGTCGTCGGCATTCAGCTCGCGGGTCGGCGTGAAGAAGTCGGTGGTCTGGAACTTGACGCCGGGACGCAGCTTGAAGGTATATTCGGTGCCGTCAGCCGACATGTCCCAGCTCTCGGCCAGACCCGGCTCGATTTCCGTGCTGCCTTTCTTGAACTCGACGAGGCGGTTGTAGACCGTGCGCGAGGAGGCATCGAACGTGGTGCCGGCCGTGTAGAGCGCGGAGTCGAAACCTTCGGGCGAGCCCTCGGAGCAATAAACCAGCGTCTTCGACCAGGCACTGCCGGCCATCAGCGTCGCGACAGCCGTCGCCGCGAGAAGAGTAGAGAGCTTTTTCATCACCGTTTTTCCCAGTTTTCTTGTGTTCTCTTGAAACATTCTTATTCGCAAATGATCCGGATCGCAGCCGCAACCGGTCAGACCGGAAAGGAACGACATTTGCCGCGGCAATGCAATAACCAGCTCCATTCTTTTGTCCAGTTGGAAAATTTATCCAAGATATAAGACATCTACGCTATGTCATTCCGGATTTCCGCGTCTGTTCTGCGCGGGCTTTGCGGCACGGGCTTTCGGATCTCTCACGCTTCGGAACGGCTGTCCGGCCGGCCGTCACCGGTTTCCGCTCCGACGGAGAGCGCCCTACCGGCCGGGAGCCTCTTGCCGCGAAAGCGCATTGCGTTTCCGATTTTGCACAGGAACTACCTTTTTTAGGGGAGTTGCCAAGCGCAGAATGCCCGCTAAGCTCGTATTCCGGAGCAGGGAGGGCCTCATCGACGTGGACGCGTTGCTGGACAGTTGCAGACGCTACGACTTCCAGAAGGATCTCGAGAAGGCGTTGAACCGCGTCGATTTCTTCCGGATCTTCCACATGCTGGCGCTCGGTGCCGGGTTCGATCACTTCGGCGTGTTGCAGCTCGGCCAGGAGGCGGAGCCCGCCCTTCTGACCAACCGGCTGGTGCTGCACGACCTTCCGCCCGGGCTGACGGAAGAGTACGACCGGCGCTACCGACTTTCCGAGTGCCTTCTGCTCAAGAGCCTCCACGCCTCCACCGTGCCCTCCGTCTGGTCGGCCTCCCTGGACGACGCGGCGAGCGCGAATGCCGGGACGGATTTTCTCGCGCAGATCGGCTTCGATCTCGTCGCCTGCGTTCCCGTCCACAGCATCGTAGGTACACGCTACGTCGTGTTGTATTTCGGGGATAACGACGACATCGATCGTACCCGCCATGTCGAGCTCTGCTACAACTCGATCACGGCATTCGACTATTTCTACCGCTTCGTGCTGGCGACACGGGCCGGAATGGGGCTGACGGCGCGCGAAACGGAAATTCTCCGGTGGATTTCACATGGAAAGACGGCGAGCGAAATTGCCCTCATCGTCTCGGTTTCCGAACACACGATCAACTCGCACACGGCGACGATCCTGAAGAAACTCGATGTCGTCAATCGGACGCAAATGGTTGCCAAAGCCATTCGGGAACAAATTATCCAATGACCGTATTGGGCGTCGATCGAACGCCCGAACGACATAAAACTGCGATTATTTTAAATATTTAAAGATAATGGAACATTCATACCGATGCCCACACCTGTCCACGTTCTCCTGATCGACGACGAACCCGCCGAGCATGTGATCCTCCGGCGCTTGATGAGCAAGGTTCAGGCCTTTGCCATCCAGCTGCATTACTGCGAGACGATCGAGTCCGCACTCTACCTCATGGATCTAGGCACGCCGGTGTCCATGGTGCTGGTCGATAACCGGCTGCCGCCGCATGGCGATTTCCGCGAGACGGTGCCGCAGATCCGCCAGAAGGGCTTCATCGGCCCGGTCGGCGTGATCTCCGGCTCGCTGGACGACGCCTATTTCCAATCCTTCCAGGAATACGGCGTCGATTTCCGGCTCGACAAGGCCGAACTCGATCCCACCGCCATCGAATTCCTGCTGCAGGAATATCTGGTGAAATCCTGAAACGGAAACGACGCGTCTGCGGGAGACGCGTCGTTCCTCATTCAAGCATATCGACCGGGAAGGCCGTCTTTCAAGCCGCCGTTTGGGGCTGCGCTGCCGGAGCGACGTAGGGAAGCGGGTCGAGGCCGAGCAGGAAGTTGATCTGCGGGCGCGCCTTGACCAGATCGTCGATCGAATACTGGGAGAGCACGTCGAAGAAGGCGTTCAGCGCCTTGCGCAGGGCGGTGTTCAGGCCACAGCTGTCGACCAGCGGGCAATCCACTTCGCCGGCATCGAAGCATTCGGCCATCGAGAAGCTGTCTTCCGTCACCTTGACGACATCGAACAGCGTGATCTGCGAGGCGGGCTTGGGCAGGCGCACGCCGCCATTGCGGCCGCGCACGGTTTCCACGAGGCCGGCCTTGTTCAACGGCTGAAGAATCTTGAACAGGAACAGTTCGGACACGCCATAGGCCCTGGCGATTTCCGGAATGCGGCTCAGATGGCCCTCGTTTGCGGCACAATACATCAGCATGCGAACGGCGTAATTGGTCTGCTTGGTCAGGCGCATTCTTCACTCCGATGCTCGGACGCAGGCGAATCCCAGATCGCCACTCCCTGTCTCGCCCACATATAGAACGCCTGCCAGTTTGGAACAATTCCAAAAAGACGAATTGTCGAGAAAGATGCTCATGAAAAAAGGGCCCCTTGCGACGGCCCTTTCCACGACAGTCGCAAAGACCGGTGTTACTTCATCGTCGGCATGACGAATTCGGCGCCGTCCTTGATGCCGGAAGGCCAGCGGCTGGTGATCGTCTTGGTGCGGGTCCAGAACTTGATCGAATCCGTGCCGTGCTGGTTGAGGTCGCCGAAGGACGAGGACTTCCAGCCGCCAAAGGAGTGGTAGGCGAGCGGAACGGGGATCGGCACGTTGACGCCGACCATGCCGATATTGATGCGCGAGGCGAAGTCGCGGGCCGCATCGCCGTCGCGGGTGTAGATCGCGACGCCGTTGCCGTATTCGTGCTTCATCGGCAGATCGAGCGCTTCCTCGTAGGTCTTGGCGCGGACGACCGAGAGGACGGGGCCGAAGATTTCGGTCTTGTAGATGTCCATGTCCGGCGTGACATTGTCGAACAGGCAGCCGCCGACGAAATAGCCGTCCTCGTAGCCCTGCAGCTTGAAGCCGCGGCCATCGACCACGAGATCGGCGCCGGCTTCCACGCCCTTGTCGATGAGGCCGAGAATTCGGTCGCGCGCTTCCCGGGTCACGACCGGGCCGAGGTCGGCCTTGTCGTCGGTATAGGGGCCGATGCGCAAGCTCTCGACCATGGGCGTCAGCTTCTCGATCAGCCGGTTGGCGGTTTCCTCGCCGACGGGAACGGCAACGGAGATCGCCATGCAGCGCTCGCCGGCCGAGCCGTAGCCGGCGCCCATAAGGGCGTTGGCCGCCTGGTCGAGATCGGCATCCGGCATGATGATCATGTGGTTCTTGGCGCCGCCGAAGCACTGGGCGCGCTTGCCGTTCATCGCCGCCGTGCCATAGACGTAGCGGGCGATCGGCGTGGAGCCGACGAAGGAGACGGCGGAGATGTCGGGATGCGTCAGGATCGCATCGACCGCGCCCTTGTCGCCGTTGACGACGTTGAGGATGCCGGCCGGCAGGCCGGCCTCGATCATCAGTTCGGCCAGGCGGATCGGCACGGAGGGATCGCGCTCCGACGGCTTCAGGATGAAGGCATTGCCGCAGGCGATCGCCGGGGCGAACATCCACATCGGGATCATGCCCGGGAAGTTGAACGGCGTGATGCCCGCACCGATGCCGACCGGCTGGCGGATCGAATACATATCGATGTTCGGGCCGGCACCTTCGGTGAACTCGCTTTTCGACAGATGCGGGATGCCGATGACGAACTCGCAGACCTCGAGGCCGCGGACGATATCGCCCTTGGCGTCATCGATGGTCTTGCCGTGCTCGCGTGAAAGCGTCTCGGCCAGGCTGTCCATGTTGTCGTTCAGTAGCTGGACGAACTTCATGAAGACGCGGGCGCGGCGCTGCGGGTTGGTGGCCGCCCATTTCGGCTGGGCCGCCTTGGCGTTCTCGACGGCTGCCGCCAGTTCGGCGTCGCTGGCCAGCGCCACCTTGCCCTGGATCTCGCCGGTTGCCGGGTTGAAGATGTTGCTCGTGCGTCCGCTCGTGCCGGCAGCCGTCTTGCCGCCGATGAAATGGCCGATCTCGTACATGCTGTCTCCTCCAGATTGTCGTTGCTGTTGGGAGGACGATCGCACTACAGTCTGCACAAATCAACGTGCGAAATTCAGGAACTGTTGTGCGGAAATCGACACAAGACAGGTGGATGCCGTGAACTGGGACGATGTGCGGATGTTTCTCGCGGTCGCCCGAACGGGGCAGATCCTCTCGGCATCCAAGCGGCTGGGCGTCAACCATGCGACGCTCAGCCGGCGGGTGACGGCGCTGGAGGAGGCGCTGAAGACGCGGCTTCTCGTGCGGCGGACCAATGGCTGCGAGTTGACGGCGGAGGGCGAGGTCTTCTTTCACGCCGCCGAGCGGATGGAGACGGAGATGCTGGCGGCGCAGGCGCATGTCGGCCGGGTCGATACCGCGGTCGCCGGCACGGTGCGGATCGGCGCGCCGGACGGTTTCGGCGTCTCCTTCCTCGCGCCGCGCCTCGGGCGGCTGACGGCGCGTTTTCCGGCCCTGCGCATCCAGCTCGTGCCGGTGCCGCGCTCCTTCTCGCTGTCGCAGCGCGAGGCGGATATCGCCATCACGCTCGAGCGTCCCGAGCAGGGGCGGCTCGTCTCGTCCAAGCTGACCGATTACACGCTCGGCATCTACGCGTCCGACGCCTACCTAAAGGAGAACGGCACGCCCGACAGCATCGAGGCGCTGAAGCGGCATCGGCGGATCGGCTATGTCGAGGATCTTCTCTGGACGGCCTCGCTCGATTTCACCGGCGAGGTGATGCGCAACTGGGATGCAGGCTTCGAGATTTCGAGTGCCACGGGGCAGACGGAGGCCGTGCGGTCCGGCGCCGGCATCGGCATCCTCCACAACTATATCGCGCGCCAGCATGGAGAACTCTGCCGCATCCTGCCCGAGGCGACGATCCGGCGGGCCTACTGGACGACCTATCACGAGAGTGCGCGGGACCTGCTGCGCGTGCGGACGGTAGCCGATTTCCTGCAGGAGCTCGTCGCTGCGGAGCATGCGATTTTCGTCTGAGCGATCCCGCATCAGCGGATCATGCGGTGCGTCGCGTCTTCGGACATCCTGGCAATTCCGGCCTTGCCGGCCGGAATTGCCAGACGAACTGCGCACATCATGCACGTCATCCAACATTGTTCTCGAGCTGCGCGTCATGCGCCTCGGTTCTGCATCGAACATGGTAACCATAGCGGCGGAAACGTAAACGGGATCTTAATCGGACCGCCGTCCGGCATGCCGCGCCGCGTGAAAGGTTAATACGGCGTGAACGCGAGGATGTGACTTATGGGGGTATGAGTCACGGATGTCATGCCCTCATGCCGAAAGTTCGCTCATCACACGCCGGAAACGATCCGAGATGCGGTCGCGCGCGTGGTGGCGCCCTGACGTCACCTGCCGCTCGCCGGCGACCCAGACGCTGTCGGGCCGGGTGCCGTTGGCAAACAGCCAGGCATCGAGCACGGCATCGTGGCGTGCGCCGCTGTCGGGCGCGGACAGCGACACGACATCGGCCGGAGCCCCCGCAACCAGACCGAGCGGAGAGGTCGTGCCAAGCGCGACGGCACCCCCGGCCCCCGCAGCATCGAACAGGGCCCGTCCCGTCGATTGCCCGGCCGATGCCATGACGTTGCGCGACCGGTGCAGCAGGCGCTGGGAATATTCGAGCTGGCGCAGCTCGTCGGGCAGGCCGATCAGGATGTTGCTGTCCGAGCCGATGCCGAAGCGGCCGCCGGACGCACCGAAGACCGTGGCGTTGAAGGTGCCGTCGCCAAGATTGGCCTCGGTGATCGGGCAGAGCCCGGCAATGGCGCCGCTCTTTGCCATGCGCACCGTCTCGTCCTCGGTCATGTGTGTGGCATGGATGAGGCACCAGCGTGCGTCGAGACCGACATGATCGAGAAGCCATTCGACCGGGCGGGCGCCGGACCAGGCGAGGCAGTCCTCGACCTCCTTCACCTGCTCGGCAACGTGAATATGGATCGGCCCCTCCCCGGCCATCGCGACCACTGCGGCGATCTCCTGCGGCGTTGCCGCCCGCAGGCTGTGCGGGGCGACGCCGACACGGGACGCCGGCAAGCCGTCCACGGCCGCACGGCACCCTTCGAGCAGGCGGGCGAAGCTGTCCGGCGTATTGATGAAACGCCGCTGGCCATCGCTGGGCGCGGCTCCGCCGAAGGTCGAATGGGCATAGAACACCGGCAGAAGCGTCAGGCCGATCCCGGTTTCGGATGCGGCAGCGGCGATGCGGACCGCCATCTCGGCGATATCGGCATAGGGTCCGCCGTCGATCGCGTGATGCAGATAGTGAAACTCGCCGACGCGGGAAAATCCCTGTTCGAGCATTTCCATGTAGAGCTGGGCCGCCACCGCCTCCACCTGCTGGGGCGTCATCGTCAGGGCGAAGCGATACATGACGGTGCGCCAGCTCCAGAAGCTGTCGGCACCGGGGCCGCGCACTTCGGCGAGCCCCGCCATGCCGCGCTGGAAGGCGTGGCTGTGCAGGTTCGGCATGCCGGGAACGACCACGGCATGACGTTCCTCGCCGGCCCGAGGCTGCGCATCGGCCTCGACGGATGCGATGCGCCCATTGGCAAGCGAGATCCGGATATTGTCGTGCCAGCCGTCCGGAAGGAGCGCCGATGCCGCGAAGATCGTGTCCGTCTTTCCGCCCGCCTGCGCCGCCATTGCCTGTCCCGTCCCTGCCTGGCTTTCCATCGTCCTGCTCCCGATCCCGGCCGCGCCGCAGCTTCAGAATGAGGCTTGCGCTCCGTTTTCATTTGTATATACATAATGACGAGCGAAGGAAAGGCGGGAAAAGCGATGTCTTCCATGAAGTCCCCATCGGCGGCGTCGGGCGCCTCGGCCTGCGACACGCTCTGGCTCAACGCCCGGCTCGCCACGCTCGACCCCGCCCTGCCGGACCTCGGCCTCGTCGAACAGGGTGCGATCGCCGTTTCGGATGGCCGGATCGTCTATGCCGGGCCGGAAGCGGATCTTCCCTTTCCGCGCGAGGCCGCCGGACGTGTGGTCGATTGCGGCGGGCGGCTGATCACGCCGGGACTGATCGATTGCCACACGCACCTCGTCCATGCCGGCGACCGGGCGAACGAATTCGAGATGCGGCTGGCCGGTGCGACCTACGAAGAGGTCGCGCGCGCCGGCGGCGGCATCGTGTCCTCCGTGCGGTCGCTGCGGGCGGCAAGCGAAGACGACCTCGTCGCGCAGTCTCTTCCCCGCCTCGATGCGTTGATGGCCGAGGGTGTGACGACCGTCGAGATCAAGTCCGGCTACGGGCTCGACCTTCTTCATGAACGCAAGACACTGCGCGCCGCGCGCCGGCTCGGCGAACTGCGCGACGTCACCGTGCGCACGACCTTTCTCGGCGCCCATGCGCTGCCGCCGGAGTTCAAGGGCGACAGCACGGGCTATATCGCCAAGGTGGCCGACGAGATGCTGCCCGCGCTTGCCGCGGAAGGCCTTGCGGACGCGGTGGACGGGTTCTGCGAGGGCATCGCCTTTTCGCCCACCGAGATGCGGCGCGTGTTCGATGCGGCGAAAGCCCATGGGCTGCCCGTGAAGCTGCATGCCGACCAGCTCTCCAACCTGCAGGGTGCGGCCCTTGCCGCCGAATATGGCGCGCTGTCGGCCGATCATCTGGAATATACCGATGCGGAAGGCGCGCAGGCGATGGCGGCGAGCGGCACCGTCGCCGTCATCCTTCCCGGCGCTTTCTACTTCATCCGCGAAACGAAGAAGCCGCCGATCGACCTCTTCCGGCAGGCCGGCGTGTCGATGGCCATCGCCACCGACAACAATCCCGGCACATCGCCGCTGACCTCTCTGCTTCTCACCATGAACATGGCCGCGACCCTCTTCGGCATGACCGTGACCGAGTGCCTTGCCGGGGTGACGCGGGAGGCCGCCCGCGCGCTCGGCCTCGTCGACGAGGTGGGAACGCTGCAGGCCGGCAAGCGGGCCGATCTCGCCATCTGGTCGGTGGCCCGCCCCGCCGAACTCGTCTACCGCATGGGGTTCAACCCGCTCCATGCCCGCATCCGCAACGGACACTGATCGCGCGGGCCAGGCCCGCCAGACTCTTAGGACTTCGCCATGACGCTTGTTCTGCAGCCGGGCTCCGTGCCCCTTTCCACCCTCGAAACGCTCTACTGGACCGGCGAGCCCGCCCGGCTCGATCCCGCCTTCGACGCCGGCATCGACAAGGCCGCGGCGCGCATTGCCGAGATCGCCGGCGGCAATGCGCCGGTCTACGGCATCAACACCGGCTTCGGGAAACTGGCGAGCATCCGCATCGACGCCGCCGATGTCGCGACGCTCCAGCGCAACCTCATCCTGTCGCATTGCTGCGGCGTCGGCGAACCGCTGGCCGACAACATCGTCCGGCTGATCATGGCGCTGAAGCTCGTCTCGCTCGGCCGCGGCGCCTCCGGCGTGCGGCTGGCGCTGGTGCGGCTGATCGAGGCCATGCTGGAACGGGGCGTCATTCCCGTCATTCCGGAAAAAGGCTCCGTCGGCGCATCCGGCGATCTCGCGCCGCTCGCCCACATGGCGGCCGTCATGATGGGCGAAGGCGAAGCCTTCTTCGAGGGCGCACGGCTCGACGGGCGCACCGCGCTGGAGCGGGCAGGTCTCGCCCCCGTCATTCTCGCGGCCAAGGAGGGGCTGGCACTGATCAACGGCACGCAGGTTTCGACAGCGCTGGCGCTGGCCGGTCTCTTCCGCGCGCATCGCGCCGCGCAAGCCGCGCTGGTGACCGGCGCGCTCTCGACCGATGCGGCCATGGGATCCTCCGCCCCGTTCCATCCCGATATCCACACCCTGCGCGGCCATCGCGGCCAGATCGATGCGGCGGCCGCCCTTCGCGGGCTGCTTGCGGGCTCGGTGATCCGCGAGAGCCATATGGAAGGCGACGAGCGCGTGCAGGACCCCTATTGCATCCGCTGCCAGCCGCAGGTGGACGGCGCCTGCCTCGACCTGTTGCGCTCCGTCGCCTGCACGCTGGAGATCGAAGCCAATGCGGTGACCGACAATCCGCTGGTGCTCTCCGACAATTCCGTCGTCTCCGGCGGCAATTTCCATGCCGAGCCCGTGGCGTTCGCCGCCGACCAGATCGCGCTGGCGGTCTGCGAGATCGGGGCCATCGCCCAGCGGCGCATCGCGCTTCTGGTCGATCCCGCCCTCTCCTATGGCCTGCCCGCCTTCCTTGCGAAAACGCCGGGGCTGAACTCCGGGCTGATGATCGCCGAGGTGACGTCGGCCGCGCTGATGAGCGAGAACAAGCAGATGTCGCACCCGGCCTCGGTCGATTCGACGCCGACCTCGGCCAATCAGGAAGACCACGTCTCCATGGCCTGCCACGGAGCGCGGCGGCTCCTGCAGATGACCGAAAACCTCTTCTCCATCATCGGCATCGAGGCGCTGACGGCGGCGCAGGGCATCGATTTTCGCGCGCCGCTGGTGTCGAGCCCGGAGCTGTCCAACGTCATCGCCGCCATCCGCACCGTGGTGCCGACGCTCGAGACCGACCGCTACATGGCGACCGACCTCAAGGCCGCGCGCGACATCGTCGCCGATGGCCGGCTGACCGCAGCGGTTAACCCCGGCATCCTGCCGGTTCTGGAGGTCTGACATGGCGGTTTTCGAAATCCGGCAAGGCACCTCCCCCGTCATCCTCGCCTTCCCGCATACGGGGACGGACGTGCCGCCCGACATCGCCGAGCGGCTGAACGACAATGGCCGTATCCTTGCCGACACGGACTGGCATATCCACACGCTCTATGACGGGCTGCTGGCAGATGCGACCACCGTGCGCGCCACCTTCCACCGCTATGTGATCGACGCCAACCGCGATCCGGAGGGTGGCAGCCTCTATCCCGGGCAGAACACCACGGGGCTGGTGCCGGAGACGGATTTCGACGGCGTGCCGATCTGGAGGCAAGGTGCCGCGCCGACGGCCGGAGACATTTCGGCGCGTCTGCAGGCCTTCCACCAGCCTTATCATGCCGCGCTTGCCGCCGCGATCGCGCGGGTAAAGGCGCTGCATGGTGTCGCCATTCTCTACGATTGCCATTCGATCCGCTCGCACATTCCCTTCCTGTTCGAGGGCAAGCTGCCGGACTTCAACATCGGTACGGACAATGGCCGGACCTGCGCGCCCGAGATCGAGGCGGCAGCCGTGACCGTCGCCGCCGCAGCCGCCGGCCATGACAGCGTGCTCAACGGCCGCTTCAAGGGCGGGTGGACCACGCGGCACTACGGACGACCCGGCGAGGGCGTGCACGCCATTCAAATGGAGCTGGCGCAATCCACGCACCTGGCGACAGAAGCGCCGCCCTTCGCCTATGATCCGGCCAAGGCCGAGCCGCTTCGTCGCCATCTCAAGGACATTCTCGAGCGCATCGCGACGATCGCGCCCACGCTCGCACACTCATAAAAGGGGAAACCGATGACCAATCCGCGCCACAATATTCGCGAGATCCGTGCTGCCCGCGGCACCGAGCTGACCGCGAAATCCTGGATGACCGAAGCGCCGCTGCGCATGCTGATGAACAATCTCGACCCCGAGGTCGCGGAGAACCCGCACGAGCTGGTGGTCTATGGCGGTATCGGCCGGGCAGCGCGCACCTGGGCGGATTTCGACAGGATCGTCGCCTCGCTGCGCGATCTGGAGGAAGACGAGACGCTGATGGTGCAGTCCGGCAAGCCGGTCGGCATCTTCCGCACCCACAAGGACGCGCCGCGCGTGCTCATCGCCAACTCCAACCTCGTTCCGCACTGGGCGACATGGGATCACTTCAACGAGCTCGATAAGAAGGGCCTGGCCATGTACGGCCAGATGACCGCGGGATCGTGGATCTATATCGGCAGCCAGGGCATCGTGCAGGGCACCTACGAAACCTTCGTGGAGGCCGGGCGGCAGCATTACGACGGCAACCTCACCGGCCGCTGGGTGCTCACGGGCGGGCTTGGCGGCATGGGCGGCGCGCAACCGCTCGCCGCCGTCATGGCCGGCGCCTGCTGCCTTGCGGTCGAGTGCAACCCCGACAGCATCGATTTCCGCATCCGCACCCGCTATGTCGATGCGCGGGCGGAAACGCTGGACGAGGCGATGGAGATGATCGAACGCTGGACGGCCGCCGGCGAGGCGAAATCCGTCGGCCTGCTCGGCAATGCCGCCGACATCTTCCCCGAAATGGTTCGCCGCGGTATCCGGCCCGACATGGTCACCGACCAGACCTCGGCGCACGATCCGATCAATGGCTACCTGCCGAAGGGCTGGACGATGGCCGAATGGCGCCAGAAGCGCGAAAGCGACCCGAAGGCCGTGGAAAAGGCCGCCCGCGCCTCGATGCGCGATCATGTGGAAGCCATGCTCGCCTTCCAGCAGGCCGGCATTCCCACCTTCGACTACGGCAACAATATCCGTCAGGTCGCCAAGGACGAGGGGCTGGAGAACGCCTTCGACTTCCCGGGCTTCGTGCCGGCCTATATCCGCCCGCTCTTCTGCCGCGGTATCGGCCCGTTCCGCTGGGCGGCGCTCTCCGGCGATCCGGAGGACATCCGCAAGACCGACGCGAAGGTGAAGGAACTGCTGCCCGACAACAAGCACCTGCACAACTGGCTGGACATGGCCGGCGAACGGATCGCCTTCCAGGGCCTGCCGGCGCGCATTTGCTGGGTGGGCCTGGGCGATCGCCACCGGTTGGGCCTCGCCTTCAACGAGATGGTGCGCACCGGCGAGCTCGCAGCACCGATCGTGATCGGCCGCGACCATCTCGACAGCGGCTCCGTCGCCTCGCCGAACCGCGAGACCGAAGCCATGAAGGACGGCTCCGACGCCGTGTCGGACTGGCCGCTGCTCAACGCGCTGCTCAACACCGCCTCGGGCGCGACCTGGGTATCGCTGCATCACGGCGGCGGCGTCGGCATGGGCTTCTCCCAGCATTCGGGCGTCGTCATCTGCTGCGACGGCTCCGAGGATGCCGACCGCCGCATCGAACGCGTGTTGTGGAACGACCCGGCGACCGGCGTCATGCGCCATGCGGACGCCGGCTACGACATCGCGCTCAATTGCGCCCGCGACAAGGGCCTGCGCCTGCCGGGAATTCTCGGCAACTGACAGCGGAAACGGCAGGCGTTCGCGCCTGCCGCAGCTCCCGGTTCCATCTGTCGGAGATAAGCATGACGGTCCTTCGCAACAGCGACCACCGCCGCATGCCGTGGAAGAACGGCGGCGGCGAGACGGTGGAGATCGCCGTCTTTCCGGCGGATGCTTCCATAGAGACGTTCGGCTGGCGGATCAGCATGGCCTCGGTCCAGACGGACGGCCCGTTCTCCGTCTTTCCGGGCGTGGACCGGACGCTGTCGATCCTCGACGGTCACGGCATGGTGCTCGACATATCAGGCCGCGCACCAGTGACGCTCACGGCGGACGATGCGCCGCATGCGTTTCCTGCCGACGCCGCGACAGAGGCGACACTGGTGGATGGCGCGATCACCGATCTCAACATCATGACCCGCCGCGGAGCCTTCGCGCATGCGGTCGAACGGCGCATGGTCGACGGGACAACGGAGGTGAAACGGCAGGGCGGGACGCTGATGCTGCTATCGCTCGGCGATGTCCAGGTGGGTCCTGTGCGGCTCGCCCGTCTCGATGCCATGCGGCTGGACGGCGACGTCAAGGTTCGGGCCGATGAGCCGGTAACCGTCTATCTCATCCGGATCGATGCAGTTTAAGCAGCGACACTCCGCTCCACGCCCTCCCGTTTCGCGCGCCGAGCTTGGTCCCTAGAGAGTCGGATTTTCGAGATCCGCGCTCGCGCCCTTTGCGGTGATGAAACGATCCATGGCGGCAAACGAAAACGCGTCGATCGGCAGCCGCGTGCCGCCCTCCAGCGCGAGATCGGCCAGGATTTCGCCGACGACGCTCGTGAACTTGAAACCGTGGCCGGAACAGGGTGAGGCGACGACGATGCGCGGGTCGGACGGCAGCAGATCGATCAGGAAATCCTCGCTCGGCAGCATGGTGTAGCGGCAGGTCGTCGCGCGCACCCGCATGCCGGCGGCCGTCGGCAGGCGGTGGCGGACGAAGGCATCGAGCAGGTCCGTATCGCGCGTGTTGACCGGCGGATTGGGCGCATGCGGGTCGATCGGCTCCATGAAATGCGCGTGACGCCCGACCTTGATCCCATCGACGCCGATGGCCGGGAAGCCGAAATAGGACCCTTCCTCGCCCTCGTCGCGGATGAAGGCCGGCATGCGCTGCGGGGTGGCGATGAAGCCGTCCGTCGGCTGGTACCAGGCCACCACCTGCTTGATGGGCACGGCCTTGCCGGCGAGATCGGGCACGAGGTCCGCGATCCAGGAGCCGGTGGCGACGATGACCTTGCAGGCACTGTACCGGCTGGTGGCGGTTTCGATCGCGATGCCATCGGCCTCACGGTGGATCGCGGTGACCTTCTCTCCGAAATGCAGCGCCGCACCGTCGGTCGCGGCGAGCTTCACATAGCCCATGACGGCGGCTTCCGGCCGGAGATAGCCGCCCTGCGGATCGAGCACGGCGATCTCGTCGTCATCGATGGCGAAGGCGGGATGACGCAGGCGCAGGGCCTTCGCGTCGATCGTCTCCGACGCCAGCCCGTGCATCTCGCTGCTCTTGCGGGTGCCGCTGACGATCTTGCTGTCCGGCAAGCCGATCTGCAGCACGCCGGTGATGGTCAGGATGTCCTCGCGCAGCCGGCTTTCCATCGCCCGCCAGTTGGCATAGGCGCGCTGCAGCAGCGGCACATAGGACGGATCTTCGAAATAGCCGAGGCGAATGAGGCGGCTGTCGCCATGGGACGAGCCGAGCCCGTGAGCGGGATAGTGAGCATCGAAGCCGATGACCGACACGCCACGGGCGGCCAGATGCGCCGCCGCCGCGCTGCCCATGGCACCGAGACCGAGAATGGCGACATCGAAGCGGGCGGTCATGGTGCATCCTTCTCAACATCGGGGCCGTCTCCGGCGCCTGCAGACGGGATAAACCATATCCTACCGCGATGCGCGAGAGAGAAATGGCCCGCGCTTACCGAGCCTGCCCGACGACGGCCGGATCTTCGGAACCGGGTTTGTCGATGACCGGGATTTCCGGCATCGATGCTTGCGAAAACGTCGCGAAGTCGAAGGCCGGCAAGGGGCCCGAGGTCATGAGGGTGAAATCGAACGAGGATTTCCGGTCCGGACCCAGCACATATTGCCGGTGCACGCGCAGGAAATCGAGCTTGATGCGCTTGTAACGCTCCGCAGACAGAATGTGCTTCAGCCGGATCATCAATATGCGCGCCGGCGGTGCATCCGGATGGCCGCACAAGGCCACGACGGGCGCCTTGTAGAAATGGATGGAGTCCGTCAGGCACTGGACTTCCAGCCAGTCGATCCCGCTTGCGTGCGCCAGACGCCCGACGCGGGCGCGCAGGATGGTCGCCGGGCGCAGCAGCGCGCATTGCAGGATGGCCCCGCCCAGCGTGACGAACACGATGCGGCGCCCCCGCATCAGCTCCGGCTCGCGCTCCAGAAGCGCGCCTATGACATGGGCGGCGATGGTGGAGCCCATGCTGTGGGACGTCACGAGCACCTCGTCGCAGCCGGTATCCCGGGCCGTGACGAGAACCTTGCGCGCGGCCTCGATCGCCGTTTCCAGCCAGAGATCGACCTCGGGCCGATCGAGCGACGCCATGGCGACGGCGAGTTCCCAATCGGCAAAAAGGTGCAGGGTGTGGAAGCGTTCGGCCTGGGGAATCAGCACGAAGCGGAAGAGCGCCACCGCGGCCGGGGCGCTCCAGAGAAGGTTCCAGCCCGGCAGACCGAGGAGAAGCGGTGCGACGGCGGCGCCGATCGAGGCGAGGACCGCGAGCGCGACCAGCAGGAACGGGAAGAGGAAGAAGAGGCCGAAGCGCCAGGCATGGCGGAAGTAGCCGGTGAGCCCGCCGTGGCGGACCACCTGCAGAGCGCTCGCATACCCGGCGATGAGGCGGCGGTGGAGCGGCTTGTCCGTCAGCAGCGCCACCAGCCGATGATGGTCGAAGATGTGGACGCGGCTTTCCGTGTGGTGGCCTTGGCCGGTGGCCGTGACATCGAAAGCGGGGACCTCCGTGGTTTCCAGCAGCGGACCGACATGAAAATAGAGGCCCCAGACATGCGTGCTCTGCACCGCGGCCCGCGCGAAACGCGCTAGATGCGCATGGGCATCCAGAGGCTCGAAGCCCGGAAAATGCAGGACGATCCGCTTGCGGACGATCGAGGCGTCGCCATCTGTCATGGACGTCCTTTCATGGCTGTTCCGCCCGGTTCTTCCCGGCCCGGTTTTCCCGTCTGCCGGAATGCGCGCCAAGATCGACCCGATCCGGCGCGCGGCCCGATCGGCGGCACCGCGCATCCCTGCCGCCGGACTTGTTCTTTCCAAGGGCTGACGCATATTCGTGTTCGAACGCTCCATGCATCAGCCCGGAGTGTTTGGCAATCCTGCCGCGTCCCGAGAGGGCGATGTTCGGCTGCCGTTCATGTTCGAGAGCGCAGATAGCATGACGACATTTCTCTGCCGCGTCTCTTCGGGCGCACCGGCGGCGACGTCTCGTCGGTTCCGGCGCTTGCCGTTTTGCAGATTGCCACCTTGAAAGGTTGACCCCCATGCGTGCCGTCCTGTCGGTTCTTCTTCTCTCTTCCACCGCCCTTCTTGCCGGCTGCGTCGATGACGGTGCCCGCTACGACAGCGGACCCCGCTATTCGGCCAGCGGCGTCTACATCCGGGAATCGCGACCCGACGTCTATCGCGTGCCTGTCTACACCGACCGCGACCGCCGTGCGCGCTACGACCGCGACAACCGGTACGACCGTGCGCGGGACGACCGGCGCGACCGCTACAGCGACGACCGTCGCGTGCGCCGCGAGCAGGCCGACCGGGACGCCGGCGATGGGGATCGCCGCGATCGCGACGACGACCGTCGTGGCCCGGCACGCCCCGGCTATGTCTGCGAATATCCCTGCATCCGCTGATCTCGATCGCTTCGCAACAGGACGGGCGGGGTGAAACACCCCCGCCCGTCTGCGCGTTTGCACGCGGGCGCCGTCCTTCGGACCTACCCCAAATATCCGCCCGCCCTTGCACGCCGGCGATAAAGAGTTGCACACACCATATATTAGTCGTTCAAAATTCAAACTTTCTTTAGACTACCGTATTAAAACTACACTGGTCGGTTGCAGGCATGATGCCCGCACGATCCATCCCAGCATATGACGCATCGCTCGTACCGTCGGCCTCCCACGTCGATCGGGCGTATCTGCGCGGTATCGGCTCCGGATCACACTGGCATGTCCCCGTTTTGCCCCCCAACACGCGTTGAGAGAGCCCATGTCCTTTTTCCAGAATGCCAAGGTCGGCACCAAGCTGATGATCACGTCCGGGATCAGTATCCTGCTTGTCGTCGGCATCATTTCCAACCAGATGATCAGCGATGCGAAGACGGCGGAAGCCAATGCCATCCTCGAGCGCGAACAGATCGTTCTCGACGGCGTCGTCAACGCGAAGCTCGCCCTGAGCAACATGCGGTTCGCCTCGCGCGGTCTTCGCCTCGTCACCAGCGAGGCCGAGACCCAGAAGGCGACGACCGACGTCCGGGCCTATTACGACAACGGCATGGCCGGGATGCAGAAGCCCATCCAGGTCGCGCCGGAGCGCGATACGCTGAAACAGATCGCCGCGCGGCTGACGGATTACGAGACGATTTCGGAAAAGCGCTCGGTCGATGTGCTCGCGGCCTTCCAGAAGGTCGGCGGTCGCAAGCTGACGCTCGAGGAAATGGCGGCTGCCGTCGCCAACACCGCCGCCGACAACACCAAGGTCGCGGAAACCGCCAGCAAGCTCATCAACGACGCGGTGAAGGACGCCACCGAGATCACGGCCGATGCGAAGGCATCGCTGAAAGACATGGTCGCGCAGGCCCGCACGGTCTCCCTCGCCATCAACAGCGCGATCATCCTTATCCTCATCGCTTCCGCGGCCGTTCTCGTGCGCAGCGTCGGCCGTCCGATCCGCGTGATGACGCAGGCCATGCGCCAGCTGGCTGCCGGTCAGACCGACATCGATCCCGGCAATACCGACCGGAAGGACGAAATCGGCGACATGGCCGGCGCGGTCGAGGTGTTCCGTCAGTCCGCCATCAGCAACAAGCGGCTCGAGCAGGAGGCGGAAGCCGCCCGTGCCCATGCCGAAGCCGAGCGGACGCGCCTGACGGCCGAAGCTGAAGCCGCCGCCCGCGAGCGCATGCAGCAGGCGACATCGGGCCTCGCCACAGGCCTGCGCCGTCTGGCTTCCGGCGATCTCGGCTTCCAGCTCGACCAGGCTTTCGCACCGGACTTCGAGGCGCTGCGCCACGACCTGAACGGTGCGATCGGCCAGCTCTCTGCCACGCTTCTCTCCGTCGCCCAGGCGACGACGCAGATCGACACGGGAACCCGCGAGATCAGCCAGAGCGCCGACGACCTCTCGCGCCGGACGGAACAGCAGGCGGCCTCGCTCGAGGAAACCGCAGCCGCCCTCGACGAGATCACCGCCAATGTGACCAACTCGTCCAAGCGCGCCGAGGAAGCCCGGTCGATCGCCGTGCAGGCCAATGCCAGCGCCGGCCAGTCCGGCAAGGTCGTCGCCGATGCGGTCGATGCCATGCAGAAGATCGAGCAGTCGTCCGATCAGGTCGCCAACATCATCGGCGTCATCGACGAGATCGCCTTCCAGACCAACCTGCTGGCGCTGAACGCCGGCGTGGAAGCGGCACGTGCCGGCGAAGCCGGCAAGGGTTTCGCCGTGGTCGCCCAGGAAGTGCGTGAACTCGCCCAGCGCTCGGCCAAGGCCGCCAAGGAGATCAAGGATCTGATCCGCAACTCCTCGGTCGAGGTGCAGAGCGGCGTCAAGCTCGTCAGCCAGACCGGCGAAGCCCTCAAGACCATCGAGGACTATATCGTCACCATCAACCAGCACATGGACGCCATCGCGACATCGGCCCGCGAACAGTCGGTCGGGCTGTCCGAGGTCAACACGGCCGTGAACCAGATGGATCAGGTGACGCAGCAGAACGCCGCCATGGTGGAAGAAAGCAATGCCGCGAGCGCGGCCCTCGCCGGCGAAGCCGAACGCCTGCGCGACCTCATCAGCCGCTTCCAGTTCGGTGATGCCAACCGCGCCTCGGCACGGACCACGCCCCCCGTCGCCGCCGCCAACGCCACCCACCGCCCGGCAGCCTCCCCTGCCCGCAAGATGACCGCCCAGATCGCCCGCTCCTTCTCCGGCAATGCCGCCGTGCAGCAGACCTGGGAAGACTTCTGATCCCATCTGAACGGAACGAACGCACAAAAACGCCACCCGCGAGAGTTCGCGGGTGGCGTTTTCCGTTGGTGGTGTGCGGGATGTTTTGGGGGTGCGCCTGCGGATAAAACCGAGGAAAGACCCTGACCGGGGCTCGGACGCAGCCACGAAGACGCGGACCGCTCCATGCAACCGATCGACGCTAAGTGCCTGTGGAAAATTCCGAGTGGAGTCTGTGCGAGGGCATAATCGCGATCGAGCGCGATCCAGCGCATAACGCTGCATGATCCGCTGTTTTCATCGCATTGTGGAAAAATGGTACGGTTGGGGGGTCTCGAACCTCCGACCTCAGGTGCCACAAACCTGCGCTCTAACCAACTGAGCTACAACCGCACGAACAAGCATGTCGCTTGGCCGCGTCATTACGGCCATGGGTTCGGTTTGGCAAGTCCGAACTTCGACTTTCGGCCAAAAAACCGGGCGGTTTCCCGTCCGGTTCCGGATGTGAGGGCCTTTTCAGGCGGCAGGGTCAGGCGCGGGGGATGCTGGACAGGGCCTTTTCGGCGGCGTCCTTGGTTGGCTTGACCAGGTTTTCGGCGACCTTGCGGGTGGTTTCCTGCATGGTGCGGGCCTGTTCCATGGCAAGCTCGGCCTGCTTGCGGATGAAGGCCGTCTGAAGTTCGAAGACCTCCGACAGGGATTTGCAGGCGATCAGCGCTTCCATGTGCGACAGCGATGTTTCCGCATTGGTGCGCAGCGCGTCGATCGCCTTCAGGCTCAGTTCGACCGTGCCGGACTGGGCGCTCTCGACCGTGGCTTCGATCGTCTTGCCGGCCTCTTCGGCGGCTGTCTTCATCTTGGCATAGGCTTCGCGCGACTGGGTTGCGCCTTTTTCCGCAAAGTCACGGAAGGTTTCCGTCACCTTGTTGGGGTCGAACGTCGAAATGGAGAAGATGTCCTGAGTCATCGGAGTGTCCTGTCTGGCGGCGGCTCGTAGCAGCGGATTTCGGGTTCCGAATGCCTTCTACACAGATTTATGGTGCAGTGCAACATATTTTTGCACTGCACCATGTGTCGTTTCGTTACATTAACCTTGCGTTAGGAAAGAGGGCGGTTTTCACTGCGAAAACGATGCTCAAGCTGGACCCTTCCGGGGGTCGCGGATATTAATAGTCTATTAACGCATCCGGAGACCCGAGACCTCCGCCAGAGCCGGATAGAAGAATGCCCGTGAAATCCTACCCCTTCATCGACATTGCCGTTCATGAACGTGTTCGGGATCACTTCGCGCGTGGCGATGCGGCCATTCTGTTTGCGCCCGACCTTTCGCGTGTGCTCTGGTCGAACGGCGAGGGTGCGGCGCTCTTCGGGCTGGGCTCGATCTACGACTTTCTGGACGGGGGTCCGGGCACCGCCAGCGTCGCCTTCCGCCAGCTGCAATCGACCGCGCGCCAGCTGCGCGAAGCCGGCGACACGCGCAGCTTTCTCATGCGCATGTCGGCCGGCTTCCGGAGCGTGACCGTGACGGCGGCGCTCGCGCTGATCGACGTGCGCGCCGGCGAACGGGCGATCCTCTTCACCGCGCCGCGCCTTGCGCCGTCACGTGCCGGCCAGACCGTGCCGGTGGCGGAAACGGCCGCGCGGATGATTTCCGGCTTCGACGATCCGGATACGCATATGGCGGTGCTCGACGGCCAGGGGGTGGTGCTTGCCGCGTCGCCGCAGTTCCAGGCGCTCGGCATGACGCAGCAGACGCTGTTGTCGCTGGTCGACGCCGTGGGCCGGGATAGCGACTGGCTGCTGAAGCGTCCCGTGCCGACAGGCAAGGGAACGCTGCCGGCCGCCATCGGCAAGGTTTCGGCCGAGCCGGCGCTTCACCTGCTTTTCGCGGTGGAGACGATCCTCGGCCATATGGATGCGACCAGCGACTTTAACGTGCCGGTGGACGCGGCGGCCTCGGCCGCTGTTGCGGAGCCGCCGGCGAGCGCCGAAGCCGCCGATCTGGACGTGCTGGACGCGGTCGATACCGCCGATGTCGAGGCACGCGACAGCCATGTGGAGGCCGAAGAGGTCGCGGCCGATGGTGTCGCGCCGATCGAGAGCGTGGATGCCGCGGCGGATGGTTCGTCAGGCGACGACGCGCAGGACGGCGAGGACAGCGTCCTGGCTGCCCCGGGCGACGAGGCGCTGGACCCGGTCGAGGATGCTCCGGTGGCGGAAGAGCCTGCGGAGGTTTCGCCTGTTGCCGACGAGGTCGCGGACCTGAACGCGGACGACAGCAGCGGCCTTGCCGATGACGACGTTTCGTCGGCTGGTGACAAAGAGGAAGGTTTACCGCAGGCGGCCGACGAAGCGGTCGCTGCGTCGAATGAGGTACCGGCCGCAACGGGGTCCGAGGGCGGTGACGATGTCGCCCTTGCAGAACCCGCCGCTTTCGCCTTCGACCCGGCGATGCGGTCGATCCGCTTCGTCTGGAAGATCGGGGCGGACGGGCGTTTCAGCGAGATTTCGCGCGAATTCGCGCTGGCGGTCGGCCCGCAGGCTGCCGATGTTCTGGGGCAGAGCTTTGCGGATCTCGCCGCGCGCTTCGCGCTCGATCCCGATGGCACCATCGTCGAGCTGTTGAACCGGCGCGACACATGGTCGGGCAAGACGGTGCTGTGGCCGGTCGAGGGCGAGGCGCTGTGCGTTCCGGTCGATCTCGCCGCCTTGCCGACCTATTCGCGCAACCGGGAATTCGACGGCTTCCGCGGCTTCGGCATTGTGCGAGTGTCCGATGCGGTTTCGGACCCGGCGGCGCGCGGGCTCAACCTTGCCGATCTGCCGAGCCTTGAGGATGAGGCAGAGCCGGCGCCGCAGGACGCAGCGGTGTCCGGCGACGTCAGGGACGAGACCCCTGCCCTGCCGGACGCAACGAACGCAGGCGATGCACCGCGCGAGACGATCGAGGACGACGGCGCGTTCTTCGTTGCGGCGGATGAGGACCTCTCCTTGTCGGACGTGGCGGACGCACCCGATGTGGTTGACGATGATCTCACTCCCCTCGCGGATGGGCTTCCGCGCGACCCGTTCATGGGCGAGCGTCCGGCGCTGAAGCTGGTGGAGACGCCCGCGCGGCGGCATTCGGACAAGATCGTCCCGATCGACGATGCCCGCCCCACAAGCACCGAAACGCTGACGCGCAGCGAACAGGCCGCCTTTCGCGAGATCGCCCGGCAGCTGACGACGACCTTCGGCAAGCGCACCGAGCCGGTGGCGCCGCCGATCGAAGGCGACGAGGCCGCCGCGGACGGAGCGGCAGAAGCAGAGCTCGGCCGAAGCGATGCGACCGCCGAGGACCGGAACACGGACGAGGCCGCTGCCGGCACGCCGGATCAGGTCGAGGCATCGCAGGACGGCATGGCGCAGAGCGACGAGGCTGTCGCGACATCCGAACCCGTGCAGGACGACGAGGGCGCGCGCGCCGATCTCCTGCCCGGTGAGACGGTCGCGGATGCCCCCGCCGCGACGCCAGCTGCGGACGACGCTGTCACGGACGAGACGTCGGCGGTCGAGGCCGACGCGCTTGCCGCCGAAGGTCTGTCGGAGCCGGTTGGCGCACCGGAGAACGCGGCGCAGGCCAGCGAGCCTGTGCAGAACGCCATCGTCGAGAACGACAATGGCGCTGGCGACCGGGATGAGGTGCTGAGCCCGGCCATGATCGATCGGCTCGACAGCGCGGTGCTGATCCACAGCGGCGACGAGCTTTATCACGCCAATGCCGCCTTTCTCGACCTGACCGGCTACCAAACGCTGCAGGATCTGCGCGTGGAGGGCGGGATCGACGCTTTGTTCGTCGGCGAAGACGAAGGCATTCTCGACGTCCCCCCGGGCGCGATGATGATGATCCGCAATGACGGCCGGCTGCTGCCCGTGACCGCGCGGCTGCAGGCCATTCCCTTTGACGACAAGGGCGTGGCGCTGATGATGTCGCTGGCTCTGGTCGAGACGTCGCCCGCCGATGCCGCACCCGTCGCGGACGACGGGCAGCCCGATGGCGAAGGCGTCGCGGAGATCGCCGAAAGCGCTGCGGATGCCGCCGAGACGGTCGAGTCCGGTTCGCCGGCAGTGACCGATGACGCCGCGATTGCCGCGGCCGAGGCGCGGGTGGACGCCCTCCGGATCGAAACCGAAGAGCTGCGCGCGATCCTGGAGACGGCAACGGACGGCGTCGTGGTGATGGGCTCCGACGGCGACATCCGGTCGCTGAACCGCTCCGCCAACGCTCTGTTCAACTACAATGATTCCGATGTCATCGGTAAGCCTTTTGCCACACTCTTCGCCCATGAGAGCCAGCGTGCCGTCATGGATTACCTCGCGGGCCTTGCCGGCCACGGCGTTGCCAGCGTGCTCAACGACGGACGCGAGGTGATCGGACGGGAGGCCTCCGGCGGGTTCATTCCGCTGTTCATGACCATGGGTCGCCTCTCCTCCTCCAGCGGCTATTGCGCCGTCATTCGCGATATCACGCAGTGGAAGCGCACGGAGGAGGAGCTGCGCAGCGCCAAGCGCGCGGCGGAGACGGCGAATGCGCACAAGACCGATTTCCTGGCGCGCGTCAGCCACGAGATCCGCACACCGCTCAATGCCATTATCGGCTTCTCCGACATGATGGCGAGCGAACATTTCGGGCCGATCGGCAGCGCCCGCTATATCGAATATGCAAGCGACATCGGCCGGTCCGGTCGCCATGTGCTGGATATCGTCAACGATCTCCTCGACATATCGAAGATCGAAGCCGGCGAGATGGAGCTGGAATTTGCGGCCGTCGAGATCAACGAGGCGGTCTCGGAGGCCGTTTCGCTGGTTCAGCCGCAGGCCAACGCGCAACGCGTCATCATCCGCACCTCGCTGTCGACCTCCGTTCCCAGCGTCGTCGCCGACAACCGGTCGATCAAGCAGATCGCGCTCAACATCCTCGCCAATGCCATTCGCTTCACGCCGTCCGGCGGACAGATCGTGGTGTCCACGGCTTACGAAACCAATGGCAGCGTGATGCTGCGCATCCGGGACACCGGCATCGGCATGACCCGGACAGAACTGGAACAGGCCATGAAGCCCTTCCGGCAGGTGACCACCGGCACGCGCATGCGGGGCGAGGGTACGGGGCTGGGTCTGCCGCTGACGAAGGCGATGGCGGAAGCCAACCGCGCGCTGTTTGCCATCAACTCGGCACCGAATGAAGGAACGCTGGTGGAAATCACCTTCCCGTCGCAACGGGTTCTGGCCAACTGACTGGTCGCGAATGCCGGGGCTCGAAAGGGAGGCAGCCATGGGCTGCCTCAAGGTAAATGCTTTCGAACACATACAATCGACATCATGTCGCAGCTCCGGCTTGGCCGGCGCAAGGCCCGTCATGGACCTGCGAGAGCCCGATCATGCCGCTGCGGACGATAAGGAAGACTTAACAACCGCTCCCTGCAATCTTGTCGTTGAAAGTCGCGATGCAACCTCTACGGCAGGCTTTCGGACGAAAGAATGCACTGACGCAGTGTGAAATTCGATCGAGCCACGGCTGACGATCTCCGTCATCGAGGCCGGGATATCAGGCCTTGAGATCCTCAAGATCGGCATAGAGATCCAGCGCTTCCGGATTGGCCAGCGCTTCCTTGTTCTTCACCGGCCGTCCATGCACCACGTCGCGAACGGCAAGCTCGACGATCTTGCCGGACTTCGTGCGCGGAATGTCGGCGACGGCGATGATCTTTGCGGGAACGTGGCGGGGGGAGGCGCCGGTGCGGATGCGCGCACGGATCGCCTTGGCCAGATCGTCATCGAGCGAGACGCCGCCGGCAAGGCGCACGAACAGAACGACGCGCACGTCGTCGTCCCAGTCCTGCCCGATGCAGAGGGCTTCCGTGACCTCCTCCATCTGCTCGACCTGGTTATAGATCTCCGCCGTGCCGATGCGGACGCCGCCGGGGTTGAGCGTCGCATCCGAACGGCCGTGGATGACGAAGCCGCCATGCGCGGTCCATTCCGCAAAATCGCCGTGGCACCAGACATTGTCGAAGCGCTCGAAATAGGCGGCACGGTAGCGCGCGCCGTCCGGGTCGTTCCAGAACAGGATCGGCATGCTCGGAAACGCCTTGGTGCAGACCAGCTCACCCTTCTCGCTCTTGATCGGGCGGCCCTCGTCGTCCCAGACATCCATGGCGAGCGCCAGCCCCGGCCCCTGGATCTCGCCGCGCCAGACGGGCTTCAGCGGATTGCCGAGCACGAAGCACGAGACGATATCGGTGCCGCCCGAAATGGAGGCGAGCTGGATATCGGACTTGATGCCCTCGTAGACGAAGGTGAAGCCTTCCGGCGACAAAGGCGAGCCGGTCGATGTGATGACGCGGAGGGTCGAAAGATCGTGCGTCTCCTTCGGCGTCAGCCCGGACTTTCTGACGGCGTCGATATATTTCGCCGACGTGCCGAACACGGTAAAGCGTTCGGCCTGCGCGAAATCGAACAGGACCGTGCCATCGGGATAGAAGGGCGAGCCGTCGTAAAGGCACAGCGTGACGCCTGAGGCGAGGCCGGTGGCGAGCCAGTTCCACATCATCCATCCGCAGGTGGTGAAGTAGAACAGCCGGTCGCCGTCCCTCAGCCCGCAATGCAGGGCATGCTCCTTCAGGTGCTGGACCAGCGTTCCCCCGGCCGAATGCACGATGCATTTCGGCACGCCCGTGGTGCCCGAGGAAAACAGGATATACAGCGGATGGGAAAACGGTAGCCGGCGAAATGACAGCGCCCGCGCCTCGAACGGCGCGATGAAATCGGGCAGCGTGCGGCCATCGGGAAGCGCGGAGGCCAGCGCATCGGCCTCTCCCGCATAGGGAATGACGAGCACGGGAATCCCGAGCCGCCCGGACACGGCCTTGACCTTCTCCGCCACGTCCTGACGCTTGCCATTGTACCAGTAGCCGTCGCAGGCGACGAAGAGTTTCGGGGAAATCTGGCCGAAACGGTCGAGCACCCCCTGCTCGCCGAAATCGGGAGAGCAGGACGACCAGATGGCGCCGAGCGAGGCCGTCGCCAGCATCAGGGCCACGGTCTCCGGCAGATTCGGCATCATGGCGGCGACCCGGTCGCCCTCCCCGATCCCGAGCGCGGACAGCGCCTGCTGCAGGCGCGACACGAGTGCGGACAGCGCATCCCAAGAGAGGCGGGACGAGACCTTGTCTTCGCCGCGGAAGACGATGGCATCGCCGCCGCCGGTTTTCCGCAGGAGGTTTTCGGCGAAGTTGAGGCTGGCATCGGGGAAGAAGCGGGCCTCGGTCATATGACCGTCATCGACCAGTGCGCGCGCGCCCTTGTCGCCCACGATGCCGCAAAAGTCCCACAGGTCGCTCCAGAAAGCGGCGCGGTCGGCGACCGACCATGCGTGAAACGCATCGACATCGGCAAAGTGCACGCGGTGCCGCTGGCTGCAGAGTGCCATGAGGGCCGTCAGCGGTTGCGCATCGATGGAGGCTTGCGACGGTGTCCAGAGCGGCTGGTCGGATTGCATCATGTCTCCCTCATACGCGGCACCCGATCTATAACACGTCGTCGCGCGGGGTAAACGGACCTTGGTGCAGCCCTGCCGATTTCACGCCGCCGCCGGCCGCTTCCTGCCGCTCGCACCCGAACGTGCGAGAGGACCGGACGGCATGACGAAGGCCCGGCAGAGGTCTTGCCGGGCCTTCGATCACAGCCGGGGGCGGGGATCAGCCACGGCCCTGGGTAACGATGACAGGGATCATCAGGTCCCCCCAGTTGCCTTCGCCGGCGTGATGGCGGGCGGAGCGGACGAGCTCGACCGAAACGCCTGCCTCGACGGCCTTCATGATGGTGTGGTTCAGGCGGTGCAGGTCGTTGGCGACCATGCGGATCGCGGCCTGCTGGTCGGTGGTCATGCTGGAAGCCTGTTCGTCTGCGCGTTCCTTGACGCGGGTCTGGATCGTCATTGTGGTCGTCCTTTCCTGGAGATCGTGAATTGGAATGCTGTAAATCGAGAATGGTGCGGGGCTTCCGACATCTAGCCGCCGCGGTGAAGGCGGGCGCGAACCACCTGGCATGCCGGATTGCCGGACAGGGCTTCCGGGGCCGTGAAGGAGGCGTCTTCACGGAGTTGCTTCCAGAGGCGGTTCGCGCCGTTCCTTGCCAGTGTCGAGCGATCGGCGACGGAGCCACGAAGGCGCGCCACATCGTCCACCGGAATCCGTCCCACGATCTTGTCAAAGCCTTGAACCAAAGCGGATGATATCGTCGTGTCAAATTTCGTCATGAGATCCTCCTCTCGCATCGACCACGGGGGTAAGGCCTGTTGGCATTCCCGTGATCCCTGCAGGGACATGTACCGGACAGCGTAATTTTTCGCCAATAGTTTCATGGTATTGTGGAGGTGAAAGAGGTTATGCTGTCTTGTCTTTTACATCACGGACCTGTAATATTGTAAAAATAGTCACAGCCAGAAACATCGTGCGCGGTGTAAATTTTGTCATGAGCGAGAACAAGATCTTTGCCGGACCGCGTGTCCGCCGTATCCGCAACGGGCTGTCGCTGACGCAGACGGCCATGGCGGAGGCACTGGGCATCTCGCCGTCCTATCTCAACCTGATCGAACGCAACCAGCGCCCGCTGACGGTGCAGCTGCTCCTGAAGCTGGCCGCCGTCTATCAGATCGACCTTGCGGAACTGCGCGGGCAGGCCTCCGACAGTCTGGGCGAGCTGCGCGCCGTGTTCGCCGATCCGCTGCTGTCGGGAGAGCTGCCGGGCGACCAGGAGCTGATCGAGATCGCGGACGCGGCGCCGAATGCGGCGATGGGACTGATCAAGCTCTACCGGGCCTACAAGGAGCAGGGTTCCCGGCTGAAGGATCTGACGAGCCTGCTGTCCGGTCAGGATCAGGCCGCAGCCCTCAGCGGCGCCCGCCTGCCGATGGACGAGGTGCGCGAGATCTTCGAGACCCGGCCCTATCATTTTGCGCGGCTCGATGCCGCCGCCGAAGCGTTCCACCAGCGGCTGGCACCCGGAGACGACCTGCAGACGGCGCTGAAGGACTGGCTGCGCCGCGACCACGGGCTGGCGGTGCGCACCCTGCCGATCCACGTCATGCCGGATCTGCGGCGCCGGTTCGATCGGCATTCGCTGCGCCTCTTCCTGTCCGAGCGCCTGTCGTCCGAGGACCAGCTCTGCGAAATCGCCATGGAGGCTGCGCATTTCGCCATGCCCGAGGCGCTGGCCGAAGAGCTTTCGGCCCTGCCGCTTACCTCCGGCGAGGCGCGGCGCATCGCCCGGTTCGAGCTGGCCCGTTATGCCGCACTGGCGCTGATGATGCCTTACGGCACCTTTCTCGACATCTGTCGGCGCGTGCAGTTCGATATCGATCTCGTACGGGTGCGCATGCGGGTGAGCTTCGAGCAGGCGGCCAGCCGCATGGTGACGTTGCAACGCGGCGGCGCGCTCGGACCGCCCTTCTTCCTTCTGGAAATCGACCATGCCGGAAACCGGCTGCGCGCACGCGGCGCGACGGGTTTTCCGCATCGGACCTTCGGCGGCGGATGCGTGAAGCTGAGCCTGCACGCGACCTTCGCCCAGCCGGGGCAGATCCTGGTGGAGCGCGCGGAAATGCCCGGTGGCGCCAGCTTTCTCCTCGTCGCCCGCACGACGGACGGGCCGCGCTCGGGCTTTGCCGAACGCGTGCGGCGCACCGCGCTTCTGCTCGGCTGCGAGGCCGGACAGGCGGGCGAGACGGTCTATGCCGCCGTGCCCGCGCCGCCGCTGGCCGCAGGTACGGCCTGCCGTCTCTGCGAACGGCAGGGCTGCCTTGCGCGCGCCGAACCGCCGGTGACCCGCCCCCTCGGGCTCGATGAAATGGTCGCCGGACTGAGCGTTTTCGACTTCCAGTAGCCAATGACGGAGGCTGTCGGCGGCGGTTCCCGTGGATGTCCGGCGCGGGCGCCCTTCGCGGGTGCGAAAGGCCTTGAGCTTCGACGGAAAGCTGCTTAACCTTTCGTTAGCGCGACCCAGGTTGCGAACAATAAAAGGGGAATAGCATGTCGTTGAAGATCGTCAGCCTGGTTACCGGCCTCATCCTGGCCGGATCCGCGGGGTTTGCGAGCGCGCAGGAGCGCGTCGTCAATGTCTACAACTGGTCCGACTACATCGATGCCAGCATCCTCGAGCAATTCACCAAGGAAACCGGCATCAAGGTCGTCTACGACGTCTACGATTCCAACGAGGTTCTCGAGACCAAGCTCCTGGCCGGCGGCAGCGGGTACGACGTGGTCGTTCCGTCCGCGTATTTTCTCCAGCGTCAGATCGCCGCCGGCGTCTACCAGAAGCTCGACAAGTCCAAGCTTCCCAATCTCTCCAACATGTGGGACGTGATCACCAAGGGCGTCGCGGTGTTCGATCCCGGCAACGAATACAGCGTCGACTACATGTGGGGCACGACCGGGATCGGCTATAATGTCGAGAAGGTCAAGGCCGCGCTCGGCACCGACGCGAAGCCCAACTGGGACGCGCTGTTCAAGCCGGAAAATGCCGCCAAGCTGAAGGATTGCGGCATCTACATGCTCGACAGCCCGACCGACGTCATTCCCTCCGTCCTCGTTTATCTGGGACTTGACCCGAGAAGCACCGCCAAGGACGATCTCGACAAGGCCGAGGAGGTCCTGCTCGCCATTCGGCCCTATGTGCGGAAATTCCATTCGTCGGAATACATCAACGCGCTGGCAAACGGCGATATCTGCGCGGCGATCGGCTATTCCGGCGACGTTTTCCAGGCGCGCGACCGCGCTGCGGAGGCGAAAGCCGGCGTCGAGGTCAATTTCTCGATCCCGGATCAGGGCGCACAGCTGACATTCGACGTCTTCGGCATCCCGGCCGATGCGAAGCATGTGGCGGAGGCGCACGAATTCATCAACTTCATGATGAAGCCGGAGATCGTCGCCAAGGCGACGAACTACGTCTACTACGCCAATGGCAACAAGGCGTCGCAGGCCTTCATCGACAAGGATGTGATCGACGACCCGGCGATCTATCCGCCGGAAGACGTGATGGCAAAGCTGTTCACCATCGCGCCGCTCGGGCCCAAGGAGCAACGCCTCGTGACCCGGTTGTGGACCAAGATCACGACAGGCCAGTAATGTCGCCAGTGACTTTGCCCGGTTTGAAAAAACCGGGCATTTTTTTGACGGCCGGGACAGATGAAACCTCATGCCCCGCCGCTTGACGCCCTCTTGAACCCAGGCATCACCATGAAGTCTCTTGGCAGCATTCGCCGCTCCTTTTCCCCCTGGACGGATCCCTCGTCCAAGCCCTTCATCTCCTTTCGCAACGTCACCAAGCGCTTCGGCGATTTCGTCGCGGTGGACGATCTCTCGCTCGATATCTACACACGCGAGTTCCATGCGCTGCTCGGCGCGTCCGGCTGCGGAAAATCGACGCTGTTGCGGATGCTCGCGGGTTTCGAACAGCCGACCTCGGGCGAGATCATTCTCGACGGGCAGAACCTTGAGGGCATCCCGCCCTATCGCCGCCCCGTCAACATGATGTTCCAGTCCTATGCCCTGTTTCCGCATATGACGGTGGAGGCCAACATCGCCTTCGGGCTGAAGCAGGACGGCATGCCGAAACCGGCGATTGCCGAGCGGGTGACGCAGATGCTGAAGCTCGTGAAGATGGAACCGTTCGCCAAGCGCAAACCGCATCAGCTTTCCGGCGGTCAGCGGCAGCGCGTGGCGCTGGCCCGGTCGCTTGCCAAGCAGCCGAAGGTGCTGCTGCTCGACGAACCGCTCGGCGCGCTCGACAAGAAGCTGCGCGAGGAGACCCAGTTCGAGCTGATGGACCTGCAACAGGATCTGGGCCTCACCTTCGTGGTCGTGACGCACGACCAGGAAGAGGCGATGACCATGGCCGACCGCATCGCCGTGATGGCGCATGGCAAGGTCATCCAGGTGGCGACGCCCGCCGAGATCTACGAGGCGCCCAACTCCCGCTTCGTGGCCGACTTCATCGGCGACGTGAACATCTTCGACGGTACGGTCTCGCGGGCGCAGGCCTCCGAGATCCGCATCGAGGCAGATGCGGGTTTCGCGATCGAGGCGGCCAGCAGCGAGCATCCGAGCGAGGGCGCAAAAGCCGGCTTTGCCATCCGCCCGGAAAAGATCCGCGTCGGGCGGCAGATGCCGGCCGGAAGCCCCGTCAACGCGGCGGAGGGCGAGCTCTGGGATATCGCCTATCTCGGCGACATGACCGTCTATCACGTCAAGCTGAACAGCGGCAAAGTCGTCAAGGCATCATCGCTGAATGCGGTGCGCGCCGTCGAGGACCCGCTCGGCTACGACCAGAAGGTCTGGATCTCGTTCGACCGGGATGCCGGCGTCGTGCTGAAGGATTGACGCCGATGAACAGGCTGCTCCCCGCCATCGTCAACCGTCTCGTGATCATCATCCCCTATGCGTGGCTGCTGGTCTTCTTCCTCATTCCCTTCGTCATCGTGCTGCGGATCTCGCTGTCGGAAACCGCCGTCGCCATGCCGCCCTATCTTCCCGTCTTCGCCTGGGCGGACGGCATTTCGGGCTTCATCGACAATGTTCGCACGTTCTCCTTCGACAACTATGTCTGGCTGACCGAAGACGCGCTCTACACGAACGCCTATCTCTCCAGCCTCACCATCGCGCTGATCTCGACCGCGCTGACGCTGCTCATCGCCTACCCCATCGCCTACAGCATGGCGAAGGCGCCCACGACACTGCGGCCGACGCTCCTGATGCTGGTGATTCTGCCCTTCTGGACGAGCTTCCTTATCCGCGTCTATGCCTGGATCGCCATTCTGAAGCCGGAAGGCCTGCTGAACCAGCTTCTCCTGTCCACTGGCCTCATCAGCGAGCCGCTGATCATCCTCAACACCAACACCGCGATCTATATCGGCATCGTCTATTCCTACCTGCCCTTCATGGTGCTGCCGCTCTATTCGGCACTGGAGAAGATGGATCACAGCCTGACGGAAGCCGCGCAGGACCTCGGCTGCACGCCGATCTCGGCCTTCTGGCGCATCACCTTTCCGCTGTCGCTGCCGGGCGTCATCGCCGGCTGCCTGCTGGTCTTCATTCCTGCCGTCGGCGAGTTCGTCATTCCCGATCTCCTCGGTGGTTCGGAAACGCTGATGATCGGCAAGACGCTCTGGAACGAGTTCAACGCCAACCGGGACTGGCCCGTCTCCTCGGCCGTCGCCGCGATCCTGCTGATGATCCTCGTCGTGCCGATCATGTTCTTCCAGAACGCGCAGTCGCGCCTCGATCGCGAGGGCCGATAGAATGAACCGCTGGTCCCGCTTCAACATCGCCTCGATCGTCATCGGCTTCGCCTTTCTCTACCTGCCGATCGTGCTGCTCGTCATTTTCTCCTTCAACGCCTCCAAGCTCGTGACCGTCTGGGCCGGCTTCTCGACCCAGTGGTACGGGCAGCTCTTCCGCAACGAGGCCTTGATGGATGCCGCCTGGGTGACGGTGCGCGTCGGCCTGCTCTCGGCCACGATCGCCACCGTGCTCGGCACGCTCGCGGCGCTCGCCATGACGCGATACCAGCGCTTTCACGGCCGGGTGCTGTTTTCCGGCATGATCTATGCGCCGCTCGTCATGCCCGAGGTGATCACCGGCCTGTCGATGCTGCTGCTCTTCGTCGCCATCGGCTTCGATCGCGGCTTCTGGACGCTGACGATCGCCCATATCACCTTCACCATGTGCTTCGTCGCGGTCGTCATCCAGTCGCGGCTGGCAAGCTTCGACCGGTCGATCGAGGAGGCCGCGCTCGACCTCGGCGCAACGCCCACAGCGACCTTCTTTCAGGTGACGCTGCCGGTGATTGCGCCGGCCGTCTTCTCCGGCTGGGTGCTCGCCTTCACGCTCTCGCTGGATGACCTCGTCATCTCCAGCTTCACCTCGGGCCCCGGCGCGACCACCCTGCCGATGAAGATCTACAGCCAGGTGCGCCTCGGCGTCACGCCCGAGATCAACGCCGCCTGCACCATCCTCATCGGCATCGTCGCCACCGGCGTCGTCATCGTCTCCCTGGTCTCCCGACGCCAGCAGATCCAGCGGGAACGGGACGAGCGGGCGGCGTTTGCTGCGGGGTGAGTTTTGATGGCATGGACAATATTCGGTATGTGCGCGATGACTGCCGATGCAGGCCGACACCCTTTTTTCCCCGTCTGGAACAAGCGCGACATGGATTGCAGGTCAACAGATCGCAGTCGCCCACCGATGTTCGACCGCGCATCCTTCGAGCCCAGCTTCCGTTAGCGCTCCGACGATCGGGGGCAAGCCCACGCTGTCGCCCTCGGCATCGTCTCGGCGAACCCGTGCGATCGTCTTCTCGTCATCGTTCGCATTGCTTCTCCTCAAGGGTTCGTTGAAGGCCCGTCGCTTGAAAAGAGATTTACGCGACGGGCTTCAAGTCTTTGATGTGACGCATGCCATATTCTTAACCGCCGCACACTGTCAGACGACATGCATTAACGGCGCGGGTAATGACCGGCTCTATGGCAAACTGGCCACTGCCGCTCTGACATTAGATCGAACGCGATACAGGCTGGCTGTCAGCGCCCATAGGGATAACGCTCCCCCTTCTGATTGATGAGCGTGTATGTCTTGCCGTCGGTCACGATACGGTCGCAGCGGCTGCCGCCGCCGGTGAACTTCACGCAGATCTTGCCGGCAGAGATCGTGTATTTGCCTTTGCCTCCACCGGCGTAGGCGTAGCTTCCGTCCTTACCGTACGTCATGCGGCCGTTGACCGTTTTTCCCACCGCAATCTTTTCGATCTCCGCCTTTGTCGCCGCCCTTTCCTCCGCAGCAGACGCAGGCGATCCTGCAAACACCAATGCCAGAAGAATGATTGCCTTGTTCATGTAACATCTCCAAACGACCACCTATCGGGCCGGAGAACAGGCACCATAGGATGCGCAAGGCGTCCTCACCCATATGGGTGAGTTGAGGGGATCCATGGGAACATTTCGACAGCCGGCAGCGACGCCGCTGTTGCCAAGTTCATCCTGCGATGCAAAACTTTGGATGAACGTGTTCGGACCTGTGTGCCATGCTGGATCCCAAGTCTTTCGAGGACGATATCTATCAGGCCGCCTTTCTCCCGGAGACATGGCCGGCGCTTCTCGACAGGATCTCATGTGCGATCGGTGCCGAGGGGGCATTGCTTGCCAATGTCAGCGACGCCAAGCTTCCATGGATTGCCTCTGACGGGGTGCTGGATCTCTACACCGCATTTTTCAATGAGGGATGGGCTTTCAACAATCCGCGGACAGAGGCTCTCGTGAACATCCCGCACAGTGGCTTCATGAGCGACGCGGATCATCTCGACGAAGCGTGGATGAGCCGGCAATCTATCTATCGAGACTTTCTTTGGCCTCGTGGATTCGGCTATGCTGCTGGAACGACAGTGAAGAGCCCTGGTGGCGTGACGATCGGCATATCGATCGACAAACGCAGGGATGCCGGGCCCGTCTCGCGGACCGAATTGCAATTTCTCGATTTGCTTCGTCCGCATTTATCCCGGGCTGCCGTGCTCGCCAATCGCCTTGAATTCGCGAAGATCGACGCCGCACTCCAGGCGCTGAAAATCGCCAGCATTCCGGCAGCGACGATTCGGTCGGACGGGCGACTTCTCGGTACCAATTCGCTCTTCGAGAGATTTGCTTCGGGCATACAAATCGGGGCAGCCGATAGGCTATGTTTCGCCAACGCGACAGCGGAGCAATTCTACCGTTCTATCGGCCGCAATCGCGATGGAAAGTCGGGGCGATCCTATCCCCTTCGGGCCACGGATCAGACACCGCCGGCCATTCTGCATTTCGTCCCGATCGTCGGCGTCGCTCGCGAAATCTTCCTGCGTGCCGCCTATTTTCTGCTCATTACGCCCGTGGGCCAGAACCAGACACCAACCGCCCAACTCATCCAGGGCATGTTCGACCTTTCCCCGGCAGAATCCCACATTGCCGAGAAACTCGCGCGTGGTTTTGTGATTGCTGAAATAGCGGACGCGGCAGAACTGAGCGTGGAGACCATACGCACTCACGTAAAATCCATTCTGGCAAAAAGCGGAATGAGAAGTCAGCGCGATTTTGTGTCTGCCTTAAGCAGCATACAGACCATTGGCGCTCCCGACTGAGCCTGCAGCGCGCCCTCGGTGGCTGCAATGCTTCAAGCAGCCCGGCCCATGCGCTGACCGGCCGCGGGCTCCAGGCGGAACTGTTCGACCAGTTGCATGAGCGTGTCGGCCTGCTCTGCCAGGGCGCGGCTCGCCGTCGTGGCTTCGTCGACCATGGTGGCGTTCTGCTGGGTCATCTGGTCCATCTGGTTGACGGAGCCGTTGACCTCGTGAAGCGCGGAGGCCTGGTCGCGGCTGGCGGTGGCGATCATGTCGACGTGCTGGCTGACTGCGACGATCTGCTGGCTGATGGAGGCGAGCACCGCGCCGGTCTCCTTCACCGCCTGCGAACCGGCGGTCACCTCGAGCGTGGACTTGTTGATCAGGCCCTTGATCTCGCGGGCGGCACCGGCCGAGCGCTGGGCGAGTTCGCGCACCTCCTGCGCGACCACGGCAAAGCCCTTGCCCGCCTCGCCAGCCCGCGCCGCCTCGATGCCGGCATTGAGCGCGAGAAGGTTGGTCTGGAAGGCGATCTCGTCGATGACCTCGATGATCTGCTCGATCTGGCGCGAAGCCTCCTCGATGCGGCTCATGGCCGAGATGGCATTGGTGACGACGACGCCCGAGCCGTCCGCGCTCTTCTTGGTGTGCGACACGGCGACGTTGGCTTCGTGCGCGCGCTCGGCCGAGGAGCGCACCGTGACCGTGATCTGATCGACGGCGGCGGCGGTTTCCTCGAGCGAGGCGGCCTGCGCCTCGGTGCGGCGCGACAGGCTGTCGGCCGAAGCGTGCATATCGTTGCCGCTGCGCTGGATCAGCACGGCATTGTTGCGGATCTGCAGGAGCGTGTCCTGCAGGCGAATGAGCGAGCCGTTGAAATCCACACGCAGCTGTTCGAGGCGGCCGTTGAACGGCGTTTCGATCTGCTGCGACAGATCCCCCTGGGCAAGCCGCCCGAGGCCGGCGGCGAGCTGGCTCACCGCGAAATCGATCTGGCTGTCCATCGATCGCTTCTCCGCATCGTTGCGGCTGCGCTCGGCATCGGCCTGCAGCCGCTGTTCCTCGCTTTCCGCCTCGATGCGCACCTTCGACAAGGCGTTCTCCTTGAAGACGCCGAGCGCGCGGGCCATGTCGCCGATCTCGTCCTTCCGGGCGTCGCCGTCGATGCGCGTGTCGAGCGCGCCTTCGGCCAGCCGGCGCATGGCGGCCGTGATCTGGCCGATCGGACCCTTCAGCGTGAGAACCAGTGCGAGACCGGCGAGAAGAGCGATGACGACACCGCCGCCCGTCGCGAAGACGGAGACCTGGTTGGCCTTTTCGCGCTCGATCGCCGCATTGGTCTTCTGTTCCTCGGCAAAGCCGACGAGCTGTTGCCAGATCTGGTCGATATCGGCTGCGGCGTCGGCGAACTCCTTATGCCGACCCGCGCTGACGCCGATCAGCGACATGCTGTCCGACTTGATCTTGCCGGCGACCGGCTGGACGGTGGCCGCAAGGCCCGAGAAGAACGGCATTTCGGGCGCCGTGTAGGCGATATTCAGGACCTCCTGATTAAGCACGTTGACCTCGCGGGCAAGCCGCGCCTGGTCCGTCTGCTGGGAGGTTTCGAGGAAGCTGCTGGCGGCAAGCCGGATTCCGGAGACGGCGTTCACGATGGCGCGTGCGTTTTCGAGGATCTTGTTGGCCTTGATCAGGGGCGCATCGAGCTTGCCGAAGGTCGCCGTCGCATTGCGCATCGTCGCGGTTGCCGCCGTCTGGAACTGGATGCTCGCCTGGCGGAAGCGCGCGACCAGCCGGCCGATCGCCTTGGCGTTCTCGTCGCTGAGGTCGCCATTGTTGGCCAGCGTGCGGATCTCGCCGATCGTCGCCTTGAACGTGTCGGCCACGGCCTTCTGGCTGGCCGGCAGGGCCGTGCCGATCTGGGCGAGAACATGATCCAGCGCGGCCTGGCCGTCGCGCGCCACTGCGATCTTGGCTTCGGGTGTCGGCGCGCGGGCGAAATCGGAGGTGAGGCCCGTGAGGATATCGCTGGAGGCGGTCAGACGCTCGGCTTCGCGCAGGAGCGATTTCGCCTTGGTCTCGTCGTCGCGCACGCGCTGTTCGACGGACGTCGCCTCCTCGATGAGCTTGCCCTGTGTGGAGAGGAGAAGACGGATGCTCTTGGTGATGGAGGTGCGCAGCGCGACCTCCGCCTCGTGCAGCTTCCAGAGTTCTCCGACGCGCTCGCGGATCTTCGCGGTGCCGGCGATGGCGCTGTCGAGCTGGCTGGCGCCCTCGCTGTTTTCCATCTGGGCGCGCGTCGCGTTGAGCACGGCTTCCTGGCTGGTGATCTTGAGAACGACGTCGTCGCGCGTCTTTTCGCTCGCGTCGGTCAGAAAGGCATTCATGCCGGCATAGACGTCGCGGAAGCCGGACAGCGACTGGAGCACGCTGTTGGAGATTTCCATGCGCCCCTGCAGCAGGCCGGATGCATAGAGCCCCGTCAGGCCCACGGCGCAGATGCTGACGACAAAGGGCAGAATGAAGAAGAGGACCTTCGTCTGGATCTTGAAGCGGGCAAGGATCTTGTCGATGAACATGGGCGCGTCCTGGCTTGCAGGGCCTACATCCGCCTCCCCCCGAGCCGTCATCGGCCGCTTCGGTGCGCTTCATGTCAGGCCGTCATCATGGTCTGAAGAGAATGCGGGGAGACCGCCAGCCGCTTCGCAATCATTGCAAGACGCCGCAGCCCTCCGGGCGCGTCGTCCAAGCCTGCTCCTCAATGGTTGCAGCTTGGACGAGAGGCGTTAATTTCGTGTAAGCGGCGGGAGACATCGTCATGCGCCTGCCATCTGAACATGGCAGAACAGGTGCGCGTCATTCTGCGACCATCATGACGGTCGGCACGGTGGCGAGAAACGGCCCTGAAGGGCGCTTGCAGGGGAGAGATGGGTGGCCGGCGGGCAAGCCGCGTCCTTGGGACGAGCGGCCGAAGTGCGCGCTGTCATTCGCGCAAGGTATCGGGCTGCAGCCTTCGATGCAGCCGGAAGCGCATGTGCCGGTCTGCGACCGCTCAGAACGATCCGAGGGTCGAGAGGCCGATAACGGCAGCGGCCGTCAGGAAGGCGGCTGCGGTGTAGGTCAGCGCCAGGATTTTCCGGGTGCGGCTATCATCGGCCTTTGCGATGGCGATGGCACGGGCATTGCGTCGGCTATGCTGGTTCATGATATCATGTCCTTCCGTCCGAAGAGAATAGACCCGGTTGAGACGATCCACCAGCCACATTCTGTCGCACCCGTTAAAAATGCGAGAACCGTGCAGCCGGGGGACCATCCGTTCCCATTCGACAGGTAGGGTCGGACAGTTTCGTTAACAAGGCCTGAAGCGCCTTCACGCTTTCGGCATCACCGCGCGTGGCGCGGGTCAGACAGCCTGCCCGCAGGAGAAGCCGGAGGCCCAGGCCCACTGGAAATTATAGCCGCCGAGCCAGCCGGTCACATCAACGCATTCCCCGATGAAGAACAGGCCCGGCACGGCCTTCGCCATCATGGTGCGGGAATCGAGATGGCGGGTATCCACGCCGCCGAGCGTCACCTCCGCCGTGCGGTAGCCTTCCGATCCCGCGGGCTTCAGCGACCAGCCGGACACGAGCCCCACCAGCCGGTCGATCGCCTTGTCGGAGAGGTCGGCCAGCGAGCGATCGAGGAGCGCCGCCTCGATGGCCAGATGCTGGGCAAGGCGCTTGGGCAGGTGCTCGCCGAGCACGGTCTGCACGGCCTGCCGGCCCTGTGTGCGGCGGGCCGCCTTCAGCAGGGCGCCGAGATCGACACCCGGCTCGAAAGCCACCCGGATCTCCTCGCCCTCGCGCCAGTAGGACGAGATCTGCAGGATCGCCGGACCGCTCAGGCCCCGGTGGGTGAAGAGCATGGCCTCGTCGAACGTCGTTTTGCCGCAGCCGGCGCGCACATCGACAGCGAGGCCCGCAAGGGCGCCGAGGCTCTCTTTCGCCGCATCGGCCACCGTCAGCGGCACGAGACCCGGACGCGTTTCGACCAGTCCCAGGCCGAACTGCTCGGCGATGCGGTAGGCAAAGCCGGTGGCGCCCATCTTCGGGATCGACTTGCCGCCGGTCGCGATCACCAGCGTGCGGGCGTCGATGGTCTCCTCGGCGAGCGCGACGCGAAAGCCGGTGGCCGAAGCGTCGACGCCCGAAATCTCGGTTCCCAGCCGGAGCACGACGCCGACCGCCTTCATCTCCTCCAGCAGCATGCGGACGATGTCGCGGGCGGTATCGTCGCAGAAGAGCTGGCCCAGCGTCTTCTCGTGCCAGGCGATACCGTACCGCTCGACGAGGGCGACGAAATCGCGCGGCGTGTAGCGGGCGAGTGCGGATTTGGCGAAATGCGGGTTCTGCGAGAGGAAGTTGGCAGGCGCCGTGTGGAGGTTGGTGAAATTGCAGCGACCACCGCCGGAGATGCGGATCTTTTCGCCCGGCGCTTTCGCATGATCGAGCACGAGCACGCTGCGGCCCCGGCGGCCGGCTTCCGCCGCGCACATCATTCCCGCCGCACCCGCGCCGATGATCACCACGTCGAAGCTCTTTGCCACGTCGCGTCTCCTCTGGTCAGAAAGGCCCCGATAACGTCAACGGCATCGGATCGCCAGCATTTTCGCGTCTGGCAAGCTGGCCAATCGTCAAACACCGTCTATGATAAGCAATATCCGAAAGAACCCCGGTGATTTATGCCTGCGAAGAAAACGATCGCGAACACGACGACGAAATCCGCCAAAAGCAACAAGATCCCGTCCGCCCTTCAGGCGCCGCGCGGGGTGAAGACCTGGAAGGAAGCCGCCGACTGGCTGAAGGTTCGGGGCATCGAAGACGTGGAGTGCATCACCCCCGACATTGCGGGCGTTCCCCGCGGCAAGATGATGCCCTCTTCGAAATTCACCTCCAACACCTCCCTCGCCTTGCCCTCCGCCATCTACCGGCACACGATTTCGGGCGAGTACCCGGAGGAGACGGGCGACTTCCGCTATGACAGCCGCGACAGCGACATCAAGCTCGTGCCGGATCTCTCCACGCTCTCCATCGTTCCCTGGGAGACAGACCCGACCGCGCAGGTGATCTGCGACATCGCCGGATCCAAGGGCGAAAACGTGCCCTATACGCCGCGCAACGTGCTGAAACACGTGCTGGAACTCTACAGGCTGAAGGGCTGGAAGCCGGTCGTCGCGCCCGAGATCGAATTCTACCTCGTCGCCAAGAACGACGATCCCGATTATCCGCTGCATCCGCCGAAGGGCCGTTCGGGCCGCTCGATCCAGGGTGGGCAGGCCTATTCGATCGCCGGCGTCAACGAGTTCGACGAGCTGATCGACGACATCTACCACTTCTCCGAAAAACAGGGTCTCGAGATCGATACACTGATCCACGAGGAAGGTCCGGCGCAGTTGGAGATCAACCTGCGGCATGGCGATCCGATCGAGCTGGCCGACCAGGTGTTCCTGTTCAAGCGCACGATCCGCGAAGCCGCGCTGAAGCACGGGATCTATGCGACCTTCATGGCGAAGCCCATGCAGAGCCAGGCGGGCTCGGCCATGCACATCCACCAGTCGATCGTGGAAGTGAACACCGGCCGCAACCTGTTTTCCAACGCGGACGGCTCGCCCTCCAAGGAGTTCTTCCACTTCATCGGCGGCATGCAGCACTATATCCCGAAGGCGCTGTCGATGATGGCGCCCTACGTGAACTCCTATCGCCGGCTGACGCCGGATATGTCGGCACCGGTCAACAATGCCTGGGGCTACGACAACCGGACAACGGCGTTTCGTGTGCCGGATTCCGAACCGGCCGCGCGGCGCGTGGAAAACCGGCTGCCGAGTTCGGACGCCAACCCCTATCTGGCGCTCGCGGCCTCGCTCGGCTGCGGCTATCTCGGCCTGACGCAGGCACTGGAGCCGACGGCACCGGCCGACGACAGCGTCAACACCAAGGCGATCGAGCTGCCGCGCGGACTTCTGGAAGCCGTTGCGGCGCTGGAAGCCGAACCCGCCTTCCACGACGTGTTCTCGGCCGAGTTCATCGCCATCTATGCCGGCGTGAAGCGCGGCGAGTTCGAGACCTTCATGCAGGTGATCAGCCCCTGGGAGCGGGAATATCTGCTTCTCAACGTGTGAGCCCCGCCATGACCTCCGCGGCACAGGGGCAGAGCCCGATCTCGCCCGGCATCTCGTGGTACGAGGATGCCGTGGGCGAGCGGCCGGCCTATCCGGCGCTTGATGGCGACATGACGGCCGATGTCGCCGTGATCGGCGGCGGCTTCACCGGTCTCCAGGCGGCCTGTAACCTTGCCGCCGGCGGAGTGCGGGTCGTGCTGATCGACGCCTGCCGCTTCGGCGACGGCGCGTCCGGGCGCAATGGCGGGCAGTTGGGCACCGGCCAGCGGGCCGAGGTGGACGAGCTTGAAAAGCAGTACGGCCGGGAGCGGGCCAAAGCGCTCTTCGACATGGCGGAGGACGCAAAGCGCGGTCTCCTCGACTTTGCCGCACGCCACGCCATCGACATGGAGTACCAGCCGGGGCACCTCTCTGTGACGCACAAGGCTTCCTCCGAGAGGGCGTACCGGGCCTATGTCGAAAGCATGGCACGCGATTACGGCTATCCGCATCTGCAGATGATGGATGCAGCGGAGACGGCGGAGCGGCTCGGTTCCCGGCACTACGTGCTCGGCATCCGCGATAGCGGTACCGGCCATATCCAGCCAATGAAGCTGCTGGTGGGGCTTGCCCGCGCCGCGCAGGCTGCCGGCGCGCAGCTGTTCGAGAACACCCAGGCGACGGACATCCGGCTGTCCCAGGGCAAGGTGCTCGTGGAAACCGCGCGCGGCACGATCCGCGCCGACCGGGCGCTGATCGCCTGCAACGCCCATATCGGCAGGCTGGAGCCGGTGACCGCGTCGCATGTCATGCCGATCCGCTCCTTCATCGGGGCCACCGAACCGTTGGGCGACGCCTCGCCCGTGCTGCCCGGCGGCGAGAGCGTTGCCGACAGCCGTTTCGTGGTGCGCTACTTTCGCCGGTCGCGTGACGGGCGTCTGCTCTTCGGCGGACGCGAGGCCTATACGGCCGACAATCCGCGCGACATATCCACACACATCCGTCGGCAGATCGCGGAGATCTATCCGGACCTTGCCGCGGTGCGAATGACCCATGCCTGGGGGGGATCCGTCGGCATCACCATGCCGCGCCAGCCCTTCGTGCGCGAGGTCATGCCCGGCGTGACCAGCATCGGCGGGTTCTCCGGCCATGGCGTCATGCTATCCAATCATTGCGGAAAGCTCTATGCCGATCTCGTGCTCGGACGCAGCACCGATCTCGACCTTCTGAAGGCGCTGCGCATCCCCGCCTTTCCCGGCGGACGGCGTTTCCGATCGCCGCTTTTGTTCCTCGCGCTCACTTGGTATGCTTTGCGCGACAAGCTGTGACCCTCCCCCCGGCGCATTTTTTGCAACGCAGCACTAGCGCCTTTAAATCGATTAGATTATAAAACGCCCGACCCGAGAGAGATCGATATCCCATGAGCAGCCAGATCATTCCCGTCGAACCCTTTGACTATGTCGTCTTCGGCGGCACCGGCGATCTTGCCGAGCGGAAGCTTCTTCCTGCCCTTTATCACCGCCAGCTCGATGGCCAGCTGACCGACCCGACCCGCATCATCGGCGCCTCGCGCACCGCGATGACGCACGAGGACTACCGCCAGTTCGGCCGCGCGGCGCTGAAGGAACACCTGAAGGCCGGCGAGTACGACGAGGCCGAGGTCAAGACCTTCACCGACCGCCTTTTCTACATTTCCGTCGATGCCAAGACCGACCAGGGCTGGGACAAGCTGAAGGCGCTGCTGGACGAGGCCAAGGACCGCGTGCGCGCCTTCTACCTCGCCGTCGCCCCCGGCATTTTCGGCGCGATTTCCGAGAAGATCCGCGACCACAAGCTGATCACAAAGACCACCCGCATCGTGGTGGAAAAGCCGATCGGCCGCGACCTCGCCTCCGCGCTGGAGCTGAACGACACGATCGGCAAGGTGTTCAAGGAAGAACAGATCTTCCGCATCGACCACTACCTCGGCAAGGAAACCGTGCAGAACCTGATGGCGCTGCGCTTTGCCAATACGCTGTACGAGCCGCTGTGGAATTCGTCCTATATCGACCACATTCAGATCACAGTGGCCGAAGCCGTCGGGCTTGAGAGCCGCGCGGGCTACTACGACACGGCCGGTGCGCTGCGCGACATGGTGCAGAACCACATCCTGCAGCTGCTTTGCCTCGTCGCCATGGAGGTTCCGCCATCGATGAACGCGGAAGCCGTGCGCGACGAGAAGCTGAAGGTTCTGCGCGCGCTGAAGCCGATCACCGCGGCCAATGTCGAGAAGATGACGGTGCGCGGCCAGTACAAGGCCGGCGCTTCCGCCGGCGGCGCGGTCAAGGGCTATCTCGAGGAGCTCGAGGGCGGCGTGTCCAACACCGAAACCTTCGTCGGCATCAAGGCCGAGATCAACAACTGGCGCTGGGCCGGCGTGCCCTTCTACATCCGCACCGGCAAGCGCATGGCGACCCGCATGTCGGAGATCGTCATTTCCTTCAAGCCGATCCCGCACTCGATCTTCGACGATGCGGCCGGCCGCGTGGAGGCCAACCAGCTGATCATCCGCCTGCAGCCGGACGAGGGCGTCAAGCAGTCGCTGATGATCAAGGATCCGGGCCCGGGCGGCATGCGCCTGCGCAACGTGTCGCTGGACATGACCTTTGCCGAATCCTTCAACGCCCGCAGCGCCGACGCCTACGAGCGCCTGCTGCTCGACGTGATCCGCAACAACCAGACCCTGTTCATGCGCCGCGACGAGGTGGAAGCGGCCTGGCGCTGGGTGGATCCGATCCTCAAGGCCTGGGACGAAGTGGGCCAGAAGCCGCAGTCCTACACGGCCGGCACCTGGGGTCCGAGTCAGGCGATCGCGCTCATCGAGCGTGACGGCCGCACCTGGCACGAAGTGGTCTGAGCCATGACGTCTGCGCTTCATTCCTTCGAGACCTCGGCAGAGCTTGCCGAAAACCTGGCGACGGCCGTTGCCGACGCTCTCTCCGCCGGCATTGCCAGAGAGGATTCGGCCTCCATCGCAGTGTCCGGCGGGTCGACGCCCAAGGCCTTCTTCAAGGCGCTTTCGAACACGCCGCTCGACTGGACCAAGGTCTCGGTGACGCTGGTGGACGAGCGGTTCGTCGAGCCCGACAGCGATCGTTCCAACGAAAAGCTGGTGCGCGACAACCTTCTGACGGGCGCGGCCTCCGCTGCCGCCTTCCAGCCGCTCTACTACCCCACGGCCACGGCCGAGGAGTCGGCCGCCGCCGCGACAAAGGAAACGGCCCGGATCGGCCGGCCTTTCGACGTCGTGGTGCTGGGCATGGGCGGCGACGGGCACACGGCCTCGTTCTTCCCCGGCGGATCGCGCCTTGCCGAAGCGCTCGACCCGCAGACACCGCGCGGCGTGATGACCATGCAGGCGGAGGGGGCCGGCGAGCCACGACTGACCTTCACGTTTACGAGCCTCGAGGATGCACGGCTTCTGGTGCTGCATATTGAGGGTAACGCCAAGAAGACGGTGCTGGAGACGGCGCAAGGGGACGGTCCGGAAACGGATATGCCGATCCGCGCCATCCTGCGCCGCGCCGCCTCGCCGGTCGCGATTTACTGGGCGCCGTAACGGGCGTGCCCTCCCGGTCACCGGCCCGTCGCGCGCGACTTGACACACCCGGCGCTCATTCGCGCCGACACCGATGATCCACATCTGAGACAGGGGCCGGACAGGCCCCGGAAGGATAGGCCATGACCGTCGATCCCCGCATCGCAGCCATCACCGCCCGCATCGTCGAGCGCTCCAAGCCCTCACGCGAACTCTATCTCCACCGCGTGCGCAACGCCGCCGCCAAAGGCGTGCACCGCTCCGTGCTCGGCTGCGGCAATCTCGCGCATGGCTTCGCCGTCTGTTCCCCCTCCGAGAAGGTCGCGCTGTCGGGAGACACCGTGCCCAATCTCGGGATCATCACCTCCTACAACGACATGCTGTCGGCGCATCAGCCGTTCGAAACCTACCCGGCGATGATCCGCGAAGCGGCGGCGCAAGCCGGTGGCATCGCCCAGGTGGCCGGCGGCGTGCCCGCCATGTGCGATGGCGTAACCCAGGGCCAGCCCGGCATGGAACTGTCGCTGTTTTCGCGGGATCTCATCGCCATGGCAGCCGGCATAGGCCTCTCGCACAATATGTTCGACAGCACGGTCTATCTCGGCGTCTGCGACAAGATCGTGCCCGGCCTGATGATCGCGGCCATGACCTTCGGCCACCTCCCCGCCGTCTTCATTCCCGCCGGCCCGATGACGACCGGCCTGCCGAACGACGAGAAGGCCCGCGTGCGCCAGCTCTACGCCGAAGGCAAGATCGGCCGCGACGAACTGCTGGACGCCGAGTCCAAGTCCTATCACGGTCCCGGCACCTGCACCTTCTACGGCACGGCCAATTCCAACCAGATGGTGATGGAGATCATGGGCTTTCACATGCCCGGTGCGTCCTTCATCAATCCCGGCACGCCGCTGCGCGACGCGCTGACGCGTGAGGCGACCAAGCGGGCGCTGGCGATCACCGCGCTCGGCAATGAATTCACCCCCGCCGGCGAAATGATCGACGAGCGCTCCATCGTCAACGGCGTCATCGGCCTGCATGCGACGGGCGGCTCGACCAACCACACGATGCATCTCGTCGCCATGGCGCGCGCCGCCGGCATCATGCTCACCTGGCAGGATATTTCGGAGCTTTCCGACATCATCCCGCTGCTGGCCCGTGTCTACCCCAACGGCCTTGCGGACGTGAACCATTTCCACGCCGCCGGCGGGATCGGCTATCTCATCGGCCAGCTCTTGAAGACCGGCATGATCCACGAGGACGTGCGCACCGTCTTCGGCCATGGGCTCCAGGCCTATGCGATCGACGTGAAGCTCGGCGAGAACGGCACGGTTGCCCGCGAGCGCGCGCCCGATGTCAGCCACGACCCGAAGGTGCTCGCCACCATCGACAAGCCCTTCCAGACGACGGGCGGCCTCAAGATGCTCACCGGCAATCTCGGCAAGGCCGTCATCAAGATCTCGGCCGTCAAGCCGGAGCGCCACATCATCGAGGCGCCGGCAAAGATCTTCCACGATCAGGCAAGCCTCAACGACGCCTTCAAGGAGGGCAAGCTCGAGGGCAATTTCGTCGCCGTCGTGCGCTTCCAGGGCCCCAAGGCGAACGGCATGCCGGAACTGCACAAGCTGACGACCGTGCTCGGCATCCTGCAGGATCGCGGCCAGATGGTCGCCCTCATCACCGACGGGCGCATGTCCGGCGCATCCGGCAAAGTCCCCTCCGCCATCCACATGACCCCAGAGGCCAAGGACGGCGGCCCGATCTCCAAGATCCGCGAAGGTGATATCATCCGGCTGGATGCCACGACCGGCGAGATCAACGTGCTTGTGTCGGACGCAGAATTGGATGCGCGCGAACCGGCAGAAGCCGACCTGTCCGGCAACGAATTCGGCATGGGCCGCGAACTGTTCGCACCATTCCGGGCGATGACGGGGGCTGCCGAACACGGGGCGAGCGTGTTTTTTCATTGATTTGCACTGATGCAGCTTTCGCGAATATACGGTGCCTTGTATATTTGACGAATGAAGGTTCTCACGTTTTGCGGCAACAGTCTCCGAGATCTGCGGGCCTTCCCGGAAGCGGTCGGGCGTGAAGCTGGCTATCAACTTGAAAAGGTGCAGAACGCCCAACCGCCCTCCCACTGGAAGCCCATGCCATCCATCGGCAAGGGCGTCCAGGAAATCCGTGTGAGGGATGAATCCGGTGCTTTCCGTGTCATCTATGTCGCTCGGTTTGCCGATGCGGTTTACGTGCTACATCGTTTCCAGAAAAAGCCGCAGAAGACAGGCCAGACAGATCTGGACCTCGCGACGTAGCGCTATCGCGATCTGGTCAAGGGACTCGACCCATGAGGGATGAAACATTTGCTAGAGTCTGTCTGCGGGTAACGGAATCGGGGGCTGGCATTTTGTGTTGTTTTCTGATTCCGTATGGATTTTAGCGGGAGGCTTTCAGCAATGCCGAAGTCACTTTCGTTGGATTTGCGCAGCCGGATTGCGGCGGCTGTCGTGCAGGGTGAATCGGTTCGATCTGTTGCGCGACGGTTCGATGTGTCGGCTGCGAGTGCGGTGCGGCTTGGGCAGAAGTTGCGGGCGG
>NZ_JAJOZR010000014.1:0-141000 GCF_021168455.1 Rhizobium quercicola
TAGATGGTTATCGTCCATTATAACCTCCGGTCTTCGATCACTTCGTGATCCAAGCCCGGTGGTTTCTTTCATACCGCGTAGAACTCTTCCAATCCTCCGCCATAGGCGGAGGTTTTCTTTTGTTAAAAGAAAAAGGGCCTGCACATCGCTGTGCAAGGCCCTTTTCATTGGTCTCATTCACCCTGAGATCAGGCGATCCCGGCAGGATCGCCGATCGGCAACAGAGCCGGATCGTTCGGGTTCTTGGTATCGCCCGGCGCGATCACGGGTGGAACGGGCGACGAATCCTGCCCGCGATCGGGAATGCCCGGCGTCGAGGTCGGGCCCCGCGGCGTCTCGGTTCCGGGTGTCGGAAGTGGGTCACGATTTGGCATGATCTCATCCTTTCCTCTTAGGTCGAAAGAGAAACGGCCCGGAGTGACGTTGGTTCCGACGTTTCACACACCGCCGATCTTGAGACGGGCCAGAAGCGGCAGATGATCGGACGCGAGACGCGACAGCGGCGTGCGCACGGGGCCCGCCGCCACCGTCTCGATACCGTCCGAGACGAAGATATGGTCGAGCCGCAGGAGCGGAAATCGCGAGGGAAAGGTCGGGGCCATCCTTGCCGGCTGCCGGCCCATGCGTGCCGGCTCGTTTGCGGGTCGGACGGGCGGCAGCCGGCGCTTGAGAAGACCGTAGGCGACTGATGAGGGAATCGCGTTGAAATCTCCGGCCAGAACGACGGGCCGATCCCGGCAGGCCGCGTTGCCGATCCACGCATCGCCCAGAAGCGTTTCCGCCTGCTGCCGTCGCTCGCCACGGCGCAGGCCGAAATGCGTGTTGAAGATCTGCACGGCGCGACCGTCGATCATCACTTCCACCCAGAGCGCCCCGCGCGTCTCGCCGACGGACGGGAGAGGGCCGGCCTTGATCAGGCGCGACGGCAAGGCGGTCAGGATGGCATCGCCATACTTCTCCTCGTGCACATGCAGCGCCGGATGGAAATGCGACGTCATCGCGAGGAGATCGGCGATCCGCGCCGCCTGATCGATGCCGCCGGTGCGGGCACGGCCGACATCGACCTCCTGCAGCGCGACGACATCCGGTTGCGCCGCAGCGATGACCTCGGCAATCCGCTCCGGGTCCATCCGCCGGTCGGTGCCGATGCAGCTGTGGATGTTGTAGGACAGGATAGAGAGGACGCCGGCGGCCCGGGGCAGCGTGGCCATGGACGGGTCGAGCGAAGGCTGGATATGGTGTTCGGGCATGGCGAGGGAACCCGGAGGGGGGCCAGTTCGTTCCCTGCGACAATGCCGTCGCGCCTGCGTGCTGCATTGCGGTGTGGGAACGATCGTGACGGCCCACGCCCTGCGTCATCAGCCGGACCTTTGAGAGAGCGACCACAGAATGAGCCTTCGCCTTGTCTTCCGCGTGGTCGCCGTCGCGGCCGTTCTCTTCGCCCTCTATCTGCTGTTCCAGACCCTGCGGCAGTACACGCTCGACGAGATCCTGACCGCGATGCGGGCCATTCCCGTGTCGCACCTGCTCCTTGGTCTCGCCTTCGCCGCCGCCTCCTATGCGTGCCTCTCCTGCTTCGACGCGCTGGGCGTGCGCTACACGGGCAGGCGCCTGCCCTTCTACAAGACGGCGCTCGCCTCCTTCGTCAGTCTTTCCATCGGACACAATGTCGGTGTTGCCGCGCTCAGCAGCGGTGCTGTCCGATATCGCTATTATGCGCGCTGGGGCCTGACGGCGGAGGATGTGGCGAAGATCGTGCTGTTCTGCGGCGTCACCGTCGCACTGGGCCTCATGACCCTCGGCGGTGCCAGCCTGCTGCTGCGCCCGCAGGATGCCGCCGACATGACCGGGCTCAGCCGCGGCGCCGTCTTTGCCATCGGCATCGCGTCCTTGATCGCCCCCGTCATCTATCTCGTTTTGTCGGCCTTCGTGCGAAAGCCCCTGACGATCCGGAGCTGGAGCTTCGACCTGCCGAAGCTGCCGATCGCCACCGCCCAGATCGCGGTCGGCACGCTCAATTTCGCCTTCGTGGCGGCAAGCCTCCACCAGATGCTCTCGGCCTTTGCTGAGGCCGGCTACCTCAAGGTCGCCTCCGTCTCCATCATCGCCAATGTCGCCGCGATCATCAGCCACGTCCCCGGCGGCATCGGCGTGCTGGAGGCGACGGTCGCGCATATTCTGCCCGGCGCGGAATCGGTTGCCGCCGTGATCGCCTTCCGGGTAATCTACTACTTCATCCCGCTCGCCATCGGCCTGCCGACGCTGCTGGTCAGCGAGATCGTGATGAAGGACAAGACGGGCAAAGCTGCGGCAAGCACCGGCGAGGACACGCAGGCTCGGCATGCGGGCTCGCCGGCCTGAGGGACGATCTAAGAGAGAGAGAGAGATGCTCGCAAGCGCCGGCCGGCCTCTTAAGAGGCGCGGCCGAGAATGCGGCTGGCGATCGCGCCGGCGCGGCGGCGCAGCGTCTCGATCGGATGGATCGGCCCGGCGGGATCGACGATATCGGTGCCGGGCAGCGGATCTTCCTCGCCTTCCGCCAGATCGATATCGAAGTGGCGCAGGCCACGGCGGCCGGTGTTGAGCGACTCCACGCCGTCATGCAGCGAGTTCAGCCGCAGGATCGCGTCGCGGACCGCGTCCGGCGTCGAATCGAGATGCTCGGCGAGCATCCGGAAACGCACGTCGGCGATCGCGGCGCGCTGCTCGTCATCGACGGCCTCGATCGCCATATCGGCTTCCGTGTCCATGCCTTCGGACCGGTTGTTAAGGTTCGAGGAGCCGAGGCGCAGAAAGCGATCGTCGATGATGACCAGCTTTGAGTGCACCAGCACTTCCTGCTCCCCATCCTCGTCGTCGCAGGGCACGACGGCATACATCACGCGCAGGCGGTCATGCGGGTCGTTGCGTTTCAGCCGGCGGATCAGGCGGTCGCGGTTGGTGCCCATCATCACCTTTTCGATGAAACCATGCGAGATACGCGTGACGACGATCAGCACTTCGGGGCCATCGGGCCGCGACAGCCGCTCGATCAGGATATCGGCGATGCCGAAGGCGGCGAGATACTGCGCCTCGATATAGACGATCCGCTGCGCCGATTTCAGCGCATCCGTCAGCATGTGAATGGATTCGTGGATGCCCTCGTTGCCGATCGTCGCCGGCGTGGTGCGGGCGATCGCGACGGGGCAGCCGGTCAGGGCGGGAACGAGGCCTTCGGGCCAAGCGGTGGCAGCGCCTTCGACGGGCGCGATCGTCTCGTCCATGGCGGACAGCCACCGTTCGCGGCAGATATCGCCGAGCATGCGCGCCGCAGGGCCGGAAACGGCAGCCTGCATGTCGTGGACCGGCTCGTAGGCCTCGCCATCCGGCGTCACGCGCAGCGGATTGCCCGGCCGGTGGTCGCTGTCGTCCCAGCGGCGGGCAGTCAGGTCGATCCCGCCGATGAAGCCGGTGGTGTCGTCGATGCAGACGATTTTCTGATGATGCGAACCGCGCAGCGGATGATGCGTGTCGAAGTTCAGGTGGATGCGGGGATGGCTCGCCCAGCCCTTCTTGCGGAAGAGCTTCAGCGACTTGCCGGAATAAATCGGCCCCATCGCCCAGACGAGAATGTGGATCTCGAGCGCAGGCCGTGCCTCGACCAGCGAGAGGAGAAGGTTTCCGAGCGTCGGGCTCTCCGGATGTTCGGGCGTCAGGCGGATGTCGGGGCTGAAATCCCAGCCGATGATCCAGATGCGCCGGGAGGCTAGCCGCAACGCCTGATCCAGCGTCTGGAAATAGGCCTTTCCGTCGATCATGAAGGCGATCTTGTCCGCCATTTCCCGACGCCAGGCATTTTCGCCGATCCGGATGATGGGGGCCTCAAAGCCTAAAGAATCTTCGCCGTCACGCTCCTGGCCGACATGATACACGTGCACTTCCCCCGACCGTTGCGCCATGGCCAAACTCCGTGGCGCGACTTAACGCTGCGACGGTCGGAAAGTTCCATGCGGCCTGATCGATGGCGGCAACTATTCCGTGATCAGCAGGATATAGGGCGTCCCTGAGAGCTCGCGCAGCGCGAGCGTCTGGCCCACCGCCACGGATCCGCCTTGCAGGACATTGCGGTAGGAACGGCCGGCCAGATCCTCCGGCAGGGAAAGCTGCGCCGCATCGAAGGCATGCTCCAGATCGCCCGTCTCCAGAAGCGTCAGCACCTTGCAGGGCGCGACGACGATTGCGGCGGTTTCACCCAACCGGCGGGCATAGGCGACCACGCTGCCGGAACCCTGCCCGGACACGTCGAGGGCACGATAGTCGCCATCCTGGAACAGGGCCGGATGGGCACGCCGCGCCGCGATGAGGCGCGCGGTCAGACCGATCTTCGCCTGTCCGGAGGACCGTGCCGCCGCATCGAACGGAAATCCCTCGGCCTTTCCCAGAAGCGTCGTCATGGCCTCATAGTCCGGCATGCGGCGATTGTCGGGATCGACCAGACTGAAATCGGCGCGCTCCGATCCCTGATAGACATCCGGCACGCCCGGCGCCGTCATCTTCACCAGCGTCTGGGTCAGCCCGTTGACGAGGCCAGCCTCGGCGAAGGGTTGCACGGTCTTGAGAAAATCACCCAGGAACGCCTTGTTATCCGGCGAAAGAAGCCCGGCGGCAAAAGCCTGCACGGCGCCTTCATAGGTTTCGTCCACCTCGGACCAGTCGCTGCGCTCCTTTGCCTCGCGCAGCATCTTTTCCACATAAGCGGAGAAACGCTCCTTGAAGGCCTCAAGCGTCGCGGCGTCCGGTGTCGCGGATGTCCCTTCCCAGGCGCCGGCCAGCGCCTGATAGAGTGCCCATTCGACCGCAGGGTCCGGCGCCGGGCCGTCTGCGAGGGTCTGGATCAGACCCGCATTCATCGCGTGCCACCGGGCAACGGCCTTCGCCCAGACGTCGGGCGCCTCGCTGATGGCGTAGAGGCGCGCACGCGCGTCCTCGCCGCGTTTGGTGTCGTGGGTCGAGGTGGTGGTGATCGCGTGCGGCTGTTCGGCCGCCCGTCGCTGCATGGCGGCGTGGAAATGCGCGATCGACATCGCCTCTTCTGCCGGGTTGCCGCCCACTTCGTTGAGCGCGAGAAGGCGGTGGTAGCGATAGAAAGCCGTATCCTCCATGGCCTTCGCCATGATCGGGCCGGTCACCTGCTGGAACCGGCTGCGGAATTCGAAGGCATCGCCCTCGGTCGCACCCGATAGCGCCACGACGATCGCATCGAGCGCCTTGCGGCTTTCGCCGGACAGCATGCCTGCCGCCTCTTCCGCCGCACCGTCGAGAATCTTGCGGTCGTCCGCGCCAAGCGCATCGCGCGTGCCATAGGTCCTGTAGACCGGAAATGCCGTGATCAAGGCCTTCAGCGCCTGCTCCAGCGCCTTGGCATCGTATGTCTCACCCACGGACGCACCGGCCAGCGCCACGAGCCGCTTGATCTCGCCTTCGAAGTTGCGATCCAGCATCAGCTGCTTCGCCGCGGTCAAGATCGACGGATAATCCGTGTCGCCGGCAAACGCGGCATAGGCGTCATCGAGCGCCTTTGCCTGTGAGGAATCCGTAAACAGGTGTGCGAGCGCCGCGATGAACTCGTAGCCGGTCGTCCCCGCAATCGGCCAGCTCGCGGGAACGCGCTCGTCCTCCTCGATGATCTTCTCGACCACGAGATAAACGTCGGGACCGACCGCCGCGCGCAACGTCTTCAGATAGCCCTCGGGGTCGGCGAGACCGTCGACATGATCGATGCGCAGCCCGTCGACGGTGCCGTCCTTCACCAGTTCCAGAACGAGCCTGTGCGCCGCATCGAAGACGTCGGGCGCCTCGACGCGAAGACCCGCGAGCCCCGCAACCTCGAAGAAGCGGCGATAGCTGAGATCGCTCGCCGCCGTCTTCCAGTGCACGAGCCGGAAGGCCTGCGCCTCATGCGCAGCCTTCACACGCTCCACCGGCAGGCCGGCGAGGAAGGCGGAGAGCGCCCCCCGGTCCGTTTGCGAACTTCCCGTGATCAGCGTCTGCATCGTGTGGTGAAACGCCTCGTCTTCCTGCGCGGACGCTGACGCTGCAAGTGCGGCGATCTTTGCGCCGAGCGTACCCGGCGCGCCGTCCAGCACCGCGCCGTAGCTCGACGGATGCAGCGGAATGTTGCTTTCGTAATAGCCGAGCGCCAGATTGCCGGCAGCCTCATCCAGCCGGATCTCGATTTCCGCGTCGTCCAGCGCTTCGTCGAAACTCTTGCCCAGTTCGGCAATGGTCAGCGGGCGGGACCAGTCGATGTCGTAATAATGCGCATAGGGGCTCTGCTCTCCCCATTCGACGACGCTCCGCCACCAGCGGTTCTCGAGCGATGCGGCCATGTGGTTCGGCACGATATCGAGGATCAGGCCGAGATCGGCCGCCTTCAGTGCCGCCGACAGCCGGTCGAAGCCTTCGCGTCCGCCAAGCGCCGCGTCGAAGGCGTTGGGATCCGTGACGTCGTATCCGTGCGTCGATCCGTCCGTCGCGGCGAAGATCGGGGAGGCATAGAGATGGCTGATGCCGAGCGCCTTCCAGTGGTCGATCAGCGTGATGGCCTTGTCGAAGGTCATGCCGTTGCGGAACTGGAGCCGATAGGTGGCGATCGGAACTGTCATCGTGAAAGACCTGCCTTCTGGGAGGAGCGGACGAAGCGAAGCGGGAACCCGGTGCAACAGGGAGGACCGTCGCGCAGGCGCTGCATCAACAGGCAGGCCCGCCTGTTGGTTCCCGCCCGCCGTGCTGCATGAGCAAACTCTTTTGCAGTTGCGAAGAACCGGGGGGTGAAAAACCTGATCGCACCGTACCGGATTGCCGCATGAAGACCGTGACGCGAACGCGGTTTTGCGCTAGGAACCGCCGAAACTGTCGTCGGACGTCGCGCCCAAGCCAAAACCAGGCCCCGCCCGAGCCTCATAAACGCTTCGAGGAAACGCCATGCCAGCCTATCGCTCCAGAACCACCACCCACGGCCGCAACATGGCCGGCGCCCGCGGCCTGTGGCGCGCCACCGGTATGAAGGACGGCGACTTCGGCAAGCCCATCATCGCCGTGGTCAATTCCTTCACCCAGTTCGTGCCGGGCCACGTGCACCTGAAGGATCTCGGCCAGCTGGTCGCCCGCGAGATCGAGGCCTCCGGCGGCGTCGCCAAGGAGTTCAACACCATCGCGGTCGATGACGGCATCGCCATGGGCCACGACGGCATGCTCTACTCGCTGCCCTCGCGCGAGATCATCGCCGACTCGGTCGAGTACATGGTCAACGCGCATTGCGCCGACGCCATGGTCTGCATTTCCAACTGTGACAAGATCACCCCCGGCATGCTGATGGCGTCGCTGCGCCTCAACATCCCCACGATCTTCGTGTCCGGCGGCCCGATGGAGGCCGGCAAGGTTCTCCTGTCCGACGGCAAGATCCATGCGCTCGACCTCGTGGATGCCATGGTGGCTGCGGCCGACGACAAGATGTCGGATGCCGACGTGCAGACCATCGAGCGCTCGGCCTGCCCCACCTGCGGTTCCTGCTCCGGCATGTTCACGGCCAATTCCATGAACTGTCTGACGGAAGCCCTCGGCCTCTCCCTGCCCGGCAACGGCTCGACGCTTGCCACGCATTCGGATCGCGAAAAGCTGTTCCTCGAAGCCGGCCGCACGATCGTCGGCCTGACCAAGCGCTATTACGAAGGCGACGACGAAACCGCGCTGCCGCGGACGATCGCCTCCAAGGGCGCCTTCGAGAACGCCATGGCGCTCGACATCGCCATGGGCGGTTCGACCAACACCGTCCTGCACATTCTGGCCGCCGCCCACGAGGGCGAGATCGACTTCAACCTCGACGATATCGACCGTCTGTCGCGCAAGGTTCCCTGCCTCTCCAAGGTGGCGCCAGCCAAGGCCGACGTGCACATGGAAGACGTGCACCGCGCCGGCGGCATCATGGCGATCCTCGGCGAGCTCAACCGCGCCGGCCTCATCAATGCCGACCTGCCGACCGTGCATGCCAAGACGCTGGGCGACGCGCTGTCGCAGTGGGATATCGCCGTCACCGACAATCCGGCCGCTCTCGAACTCTTCTCCGCCGCGCCCGGCGGCGTGCCGACACAGGTTGCCTTCAGCCAGAGCGCCCGCTGGAAGGAGCTCGACTTCGACCGCGAAAAGGGCGTCATCCGCGATGCGCAGCATCCCTTCTCCAAGGATGGCGGCCTTGCCGTGCTCAAGGGCAATATCGCGCTCGACGGCTGCATCGTGAAGACGGCCGGCGTGGACGAGTCGATCCTGAAATTCTCCGGCCCCGCCCGCGTCTTCGAAAGCCAGGATGCCTCCGTCAAGGCGATCCTCTCCAACCAGATCGTGGCCGGCGACGTCGTCGTCATCCGCTACGAAGGCCCGAAGGGCGGACCAGGCATGCAGGAAATGCTCTACCCCACGAGCTACCTGAAATCGAAGGGCCTCGGCAAGGCCTGCGCGCTCATCACCGACGGCCGCTTCTCGGGTGGCACCTCCGGCCTCTCCATCGGCCACGTTTCGCCGGAAGCGGCGAACGGCGGCATGATCGGGCTGGTGCGCGAGGGCGATATGATCGACATCGACATTCCCAACCGCACGATCTCGCTGCGCGTGTCCGAGGACGAGCTGGCGCAACGCCGCGCGCAGCAGGACGCCAGCGGCTGGAAGCCGACAGAGCTGCGCAAGCGCAAGGTGACGACGGCCCTGAAGGCCTATGCCGCCTTCGCGACCTCTGCCGACAAGGGCGCCGTGCGCATCCTGCCCGACTAGGCAGAGACATCCGGGCCTGCTGCCACCGCGCGCAGGCCCGCTTGCCGCCCCGACCGCGCACCGGTCGGCGAAGGCCGGCGGATCCTTGCAAAAGTCCACCGCTCACCTCTGTCGGCATGGCATCCGGCCGGGCGTCGTCGCGTTACTTGCGATGGCAGGGCCGCAGCCGACCTGCCGATTTTTCAGCCTTGCTTTATTTCGTTGCATTGCACACAGTCCATCCGTCATCGAGGGGACCGCATGTCGATCAAAGCCAGTATCTACCATCTGACCCATTACACCTACGACCGCCCCGTCCGCCTCGGCCCGCAGGTGATCCGCCTGAAGCCGGCCGCACATTCCAAGACGAAGGTGCTGAGCCACGCGCTGAAAGTAACGCCTGCCAATCATTTCGTGACCCTGCAGCAGGACCCTTATGGCAGCTATCTCGCGCGCTACGTCTTCCCCGACCCGGTGACCGAGTTCAAGATCGAGGTCGATCTCGTCGCCGACATGACGGTCTACAATCCGTTCGACTTCTTCGTGGAAGAGAGCGCGGAGACCTGGCCGTTCGACTACCCCGAAGACATTCGCGAAGACCTTGCCATCTACAGCCAGCCCGAGCCCGCCGGCCCGGCCTTGCAGGCCTATCTCGACGGCCTCGACCGGACGCCGATGAACACCGTCGATTTCGTCGTCGGCATCAACATGCGGCTGCAGCAGGCCGTCAACTACGTCATCCGCATGGAGCCCGGCGTGCAGACGCCCGAGGAAACGCTGACGAAGGCGCTCGGCTCCTGTCGCGACTCCAGCTGGCTTCTCGTTCAGATCCTGCGCCATCTCGGCCTCGCCGCCCGCTTCGTCTCCGGCTATCTCATTCAGCTTGCACCCGACCTGAAAGCGCTCGATGGCCCCTCCGGCACCGAGGTCGACTTCACCGACCTGCACGCCTGGTGCGAGGTCTACCTGCCCGGCGCCGGCTGGGTCGGGCTCGATCCGACCTCGGGGCTCCTGACCGGCGAAAGCCATATTCCGCTCTCGGCCACGCCGCATTACCGCAACGCCGCGCCGATCTCGGGCGGCTTTGCCGGCGATCCCGACACGCGGACCGAATTCGCCTTCGAGATGCGGGTGGACCGCGTCGCCGAACATCCGCGCATCACCAAACCGTTCTCCGACGAAAGCTGGGACGCGCTGAACGCGCTCGGCCACGAGGTCGATGCCGCGCTGACCGCCAACGACGTCCGCCTGACCATGGGCGGCGAGCCGACCTTCGTGTCGATCGACGACTTCGAATCCGGCGAATGGAATACCGATGCCGTCGGCCCGACCAAGCGCGCCAAGGCCGACGACCTGATCCGCCGCCTGCGCGAGCGCTTCGCGCCTGGCGGCTTCCTCCATTACGGCCAGGGCAAGTGGTATCCCGGCGAAAGCCTTCCGCGCTGGACCTTCTCGCTCTACTGGCGCCGCGACGGCGTGCCGATCTGGCGCAATCCCGAGCTCGTCGCGCGCGAGGACGTGGACACCAAGGCGGGACCTGAAGAGGCCGAAAAGCTTCTGACGGGCATTGCCGTTGCCCTGGGCATCGAGCCCGACATGGTCCTGCCGGCCTATGAGGACCCGGCGGAATGGATCATCAAGGAAGGCAGCCTGCCCGAAAACGTGGATCCCTCGAATTCCAAGCTGAAGGATGCCGAGGAGCGCAGCCGCATCGCCCGCGTCTTCGAGCGCGGCCTGACGGTTCCCACCGGCTTCGTCCTGCCCGTGCAGGCCTGGAACGCACAGGCCGCCGGCGGACAGACGGGCGGGCGTAAATGGATGAGCGAGCGCTGGCGCACGCGCCGCGGCAAGATCTTCCTCGTGCCCGGCGACAGCCCCGTCGGCTACCGCATCCCGCTCGGCGCCCTGCCCTACATCCCGCCGTCGCAGTTTCCCTATATCCACGAGGCGGATCCCTCGATCCCCCGCGCGCCCCTGCCGGACTTCCCGGTCGGCCCGGGCCGTGCCGCCGGCGCCCAGAAGCCGGACCGGGCGATGGCGGAGGCCTCCTTCCAGGCGGCCGAAGCCCAGCAGGACCGCAACGAGCAGGTGCTTGCTGAGATCGGCGGCGCCGTGCGCACCGCCATGACGGTCGAGCCCCAGAACGGCCGCCTCTGCATCTTCATGCCGCCGGTCGAGCGGATCGAGGACTATCTCGACCTGATCGCAGCGGCCGAAACCGCGGCAAGCGACCTCGGCCTCGCCGTCCATATCGAAGGCTATGCGCCGCCGCACGACGAGCGCGTCAACGTCATGCGCGTCGCCCCGGACCCCGGCGTCATCGAGGTCAACGTGCATCCCGCAGCCAGCTGGCAGGAATGCGTCGACATCACCTCGGTCATCTACGAGGAGGCGCGCCAGTCGCGGCTCGGCGCCGACAAGTTCATGATCGACGGCCGCCACACGGGCACCGGCGGCGGCAACCATGTGGTGGTCGGCGGGCGCAACCCGAACGACAGCCCCTTCCTGCGCCGTCCCGACCTGCTGAAGAGCCTCGTGCTGCACTGGCAGCGCCATCCATCGCTCTCCTACCTCTTCTCCGGCATGTTCATCGGCCCGACCAGCCAGGCGCCGCGCATCGACGAGGCCCGCCACGACAGCCTCTACGAGCTCGAGACCGCCATGGCGCAGGTGCCGCTGCCCGGCCAGGGCGTCCCGCCCCTTCCGTGGCTCACCGACCGCCTGTTCCGCAACCTCCTGACCGACGTCACGGGCAACACGCACCGCTCTGAAATCTGCATCGACAAGCTGTTTTCCCCGGACGGCCCGACCGGCCGTCTCGGCCTCGTCGAATTCCGCGGCTTCGAAATGCCGCCGAACGCGCGCATGTCGCTCGCCCAGCAGCTTCTGGTGCGCGCCCTCATCGCCCGCTTCTGGCAGAATCCGGCCGATGGCAGGCTGGTGCGCTGGGGCACCACCCTGCACGACCGCTTCATGCTGCCGCACCATGTCTGGGCCGATTTTCTCGACGTGCTGGCCGACCTGCGCGCCAACGGCTTCGATTTCCGCCCGGAATGGTTCGAGGCACAGCTCGAATTCCGCTTCCCCTTCTGCGGCGAGGTCACCTATGAGGGCGCGAAGCTGGAACTTCGGCAGGCGCTGGAGCCCTGGAACGTCATGGGCGAACAGGGGGCGATCGGCGGCACCGTGCGCTATGTCGACAGCTCCGTGGAACGCCTGCAGGTCCGCTTCCAAACCGCCAATCCCGGCCGCTACACGGTCGCCTGCAACGGCCGCCCCGTGCCGCTGACACCGACGGGCGTCAACGGCGTGTCGGTCGCCGGCGTGCGCTACAAGGCCTGGCAGCCTGCGGCCGGCCTGCATCCGGTCCTGCCGGTCAACACGCCGCTGACCTTCGACATCTACGACACCTGGTCGCGCCGCTCGATCGGCGGCTGCATCTACCATGTCGCCCATCCCGGTGGGCGCAACTACGATACGTTCCCGGTCAACGGCAACGAGGCGGAGGCACGCCGGCTGGCGCGGTTCGAGCCCTGGGGCCACACGGCCGGCGGCTATGCGCTGACGCCGGAAACCCCGTCGCCGGAGTTCCCCTTCACCCTCGACCTGCGTCGGCCGGCGGGATTGTAGGACGACATGACACAGAAGCCGACGGCGGAGGCCATCAAGGGCGGGACCACCAAGGGGGGAGCGGCCGGAGCGGCCGCTGCCGAGGCCCCCAGGCGGGCGCGCGACCCGGTGGCGGACTATCGCGCCCTGCCCGGCATCGCCGACGAAATGGTGGATGCGCAGGGCAAGGTGCGTCCCGTCTGGCAGCACCTCGTCTCGGCCATCGGCCGCATGGACGAGGCCGAGCTTGCCAACCGCTTTGCCCGGGCCGACCGCTATCTGCGCGATGCCGGCGTCTTCTATCGCGCCTACGGCACCAAGGAGAATTCCGAGCGCAGCTGGCCGCTGTCGCACATTCCGGTGCTGATCGCCGAGCGCGAATGGGAAGAGCTGTCGCTCGGACTCATCCAGCGCGCCGAGCTTCTCGAACGGATCGCCGCCGACATCTACGGGCCGAACACGCTCGTCAACGAAGGCTTCCTGCCGCCGGCCCTGGTCGCGGGCAATACCGAGTTCCTGCGGCCCATGGTCGGCGTGCCGCCGGCCGACGGCAACTTCCTGCATTTCGTGTCCTTCGAGATCGGCCGTGGTCCGGACGGCAACTGGTGGGTGCTTGCCGACCGCACCGAGGCCCCCTCCGGCGCCGGCTTCGCACTCGAAAACCGCGTGGCGACCACGCGCGCCTTCTCCGACATCTATGCCGAGACCCATGTTCACCGTCTTGCCCGCTTCTTCGTCGCCTTCCGCGATGCCCTGCAGATGCGCAAGCGCTCGCCGGACGATCGCATCGCCGTGCTGACGCCGGGTCTCGCCAACGAGACCTATTTCGAACACGCCTATATCGCCCGCTATCTCGGCTTCATGCTGCTGGAGGGCGAGGATCTGACGGTGGTGGACGGACGCGTGATGGTGCGCACCGTCGCCGGCCTGAAGCCGATCGGCATTCTCTGGCGCCGCCTCGATTCCTCCTTCGCCGATCCGCTGGAGCTCAACCAGCGCTCTCATATCGGCACCCCCGGCCTGCTGGCCGCGCTGCGCTCCGGCACCGTGTCCATCGTCAACGCGCTCGGCTCCGGCATTCTGGAAACGCGCGCCTTCCTGGCCTTCATGCCGACCATCTGTCACCATCTGCTCGGCGAGGACCTGCTGCTGCCGAGCATCGCCACCTGGTGGTGCGGGCAGAAGCCCGAGCGCGAGCAGGTGGCCCGCAACATCGAGAAGATGGTTATCGGCCCCGCCTATTCGACGCGCCCCTTCTTCGACGACAACGGCCGGTCGGTGCTCGGCTCGTCCATGCGCGAGAATGCCAAGCTGTCGATCCGCGACTGGCTGGCCAATGACGGGCAGAAGCTGGTCGGCCAGGAGGTCGTCACGCTCTCCACCACGCCTGCCTGGGTGGATGGCAAGCTGACGCCGCGGCCGATGAGCCTGCGCGTCTATCTCGCCCGCACGCGCAACGGCTGGCAGGTCATGCCCGGCGGCTTTGCCCGGATCTCGAGCGGGGCGGACGCCGCCGCCATCGCCATGCAGGCCGGCGGCTCCGCGGCCGACGTGTGGATCGTCAGCGATCGCCCGGTCGAGCGGACGACGCTCCTCACCTCCGACGAAACCTTCATCCGCACCATGCCCGGCAGCCTGCCGAGCCGGGCGGCCGACAACCTCTTCTGGCTCGGCCGCTATATCGAGCGCTCGGAAGGCGCCCTGCGCATCCTGCGCGCCTGGCACGGGCGGTTCGCCGAAAATGCCAACAGCGAAATGCCACTGCTGAAGGACATCTCGGCGTACCTGAAGGTGCTCGACATCGACAGTGCGCAGCCGGTGCCCGACAGCCTCGTCGCCAATATCGACAGCGCACTTTATTCGGCGAGCAATATCCGCGACCGCTTCTCGGCCGATGGCTGGCTGGCGCTCAACGACCTGTCGAAGACGGTGCGCAAGTTCCGCGCGACGGTGGAGGCCGGCGACGACGCGACGCATGCCATGACCATCCTGTTGCGCAAGCTCGCGGGCTTTGCCGGTCTCGTGCACGAAAACATGTACCGCTTCACCGGCTGGCGCTTCCTGTCGATCGGCCGTTATCTGGAGCGCGGCATGCACATGACCCGCCTGCTCGGTCATATGTCCGGCGGGGACGCGCCGGACGGGGCGCTCGACATGCTGCTGGAGATCGGCGACAGCGTCATGACCCACCGCCGCCGCTACAACGTCAACACCGCGCCTCTGACGGTTACCGACCTCTTGGCGCTCGACCCGCTCAACCCGCGCTCCATCCTCTACCAGCTGAACGAAATCCGCGCCGAAGTCGAGCAGCTGCCGAACGCCTTTCAGAACGGCCAGATGTCGCCTTTCTATCGCGAGGCGCTGCGGCTGCATTCGGGTCTCGCGGTAATGACGCCCGAGGGCATGACGAGCGAGGTCTACGAGCACCTCGAGAAGGAGATGGAGCGCTTCTCCGATATCCTCGCCCAGACCTATCTGAGCTGACGCGGCGCGGGCCGTACGGCCGTCTCGTCGTTTTGGGACGCGGCCGCTTTTCTGATGCGTCGGAGCGTCAAACAGGGCATAGAGTCGGGACGAACGACGGCGCCCGCGGGGCGAGGGTCGGGGACGGACCAGATGCGGCGGATCCATGCTCTACGATATCAGTCTCAAGATCACCTATAGCTACGAGATCCCGGTATCCGGCGGACGCCATATGGTGCGCGTGCTGCCGCTGTCGCTGCCGTCGCGCCAGCGGCTGGTGGCGGGCACCGTCACCTGCTCCCCGGTGCCCGAGGAGCGCACCGACATGCTGGACTTCTTCCGCAATCCGGCGACGTCGATCCTCTTTCGCAAGCTTCACGACGAGCTCGTCATCCACATGAAGGCGCGGGTGCAGCTGGAGACCGCCATGCCCACGGCGGACTTCTCGCCGGATCTCGCTGCCTTTCCCGCAGAGATCGGCGCCGTCTGGTCGCTCGACCCCGGCTCGCCCCATCATTTTCTGGCACCGAGCCCGCGGCTGGCCGAGGACCCGACGATCGCGGCCTATGCCCGCGGCATCGCCAAGCCCGGAATGACCGTCCGCGAGATCGCCGGCCTGATGTGCGAGCGGATCTACAAGGACTTCACCTACGACCCGAAGGCGACGTCCGTGGACAGCACGCCGATCGAGGCCTTCCGGCTGAAGAAGGGCGTCTGCCAGGACTTCGCCCATATCATGATCGTCGCGCTGCGCGCGCTCGGCATTCCCGCCGGCTATGTCAGCGGCTTCCTGCGCACGCTGCCGCCGCCCGGCAAGGAGCGGCTGGAAGGGGCGGACGCCATGCATGCCTGGGTGCGCGTCTGGTGCGGCAAGATGCTCGGCTGGGTGGAGCTCGACCCGACCAACAACGTGCCCGCCGGCACGGACCACATCGTCGTCGGCCACGGCCGCGACTATTCCGACGTCGCGCCGGTCATCGGCGTCCTCAAGAGCTATGGCAGCCACAAGACCGACCAGGCCGTCGATGTCGTTCCGGTCGCCTGACGGCACCGTTTCTCCGTGACCTGTGCTGTTCTGCGGCACCTGTCCGCCATGCGGAACAGGATCCTGCCGCAAATCCTGCCGTGTCCGTAAAAGTTTAGCTTCTCCTGTAAGCCGTCACCAACGAAGCCCTGCTAACAATGCGGCAAGATGGGCTTCGGCGATATCGCGAAGCGGACCGTGGACGCAGGAGAGGGACATGAGGCGATTTTTCGGCATGATCGGGCGGAGCCTCGAAGACCGGGGCGGCAACATCGCGCTGATGGCGGCCGTCGTGCTTCCGGTTGTTCTCTTCGTCGCCGGCGTGGCGATCGACACCACCAACATCGTCTTTCAGAAAAATCGGCTGCAGGCCGCGGTGGACAGCGGCGCGCTGGCCGCCGCCTCGGGCCTTGCCAACAAGCACATGACCGTGGACGAGGCCCGCGAAGCCGCGCGCGACTACGTCGTCATCGCCATGCGGAACGCCACGGCCAGCCCGATACCGATCGGCTCGCCCGCCGCGTCGGAAGCCAGCGTGAAACAGGCGGCGGCCGACAAGCTGCTGATCGACAATATATCCGTCACGATCGAGCCGAAGACCCTCCAGACGGGTGCGAAGGGTTACGACATCAGCGTCAAATCCACCCTCCCCGTCGATCTCAACGCCATGACGCGCCTCGTGAGCGGCGACGGCATCAACCTGTCCGCGACCGGCAAGTCGGAAGGCGTCTCGGACACGAAGAACGCCCTGTCGATGGTGCTCGTTCTCGATCGATCCGGCTCGATGGCCTGGAAGACCGACACCAAGGACACATCCACCAACGGCTGCTACATCTACGAGGAAGCCTACTGGCCCTACTCGAAGTGGAGCACGCCCTGCTACGTCTCGAAGATCGCAACGCTGAAGAAGGCCGTGAACAGCCTTCTCACCCAGCTGAAGACGGCCGATCCCACCTCGATCTATGTGAGAACCTCCGCGATCTCCTACAACAACGCGCAGGACGCGCCCGGTGTGCTCGCCTGGGGAACGGCCGGCACAGGAACCTATGTCAACGCGCTTGCGGCGACCGGCGGAACGGACTCGAGCGACGCCTTCACCTCCGCCTACCGGGACCTGTCGGGCAACACGGAAACGAAGGCTCACGCGCAGAAGACGGGCGCAGTTCCGACCAAATACATCGTCTTCATGACGGATGGCGAGAACAACTATTACCAGAACAGAACGGGCGACAGCGAAGCGACGCGATCGGACGCGGCCACGAAGTTCTATTGCGACAAGGCCCGCGACGACGGCATCAAGGTCTTTACCGTCGCCTTCAAGGCGCCCAAGCGCGGCCAGGATCTCCTGCTGGGCTGCGCCACGGACCCGACCTACTATTTCCAGGCCGAGAAGAGCGAGGACCTCGTTTCAGCCTTCAAGGCGATCGGCAACAAGGCCAGCAACCTGATGGTCCGGCTGACGCAGTAAAACAAATGTCGGCACTCCCTCATAGAGACCCGCGCGACCCATTCGCGCGGGTTTTTCGCATGTGCAGACCCTCTGCCCCCGGCCCGCGGCCGGCAGCGCGAAGAACCGGGGAAACGGCGGCGGAGGCACGCGGATCGAACACCGAGACGAGGAAGCCCGTCACCATCGAGCACGCGCCGCCGCCCGCCGGCTTCATTTTACATCCTCTTGAAAACACTTATTGCAAGCGCTTCGTATCGGTGCATACATTGCTGGAATTCTCCGCACGCGTGCGCCTGCGGTGGTGTCGGAACAACGTTCAAGAGGGTAGCCCGGATCCATGGTCAGCCGTATCTCCAATGAGAAAATTCCGAACGCCGCGCGCCGCGAGTCGAGCGCCGAAATTCTGGCGCAGGAGATCATCGAACGCCTGACCTACCGCATCGGCAAGGACCCGAAGGTCGCCAAGCCGCATGACTGGCTGACGGCCGCGATCCTGGTCGTGCGCGACCGCATCACCGACAACTGGATGGAGTCCACCCGCAAGGCCTACACCGACAGTTCCAAGCGCGTCTACTACCTGTCGCTGGAGTTCCTGATCGGCCGCCTGATGCGCGATGCCGTCACCAATATCGGCCTGATGGACGAGCTGAAGGAGGCGCTGGCATCCTTCGGCGTCGATATCGACGTGATCGCCGAACTGGAGCCCGACGCCGCTCTCGGCAATGGTGGCCTCGGGCGGCTTGCCGCCTGTTTCATGGAAAGCATGGCGAGCGTCGATATCCCGGCCTATGGCTACGGCATCCGCTATGTGCACGGCCTCTTCCGTCAGCAGATGGCGGATGGCTGGCAGGTGGAACTGCCGGAAACCTGGCTTGCACACGGCAATCCCTGGGAGTTCGAGCGCCGCGAAAGCTCCTACGAGATCGGCTTCGGCGGCGCGGTCGAAACCGTCAATATCGACGAGGAGCTGACCCGCTACGTCTGGAAGCCGGCCGAGCGCGTCATCGCCACGGCCTGCGACACGCCGGTCGTCGGCTGGCGCGGCAAGCGCACCAACACGCTGCGCCTGTGGAGCGCGCATCCGATCGACCCCATCCTGCTCGACGCCTTCAATGCCGGCGACCACATCGGCGCGCTGCGGGAAAGCAACAAGGCCGAAGCGCTCGCCCGCGTCCTCTACCCGGCCGACGCGACGCCGGCCGGTCAGGAGCTGCGCCTGCGCCAGGAGTTCTTCTTCTCCTCCGCCTCGCTGCAGGACATCCTGCGCCGGCACCTGCAGCAGTATCCGGATTTCACCTCCCTGCCGGACAAGGTCGCCATCCAGCTGAACGACACGCATCCGGCCGTCTCCGTTGCCGAGCTGGTGCGCCTGCTGACCGACGTCCACGGCGTCGATTTCGACACCGCCTGGGATCTCGCCCGCCGCACCTTCTCCTACACCAACCATACGCTGCTGCCAGAAGCACTGGAAACCTGGCCCGTGCCGCTGTTCGAGCGGCTGCTGCCGCGGCATATGCAGATCATCTATGCGATCAACGCGAAGATCCTGCTCGAGGCGCGCAAGCTGCCGGATTACAGCGACCAGCAGGTGCGCAACATCTCGCTGATCGACGAAAGCGGCGACCGCCGCGTGCGCATGGGCAACCTCGCCTTCGTCGGCTCGCATTCGATCAACGGCGTCTCGGCGCTTCACACAGATCTCATGAAGATCACGGTGTTTGCCGACCTGCACAAGCTCTACCCCAAGCGCATCAACAACAAGACCAACGGCATCACCCCGCGCCGCTGGCTGATGCAGTGTAACCCCGAGCTGTTCGCGCTGATCCGCGAGACGATCGGCGACGACTTCATGGACGATGCAGAGGCGCTGAAGGCGCTCGACGCGCATGCCGACAACGCCGTTTTCCAGGATCGCTTCGCCGCCATCAAGCGCGACAACAAGGTGCGGCTCGCCCAGCTCGTCCAGAGCCGGATGGGCATCCGCATCGACCCGTCCGCCATGTTCGACATCCAGATCAAGCGCATTCACGAATACAAGCGCCAGCTGCTGAACATCATCGAGGCGATCTCGCTCTACGACCAGATCCGCTCGCATCCCGAGCTCGACTGGGTTCCGCGCGTCAAGCTTTTCGCCGGCAAGGCGGCGCCGAGCTATCACAATGCCAAGCTCATCATCAAGCTGGCGAACGACGTCGCCCGCGTCATCAACAACGACCCGGCGGTGCGCGGGCTGCTGAAGGTGGTGTTCATTCCGAACTACAACGTTTCGCTGGCGGAAATTATGGTGCCCGCCGCCGATCTCTCCGAGCAGATTTCAACCGCCGGCATGGAAGCGTCGGGAACCGGCAACATGAAGTTCGCGTTGAATGGTGCGCTGACCATCGGCACGCTGGACGGCGCCAATGTCGAGATGCGCGATTGCGTCGGCGAGGAGAACATCAAGATTTTCGGGATGACGGCGGAAGAAGTCTCCAACCTGCGCCAGGAGGGCCACGAACCGCGGGCCGTCATCGAGGCGTCGCGCGAGCTGTCGCAGGCACTGCAGGCGATTGCGTCCGGCGTCTTTTCCCCCGACGACCGCAACCGCTTCTCGGGCCTGATCGACGGTATCTACTCTCACGACTGGTTCATGGTCGCGGCCGACTTCGACGCCTATGCCAAGGCGCAGCGCGAAGTGGATGCCATCTGGACCGATACCAGCCAATGGTACGGCAAGACCATCCGCAACACCGCACGGATGGGCTGGTTCTCCTCCGATCGGACGATTCGGCAGTATGCCGACGAGATTTGGAGAGCCGGATGACATCCGAGCTGAAAGAGGCTTCGTCGCCGGCGCATCTGCCGGAGGACGAGGTAGCAGCATTCATCGATGGAACGCACAGCAATCCGTTTGCAAGCCTCGGACCCCATGCGGTCGGCAAGGATGTCGTCGTCCGCTGTTTTCTGCCAGGCGCGACCAGCGTCTCCGTCGAAACGCTCTCCGGCAAGGATATCGGCACCTTGGCGCTCCGCCACGAGTCGGGTTTCTTCGAGGGGACGGTCAGCCTGCGCAAGGTGCAGCCGGTCCGCTACAAGGCGGAAAATGCCGGCGGGCGCTGGACGGTCACCGATCCCTACAGCTTCGGCCCGGTTCTCGGGCCCATGGACGACTACTTCATCCGCGAGGGCTCCCACCTTCGCCTGTTCGACAAGCTCGGCGCCCATCCGGTGCGCCATGAGGGCATCGACGGCTTTCACTTCGCCGTCTGGGCGCCGAATGCGCGCCGCGTGTCGGTCGTCGGCGCCTTCAATGCGTGGGACGGGCGCCGCCACGTCATGCGGCTGCGGCTCGACACCGGCATCTGGGAAATCTTCATCCCGGATGTCCCAGCGGGAACGCCCTACAAATACGAGATCATCGGACAGGACGGCCAGCTTCAGCCGCTGAAGGCAGACCCCTTCGCCCGCCGCTCGGAACTTCGTCCCCAGACGGCCTCGGTCACCACGCCGGAAATCGCGCAGGTCTGGGAAGACGAGGCGCACCGCGCGCACTGGGCCTCCGCCGACGCGCGCCGCCAGCCGATTTCGATCTACGAGGTGCATGCCGGTTCCTGGCAGCGCGGCGACAATGGCGCGTTTCTCTCCTGGGACGAGATGGCCGCGCGGCTCATCCCCTATTGCGTCGACATGGGCTTCACCCATATCGAGTTCCTCCCCATCAGCGAGTTCCCCTACGATCCCTCCTGGGGCTACCAGACGACCGGCCTTTATGCGCCGACCGCCCGCTTCGGCGAACCGGAGGGCTTTGCCCGTTTCGTCAACGGTGCCCACAAGGTCGGCCTCGGCGTGATCCTCGACTGGGTCCCCGCGCACTTCCCCGTCGACGCCCACGGCCTGCGCAACTTCGACGGCACCGCCCTCTACGAACATGAGGACCCGCGCCAGGGCTTCCATCCCGACTGGAACACGGCGATCTACAATTTCGGCCGCGCCGAGGTCTTTGCCTATCTCGTTAACAATGCGCTCTACTGGGCCGAGAAATTCCATCTCGACGGACTGCGCGTCGATGCGGTCGCGTCGATGCTCTATCTCGACTATTCCCGCAAGCATGGCGAATGGGTTCCAAACGAGTATGGCGGCAACGAGAACCTCGATGCCGTGCGTTTCCTCCAGACGATGAACAAGGAGGTCTACGGCAGCCATCCCGGCATCCTGACCATTGCGGAGGAGAGCACCTCCTGGCCGGGCGTCTCGGCACCGGTCCACACCGGAGGCCTGGGCTTCGGGTTCAAGTGGAACATGGGCTTCATGCACGACACGCTGCAATATCTCGCGCGGGACGCCATCCACCGCAAGCATCACCACAACGACCTGACCTTCGGCCTCGTCTACGCCTTCAGCGAGAATTTTGTGCTGCCGCTCTCCCATGACGAAGTGGTGCACGGCAAGGGATCGCTCGTGGCGAAGATGCCGGGCGACGACTGGCAGAAATTCGCCAATCTTCGCGCCTATTACGGCTTCATGTGGGGGTATCCCGGCAAGAAGCTGCTGTTCATGGGCCAGGAGTTCGCCCAGTGGGCGGAATGGTCGGAAGAGCGCGGGCTTGACTGGAACCTGCTCGAATATCCCCTGCATCAGGGCATGCGCCGGCTGATCCGCGACCTCAACGGCACCTACCGCAACAAGCAGGCGCTGCATGCACGCGATTGCGAGGGCGAGGGCTTCGAGTGGCTGATTGCCGACGACAGCGACAATTCGGTCTTTGCCTGGCTGCGCAAGGCGCCCGGCCAGAAGGCCGTCGCCGTCATCTCGAACTTCACCCCCGTCTACCGCGAGGTCTACTCGATCCCCCTGCCGAGCGAGGGGCGCTGGCGCGAGATCGTCAACACCGATGCCGAGATCTACGGCGGTAGCGGCAAGGGCAATGGCGGCGTGGTGCATGCCGTGCGTACTGCATCCGGCGAGATCCGGGCGAACCTGACCTTGCCGCCGCTCGCCACGTTGATGCTGGAGCAGGACTGAAAACGAACACGGCCGGGTCTCCGGCCGGGACGACAGCATTATGCCGGTCGGCCCGTTTGAGAGGGCGGGCAGACCGGCCAAGAGACCGCAAAATCGGGAGGATACAATGGAAAAACGCATACAGCCGCTGGCCCGCGACGCCATGGCCTACGTTCTGGCCGGTGGCCGTGGAAGCCGTCTGAAGGAACTGACGGACCGTCGCGCCAAGCCCGCCGTCTACTTCGGCGGCAAGGCCCGCATCATCGATTTCGCGCTGTCGAACGCGATGAATTCGGGTATCCGCCGCATCGGCGTCGCCACGCAGTACAAGGCACACTCCCTGATCCGCCACCTGCAGAACGGCTGGAACTTCTTCAGGCCCGAGCGAAACGAGAGCTTCGACATTCTGCCCGCCTCCCAGCGCGTGTCGGAAACGCAGTGGTACGAAGGCACCGCCGACGCCGTCTACCAGAACATCGACATCATCGAGGATCATGGCGTCGAATACATGGTCATCCTGGCCGGCGACCACATCTACAAGATGGACTACGAGCTGATGCTCCAGCAGCATGTGGACAGCGGCGCCGACGTCACGATCGGCTGCCTCGAGGTCCCGCGCATGGAAGCGACGGGCTTCGGCGTCATGCATGTGGACGAGAAGGACCGCATCATCGCCTTCGTGGAGAAGCCGGCCGACCCGCCGGGCATTCCCGGCAATCCCGACATGGCGCTGGCCTCCATGGGCATCTACGTGTTCCACACGAAGTTCCTGATGGATATCCTGCGCCGCGATGCGGCCGATCCGACCTCCAGCCGCGACTTCGGCAAGGATATCATTCCCTACATCGTCCAGCACGGCAAGGCGATCGCCCACCGCTTCAACCAGTCCTGCGTGCGCTCGGACTTCGAGCGCGAGGCCTACTGGCGCGACGTCGGCACGATCGACGCCTACTGGCAGGCCAATATCGACCTGACGCATGTAACGCCCGAACTCGACATCTACGACAGCACCTGGCCGATCTGGACCTTTGCCGAGATCAAGCCGCCGGCGAAGTTCGTGCATGACGACGAGAACCGGCGCGGATCGGCCACCTCCTCGCTGGTTTCGGGCGACTGCATCATCTCCGGCGCCTCGCTCAATCGCAGCATGCTGTTCACCGGCGTCCGCGTGAATTCCTTCTCCCGACTCGATGGTGCCGTCATCCTGCCGAGCGTGAAGATCGGCCGTCATGCGCAGCTGAAGAACGTCGTCATCGACAGCCGCGTCGTCATCCCGGAAGGTCTCGTCGTCGGCGAGGATCCGGACCTCGACGCCAAGCGGTTCCGCCGTTCGGAAAACGGCATCTGCCTGATCACGCAAGCCATGATCGACAAGCTGGGACTGTGAGGACGATGAACGTCCTTTCGGTCGCCTCCGAAGTCTTTCCGCTGATCAAGACCGGCGGCCTGGCCGACGTCGCGGGCGCCCTGCCCGCGGCGCTCAAACCGCATGGCATCCGCATGCGCACGCTGGTGCCCGGCTATCCCGCCGTCATGGAAAAGATCGGGGCTACGACGCGGCTCGGTGGTTTCGAGACGCTGTTCGGCCATCCCGCTGCGATCCTGGCGGCCGAGCATGACGGTCTCGACCTCCTGGTGCTCGACGCCCCCACGCTGTTCAACCGGCCGGGCGGACCCTATCTCGACCCGCAAGGCCTCGACCACTCGGACAATTTCCGCCGTTTCGCGGCCCTGTCGCTGGCGGCGGCCGAGATCGCGCGCGGGATCCTGCCCGACTGGACGCCGGACCTCGTCCACTGCCATGACTGGCAGGCCGCACTCGCCCCCGTCTACATGCAGCATGGCGGTGCCGCCCATGTGCCGACCGTGCTGACCATCCACAACATCGCCTTCCGCGGCCAGTTTTCGGCCAGCACCTTTCCGGAACTCGCGCTGCCCTGGGGCGCGTTCTCGGTGCAGGGCGTCGAGTATTACGGCGACGTCTCCTTCCTCAAGGGCGGCCTGATGGCGGCAACGGCGATTACCACCGTCAGCCCCTCCTATGCGCAGGAAATCCTGACGCCCGAATTCGGCATGGGCCTGCAGGGCGTTCTGGCCGCCCGCATCGCCGACCTCCACGGCATCGTCAACGGCATCGACACCGATGTCTGGAACCCGCAAGCCGATCCGCACATCGCCTCGCCCTATGCCGCCGCCAGCCTGAAGAAGCGAGCGGCCAACCGCGACGCCCTGCGCGAGCGCTTCGGCCTGGTTGCGACCGACGGTCCACTCTTCTGCGTCGTCAGCCGCCTCACGGACCAGAAGGGCATGGACGTGCTGGCCGGCGTCATCGATATGATCGTCGAGAACGGCGGCACGCTCGCCGTGCTGGGCTCCGGCGATCCGGCGCTCGAAGCCGCGTTCCGAACCGCAGCCGCCATGCATCCCGGTCGCGTGGGCCTCGTCGTCGGCTACGACGAGCCGCTGTCGCACCTCATGCAGGCAGGCGCCGATGCCATCCTCGTGCCGTCGCGCTTCGAGCCCTGCGGCCTGACCCAGCTTTACGGCCTGCGCTATGGCTGCGTGCCGGTCGTCGCTCGCACCGGCGGTCTTGCCGATACGATCATCGACGCCAACGAGGCGGCGGTCGCGGCGAACGTCGCCACCGGCGTCCTGTTCTCCCCCGTCTCCGAGGAAAGCCTGCGGCTGGCACTCCGCCGCGTCTTTTCCCTGTGGCGCCAGCCGAAAATCTGGGCGCGCCTGCAGGCGCGCGGTATGAAATCCGATGTCTCCTGGGATATGAGTGCCACGCGCTATGCCGCGCTTTATGCCGGTCTTCTTGCGAAAGGTTGAATGATGACGAAAACCGTAAATACGACCCCCTATACCGACCAGAAACCCGGAACGTCGGGACTTCGCAAGAAGGTGCCGGTCTTCCAGCAGCCGAACTATGCCGAGAACTTCATCCAGTCGATCTTCGACAGCCTCGAAGGCTTCGCGGGCAAGACGCTGGTCATCGGCGGCGACGGCCGGTTCTACAACCGCGAGGTCATCCAGATCGCCATCAAGATGTCGGCGGCGAACGGCTTCGGCCGCGTCCTCGTCGGCCGCGGCGGCATCCTGTCGACGCCGGCCGCCTCCCACGTCATCCGCAAGTACGAAGCCTTCGGCGGCATCGTTCTTTCGGCCAGCCACAATCCCGGCGGCCCGACGGAAGACTTCGGCATCAAGTACAATATCGGCAATGGCGGCCCGGCACCCGAAAAGGTGACCGACGCGATCTATGCCCACACCAAGACGATCGAGACCTACAAGATCGCCGATGTCGCCGACATCAATCTCGACGCCGAGGGCGAGCAGGAGGTCGCGGGCATGACCGTACAGGTCATCAACCCCGTCTCCGACTATGCCGAATTGATGGAAACCCTGTTCGATTTCCCGGCGATCCGCAGCCACCTCGCCGGCGGCTTCCGCATTGTCTTCGACGCCATGAGCGCGGTCACCGGTCCCTATGCCAAGGAGATCCTCGAAAACCGTCTCGGTGCCGCCAAGGGTTCCGTGCTGAACTTCGTGCCCCTGCCCGACTTCGGCGGCCACCACCCGGATCCGAACCTCGTCCATGCCCGCGCCCTCTACGAGGAGATGATGGGCGACGACGCGCCCGATTTCGGTGCGGCCTCCGATGGCGACGGCGACCGGAACTTGATCATCGGCAAGGGTATCTTCGTGACGCCCTCCGACAGCCTGGCCATGCTCGCCGCAAACGCGACGCTCGCGCCCGGCTATGCCAAGGGCCTCGCCGGCATCGCCCGCTCCATGCCCACATCGGGTGCGGCCGACCGCGTCGCCGAAAAGCTCGGCATCGGCATCTACGAGACGCCGACCGGCTGGAAGTTCTTCGGCAACCTGCTCGATGCCGGCCTGGCGACCATCTGCGGCGAGGAAAGTGCGGGCACCGGCTCCAGCCACGTCCGCGAGAAGGACGGTCTCTGGGCCGTGCTGCTCTGGCTCAACATCCTTGCCGTTCGCAAGGAAAGCGTCGTTGATATCGCGCGCGAGCACTGGACGACCTATGGCCGCAACTACTACTCGCGCCATGATTACGAAGAGGTGGATTCCGCTGCTGCCAACGGCCTGATGGATGCGCTTCGCAGCCAGCTCGCCACTCTGCCCGGCCGCAAGCTCGGCGATCTCACGATCGAGACGGCGGACGACTTCTCCTATCACGATCCGGTCGACCACTCCGTCAGCAACAATCAGGGCATCCGCATCCTTTTCGAAGGCGGCTCCCGCGTGGTCTTCCGCCTGTCGGGCACCGGCACGTCCGGCGCGACGCTGCGCGTCTATATCGAGCGCTTCGAGCCCGATGCGGCAAAGCACGACGTCGATACCCAGGTCGCCCTGGCCGACCTGATCGAGGCCGCCGATACGCTGGCCGGCATCAAGGAGCGGACCGGCCGCACGGAGCCGACGGTCATCACCTGACCCCTCGCCCGTCAGTCCATCCAGAAACGAAAAACGCCGCTTCGAAGCGGCGTTTTTTATGGGATGCGATCGGAACGCCTCAGGATGCGGCTTTGACGCGGGCGAGGCCGGCCCGGGCGGGCTCGTATTTCGGATCGAGCTGAAGGGCATGGCCGTACGAGCGCTGCGCCTTCGCCTTTTCGCCGCGCCGCTCATAGACCAGCGCCTGGTTGGCCCAGGATTCCGCGATCTTGCCGTTGAGGTTGATGGCCGTGTTGAAGTCGGCGAATGCATTGTCGTCGTCGTTCTGGGCGACATAAGAGATGCCGCGGCCGTTATAGGGCTCGGGCGAGCTCGGCGACAGCGAGATGGCCGTCGAGAAATCCTCGATCGCCTGCCCATGCTGGTTGCGCGCCTGATAGATCAGGCCGCGATTGTGATAGGCGCGCGGATCGGTCGTGTCGTTCTCGATCGCCTTGTTGAAGTCGGCAAAGGCCTGATCCAGCCGGCCGCTCTGGCGGTAGAGATTGCCGCGGCCGATATAGGCGACGTCGTAGCGCGGATTGAGCTGCAGCGCCGAATTGTAGTCGGCAAGCGCTTCCGCGAGATCGCCCATGTTGCGCTCGACCAGGGCCCGGTTGGCATAGGCCTGGTAGAACCGCGGATTGAGCTCGATCGCCTTGTTGAAATCCGCGACCGCACGGCGGAACTCGCCGGCGCGGCCATAGGCCGAGCCACGCACGTTATAGCCTTCGGGATCGCTCGGATTGCTGTTGATGACGCCCGACAGCGAAGCGATGTTCTGCTCCGAACCCTGCGCCCGCTCGACCTGCAGCGTGCTGTCGTTGGAGGGATCGGTCTGGCAGGCCGTCAAAAGCAGGGCCGCGCCGAGGGCGGAAAGGATGCCCAGCCGGCTGGAGCGCTGCGTGCCTGTGCGGGATGCGTCCCGGCCGGCAAAACCCTCTGTCGTCACAGTCGATGTCAAGATCGATCCCTCAAATCAAGAATGCCTCAGGCACGTCGCAGGTCCGCAGTCTCGCCCCGGCTGCAACGGTAACGCCGGAGCAGGCGGTTCGTTCACGCAAGTGCCGCATCCACGGCAGAGACGCGACGGCCACCGGATACGTCTAACGCAAAAAAGGCGGCGGCGCATGCATCGCCTCCGCCGTTACCAGTCTCGGAGCAAGCGCCAATCAGCGTGCCTTGGCCGCAAACTTGGCGGCAGACTTCGGCATGGGCAGCAGGCCTTCGCGCTGGGCCTGCTTGCGGGCCAGCTTGCGAACGCGGCTGATGCCTTCGGCCTTTTCGCGCGCGCGGCGCTGCGACGGCTTCTCGTAAGCCTCGCGGGCGCGCATTTCGCGGAAGACGCCTTCGCGCTGCAGCTTCTTCTTCAGCGCGCGAAGCGCCTGGTCAACATTGTTGTCGCGAACGAGTACCTGCACGTGTTTACCATTCCTTGATATCGAGCCGAGACACGCTCAGGCTTCTGTGTATGGGCCGAACCCGAGGCTGCCTATGAGGCACCGCCGGACGGCATGGTTCGTTGATCGCGAGGGCTCGAGCCCTGCGAGGATGGGCGGCAAGTAGCAGATGAATGCCACAAAGTCCACCCGCGGCCGACAATGACGCGGTTTCAAGCTATCTGGCGCTGGAAAACCACATCTCAAGAGGCCGTCCTGCCTCACTCGTGCCACGCCGGGCGCATACGCGCCTGTCAAGGGGCAAGCATTCGCCGCTGTCGCGCACCATGCCGATCGAACTCCGCGGTCCTGCCATTTTCGCAGTGTCGAAAGTGAAGGCCCGCCACGTCGCAAAATGGACGTTGCGACGCGTCCCGATTTGCGATGTGTTGGACAGACGGATCGGGGCATCCCGGACAGGAGATGAGGCGAATGCGCAAATATTCGGTTTTTGCCGTGGCACGCGAAGCCATGCGGGCGCACAAGGGCTGGGAAGCGCAGTGGGTCTCTCCCGAGCCGCGCGCGTCGTATGACGCGATCATCATCGGCGGCGGCGGCCATGGCCTGGGGGCCGCCTACTACCTCGCAAAAGAGCACGGCATCACCAATGTCGCGGTGCTCGAAAAAGGCTGGCTCGGCGGCGGCAATACGGGCCGCAACACCACCATCATCCGGTCCAACTATCTCTACGACGAGAGCATGGACATCTACGAGCACTCGCTGAAGCTCTGGGAAAACCTGTCGCAGGACCTGAACTACAACGTTATGTATTCCCCGCGCGGCGTGATGATGCTGTCGCACGGCATCCACGACCAGCAGGTGTTCAAGCGGCATATCCATGCCAACCGTCTCTACGGCATCGACAACGAGTGGCTGTCGCCCGAGCAGGCGAAGGATTTCTGTCCGCCGCTCGATATCTCCGCCTCCGCCCGCTTTCCCATCAACGGCGCCGCCCTGCAGCGCCGTGGCGGCACGGCGCGCCACGATGCCGTTGCCTGGGGCTATGCGCGTGCCGCCTCCGACCGCGGCGTGCATATCATCCAGAACTGCGAAGTCACCGGCATCCGCCGCGGCCCGGATGGGGCCGTGACGGGTGTCGATACCAACCGCGGCTTCATCGGCGCGAAGAAAATCGGCGTCTCAGCCTCGGGCCACAACTCCGTGATCATGGCCATGGCCGGCGTTCGCGTGCCGCTGCATTCCGTGCCGCTGCAGGCGCTGGTGTCCGAGCCGCTGAAGCCGATCTTCCCCTGCGTCGTCATGTCGAACACGGTGCATGCCTATATCTCGCAGTCCGACAAGGGCGAGCTTGTCATCGGCGCCGGCACGGACCAGTACAACTCCTACTCCCAGACCGGCGGCCTGCAGATCATCACCCATACGCTGGATGCGATCTGCGAACTGTTTCCGATCTTCCGCCGCGTCAAGATGATGCGCCAGTGGGGCGGGATCACCGACAACACGCCGGACCGCTCGGCCATCCAGGGTGTCACGCCCGTGCCGAACCTCTTCGTGAACTGTGGCTGGGGCACGGGCGGCTTCAAGGCGACGCCGGGCTCGGCCAACCTGTTCGCCCACCTCATCGCCAAAGGCGAGCCGCACCGGCTGGCGGCAGGCCTGACGCTCGACCGCTTCCGCACCGGACGGCTGATCGACGAGGCGGCAGCCGCGGCCGTGGCGCACTGACATGACGGCCCCGGCCCGCCGCTTTCGCCTGTCCTTTCCCGCATCAGGAACACGCCCATGCTTTTGATCCACTGCCCCTACTGCGAGGAAGAGCGCTCCGAACTCGAGTTCCGCGCCGCCGGCGACGCCCACATCGCCCGGCCGGAGAACATCGCAGCGATTTCCGATGAGGCCTTCGAGGAATATTTCTTCCTGCGGGACAACCCAAAGGGCCTGATCTTCGAGCGCTGGCGGCATATCTCCGGCTGCGGCCGGTTCTTCAACGCGGCGCGTGACACGGTCAGCGACCGGTTCCTGAAGACCTACAAGGCGGGCGAGCCGAAGCCGTCCCTGCCGATCGCCGCCATGACCGACGAGACCGTCGTCGAAACCTACGAAGCCACGGAAGGACGCGCGGAATGAGCGGCGCCAAGCGGACTGTAAACGCCGACAGCAGGGGCGGAGCGAACCGCATTCCCGGCAAGGGTCGCCTGACGCCGGCGAAAACCGCGCGCTTCACCTTCGACGGCCGCACCTATCAGGGCTTGCAGGGCGACACCGTCGCCTCGGCGCTGATCGCCAACGGCGTCCATCTCGTCGGCCGCTCGTTCAAGTACCACCGCCCGCGCGGCATCGTCGCGGCCGGCCCGGAAGAGCCGAATGCGCTGATCGACGTGATGCGCGACAATGCCCGCCGCCAGCCGAACGTTCGCGCGACCGTGCAGGAGGTCTTCGACGGCATGACCGTCGCATCGCAGAACCGCTACCCGTCGCTCAGCTTCGACGTCGGCGGCATCAACAACATCCTCGCGCCGTTCTTTGCCGCCGGCTTCTACTACAAGACCTTCATGTGGCCGAAACAGGCCTGGAAGAGCGTCTACGAGCCCCGCATCCGCGCCGCAGCCGGCCTCGGCGTGTCGCCGACAGAAGACGACACCGACGAATATGCCAGCCGCTACGCCCATTGCGACGTGCTGGTCATGGGCGCCGGCGTCGCCGGCCTGACCGCAGCGCTCGCCGCCGCCGCCGCTGGCGCGCGCGTCATCCTGTGCGACGAGCAGCCGGAGGTCGGCGGGGCGCTGCATTATGATGCCGGCGTAACGATCGATGGCCAGGATGGCTATGCCTGGGCGCAGGATGCCGCCCGCCGGCTCGCCGCCATGGACAATGTCACCCTGCTCACCCGCACGACCGCCTTCGGCTATTACGCGCAGAACTTCGTGGCACTGGCGGAGCGCGTCACCGATCACGTGTCCCGCCCGGCCCGCTCCGCCCCGCGCGAACGGCTCTGGCAGGTGCGCGCCAAGCGCGTCGTCATCGCCACCGGCGCCATCGAGCGGCATATGGTGTTTGCCAACAACGACCGCCCCGGCATCATGCTGGCTTCGGCCGCCCGCACCTATCTCAACCATTTCGGCGTCGCCGTCGGCCGCAAGGTCGGCGTCTACACCGCGCATGACGGCGCCTACGAGGCCGCCTTCGACCTCCACCGCGCCGGCATCGCGATCCCGGCCATCGTCGATAGCCGCGAACAGCCGGGCGCAGAGGTGTTGGCAGAGGCGCAGGCCCTTGGCATCGAGGTCCTCACCGGCCATGCCGTGACCGACACCAAGGGCAAGCTGCGCGTCTCCGCCATCTCCGTCCGCCGCGTCAGCGGCGGCAGCAGCGTCCGCTCCATCGTGGTGGACGCGCTCATCACCTCCTCCGGCTGGACGCCGTCGGTGCATATGTTCTCGCAGTCGCGCGGCAAGGTGGCCTTCGATGCGGAAACGCAGCGCTTTCTGCCGGGCATCTACGCGCAGGATTGCGTTTCCGTCGGCGCCTGCAACGGCACCACCGACATTGCCGCGACCCTTGCGGAAGCTGTCGACGGTGGCGAACGTGCCGCGCAGGCGGCCGGCTTCTCCGGCAGCGCACGCCTTGAACTCTCCGGCACGCAGGCCTTCGCCTGGACGGGCGGCATGGCGGGCGCCGCCTACGGCGCCGGACCCGAGGACGACGTGAAGGCCTTCATCGATTTCCAGAACGACGTCTGCGCCAAAGATATCCGGCTTGCGGTGCGCGAAGGCATGCACTCGATCGAACACATCAAGCGCTTCACCACCAACGGCATGGCGACCGATCAGGGCAAGCTGTCCAACATTCACGGTCTCGCCATCGCGGCGGAAACGCTCGGCCGCGGCATTCCCGAAGTCGGCCTCACCACCTTCCGCGCGCCCTACACGCCCGTCACCTTCGGCACGCTGATCGGCCATTCCCGCGGCGACCTGTTCGACCCCACCCGCAAGACGGCGATGCACGAGGCCGAAGAGGCCATGGGCGCGGCCTTCGAGGATGTGGGCCAGTGGAAGCGCGCCTGGTACTATCCCCGCCCCGGCGAGGACATGCACGCCGCCGTCAACCGCGAGTGCCGCACGGTGCGCGAGACGGTCGGCATGTTCGATGCGTCGACGCTCGGCAAGATCGAGGTGGTCGGCCCGGATGCGGCCGCCTTCCTCAACCTCATCTACACCAACAGCTGGGACACGCTGAAGCCGGGCCGCTGCCGCTACGGCATCATGCTGCGCGAAGACGGCTTTATCTATGACGACGGCGTCGTCGGCCGCATGTCGGACGATCGCTTCCACGTGACCACCACGACGGGCGGTGCCGCCCGCGTCATGCATCACATGGAAGACTATCTCCAGACGGAATTCCCGCATCTGAACGTCTGGCTGACCTCGGCCACCGAGCAGTGGGCCGTTATCGCCCTGCAGGGCCCGAAGGCGCGCGAGATCATCGCGCCGCTGGTTGAGGGCATCGACCTCTCCAACGAAGCCTTCCCGCATATGAGCGTGGCCGAGGGCCGGATCTGCGGCGTGCCGACACGGCTCTTCCGCATGTCGTTTACCGGCGAGCTCGGCTTCGAGGTCAACGTCCCCGCCGATTTCGGCCCGGATGTCTGGGACGCGATCCGTGACCGCGTCGAAGCCATCGACGGCTGCGCCTATGGCACGGAGACCATGCATGTCCTGCGCGCCGAAAAGGGCTACATCATCGTCGGGCAGGATACGGACGGCACGCTCACGCCGGACGATGCGAGCCTCTCCTGGGCGGTCGGCAAGAAGAAGACCGACTTCGTCGGCATTCGCGGCATGAAGCGCCCCGACCTCGTGCGCGAAGGCCGCAAGCAGCTCGTCGGCCTGCTGACAAAGGATCCGAACGTCGTGCTGGAGGAAGGCGCGCAGATCGTCGCCGACCCCAACCAGCCAAAGCCCATGACCATGCTCGGCCATGTCACCTCGGCCTACTGGTCGGAAAATTGCGGGCGCTCCATCGCCATGGCGGTGGTGGCGGGCGGCAAGGCGCGGCTCGGCCAGACCCTTTACGTGCCGATGGCCGACCGGACGATCGCCGTCGAGGTGAGCGACATGGTGTTCTTTGACAAGGAAGGTGGCCGCATCCATGGCTGATCTCGCGACACGCACCCTGCCGCTTCGCGGCTTCCATGGCGGCTCCGCCGCCGTCCGCCTGACACCGGCCGCACCCGCCAGCCGCCTGTCGCTGCGCGCCAAGCCGGATGCCGTCGAGGCCCTCTCCACCGCGCTCGGCCTGTCCCTGCCGACGCGCCCGAAGGCTTCCGTCACGAGCGGCACCCGCCACGCCCTCTGGCTCGGGCCGGACGAATGGCTGGTGATCGACGAGACGGAGACGGATCTCGGAAGCCTTGCCGCCGCAGCCGGCGTCCTGCATTCGGCAACCGACATCTCCCATCGCAACACCGCCGTCCTCGTGGAAGGACCGGGTGCCGCAGCCGCCATCAATGCCGGCTGTCCGCAGGACCTGTCGCTGAAAACCTTCCCCGTCGGCGCCTGCTCGCGCACCGTCTTCGGCAAGGCCGAGATCGTGCTCTACCGCACCGGCGAAACCACGTTCCGCGTCGAGTGCTGGCGCTCGTTCGCCCCTTACGTCTCGGGTTTGCTGGCGGCCGGTGCGCAGGACGCCGGTCACTGAGACGAACGCCGACAAGAGCAAGCCGGCGTCAGGAAAGGCCAGGCCAGCCGCGCCAATCGACGGAGCGCCCGTGAAAGTCTGCGCGGCCGATCTCATGCCGCTCGCCGGTCGGCCACATCTGGAGAGTGAGGGCGGCGCCCGGCGCCTGTCCGTCGCCTTCGAGCGACAGCCGCGCAAGCGGTGCCGCTTCGGTCGCCGCGCGACCGGCTTCCTCGATCAGCGCATCGCCTCGCTCGCGGGCGGCTGAGGGCAGATACTGCCAGGCAATCGTGTGGACGATCACATGCACGCAGCCCGGGCGGATGACGGCAAGCCGACGCTCCAACCAATCCACGGCATCCGCCGCCTCGACCTTCAGCCCGGACAGAGCCGCAAGATGCAGCGCGGCCCGGGTCCGTTCGATCCGATCGGCCTGATCCGCCCAGAGATAGGACAAAAGCCGCTGCGCATCATCGGGATGTGCGGGATCGACGGGCCGGAGATCGCAGCCAGCCCGCTCCCGAAGGATCAGGGACGCATCGGGTGGGCGCCCGCCTGTCCATGCCGGCGCGAGCAGCACCGGCGATTCCGGATCACCCCAGGCAAAGTCTCCGAGACGATAGGCATAACGATCCCAGAGCAGATTGAGCCCCGCGCTCGCCCCGACTTCCGAGAGGCAGAGCGGCATGGCAAACCGTTTGGCAAGGGTGAGGAATCCCGGCAGCAGCGCTGCCGATCGTCGCACCTCGTTCGTTTGCGGCGGGGACGCCAGGCGTTCAAGGATGGCCTCGGCATGGTCGCGACAGGCGCGCTCAACCGCAATCCAAAGGCCGTCTGGATCCGTCGCGTGCGGCGGATAGACCTGCGAAAGGGCAGAATCGGCACCGTCGAGGACGAGCGCATGCAGGGACCCGGCAAACCGCAGCGGCACAGAGTCGGCGGACGACGACGGATCACCGGTCCAGCCGAGAAGATGCCGCCCGACAGGCTGCGCGGCCGTCAGGCGCTCGGCCGCGAGATCGCACAGCATCGCAACGAAGGGCGAGCCCAGAGCAGCGCAGCTTTTTGCCTGCGAACGGAACGCCGCGCGGACGGCCGCATCGCGGGCTGCGGCCTCAGGCATCGTCGGGCCGGTCCTTAGGGTCGAACTGGATGATCGTCAGCCAGGTCGCCGTCAGCGCCGGCTTGGCTTCATGCTCCACCTCGACGGAGACCTCATAGGTGACGACGAGCATGCCGGCGCCACGGAACCGGGCTTCCGTGAGCGTGAAGTGGCCGCGAACCCGCGCGCCGGCATGGACGGGCGCCAGAAAGCGGACCTTGTCGAAGCCGTAATTGATCGCCATCGTCTGCTCGCGCACGGCCGGCAGGCAATTGTAGTTCATGGCCGAGAGAAGCGAGAGCGACAGGAACCCGTGCGCGATCGTGCCGCCATAGGGCGTCTCGGCTGCCGCGCGCACCGGATCGGTGTGGATGAACTGGTGATCCTGCGTCGCATCGGCGAAGCGGTCGATCATATCCTGGGAAACCGTGATCCAGTCGGAGATCCCGACCTCCTGACCGACGAGGTTCTTGACCTCCCCGAGCGCGATCTCCCTGACGCTGGCCCTCTTCGTCCCGTTCGCATCCATATCGATCATTCCTGTCGCATCGCTTGCAACCGTTTAAGAACGTCCGGGCGCCACATACCAGCCGACCGAACGGGCGGAGACCGCGTCGAGGGTTCCGGCGTCCGGCAACAGCGCCTGCCACCCCTTGCCGGGAAGCGTCAGCGCGGCCGCCGCAGGGGCGCGATTGAAGACCACGGCCAGACGGCAGGCCTTGCGGATCGTCGTGTCGCGGGTCGAGAGGATCATGACGAGCCCGTCGGTGCGCTCGCCCTCCCAGTCCGCAACCTCCATCGGCTTGCCGTCCAGGCGGACCCAGGTGACATCGCCGCGGCCCGTGAAGAAGCTGTCACCCTCAAACACATCGAAACGATGGCGAAGTTCGCCGAGCGCCGCGCATTGCGCGATCAGCGCCTCGTCCGCCGAGGCCCAGTCGAGCCATGTGATCGGATTGTCCTGGCAATAGGCGTTGTTGTTGCCCTGCTGCGTGCGCCCGAACTCGTCGCCCGCCGTGATCATGATCGCGCCGCGGGTGGCAAACAACGTCGCGAGCAGTGCCTTCACGTCGCGCGTGCGGGCGGCGAGAATGCCGGGATCGTCGGTCGCCCCTTCGGCTCCGTTGTTCCAGGAATGGTTCTCGTTGTGGCCATCCCGATTGTCTTCGCCGTTCGCCGCATTGTGCTTGTGGCTGTGGGAGACGAGATCCTTCAGCGTGAAGCCGTCGTGGGCGGCGATGAAGGTGACGCTGCGGCTCTTCGTGCCGCCATGCTGCGCGAAGATATCCGAGGAGCCGGAAAGCGCGCCGGCCAGCGCGCCGATCGTCCAGCCGTCACCGCGCCACAGGCGCCGGATATCGTCGCGCGCGCGGTCGTTCCACTCAAGGAAGGGCGGCGGGAAATGGCCGAGCTGGTAGCCGCCGGGCCCGATATCCCACGGTTCGGCGATCAGCACGCGATCCTTCAGCAAAGGATCGGTGAGCATCTGCGAAAAAAGCGTCGCATCCCGCCGGAAGCCGCCGTCATCGCGGCCGAGAATGGAGCCGAGGTCGAAGCGGAACCCGTCGATACCGGCCGCGCCGACGAAATGGCGCAGCGTATCGAGGATCAGCGCGCGGACCGTCGGGTGGTCGCAGGCAATCGTATTGCCGCAGCCGGTGTCGTTCACCAGTTGCCCGGGCTGGCCGGTCGCATGGCGGTAATAGACGCCATTGTCGAGGCCGCGCATGGAGACCGTGGCCCCCTGCCGGTCGCTTTCGCCCGAATGGTTGAAGACGAGATCGAGAATGACACCGATGCCCTCCCGATGCAGCACGGCGACCGAGTCTCTCAGCTCGTTCAGGCCGCCGGGCACCAGACGTGGGTCGAGCGCCATAAAAGCTACGGGATTGTAGCCCCAGCCATTGGTCAGCCCGAGCGGCGGCAGGTGGCGCTCGTCGATCCAGGCGGTGATGGGCATCAGTTCGACGGCGGATACGCCGATGCGCTTGAGATGGGCGATCACGGCCGGGTTTGCGAGCGCCGCCACAGTTCCGCGCTGTTCGTCCGGCACCTCCGGATGCAGCATCGTGAACGGCCGCACGGCCACTTCATAGATCAGCCCGTCCTTCGAGAAGCGCGGCGGAGCGACGCGGGCCTTCGGCACCTTGGTCACCAGCGCCTTCGGCACGAGATCCGCCGTCTCCGCGCCGAACTGCGTCAGGCGCGCATCATGGCGGAACGGCCGGTCGAGTTCCAGAGCGTAAGGATCGACGAGAAGCTTTGCCGGATCGAACCACAGGCCGCGATCGGGATCGTAGGCGCCATGGGCGCGCAGGCCATAGCGCGTTCCCGGCGGCGCGTCCGGCAGGGTCATCGCGAAGACGTCGCCTTCCTCGCGACCCATCGGCAGGCGGCGCAGTTCGGTCTCGCCATCGGCATGGAACAGGCAGAGGTCGATGCGCTCGGCCGTCTGCGAGCGTACGGCAAACCGCGTCCACCGCCCGTTGACCGTGGCACCGAGCGGCCGTGTCGTTTCCGTCATCCTGATCCCTCTCGCTGCTGGGGCGATACCCGGCAGCTAAGAGCAAATCACGGAGAGATACAACGGATTTTCGTGCGCGGGCCTTCGACGACGGTCCGCCGACACCTCAGCGCAGAAGCACCACGCCGGCGATGTTGAGGAGCACGAACAGCACGAAGCCCGTAAACCAGCCGGCGCTCGTGAAGAAGGCCGCCGCCATGGCGATCAGCAGCGCCACGCAGAAGATGGTCAGGAACTTCGCCGCGCTGAGGAAGTGAAGATAGGTCTTCTCGTGCTCGGGATAATCCATCGGCGCACCGGTTTCGGAAGGTCCCGTGTGATGTTCGGCCATCGTCTCTCTCCCCGCAAGTGTCCACGCCGCAAAACGCGGCACCTCTTGGCATCAAGACATGCCCGCACTGCCCCGCGACGTCAAGGCCCATGGACAGGCGGGCACCATGACGCGCGCCGCGAGAGAGCGTCAGCCGCATCTGACCGAGGCACACGTCTCGCGGGCAGGATCGGAAATTCCCCGTAAAGCGGGGCATTGACGGCGCGACGGGTTCCCGGCAAGTCGGGAGCAGACCCCACGCACCGGAGACCCCCATGCCGAAGCCGATCATCGCCATACCCGCCGATTTCCGTGAGATCGAGGGCAATGTCTGGCATGCCGCACCGCATCAATATGTCCGCGCGGCCCTCAACGGCTCGGGCGTCATGTCGCTTCTCGTGCCGGCGCTCGAGGCCGGCAACGAGCCGGATGCCATTCTCGATCGCGTGGACGGGCTTCTGGTCAGCGGTTCGCGCTCCAACGTCCACCCTACGCTGTACGGGCGGGAGGCCGTGGAGGCCGACGGACCGTTCGATCCCGGCCGCGACGCCACCAGCCTGCCGCTGATCCGCCGGGCGATCGCCCGCGGCATTCCGGTGCTGGCCATCTGCCGCGGCATCCAGGAGCTGAACGTCGCCCTCGGCGGCACGCTCGCCTCGGAGATCCAGGATCTTCCCGGGCGGCAGGACCATCGCAAGCCCGACGTCAAGGATCTCGACATCGCCTATGGCATTCGCCAGACCGTGATGGTGGAGCCGGGAAGCTGCCTTGCGGGCGTGGTCGGCGCCGGCGCGGTTCAGGTCAACTCCCTGCACCGGCAGGCGATCTCCGACCTTGCGCCGAACCTCGCCGTGGAGGCAGTGGCCGACGACGGCACCGTGGAAGCCGTGTCCGTCATCGGCGCCAGGGCCTTTGCCGTCGGCGTCCAGTGGCACCCGGAATATTGGGTCGGCCGCGACAAGACCTCCAACGACCTGTTTGCAGCCTTCGGGCAGGCCGTGCGCGCCTATAGCGAAACGCGGGAGCCGGTTAGCCAGCCGAGCGCGTGAACGGCGTTTCGGAGACGGGCGTCAGCGCCTTGCCGGTCTGAAACCAGGAAACGAGATTGTCGACCACGAGGTCGGCCATCTTGTTGCGGGTGGCGACCGATGCCGAGGCGACATGGGGCAGCAGGGACACCTGCGGCAGCGCCATCAGCGCTGGTGGAACATGCGGCTCGCGCTCGAACACATCGAGCCCCGCGCCGGCGATCACGCCCTGCTCCAGCGCCGCGATCAGCGCGGTTTCGTCGATCGTGATGCCACGCCCGACATTGATGACGACGCCCTCGGTGCCCAGCGCCTGCAGGATCTCCGCGTTCACGGTGTGCCGCGTTTCCGCGCTGCCGGGAACGATGACGATCAGCGTATCCACGGCCTGTGCGAGCCCGAGCAGTGTCGCGTGATAGGCATAGGACACGTCGTCGCGTTTCGAGCGCGTGTGATAGGCGATCTCTAGGCCGAAACCTTCGAGCCGCCGGGCGATGGCCTGCCCGATGCGGCCGAGGCCGTAAAAGCCGATCTTGCGGCCACCGAGCGACAGCGGGCTGAGCGGAAACGGCCCCTTCTCGACCCAGCGCCCGTCACGCAGCCACTGCTCGGCGGCCGGCAGACGGCGCAGCGTGTTGATCAGAAGGCCGATGGCCGTATCGGCGACCTCGTCGTTCAGAACATCCGGCGTATGCGTCACCACGATGCCGCGACCGGCCGCATGCCCGGCATCGACGCCATCATAACCGACGCCGAAATTGGAAACGATCTCCAGATGTTCCAGCGCGTCCATCAGCGATGCCGGGACCTTGTTGAAGGTGGCGATACCGGCAACGCCCGTGGCAAGGTCCGGCGTGATCAGGCGCGCCTCCGCACCGTCGATCTGGCGAACATCGAAGAGGTCGCTCATGCGTTCGAGCGCGCGCGGGTGCATCTTGCCGGGAATGAGAATGACCGGGCGATCCTGTGACATGGGTGTCCTTTCAGATGTCGGCGAAGGGAGGAGAAGGCCGCAGACGGTTCGCTGCAGCGGGGTCAGCGCAGGAAACTACCGCACGGATCTGCCGCGTCAACCGAACGGGCGGATCGCACGAGCCGCGGGGAGCGCTTAGTCGCCCTGCTGCAGGCGCAACGGCCCGGTCGACTGGCGGATCCGCATTTCCGGCTTGATCAGGTGGATGCCGTCCGGCTCGTGGCTGCCGTTCAGCCTGTCGAGCAGGGCGCGCGCGGCACTGCGACCGACATCCGACTGGCCGTTCCAGACGGTCGTCAGGGCCGGGGTGGCGATGGCGGCTTCCTCGAGATCGTCATAGCCGGTGACGGACACGTCGCGGCCGGGCACGAGGCCGGCACGCGCGATGCCGTTCATCATGCCGATGGCGACCAGATCGTTCCAGCAGACGACGGCCGTGGGCTTCTGCGGCAGCGACAGGAGATGCACCGCCGCCTCGAAGCCGCCCTGCATGGAGCGGGGGCCGGGAATGCGCAGATCGGGATCGACGTCGATATTGGCCTTGCGCAGCGCCTGCACGTAGCCGAGATAGCGGTCGCGACCGGTGGACGTCAGGTCCGTCCCCCCGACCATGGCGATGCAGCGATGGCCGAGGCTGATCAGATGGTTGGTGGCGAGCGAAATGCCGTAGGCGTCGTCGCCGCGGAAGATCGGGACATCGACGCCCTCGATCGATCGCGCCACGAGAATCGCCGGCATGCCGTTGTCTTCCGCGAGCTTGATGTCCTCCGGCGGCGTGCCGATGGCGGGCGACATGATCACCCCGTCACCGCCGAGCTGCAACAGGGTTTCGATGAAGACGCGCTGTTTTTCGACCGAGTCGTAATGATTGGAGAGAATGAAGGTCTGGCGGTCGCGGTCGAGCTCGGCCTCGATGGCCTTGAGGATCTCGCCGTAGAACGGGTTCATGATGTCGTGCACGACGACGCCGATGATTCCGGAGCGCGAGGTGCGCAGGCTGGCGGCGCGGCGGTTGTAGATGTAGCCCAGCGCCCGTGCCTGATCCTTGATCTTGTCCCGCGTCACCGATGCGACGAGGGGACTGTCACGCAGGGCGAGAGAAACGGTCGCGGTGGAAACACCCAGCGTTTCCGCGATCGTCGACAGCTTGATCTTCTGCGCCACGTGTCCTCCCGGTTCGCACGGACATCTCCCCTACGCCTTCGGCAGTGCCTGAAAGCGCCCTTAAACCCTCTTTAAACTGTTTAAATCGAGACTGCAATCCCTGCGCGAGAGGGCCTTGCAAGGCCTACTCGACACCCTGCAGATTGGCGTCGACGACCTTCAGGAGCTTGGCGAGGGTGCGGATCTGCTTGTCCGTCATGCCCTTCAGCGCGGTGGCTTCCGACAGGTCGGCCGCCGCCTCGATGGCCTGCAGCCGCTCGCGGCCGTTCGCCGTCAGATAGACCTTGGTCAGCCGGGCATCGCCCGCATCGGCCTTGCGCTCGAGAAAGCCCTGGGCCTCCATGCGGCCGATGGTGCGGGTCATCGTGGGCGCCTTGACGCCGAGATGGCCGGCCAGCCCACCGGCGGTCATGCCGTCGGTCTCCGCCAGTGCCAGCATCACGCCGTCCTGGCCGGCATAGAGCCCGCTTTCCAGAAGATTGCGCGACAGCACGGTCCGCATGGAGCGGGCCGCCTGCGCCAGCAGAGGTGCCAGAACCGGCGCGGACGCGGCCTCCGGAGCATCCTCACCGTCGAGGCCGGCGTGATCGGCGATCTTGTCGATCTTGTCGATCTTGTCGATCTTGATCTTTTTCTGCTTGGCTTTCTTCTCGGACTTGTCTTTCTTGCCCATGCTCGCTCCCCTGCCTGCCGAAGGCTTGCACCGCCTTGTCGAGCTTGTATGACTCATATGACAATAGGGCCGCAAGACCTTGCGAAATCCCGAATGTCGCGACACTGCCAGGAAAGACATGCGATGACGAGACCTGCAGCCCGCTGGGCGGACAACGATCCGGCGCTGGCCCCCTCCGCACGGGCCGGCTGGATCGCCGTCCTGCCGCTGGGCGCGCATGAGCAGCACGGACCCCATCTGCCCTTCGACACCGACACGCTGATCGCGGACGGGGTGGCGGCGCGCATTGTCGCCGCGCGCGGCGATCTGCCGGTGACCTTCCTGCCGACCGAGCCCGTCGGTTATTCGATCGAGCATCTGGATGTCGCGGGGACGAAGACGCTGACCTATGCCGAGGCCGTCGAACGCTGGCTTGGCATCGCCGGCCGGCTGCACGCACAGGGCGTCCGCAAGTTCGTGATGCTCAACGCGCATGGCGGCAATGCCCCCCTCATGACCATCGTCGCGACGGAAGCGCGGGTGCGCTACGCCATGCTGGCGGTGGCCACCAGCTGGACCCGGTTCGGCCAGCCGGAAGGCTGGATCGATCCGATCGCCAAAGCCATCGACATCCACGCCGGCGACATCGAGACCTCGGTCATGCTCGCACTTCATCCCGAAAAGGTCGATCGCGCACGGGCGGAAGCCTTCGCCTCGCGCCAGAGCGACTGGCAGGCGCACTTCGCGCATCTGCGCGCCTACGGCCCTCACGCCTTCGGCTGGCGCATGCGCGACCTCAACCCCAAGGGCGCGGCCGGCAATGCCGCGGCCGCCACGGCCGAGCGGGGGGAGCAATTGCTGGACCATGCGGTCTCCGGCCTGCTCGCCCTCCTAGCGGATGTGGACGCTTTCGACCCTGCGCAGTTCGACGGCTGAGCGACCCGAGCGATGTAATGTTATAAAGGCTGGATTATCTGCGGCTGAGCATTTGCACTGCCGTGCGCCATCTCCTATATCACCCCGACGATCCCGCGCATCGGCCGCCCATCCGGCGCCGATGGGCCCCATCCTCAGCCCTCGAGGTTTCCATGTCCGAAGCACCCGTGTCCGTCGCACCCGTCCAGAAGCCCATCCCCGTCACCGTCCTCACCGGCTATCTCGGCGCCGGCAAGACGACGCTGCTCAACCGCATTCTTTCGGAAAATCACGGTCGCAAATATGCGGTTATCGTCAACGAATTCGGCGAAATCGGCATCGACAACGACCTGATCGTCGAATCCGACGAAGAGATCTACGAGATGAACAATGGCTGCGTCTGCTGCACGGTGCGCGGCGACCTGATCCGCGTGGTCGAGGGCCTGATGAAGCGGCCCGGCCGCTTCGATGCGATCATCGTGGAAACGACCGGCCTTGCCGATCCCGTTCCGGTCGCCCAGACCTTCTTCATGGACGACGACGTTCGCGCGAAGACGGAACTCGACGCCGTCATCACGCTGGTCGATGCCAAGCACCTGCCGCTGCGCCTGAAGGACAGCCGCGAGGCCGAAGACCAGATCGCCTTCGCCGACGTCGTGCTTCTCAACAAGACCGATCTCGTGACGCCGGAAGAGCTGGCCAAGGTCGAGGCGACGATCCGCGTCATCAATCCGTCCGCCCGCATCCATCGCACCCAGCGCTCGGACATCGATCTCGCCAAGGTCCTCGATCAGGGTGCCTTCAATCTGGAGCGTGCGCTCGAGAACGAGCCGGACTTCCTTAAGCCGGACGATCATCATCACGACCACGATCATGATCACGCCTGCGGTCCCGATTGCGGCCACGATCACCATCATCACGGCCACGACCATCATCATGGCCATGAGCACGGTCATGACCACGGGCACGCGCATGCCCCATCCGACATCCACGACGTGACCGTGCAGTCCGTGTCGCTGCGTGGCGGCGAGATGAACCCTGACCGGTTCTTCCCCTGGATCCAGAAGATCACCCAGACGGACGGCCCGAACATTCTGCGCCTCAAGGGCATCATCGCCTTTGCCGGCGATGCGGATCGTTACGTGGTGCAGGGCGTGCACATGATCATCGAAGGCGATCACCAGCGCCCGTGGAAGGACGGCGAGCCCCGGGAAAGCCGCCTCGTCTTCATCGGCCGCGATCTCGATCGCGAAAAGCTGGAACGCACCTTCCAGGCCTGCGCGGCAAAGCCCAACTGATGCCGACCGTCGCCCCGCTCGATCTCGAAGCCCATATCGTCGGCGTCGCCTATCTGGGCGACGTTCCCGTCTTTGCCGATGCCGCTGGTCTCATCCATCGCCTGGATGGCGGCCATGCGGTCACGCCCGCCCATGAAGGCCTGCTCGTCGCGCTGCGCGACGACGCGACCGACACGCTGCTGACCGGCGGCGAGGACGGCCGGGTGCTGCGCATCACGCGCGAGGGCGGCGTGACGGAACTGGCCCACGCGCCGCGCAAGTGGATCTCCAAGATCGCCGCCGGCCCGCAAGGCGCTGTCGCCTTCACGACGGGCAAGACCGCGACCGTTCGGCTGGCCGACGGCACGACGCGCGACTTTACCGAAGAGCGCACGGTCGAGGGGATCGCCTTCGCGCCGAAGGGTCTGCGCATCGCTCTAGCGCGCTACAACGGCGTGTCTCTGCACTGGGTGGCGACATCGAGCCCGGCTATCGATCTCGACTGGAAGGGCGCACATACCGGCGTGACCTTCTCCCCGGACGGCCGCTTCGTCGTGACCATGATGCAGGAAAACGCCCTGCACGGCTGGAAGCTGGACACCAAGCCGGGTGCCGAAGCACGGCATATGCGCATGAGTGGTTATCCGGCTAAGGTAAAATCCTGGTCGTGGTCGGCGCGCGGCAAGTGGCTCGCATCCTCCGGTGCTCCGGCTGCCATCGTCTGGCCCTTCCAGGCCAAGGATGGCCCCATGGGCAAGCCACCGCTGGAGCTCGGCACCCGCGCCGACGTCATGGTCTCGCAGGTCGCCTGCCACCCGTCCGAAGAGGTCGCTGCCATCGGCTATTCCGACGGCATGGTGCTCGCGGTCCGCTTTGCCGACAGCAAGGAGGTGCTTCTGCGCCGTCCCGGCGAGGGCGCGGTCAGCGCTTTCGCATGGTCGAAGACGGGTCAGCAGCTGGCCTTCGGAACCGAAGCCGGCGAAGCTGGTGTCATCGACCTCACCTCGTAGGCACACAACTCAATGCGCGCATAGGGCGTATTTTTATTTAATAATAATTTTAGGTTGAATTAAGATTTCCGCATGTCTAACTTTCCGTCGAACCGGAGAGTGGATATGCAGCAGATCATCGACGTCGCCCACAATGTCGGGCCTTACGCACAAAAGCTTGCCGATCTCGGAGTTGTCTCCGTGATCCGCTATTACAACATCAGCAACAGCAGCAACCTGCCGTCAAAGTGCCTGACAAAGGCCGAACTGACGGCGCTTCACGCAGCCGGCCTCACCGTGGCGGTCGTGTTTCAGGCCGGCGGTGGCGCGAACGGCAAGCTCAGCGATCTGTCCGACGCCAATGGCTCGCGCGATGCGAAGCGCGCCCTGAAGCTTGCGGCCGACCTCGGTCAACCGACCGGCTCCGGCCTCTACTTCGCCGTCGATCACGATTATGTCGCCCCGGGCGATCTTGCCCAGATCGTAAGCTATTTCGCCAAGGTCAAAGCCGAGCTCGACGGGCGTTACGTCCTCGGCGTCTACGGGTCGGGTCTCGTCGCCCGCAAACTCCATGACAAGGGTCTCGTCGATCTCGTCTGGCTTTCCGGATCGCTCGGATGGTCCGGCACCCGCAGCGCTTTGAAGGACGGTCTCTGGACCCTGTTCCAGAAGGACATGGAGCTGGATCTGCCCTTCGGCGGCATCGACTATGACGGCAACGTCTTCAATGCGGCGGTGGCGCATTTTGGCCAGTTCGCGGCCGACGGTCCCGTCGAAACCCCGCGCGCCGTCGGTGCATCCGCCACCTTCGCCATCACCGCCCGCGGCGGCCTCAACCTGCGGGCCGGCCCCGGCGAGAGTTTCGGCGTCATTCAGAAGTATCCGCTCGACACGTTGGTGCGCGGCGTGAAGCAGATCGGCGACTGGACGCAGGTCGATATCCAGGGCGATGGCGCGTCGGACGGCTACATGCACAGTTCCTATCTCAAGGCGGAGATCGGCGGCCTGCCGGTGGCGCTCACCGGAAGCATATCCAAGACGCCAATCGATATCGCCCAAGCGGAACTTTCGCTGGGTGTCGCGGAGGTTCCCGGACCCGACAGCAATCCGCGGATCGGCATGTACCACGCCACCACCGAAGGCGGGAAAGCGCCAGACCAAACTGCATGGTGCTCGTCCTTCGTTAGCTATTGCGTCGAGCAGGCCGGAATGAAGGGTACGGACAGCAAGGGAGCGCGGTCGTGGCATGACGGGGAGTGGGGACAGGACGTGACAGCAGAGCCCGCGGTTGGCGATATCGTCGTCTTCAGCCGGGTCGGGAATGGGGACAACGGTGGTCACGTTGCGTTCTTCCAGTCGATGACGGAGACCACGATCACCTGTCTGGGCGGAAACCAGGGCCAACGCATCAGCATCTCCAGCTATCCGAAGGACGGGATCAAGGGTCCCTTCCACTACAAGCTTCTCTCCATCCGCCGCGCCTGACGCCCGGATCCGGCTGCGACGACGCTTGCGATGGGTGACCGCAAGGGTCTGTCCGCATCACGCGCCCGCGGTCGAGATGATCCGGGCGAGCAGATCGTGCAGGTCGTCGCGATAGCCGGTTCGCGCCGACGGCGCGCCCTCGTTGGAGGTCATGGCGACGGTCATCTTGAGGTCGGGCACGATGTAGAGCATCTGCCCGCCGAAGCCCCAGGCGAAATGCACCCTGTGGCCGCCGATCTCCCGGGTGAACCATCCATAGCCGTAGCCATCGCCCGAAAAGCGGGACTGCGTCCGCTCGGTCCAGGATTGCGCGACCCAGTTTTCCGGCACCACCTGGCGGCCGTCAACCGTTCGACCGCCATTGCGATAGAGTTCGCCGAAGGCAAGCAGCGAGCGGGCGCTCATCGCCATCTGGTTGCCGCCGAGATAGATCCCTTGCGGATCGCGCTCCCAGGCGCCGATGCGGAACCCCTCGACCGGTGCAAACCATTCGCGGGCCAGCGCCAGCGTCGATTGGCCCCCGACCTTGGTCAGGATCGCCGACAGAAGATGCGTCGATCCCGTGGAATAGAGCATCTGTCCGCCAGGCTCGTCCACGAAATCCGCCGCCAGCGCGAACCGGACCCAGTTGCCGCTGGAAACCCACCGCCCGTAATTCGGCCCCGACATCCGGTCTAGCCCCGCCTGCATGGAGAGAAGATTGCCGATGGTGATCTTCGCCAGCCGCGGATCGGGTTGGGCCGGCAGGTCCCGCGGCAGGATCGGCGCGATCGGCTGGTCCACGCCCGTCAGGAGACCCTTCTCGATCGCGATCCCGACCATGGCGGAAATGATGGTCTTGGAGGCGGATTTGATATTGGTGCTGTCCGTCGTCTTGTTCGAGCGATAGCCCCGCTCGGCGACGATCTCGCCGTTGCGGGCGACGACGACCGTCTCCAGTGGCGAGAGGCGGGCGGCATCGTTCAGGACGCTCGACAGGCGCGTCGTGTCCAGAGAAGTCGCGACGGTGCCCGGAGCGGACGGTGTCTCCGCGAAGGCCGGCTGGCAGGCGAGAATGCCCGACAGGGCGAGCGCGAAGACGGATGGGGAAACGAATGCTTTCATGATGCCGAGGTAGGCATTCCCGGCCGGGCCGCAAGGTGGCGGCGCGCCTCTCGCGCCGCCCTCACGTCAACGTGACGCCTCACCACAGCAATTCGACATGCGGCCGGCCGTCCGACGTCTTCGCTGCCGTTCGCCCGGACGCGTCGATCGTGCAGTGCACCCGCTTGCGAAATGCCGAGAAGCTCTCGAAGGTGACGACATCGACAGGCTCGTCGAAATCGAGCGTCAAGCGATATCGCCCCGCTTGCGCCGTCAGCGCCTGAACGCCGAGAACCTGCGCCTCGAACGGCTGACCGAGATAGAAGCCGCGCACGCGCGACCCCAACTGATAGGGGTCGAGCGGCGGCCGGTTGCCGACGGCGGCGTGCAGGGTGTTCCAGTCGCGGAAGCCATATTGCAGGGCGATCGTTTCCAGAGCGCGCGCGTGGGATATGTCGGTGCCCCGCGCGGCCAAAGACGATCGCAGGCGCTTTGCCTGCGCCTTCAGCGCGTCGAGACAGGGCAATGGGGTTGTCGATGATGATCGCATCGGGATCTCTCCAGCAGTGGCATGCCGTGATATCCGTGGGGTCCGCATTGCCATCGGGAACATGCCGGGAGGGATGACCGAAAGACGAGAGATAAAAAGAGACTTCACCAAAGCCGGAAAGGCTTGCGGACGGCCGGGGCTCTCGACCCGTACCGCCCGAGACTATGTCAAGCCTCTCACCAAGTCAAACGACCGCATCGACGGCCGCTCGACGCGCAAATGGGATCAGGCAACCTTCTGCATCGGCAGCGCCTGCGAGAGCTTGCGGCCGCTCGCGCTCAGCATGCCGGCGGCACCCTTCAGCCAGCCGTCCTTCAGCTCGAGACCGAGGAAACGGTGACGCTCGAACGGGCCGGGCATCACGAGGTGCTGGGCGTGCTGCGCCTGGAAGCCGAAGCGCTCGTAATAGGGCGCATCGCCGACGAGCAGGATGGCGCCGTGTCCGCGCAACGTGGCTTCGCCGATCGCCGCCCGCATCAGCGCGCCCCCGACCCCCTTGCCCTCCTGCGCGGCGTCGACTGCGAGCGGACCGAGAAGGAGCGCCGGAATGGCGCGGCCTTCGACATCGACGCCGGCATCGACGTTCCACAGGCGCACGGTGCCGATCACATGGCCATCGCCATCGCGCGCGACGAGCGCTAGGCCTTCGGCCGGAACACGGCCGCGGCGCAGCTGCTCCGAGGACTTGCGGCGACGGTTCGGGCCCATGGCGCGATCGAGCAGCCGCTCGCGCGCAACGATGTCGCCGGGGTTCTCGGCGTCGATTGTGAAGGCATTCTGCGCGAAGAAGGCGCGGACAGAATCAAGAACAGCGGCCATGACAAGGCCTCCCGTACTCAAAACCGATTCAAACGGTATCGAAGGATCATTGTGAAGGTCCCGCCCTCGTTGACGAGGACGGGGGAAACGTCAGATGACGTAGGACTTCAGCGGGTCGAAGCCGTTGAAGGCGACGGCCGAGTAGGTCGTCGTATAGGCACCGGTGCCTTCGATCAGAACCTCGTCGCCGATCGTCAGAGACACGGGCAGCGGGTACATGTTCTTCTCGTACAGCACGTCGGCCGAATCGCAGGTCGGGCCGGCGAGCACGCAGGGCTCCATCTCGTCCGCGTCATGTGCGGTTCGGATGGGGTAGCGGATCGCCTCGTCCATCGTCTCGGCGAGACCGCCGAACTTGCCGATGTCGAGGAAGACCCAGCGGTGATTGTCATTGTCCGACTTCTTCGAAATCAGAATGACTTCCGCCTTGATCACGCCGGCATTGCCCACCATGCCGCGACCCGGCTCGATGATCGTTTCCGGAAGCTGGTTGCCGAAGTGCTTGCGCAGCGCCGCATAGATGGCCTTGCCATAGGCTTCGGCCGAGGGAACGTCGCGCAGATACTTGGTCGGGAAACCACCGCCCATGTTGACCATCTTCAGCTCGATACCCTGCTTGGCCAGCTGCACGAAAACGCGCTTGGCATCGGCAAGGGCCACGTCCCAGGCATCGACCTTGGTCATCTGCGAGCCGACATGGAACGAGACGCCGTGCGAGACGAGACCGAGCTGGTGCGCGTAGACGAGAACGTCGACGGCCATCTGCGGCACGCAGCCGAACTTGCGCGACAGCGGCCATTCGGCACCTTCGCCATCCGTCAGGACGCGGCAGAACACGCGGGCACCCGGAGCGGCGCGCGAAACCTTCTCGACCTCTTCATGGCTGTCGACCGCGAAGAGCGAAACGCCGAGTGCATGCGCACGGGCGATGTCGCGTTCCTTCTTGATCGTGTTGCCGTAGGAAACGCGCGAAGGGGTCGCACCGGCGTCCAGCGCCATTTCGATTTCAGCCACGCCGGCGCAATCGAAATTGGAGCCGAGACCGGCGAGCAGGCGCAGGATTTCCGGCGAGGGATTGGCCTTGACGGCGTAATAGATCGAGCTGTCCGGCATCGCGTGGCGGAATGCCTTGAAATTGTCCCTGATGACATCGAGATCCACGACAAGGCACGGGCCTTCCGGGCGACGGGTGTTCAGGAAGTCGATGATGCGAGCAGTCGTCATGGTTTCAATCCCAATACGTTAGGCTTCACGATCCGCGAGGGAAACCTCGCCGAGGTGTGAAGGACAAAGGGCGTACGGGTGCGCGTTCGGATACCAGCCGGTGGAGACCCCGGAATCCTAGACGGCGCTCGTACAGCGCGAATTGTGGATGAAGCCCGCCGAGGCGTTCATCCGGCTTTGTCTGCCATGGATTGGAGGTTGGAACCTACCGCACGTCCGGCAATGAAGGTGTGCCTCTTCAGTAACCCCGGCTGATGGAAAGCCGGCAGAGAACAAAAAGGCCCGCACCGTCGTTGCTTCAAGATGTCCTCGCAATTCCGGTTGGCCGGAAAAACGACTGGAGCGGTTAGATCCAGGTACCTTACCGATTTCCTCACCAAACGAGGGATCGGCGGACACCCACAGGCACGTGCGACTTTGGGCACGGCGGAGATAAGAAATATCGCTGTCGTAATCAAGCATTTTTTGACCCACGCCCGATTTTTTTACGCTCCGCCGCAAGCCTCGCACCAGCTTCGAACAACGAACGGATGGTCGTCCGGCCCGCGCCGGATCATCAACAGGGTTGCGGACATCGCCGACCCTATGTTTTGAATGACGGCGCGCGCGAATGGTTCCCGGATCATGCCGAACCCGGATGCGCCGGAGCACCGCTCCGGAGCCGCGCAAGGGAGCCGAGATGGACACACTGACACGCATCCGAGCCTTCATCGACGTCGTCGATGCCGAGGGCTTCTCCGCGGCCGGCCGCCGCGTCGGCCGCTCCAAGGCGCTGCTCTCCAAATATGTACGGGAACTGGAGGACGAGCTTGGCGCCCTCCTCCTCAACCGCACCACCCGGCAGTTCTCGCTGACGGAAGCCGGCCACATCTATTATCGCACCGCCGCCGAGATCCTGAAGGAGATCGACAATCTCGCCGATCTCGTGCGCGCCGGAAACAGCGACCTCAAGGGCCGCCTGCGCATCTCCGCGCCGCGCACTTTCATCGATGCCGATATCGGCCAATCGCTGATCGATTTCGGCCTTGCCCATCCCGAGCTGTCGCTGGAAATCATTTCGGACGATCGCTTCGTCGATCTTGTCGAGGAAGGCTTCGACGTCGCCATCCGCATTACCCGGCTGGAGGACAGCACCCTGATCGCCCGCAAGCTGGACGACTTCCACGTCAGGATGTGCGCCTCGCCCGCCTTTCTCGAAAAGCACGGGCCGATCGCCCATCCCTCGGATCTCGCGCACATGCCCTGCGTGATCGACACCAATGGCCGGTCCTACAGCAACTGGCGGTTTGTGGACCGGGACGGGACGAACTTCTCGGTGCCCGTCAGCGGCCCGATGGAGGTCAACAGTCCGCTGGCCAGCCTGCGTGCGGCCGAATCGGGCCTCGGCGTTGCCGGCGTTCCCGATTTCATCGCCCGGCAAAAGCTCGAAGACGGCAGCCTCGTGGCCGTGCTCGACGACTTCCTGCCGCACGATCGCGGCATCTATGCCATCTATCCGCACCGCCGCTATCTGCCGACGAAGGTGCGCACGCTGGTCGATTTCCTGCATGGATGGTTTCGCAAAAGGGCGGATGCCTAAGAAGGACTGGACAAGCTGCGGCATGGCTGTCCCAATTCCGTCTACTTTCGGCCGGATGACAGGGCGACCTGCTCCGCATCTGCGTCGGAGACGCGATCTTTCGCGCCGGATGGCCACGGGAGCAGATCCCGCAGACGTGCGAAGCGATTTTGCGTCCGGAGTTGCGTAGAAGTTAAAGAGATAGAGAGTTTTTGCGTTTCGCAGAAAAGCGGAAACGCTCTCGGCAAGGACCCTGTTTTCCATGAGACGTACCCTTTCGTCGCGAGGCCTGCTGGCCGGGCTTGCCGCAGCCTTCGTTCTGCCGGCCCAGGCCTTCGCCCATCCGCACATCTTCGCGGAAGCGCGCCTCGAGGTCGTGTCGGACGACACCGGCCACATCAGCCAGCTGCGCAATGTCTGGCGCTTCGACGAGCTGTTTTCGGCAAGCGTTCTTCTCGATTTCGACAAGAATTCCAACGCCACGCTCGATCCCGACGAACTGGCGGAGGTCGGGCAGACCGTTCTGGATTCGCTCAGCGAATACAATTACTACACAACCATCTACGACAACGGGAAACTGGTGAAGGTTTCCAAGCCGGATGCAATCCATGCCGACTTCAAGGACAACCAGCTCCTGCTGATCTTCGCGGTCAAGCCGGCCGAGGCCATGCCGCTGAAGGGCACTATGTCCTTCGGCATCTACGACCCGACGCTCTACACCGCGATCGACTTCCCGAGCGATGGCGATCTCGCCGTCGTCGGCACCAAGCTGGCGGCCTGCAAGCACAAGGTGGTACGACCGGACCCCGACGAGGTGATCTCGCAGAACCAGTCGTCGCTGACCGATGCCTTCTTCACGGACCCGACCGGCACCGACATGTCGAAGCTCTTTGCGACGAGGATCGAATTCACATGCTGACCCGCACGCTTCGCCTTTCCCTGACCGTCACCGCCGCCATGGTGCTTTTCGCAGCGGCTGCGCATGCGCAGTCCCCGCTCGGCATCGGCACGGCCGAACCGGCTTTCAACACGTCCGGCTTTCTCGGCGGCTTCCTCTCCTGGGTGAACATGGAGCAGCAGGGGTTCTACCGGACGCTCACCGATGCGCTGAAGGGCATGCGCGACAATCCCTGGCACCTCTGGTCGCTGGTGGGGCTGTCCTTCGCCTATGGCGTCTTTCATGCCGCCGGTCCGGGCCACGGCAAGGCCGTCATCTCGTCCTACATGATCGCCAACGAGACCGAGCTAAAGCGCGGCGTCACCCTGTCCTTCATGTCGTCCTTCCTGCAGGGGGGCGTCGCCATCCTGCTCGTCGGGGCGGCCTATCTGGTGCTGCGCGGAAGCTCGATCTCGATGACGCAGGCGACGACCTTCCTTGAGCGCGTCAGCTACGCCCTCGTCGCGGCCTTCGGCGCCTGGCTCTTGTTCCGCAAGATGCGGGCGCTTGCCCGCCCGTCGCGGGGGGCCGCTCTGGCGCTGGCCGGCGGTCTCGATTTCGCACATACGATGCCAGAGGCTCACGACCATCATCACCGCCATATGCACGGCCATGATCATCATGATCACGCGGGACATGGACATGGGCCGGGAGAGGTTTGCTCCAGCTGTGGCCACGCGCATGCGCCCGATCCGTCCCTGCTGAAGGGCGACCGGTTCGAGCTGCGCGAAGCCTGGTCGGCGGTGCTGGCCGTCGGCCTGCGTCCCTGCTCGGGCGCGCTGATCGTGCTGTCCTTCGCCCTGCTGAACGGACTTTATCTCGGCGGCGTGCTGTCCGTGCTGGCGATGTCCATGGGCACCGCGATCACGGTCTCCGTGCTGGCCACGCTTGCCGTTACCGCCAAGGATCTCGCCGTGCGCTACGCATCGAGCGCCGGCACGGCCATGCGGGTGACGAACGGCATCGAAATCTTCGGCGCCGTCCTGGTGCTCGGTCTCGGCCTCGCCCTGCTCGGCGCTTCGCTGCAGGGCTGACGCCGGGTCAGCGATGGCGCTGGTAACGGGCCCGCAGCCAGAACACGACGAAGAAGGCGAGCACGAAGATCGTGCCGACGACGGCCGCGAGATAGGGCGAAATCGTGCCGAGATAGAGCATGGCTCTGGGCAGGAACAGAAAGCCGGCGCCGAAGACCAGAAGAAAGATCGCAGCGGCAATGGCCGCCGAGCGGTCTCGCGGGTCGAGCGTCTTCATGCCGCACCGGGGGTGGCGGCGATGTCCGCTCGCAGATCCTCGAGACGCCGGCGCTGCCGCCCCTCGGCGTCGAAATTCTCCGGCGCAAGCCAGGCCTTGAAGGCGGCATCCAGCACCGGCCATTCGTCATCGATCATCGAGAACCACGCCGTATCGCGGTTGGCGCCCTTGGCCACCATATGCTGGCGGAAGATACCTTCGAAGGTGAAGCCGAGCCGCACCGCCGCGACCTTGCTCGGCGTGTTGTCGTTGTGGCACTTCCACTCGTAGCGGCGATATCCGAGATCCTCGAAGACATGCCGGGCCATGAGGTAATGTGCCTCCGTGGCGAGTGGCGAGCGCGCCATGGCATCGCCATGCGCGACGGAGCCGACCTCGACGACGCCATTGGCAGGATCGGGTCGCATATAGCTCGCCATGCCCACCACATCGCGGCTCACCTTGTCCCGAAAGATCAGCGTCACCCAGTTGGCTTGCGCGGCATCGAGCCATGCCCCGAAAGCATCGACATCGGCAAAGGCGGCTTGCGGGAAATAGCGCAGGCGCTCGTTGATCGCGAGGCCGCCGAAGGCGTCCCAGAGCGCCTGCAGATGTCGTGCCCGATCATAGGGCTCGAGGACGACGTAAATGCCCTCCAGCGTCACGGGCTTCGGCGCCGGGCAGCCTGCCCAGCGGGTGAGATCGCGGTTCGTCATGTCATCCTCGCCAAGATAAAGACAGAGCCTTGCCCGGCGGCCAGCCGGCAGACCTTGCCCTTCGGCATAGGCGAAGGTGCGCGGCGGCGCAAATGCATTCCGATGATGCGATCATCACCGCCGCGCATGAAGACGACAGGCAAGCCGGATCAGATGATCGAGGGATCGACCACGGCAGGGCTGCTGCCCGCCGGCACCTTGGCGGAGGCGACCGTGGCTTCGATATGATCGACCAGCGCATCCGGCAGGCCGAGGCGGCCGGCGAGCATGTCGAGATAGCCGCGCTCGGTGCGGCTGTCCGGCTCGATGGTCAGGCGCGAGGCGGTGTAAAGCTCGACTTTCTCCTCCTCGGTGCGCGCGGCGGCCACCAGACCGTCGATATCGACCGGGCTTGCCAGCTCGTCGCGCAGGAAGGCCTCGGCCTCGCTGTCGAGCCCGCTGGCCCCGACCCGCTCCATGATGCGGGCGCGCTCGCTCTCATCGATATGCCCGTCGGCGCGGGCAGCCGCGATCATGGCGCGCACGAGCACGAGCACGAAATCGTTGCGGACGGCGGAGGGCGAGATGGAGAAGCCGGAATTGTCCGGCGGCGGCAGGATTTCGGGCGCCGTCTGCGCATCGACCCGCTGCGGTGCCTGACCCGCCTGATAATTCTTGTAGGCGGTGTAGCCGAGGCCGGCGATGGCCGCGAGGCCGCCGAGCTTCAACGCCGTGCCCGCGATGTCGCGCCCTGCGCCCGTGCCGAGCAGCACGGCGGCAAGACCGCCGGTCTTCAGAGGATTGTTTCGGGCCATCTGGACGATCTGTCCGGCCTTGTCCTTCATCGAGCCGCCACCGAGCAGGCCGCCGAGCGCACCACCGACGGAACTTCCGCCGGCACCGCCCAGAAAACCGCCCTGCGACGAACCCTGGGATGGAGGCTGCGATCCCGAACGGTCCTGCGTCCCCTGTCCGCCAAGTCCCTGAGAGCCGAGAAACTGGTCCAGCAGTTTTTTCGCGTCGAACATCCTGTCGTCAACCTCCTGATTGGTTCATCTGCGGAGGAGACATAGGAAGCCGCATGTGGAAAACAAATGCGGCCTCCGGACGGATCGAACGATGCCCTGCCGGAAGACGGCACGCAGACCAGGCCGACAAAGCCCTGATTACGCGGGTATTTCGGCAGGTGCCGTCCCGAGCGAACGGCTCAGGCGGTCAGCGCGCAGGCTTCCGATGCCAGCTTTGTGATGCCGGCCCAGTCACCGGCGGCCACCAATTCTCTAGGCGCCACCCAGGAACCGCCGACGCAGATGACGTTGGACAGCGAGAGATAGTCCATGGCGTTCTTCAGCGAGATACCGCCGGTCGGGCAGAACAACGTGCCGGCGAGCGGTGAGGACAGCGCCTTCAGGAAAGCCGCGCCGCCGGCCTGTTCGGCCGGGAAGAACTTCATGACATCGTAGCCTTCGGCCCGCAGGATCATCGCCTCGCTGGCGGTGGACGCGCCCGGCAGGAACGACGCTTCGTGATCGTCGGCCGCATCGAGCAGATCGGGCGTCGTGCCGGGGCTGACGATGAACTGCGCACCGGCCTCGACGGCAGCGGCATAGTGCTCGGGGTTGAGAATGGTGCCGGCACCGGTCACGGCACCTTCGACCTCCTTGGCGACCGCTTCGATGGCAGCGAGGGCCACCGGCGTGCGCAGCGTGATCTCGATCGCCTTCAGGCCGCCGGCCACCAATGCCCGGGCGAGCGGCACGGCCGTCGCGAGGTCTTCGATGATGAGCACCGGCACGACCGGCTGCAGCTTGAGGACGGACAGAAGGCGTTCGGTTTTCTCGATCATGCGGCTTCACTCCTCAATCGATTGAATCTTCCTCCGCAATACCGCCCGCATCCGCCAATGTCGAGATGCCTCCCTGCGCTTATGCCGCGGTATCGCGCGAGTGCCATGGTAGACTTTCGCATTTTCTGAATTACGTTGGTATCGGGCAACGAGGATGCGGTGCGAGGAACTGGGATGGCCAAGGAAATCGAACGGAAGTTCCTTGTGAAGCATGAGGGCTGGCGGGCGGAGGCCGGACCGGGGGCCGCAATGCGCCAGGGCTATCTCGCCGCCATGGACGACCGCACGGTTCGCATCCGCCTGATCGACGGCGAGAGCGCCCGCCTGACCATCAAGATCGGCACCGGCATGCTGACGCGCGACGAGTTCGAATACGCGGTGCCGCTTGGTGACGGCGAGGAGCTCATCGCGTCCGCCATCGGCACCGTGATCGCGAAGACGCGCTACCGCGTGCAGGGCGAGACGCATGTCTGGGAAGTCGATGTGTTCGAGGAACCCTATGCCGGACTGATCGTTGCCGAAGTCGAGATGCGCACCGAAACCGACGACCCCGTCCTGCCGGACTGGATCGGCGAGGAGGTGACCGACGACCGGCGCTATTCGAACTTCGCGCTGGCGACGCAGACGCACAAGCAGCGCCCGGACCTGACAGCGGACGGACGCTGAGACACGGAGCCGCAGCCGGCGGCATCGCGAGAGACAGACAGGAACGATCATGGCCTACCGATTGAAACCCGCAAAACGCTTCACCGGCGAATTCCAGCGCATCGCAGGGCGGGAACTCGACAAGGCCATTGCGGCACTGGAACTGCGCCCGGAGGGAACCTCGCGCGCGATCCATGTCGCGCGCCGCTGCCTGAAGCGCACCCGTGCGCTCTATCGGCTTGCCGCACCCGAAGCGCGCAAATTCTACAAGAGCGAAAACGCCCGCCTGCGGGACGCATCGCGCACCGTTGCCGATCTCCGGGACGCAACCGCCCTGATCGACACCGCGACGATCCTGGCCGAGCGCCTTTCGAAGGAAGCAGGCGCGGGCGAAGACCGGGCCGCAGCCGAGCGCGCGGTCGAGGCGTTGCGCGTTCGCAAGGGCTGGGTTGTGACGGCCGAGGGCGATCTCGACGCGACGATCGATGCGATGATCGCCGAACTGCGCGATGCCAAGGCGGCGGTGAGAATGCGTCGCTTTGCCAATGGCGTCCGCCCGACGGCCTACATGCTGGCCGCGTCCTGGCGCAAGGCGGTGGAACGCGCCCAGCGTGCGCTGGCCGCCAGCCGCGAACAGCCGACGCCGGAACATTTCCACACGCTGCGCAAGCGCACGCAGGACTACCGCTTCTATCATCTTCTGCTGCAAGCGGCCTGGCCCGGCGTCATTCTGGCGCGCGAGCGGCAGGTCAAGGCGCTGATCGACCGCCTCGGCTTCATCCACGATCTCGCAGTCCTGGCGGACACGCTTGCCCGCGAGCCCGAACTCCTGCCGCCGCAGGACATCGCCATCCTGCGCCACGCGATCGGCCTGGAAATGCGCGCGCAGGAGCGACACGCGCTCGGCGAAGGCGATGCGCTTTTCGGCGACATCGCCGGCCGGGAGGCCGAACGCATTGCCATCCTCTGGCTTGCTGCCGCATAGCATTTCAAAGGTCATGCCTGTTGAGAAGCGCACGGCCGCCGGCTATCTCTGCGGCATGTCCCGCTCCGCCCGCCTTCTCGATCTGTTGCAGATCCTGCGCACCCACCGCCGGCCGGTCAGCGGCGCGGCCCTGGCGGAGGCGACCGGGGTCAGCCTGCGCACTCTCTATCGCGATATCGCCACGCTGCAGGCGCAGGGTGCCGACATCACCGGCGAGCCGGGCCTCGGCTACATCCTCCATCCCGGCTTTCTCCTGCCGCCGATCATGCTGTCGAGCGAGGAAATCGAGGCGCTGGTGCTGGGCGCACGCTGGGTCCGCGCCCATACCGACGATCGCCTGAAGCAGTCCGCGGCGCACGCGCTTGCCAAGATCGCTGCCGTTCTCCCGGGCGACCTGCGGCGGGAACTGGAGACTTCCGCCCTCCTCGTCCCCGACACGCGCTGCCGGCAAGGCCCGGAGCGCGATCTCGGCGCTTTTCGCGATGCCATCAAGGCAGGCGTAAAACTCGACATCACCTATCGCGACGAGCGCGCGCAGGAAACACAGCGCCGCATCTGGCCCTTTGCCCTCGGCTATTTCGAAGGGCTGCGCATCCTCGTCGCCTGGTGCGAGCTGCGGGAAGGCTTTCGGCATTTCCGCATCGACCGCATGATCGAGGTCACATCGACGCGGGACATCTACCCCCGTCGCGGCGAGGTGCTTCTGGCCGAATGGCGCCGTGAGAACGGCATCGTCCACGATCTCTGACGACGCATCCCCTGCTGACGGAAACTGACAGGCGCACGGTCTAAACCCGGTTTGCCGGACAATCCGGCCCATCAGGAGACAGCCATGCAACCGACCTACGTTCTTCTCGCCGTCGACAATCCGCTCGCGAGCGCCGCCTTCTACGAGACCATTCTCGGCACGCCGCCGCTGGAAGCACAGACGACCTTCGCCCTTTTCCGCATGAATCCGGCGATCATGCTCGGCCTCTGGTCGACGCATTCGATCCAGCCGCCCGTCGCCGTCGCCCCCGGCAGCGCCGAGCTCTGCTTCGTGCTGGAAAGCGACGAGGCCGTGGATGCCTGCCATGACAGGTGGAGGGCACAGGGTCTGCCGATCCTGCAGGCGCCGGTCGAGGCCGATTTCGGCTACACCTTCACCGCCACCGACCCGGATGGTCATCGCCTGCGCGCGTTCTGCCCGATGCGACAGGGATGACGGCACCGGCCGCCACAGGCGGGTGATTGCGCGCGCGCGCCGAACGCGGTATTTCACCGCCCATGACGAACAGCGCAACGACACTGCCCCCGGAAGCCCAAGGCTCGTTTCTGGTCGCGGCCCTTTACCACTTCGCCCGGCTCCACCGGTTCGTGGATCTGCGCGATCCGTTGCAGGCCGTCTGCGACGAGAACGGGGTAAAGGGCACGCTTCTGCTGGCGCAGGAGGGCGTCAACGGAACGATCGCCGGGACGGACACCGGCATCGCCGCCGTGCTCGCCTTCCTGCGCGCCCAGCCCGAATTCAGGGAGCTGGAGCACAAGGAGAGCCGCGCGGCGGCCATGCCCTTCCTGCGCATGAAGGTGCGGATCAAGAAGGAGATCGTCACCATGGGCGTCGAGGATATCGACCCCCTGACGATCGTCGGCACCTATGTGGAGCCGAAGGACTGGAACGCCTTGATCTCGGACCCCGAAACGCTCGTGATCGACACCCGCAACGATTACGAGACCGCGATCGGCACCTTCCGCGGTGCGCTCGATCCGCAGACGAAGACCTTTCGCGAATTTCCGGACTGGGTGAAGAACAATACCGGCCTGCACAACAAGCCGAAGATCGCCATGTACTGCACCGGCGGCATCCGCTGCGAAAAGGCGACGGCCTTCATGAAAAGCCAGGGCTTCGACGAGGTCTACCATCTCAAGGGCGGCATCCTGAAATATCTGGAGGAAACGCCGCCGCAGGAGAGCCTGTGGGAAGGCGCCTGCTTCGTGTTCGACGATCGCGTTTCGGTGACGCACGGGCTGGGCGAGGGCGAGCATACGCTCTGCCACGCCTGCCGCCAGCCGCTGACGCTGGAAGAGCGCGCCTCACCGGTGCATGAGGAAGGTGTGGCATGCGTTCACTGTCATGACACACGAACCGACGAGGACCGGGAGCGCTACCGGCAGCGGCAGCGCCAGATCGAGCTTGCGAAGAAGCGCGGCTCCAAGCATTTGAGAAGCTGAGGCCGAAAGGGACGTGTATGGCTCCAGTCCGCTTCGAGTTCGATTGGAATCCGGCAAAAGCACAGACCAATCTCCGAAAACATGGTGTATCCTTCGCCGAGGCGCTCACCATTTTCGACGACCCGCGAATGCTCTCGTAGTATGACGAGCAGCATAGCGACAGCGAGGATCGGTGGATCACGATGGGCATGACCCGCTCGCTCCATCTGCTCGTCGTCTGCCACACCTATACGGATTTGGCAGCGGACCGTATTTCGATTAGACTGATTTCGGCACGACGGCCCACGGCGCGCGAACGTTTGCAATATGGGAGCGGACCATGAAGGAAGAGTACGACTTCTCGCATGCCGAGCGCGGAAAATTCCACCGCCGGGGTGCCACGCTTGTGGCCCCCGTCCACCTGGACGACGATGTCATCCACGCACTGTCGCAGGAAGCAGGCCGTCAGGGCGTATCCCTGAGCGATCTGGCAAACCGGCTTCTGAAGCGGGATCTCGATGAGATGCAGCGTACAGGCTGAGCACCGGCTGCCGTTCTCCTCTCAACCCGCTGTGTAATTGCCCTTCGGGAACGCGCTGGCGAGATCCCTGTACCAGAGACCGCTCTTCTTGATGGTGCGGACCTGGGTCTCGTAATCGACATGGACGATGCCGAAGCGCATGCGGTAGCCTTCCGCCCATTCGAAATTGTCCATCAGGCTCCAGGCGAAATAACCCTTCATCGGATAGCCCTCGGCGATCAGGTCGGCCGTAACAGTGAGATGTGCGGCGATGTAGTCGAGCCGCGGCTGGTCGTTCACCTCGCCGTTTTCGACGCCCATATTGTAGCAGGCGCCGTTCTCGGTGATATAGCAATCCGGCAGGTCGTAACGGTCGTTGACGGTGCGGATGAGATCGCCCAGCGCCTGCGGGAAGATCTCCCAGCCGATATCCGTCTTTGCCGCGCTGACGAAGGGCGCCGGCTTGGTGGCGGGAAACTCCGCGCCCTCGGTCGCATCGTCGCTGACGCGCATCGGCGTGTAGTAGTTCACGCCCCACCAGTCGAGCTTCTGGCTGATTACGGCCATGTCGCCGGCCTCGACCTCCGGCATGCGCGCGCCCAGAGCCTCGAGCACGCTGTCGGGATAAGCACCCTTGAAGATCGGGCCGAAGAACACGCCGTTGTGGAAATCGAACGCGCGTTCGGCCGCGGCCTTATCCGCGGCGCTGTCGCTGCCGGGATAGACATGCATGGGATTGATGACGATGCCGACCGGCAGGTTCGCCCGCTCTTCGCGCACGGCGGCAACGCCCAGACCGTGCGCGAGATTGGTCACGTGCATCGCGTGCAGCGCCGCTTCCATGTTCTTTTCGCCCGGCGCGTGGATACCATAGAGATGGCTGAGCCAGACCGAGCACCAGGGCTCGTTGAAGGTCGCGACCGCATCCAGCCGATCGCCGAGACGGGCGATGACGGTGCGGGCATAGCGCTGGAACGCGAACGCCGTGGAGCGCGCGGTCCAGCCGCCGTCCCCGGCCAGCGTCAGCGGCAGGTCCCAGTGATAGAGCGTCGCGAAGGCCTTGATGTTGCGCGCCTTCAGCCCGTCCACCAGCCGGTCGTAGAAATCGAGGCCCGCTTCGTTCACGGGTCCGGTGCCATCGGGAATGATGCGCGGCCAGGCGATGGAGAAGCGATAGGCCTGCACGCCGAGGCTCGCGATCAGATCGAGATCGTCCTCCAGGCGATTGTAATGATCGCAGGCGACATCGCCATTGTGCCGACCGAAGACCCGACCCGGCATGTTGGAAAATGCATCCCAGATCGACGGCTTGCGCCCGTCCGCCTTCGACGCGCCCTCGATCTGGAAGGAGGCCGTGGCCACACCGAACAGGAAATCGCCGGGAAAGCGCGCGGCCAGCGTCTTGGGATCGGTCATCACTCGTGTCCTCTTCAATCGTCGTCTCGGGCGACGCCCTTACCGCTGCCGCGCCGGGAAAGCCAGTGCGGCAAAGCGCGGCAAGCTGGAAAGACTATCCACGCCAACATGAACGGCGGATGACCGCAGACGCAAAGGCAACACGAAAACGCCACCGGACGTCGAACATCCGGTGGCGATCATCCGCAAGCGTGTGGGCGGATCAGACCGAGACCCAGGCGCCGTTCCGCTTGGAGGAGCGCACGCAGGCATCCACGAACAGCATGCCCTTCATCCCGTCATCGATCGTGGGATAGGTGACGGCCGGATCGACCTTGCCGCCGGAGCGCTTTGCCTGGATGGCGCGGGCGGCCTCCGCATAGATCGTCGCAAAGCCTTCGAGATACCCTTCGGGGTGGCCGGACGGGATGCGGGAAACGCGGTTGGCCTCCTCCCGCGCGCCCGCGCCCATGCGGGTCAAGAGCTGCTTCGGCTGGCCGAAGGGAGTGTACCAGAGATAGTTCGGGTCCTTCTGCGTCCATTCGAGCCCGCCCTTGGTGCCGTAGACGCGCACCTGCAGCCCGTTTTCGTGGCCCGGCGCCACCTGGCTGCACCAGAGCAGGCCCTTGGCGCGCACGCCGTCCTTCTCCTTGAAGCGCAGCATCACATGGGCATTGTCGTCGAGCGCACGCCCCTCCACGAAGCTGTCAAGATCGGCGGCGAGTTCGCCGAGCTCCAATCCGGAAACGAAGGCGCCGAGGTTATAGGCATGCGTGCCGATATCCCCGGTCGAGCCACCCGCCCCGGACCGCGCCGGGTCCGTGCGCCACTCCGCCTGCTTGGAGCCCGACTTCTCCACCGCATCCGTCAGCCAGTCCTGCGGATATTCGACCTGAACGAGACGCACCGTGCCGATATCGCCATTTGCGACCATGGCGCGCGCCTGCCGCACCATGGGATAACCGGTGTAATTGTGGGTAAGAATGAACAGCGCCTCGCTCTCGTCGGCAAGCGCCTTCAGCTTGCGGGCGTCGCCGAGTGTCGAGGTCAGCGGCTTGTCGCAGATGACATGGATGCCACGCTTGAGAAACTCCCGCGCCGCCTCGTAATGCACATGGTTCGGCGTGACGATCGCCACGGCCTCGATGCCGTCCTTCAGCTTCGCCTCGCGGATCGCCATCTGCCGATAGTCGGCATAGGTGCGGGCCGGATCGAGCCCGAGTTCGAGGCCCGAGGCCTGCGCCTTTTCCGGCGTCGAGGACAAAGCGCCGGCCACCAGCGTGAACTGGTCGTCGAGACGCGCTGCCATGCGATGCACGGCACCAATGAAGGCACCCTGCCCGCCGCCCACCATTCCGAGCCGGATGCGCGGCTGGCGCGCCTCCGCTGCCTTACCTTCGATGGCCATTCACGTTCTCCGTTTTCGTGTCGCTTTGATCTGCTGTCGTCAGATACCGAGCATGCGCCGGTTGGCGGCCTCGTCCGTGCCGCCGGTGGCGAAATCGTCAAACGCCTTTTCCGTCACGCGGATGATATGGTGCTTTACGAACTCGGCGCCTTCGCGGGCACCATCCTCCGGATGCTTCAGCGCGCATTCCCACTCGACCACGGCCCAGCCGTCGAAATCGTTCGCCGTCATCTTGGAGAACACCGCGCCGAAATCCACCTGCCCGTCGCCCAGCGACCGGAAGCGGCCGGCCCGGTTGACCCAGCTCTGGAACCCGCCATAGACGCCCTGCCGGCCGGTCGGGTTGAACTCGGCATCCTTGACGTGGAACATCCGGATGCGGTCCTTGTAGATGTCGATATTGTCGAGATAGTCGAGGCACTGCAGGATGTAGTGCGACGGATCGTAGAGCATGCAGGCGCGGGCATGGTTGCCGGTGCGCTCCAGAAACATCTCGTAGGTGATGCCGTCATGCAGGTCTTCGCCGGGGTGGATCTCATAGCATATATCGACGCCGCACTCCTCGGCATGGTCGAGGATCGGCTTCCAGCGCTTCGCCAGTTCGTCGAAGGCGGTTTCCACGAGCCCTGCCGGACGCTGCGGCCACGGATAGAGATAGGGCCAGGCAAGCGCGCCGGAGAAGCTCGCCATCGCGTTGAGACCCAGATGCTTCGACGCGGTCAGCGCGAGCTTCACCTGATCGACGGCCCAAGCCTGCCGCGCCTTCGGATTGCCGCGCACCTCCGGTGCTGCAAACCCGTCGAACCCCTCGTCATAGGCCGGGTGCACGGCGACCAGCTGGCCCTGAAGATGCGTCGAAAGCTCTGTGATGACCACGCCGTTGTCGCGCGCCTGGCCCGCCAGATCGTCGCAATAGCCCTTCGACTCCGCCGCCTTTTTCAGGTCGATGAGGCGCGCATCCCATGTGGGCACCTGCACGCCCTTGTAGCCGATATCGGCCGCCCATTTCGTAATGGCATCGAAGGAATTGAACGGGGCCTCATCGCCCGCAAACTGCGCCAGAAACAAGCCCGGCCCCTTGATCGTCTTCATCTTGCAACTCCTCCATCCTGTCGATCGGCCGCAGCGCGGCGATCGTCCTCGGGCAGGCCTCCCGGCCCGCCGTCCTCTTCATCATCCCGCCCGCCTGCAACGTTGCAGCCCGGCGGCACGGTATCACTCTGACATCGGCGCGCAACCCGTTCCGGCCATCGGCCGTGAGACGTTCCGTCCGCGCAGGGCATGAAAAAGCCGCCTGCGGATGTCCGCAGGCGGCCCTCGATCGCTGATCAGAACGGCGAATCCGGGAAATAAAACTTCTCGGCATTCTCCTTGGTCACCAGCGTCGCATCGAGCGTGTAGGTGCCGCTGACGGGGACCTGATCGTAAAGCGCGGACGCCGTCAGTTCCATCGCCGTGCCGACCATGGCCGGGGGATAGAGCACGTCCACCGGGATCATCGTGTCGCCATCCATGACCTTCTTGATCATGTCCTTGGAACCGGCACCGGCGACGACATACTGGATGTCCTTGCGACCGGACTGCTCGATCGCCTGCAGCACGCCCACGGCCATGTCGTCGTCCTGGCACCAGACCACATCGATCTTCTGGTACTTGGTCAGGAAGTCCTGCATCACCTTGAAGGCGTCGTCGCGGTTCCAGTTGCCGAACTGGCGGTCGAGCACCTTGACGTTGGAGCCGGCAATGCCCTTGTCGAAGCCGTCCTGACGCTGCTGGTCGATCGGGATCGGCAGACCGCGGATCACGACGACTTCGGCGTCCGGCGTCTTGCCCGCGATGTACTTGCCGGCGACTTCGCCGAGCGCCGGGTTGTTGCCGGCGACGTAGAGATCGCGGATCGTGTCGTCGTTCACGCTCGGTGCGCGGTCGACGATGGTCACGAACTTGCCCTTGTCCTTGACTTCCCGGATGGCGTTGACCAGCGGATCCGGATCGGACGGCAGGATGACGAGCGCGTCGATGCCCTGCGTGTTGAGGTCCTGCACGGCGTTTGCCTGATTGGCAGCGTCCGGCGATGTCTTGACGATGACATTGAGGCCGGGATGTTCGGCCATCAGAAGCTTCGCCACGCGCTCGGCATGGAACACCACGCCGGACGTCCAGCCGTGGTCGGCGGCCGGGATCGACACGCCGATCGTCTTCGTCTCCTGCGCGAAGGCACCAGATGACAGGGCCGTGCCTGCCAGCGCCATAACGAATGCCAGTCCCAGAATACGTTTTGTCATGTTTCTCTCCTCCCGATGATGCGGGCTTCTGGGCATTGGCTCGGGCGCCCGCAAACCCTTATCCCGTTCACGGCCGCCGGATCAGGAACCTCTGGACCAGCATGGCGATGATGATGATGGCGCCCTGGATCGCGCTCAGCAGATATTCGCTGACCACGTTCGACAGGAGCATGATGTTGCCGACGATCTCCAGAATGAACGCGCCGCAGATCGTTCCCCAGATGCGCCCGACGCCGCCGCGCAGCGCCGTGCCGCCGACCACCACGGCGGTGATCGCCTGCAGCTCCCAGAGGATGCCCGTGGTCGCCGATGTGGATCCGAGCCGGGGCACGTAGATGAGAACCGCGATGGCGACGCAGACGCCCTGGATGACATAGGCGATGGTGCGGACGCGGTTGACCTTGATGCCGGAATAGCGCGCGACGTCCTCGTTCGAGCCGACGGCGACGACATGGCGACCGTAGCGCGTGCGATAGAGCACGAAGGCTCCGATGGCGGCCGTGACGAAGATCACGACGATCGGCACGGGAACACCGAGGATGGTGCCGAAATAGGCCGGACGATAGAGCGACTGGACGGCGGGATCGCGCAGCGTGATGGCCCCGCCCTGCGAGAGCCATGTCGTCAGCCCGCGATAGATGCCCATGGCGCCGAGCGTCGCGATGAACGGCTCGATCCGCCCGACGGTGGTTACCAGACCGTTGGCGAGCCCGCAGGCCGCCCCCACCAGAAGGGCGATGCCGACCCCCGCCAGAAGCGTCATGCCGGGACTGCCCGCCGCACCGCTGTTCAAAAGCAGGATCATCACGCTCGCGACGAAGGCGACCATGGCCCCGACGGAGAGATCGAGCCCGCCGGACGAAATGACGAAGGTGGCGCCGACGGCGATGACAGCGATGAAGGCACTGCGCGCGAGCACATTGGTCAGGTTGTCGATGCTGAGGAAATTCGGATGCGCGAAGGCGCCGAGCACCAGCAGCAGCGCCAGAGCGATGAAGGGCGCGACGGCCCCGAGGTCGATATTGCGAATGGATCGTGCCGGCTTTGCGCTGTCTGCAGTCATATTAGTCATTGTCCCCCGCGTCACGCGGCCTCCCCAGAAACGCCCCCGGACACCCCCGTGGCGAGCACGACGATATCGTCTTCCGTCATCAGCTCGCCCGAAACCTCGCCGACGATGCGGCCCGACCGCATGACGACGATCCGGTCGCAGATGCCGATCAGTTCCGGCATTTCCGAGGAGACGACGATGATGGACCGGCCCTCCTCGGCCAGACGGGCGATGAACGCGTAGATCTGCTCTTTGGTGCCGATATCGATGCCGCGCGTCGGCTCGTCGATGATGACGATCTGCGGATCGAGCATCATCATCTTGGCGATCAGCAGCTTTTGCTGGTTGCCGCCGGACAGCTGGCCCGCAAGGAGGTCCTTGCGACCGGTTCGGATATCGAAATCCTTGATCGCCGTATCGAGCGCCGCATGCTCCTTCTTGCGATCCACCTGAAAGCCGCGCACGAAGCGGCCGAGCGATGCGAGCGTCAGGTTGACGCGCAGATCCTTGGTCAGCAGCAGCCCCTTGCCCTTGCGGTCCTCCGAGAGATAGACGATGCCGGCCTTGAGGCTGGCATGCACGTCGCGAAACTGCACCGGGCGGCCGCGCAGCATGACGGTGCCATGCGCCGGGCGCAGACCGACCATACCCTCCATCAGCTCCGTCCGCCCCGCGCCGACGAGACCGGCAAAGCCGAGGATCTCCCCCTTGCCGAGCCGGAACGTGGCATTCGTCGCATAGCCGGGCACGGACAGGCCGGACACCTCAAGCACCGCCTCGCGCGAGGCGACGGAGACGCGATCCGGATACAGCTTGGCGACGTCGCGCCCGACCATGAGCCGCGCCATGTCGGCGGGCTGCAACGTATCGGCCGGATGCGTGGCGACGGTGCGGCCGTCGCGCAGCACGGTCACCGTATCGGCGATATCCTTCACCTCCGGCAGGCGGTGGGAAATGTAGAGCACGGCGACCCCGCGGTCGCGGATGTGCCGGATGACCTGCAGAAGCGCTGCGGTCTCGTGCGGCGTGAGAGACGCGGTGGGCTCGTCGAAAATGACGACGCGGTGAGGCACCAGCAACACGCGGGCGATCTGCACGAGCTGGCGCTGCGCGATCGACAGCCGGGCAACGATCGTGCGGGGATCGATATCGGCACCCAGCGCACGGACCGCGTCGCGCGCGCCCTCGTTCATCGCCTTGTCGTCGAGCGTCAGTCCACGGATCTTTTCACGGCCGAGATAGATGTTCTGCGCGACGGTGAGATCGGGCGCGAGCAGGATTTCCTGGTGCACCAGCACGATGCCGCGTGCCTCCGCATCGACAGGCCCGGACAGCGTCACCGGCTGGCCGTCGATCAGGATCTCTCCTCGCGTCGGCGGAAGATTGCCGGCGATGAGCTTCATCAGCGTCGATTTTCCGGCGCCGTTCTCGCCGATGATCGCATGCACCTTGCCAGCCTCGATCGTGAGATCGATGCCCTTCAGTACCTCGACGATACCGAATGTCTTCGACAGTCCCCTTGTCTCCAGCAGGGGCGAGAGGGAAACAGCGGCGCCGCTCATGCAGCGCTCCGCATCGCGAACGCCCGATGCGACCTGCGGCATCCGGAACAGAAACGCAAAAATACAGATCGGCGCGCTGACGGGTGTCCGCCGCAAGCGCCAAAAGGTGCTGTCGAAATCACGCTGAATCTCCTCCGAAATCGAAGCTAGCGCAATTGATGAGGTACGTAAAGCAGCTTTGTTCGTCTGATCACGGAGAGGTGTTCGCCTCTCTCTAAGATATTGTTAAAGTACGATGAACCTGAAAAATGGGGTTTGCGGCGCATGAAAAACACATCCGGCGCGTTCGCGTCCACGAACGCGCCGGATGTGGGTCATGTCTCGGTCATCTAGACGTAGCGGTTGACCACGTTCTCCAGATATTCCTGCCGGCCGGAGCGCGGCTGCGGATTGAGGTCGGTCGCCTCCACATGGGCTGCAAGGTCCTCGAGCGACATGGATGTCAGCCGCTTGCGGCCGTCTTCCGTGCTCCAGCCCGCATAACGCGCATCCAGCGGTCCGGACAGAGCCTTGTCCTCGATCATCTTCGCCGCCGCCTTCAGGCCGCGGGCGCAGCAATCCATGCCGCCGATGTGGCCGATGAGAAGGTCTTCGGCATCCAGCGACTGCCGGCGCAGCTTGGCGTCGAAATTGGTGCCGCCCGTGGTGAAGCCACCACCGGCCAGAACCTGATAATAGGCGAGCGCCATTTCCGGAACATTGTTCGGGAACTGGTCGGTATCCCAGCCGGACTGGTAGTCGTTGCGGTTCATGTCGATCGAGCCGAACAGGCCGAGCGCATTGGCGAGTGCCAGCTCGTGCTCGAACGAATGACCGGCCAGAATGGCATGGCCCTGTTCGATGTTGAGCTTCACCTCGTTCTCGAGCCCGTAGGACTTGAGGAAGCCGTAGACGGTCGCGACGTCGTAGTCGTACTGGTGCTTGGTCGGCTCCTGCGGCTTCGGCTCGATCAGGATCGCGCCCTTGAAGCCGATCTTGTGCTTGTACTCCACCACCATGTTCACGAAGCGGCCGAGCTGGTCGAGCTCCTGCTTCAGATTGGTGTTGAGCAGCGTCTCATAGCCTTCGCGCCCGCCCCAGAGCACATAGTTCTCGCCGCCGAGCTTGACGGTCGCGTCCATGCAGGTCTTGACCGTCGCGGCCGCGAAAGCGAACACATCAGGATCCGGATTGGTGGCCGCACCCGACATATAGCGGCGATGCGAGAAGAGGTTCGCGGTGCCCCAGAGCAACTTGACGCCAGTCTGCTGCTGTTTGCCGGCGAAGTAATCGACGATCTCGTTCAGGTTCTTCGTGTTTTCGGCAAAGCTCTTGCCCTCCGGCCGCACGTCCGCATCGTGGAAGCAGTAATAGGGCACGCCCAGCAGGTCGAAGAATTCGAACGCGACGTCGGCCTTCAGCTTCGCCGCCGCCATGCTGTCTTCGAACCAGGGTCGCTCGAAGGTCTGCCCGCCGAAGGGATCGCCGCCCGGCCAGACGAAGGTGTGCCAATAGGCAACGGCAAAGCGCAGATGGTCTTCCATCCGCTTGCCCATGACCACCTCGTTCGGGTCGTAGTGACGGAAAGCCAGCGGGTAGGTGCTGTCGGGCCCTTCGAAGCGGATCTTCTGGATATCCTTGAAATAACCGGTGCTCATAATGTCTCCTCCAATGATGTCTGTGTTTTGGATCAGTAGGCGGCGCGGATGGCCGGGTAGAGCCGGCCATAGCGCTGATAGGCATCCTCGTAAGCCTCGCGCAGCGAAGCGACAGGCTCGACCGTGTGCGCGGTCTCGGGCGGCGTGAAGACGGACAGCGGATCGGCACCGGTGGCCGCGACGAGGCCGAGACGGGCAGCCCCGAAGGCCGCGCCGAAATCGCCATCGGCCGGCACGTCGACCGGCAGGTCGAGCGCGGTCGCGATCGACGACAGCCAATAGGCCGAGCGCGATCCGCCACCGATCGCGGTCACCCGGTGCAGCTGCGTTCCCGCATGTTTCAGGGCCTCGAGGCTGTCGCGGATGGCGAAGGACACGCCTTCCAGCACGGCCTGCGTCAGCACGGCCCGGCTGCTTTCATGGCCAAGGCCGAGGAAGGCGCCGCGGATGGCCGCGTCGTTGTGCGGCGTGCGCTCGCCGGAGAGATAGGGAAGGAAGGTGACGCCGGTCGGCGCCTGCAGCGTGCTCCCCAGCTCCTGCGTCAGCTCGGAGGCGCTGCGGCCGGTGACGCCCGCATGCCAGTTCAGCGCATCGGTCGCCGACAGGATGACGCCCATCTGATGCCATGTTTCGGGCAGCGCATGGCAGAAGGCGTGGACCGCACTTTCCGGATTGGGCAGGTAGCGGGCATTCGCCGCAAAGAGCACGCCGGAGGTGCCGAGCGAGACGAAAGCATGGCCCTCGCCGATGGTGCCCATGCCGCAGGCAGATGCCGCATTGTCGCCGGCACCGCCCGCCACGACGACCCCCGCGCCCATGCCCCAACCGGCGGCGAGATCGGATTTCAGCATGCCCCCAGGCGCCGTTCCCTCGACCAGCGACGGCATCTGCCGTTCGCTGAGCCCCGTTGCCGCAAGCAGGCTTTCCGACCAGGCGCGCTTGCCCGTATCCAGCCAGGACGTGCCGGCGGAATCCGACATTTCCGAGATGTGCTCGCCCGTCAGCCAGAGACGCAGATAGTCCTTCGGCAGCAGCACCCAGCGCACCTTGGCAAACACGTCCGGCTCGTTCTTCGCCACCCAGGCGAGCTTCGGTGCGGTGAAGCCGGGGAACACGATGTTGCCGGTGATGGCGCGAAACTGCGGATCGGCATCGAGCGCCGCGGCCTCGGCATGAGAGCGCGTGTCGTTCCAGAGAATGCAGGGGCGCAGCACGGCGTCACTCTCGTCGAGCAGCGTCGCGCCGTGCATGTGCCCGGACAGGCCGATGCCGCGCACGGCGGCAAGCTCGGCGGGATGGGATGCCTTCAGGCCGGCGATGGCCTCCTGCGTGGCGCGGACCCAGTCTGCCGGATCCTGCTCGGACCAGCCGGGATGCGGGCGCAGGACGTCGCAGGCGCCGGTCGCCGAACCGATAATGCGCTGCGCGCCGTCGATAAGCAGCGCCTTGACGCCGGACGTGCCGAGATCGATGCCGAGATACATGGAATGCTCCTAGTTTGCGCCACTGGCGGCGCCGGATGGGCGAAGGGACAGACCGTCCGCGTCGTCTGCGAAGGGCAGGTTGTCCTTGAGAAAGATATCGATGCGGATGCGCTCCTGCGCCTCGACCGCGGGAATGCCGTCCGCCTTGGCCTTGAGAACGCGGATGGCGCTGCGCACCTCGTGGCCGGCATCCTGGTTGAGCACGGCATCGATCAGGTCGCCTTCGAGGGCAGCGCGGGTATGGGGCGTCAGCTCATGCGCGATGACGGCGCGGGGGCGCGGCCGGTTATGACGCTGCAGGGCGGCGATGAGGCCGCGATTGCCGGCGCCCAGACTATAGATGCCCGCGACATCCGGGTAACGCGCCAGAAGATCGGCGATCAGCCGCTCCGTTGCCGCCGGGTCGTCCTGCCCTTCGAGCACCGGCAGCAACCGGCAGGTGCCGGACAGCGCGGCGCGGAATCCGTCGAGCCTGTCGCGGTGGTCGCGCACCAGCATGGAGCCGGCGAGCACGGCAATCGTGGCACGCTCCTGCCCGACGAAGCGGCGCATCAGGCTGCCGGCCGTGCGCCCGGCCGCGTGGTTGTCGATACCGGCGAAATGGTCGCGGCAGGAGGGTCCGAGGTCGGACACCAGCGTCACCAGGGGGATGCCGGACGCCTGCACGCGCAGCGCGGCCTCCACCACGTCGGGCGCATCCACGGCCACGACCGCGATTCCGGCCGGCTCGGCCGCGATCGCCGCGTCGAGCGCTCGGGCGACCGCCGCCCCGTCGAACGGGGGAACGATGACGAGCGAGATCGCCACGCGGTCGGCGGACGGTCGTGCCATGGCCTCGCGCACGTGCCGCTCCAGCCCGCGCATGAACGAGTTGTCGCCGGAAGGAAGAATGAAGGTGAAGGGATAGACCCGGCCCTTGGCAAGGTTCGCGGCGGCCATGTCGCGGACGAACCCGATGGCCGCGATGGCGGCCTCGACCCGCATGCGGGTCGCCGCCTTCACGCCCGGCCGCCGGTTCAGAACCCGGTCGACCGTGGCCAGGCTGACGCCCGCCTCTGCAGCGATATCGTGAACGGTCGGTCGCATGACTCCTCCGGAAACGAGGTCTAGAGGAATTCTTGATGTACGTAAATCAGAAATTATCGCGCCCTATCGGCAAAACGAAAAACACCGGCATTCATGCCGGCGTCGATCACAGAGAATAGGCGTCTGTCAGTGCCCGCCCCCGGCACTGGGCGCCACGGGCTTCGGCTTCTGGATGACGAGGACGCAGAAGATCAGCGCACCAAACAGGCCCGTCAGCAGCACGAAGATATCGGCGAACGACAGGATGGACGCCTGCCGCTGGACGATGCCGGCAAGCTGCTTCATGGCGATCGTCGCGCCGTCCATCCCGTGGGCATTGTAGTTTCCGGCGATCTGGTTCAGCTGCTCCATCGCCTCCGGGTTGCTCCAGGTCACATGCTCGGAGAGCTGGGCGTAATGCACGTCCTGCCGCCGCGTGAGGATCGTGTTGATCGCCGCTAGGCCCACCGCGCCGCCGAGATTTCGCGTGAGGTTGAACACGCCGGACGCGCCGCGGATTCTGTCGGGCGACAGCGTGCCCAGCGCCACGTTGTTGATCGGCACCATGCACATCATCATGCCGAATCCGCGCAGGATCTGCGGGACGAGGAGTTCGTAGAAGTCCCAGTCCGTGGTGATGTTGGTCATGATGTAGGTGCCGCTGGAAAACGAGGCGAAGCCGATGACCATCAGCACACGCGGATCGAACTTGCCCGAGAGAATGCCGGCGATCGGCGCCGTACAGAACATGGCGACGCCCGAGACGAACATGGTCTCGCCGATCATCAGCGAATCGTAATGCCGGATCTGCCCGAGATAGAGCGGATAGAGATAGGTGAGCCCGTAGAGCCCGATGCCCATGATGAAGGAGAAGAGTGAGCCGAAGGCGAAGTTCCGGTTGGAGAAGGCACGCAGGTCCACCACTGGGAAATCGACCGTGAACACCCGGTAGAAGAACACAACGGCCGCGACGACGCAGGCGACGGCGCCCATCACGATATGCCCGTCGCTGAACCAGTCGTTCGTGTTGCCCTCTTCCAGCACATATTCGAGGCATCCGAGAAACACGCCCATGGAGAGAAGGCCCCACCAGTCGAATTTCTTGACGAGGCTGAGCTCCGGCTTGTCGAAGTCGATGTAGTTCCAGGTGACGATCGCCACCACGATGCCCGGGGGAATGTTGACGAGGAAGAGCCAGTGCCAGGAGAAGGCATGGCTGAGATAGCCGCCGACGGTCGGCCCGATGGTGGGCGCCAGCGTGGCGATGAGGCCGATGATCGGCGAGACGATGTTGCGCTTGGACGGCGGGAAGATGGTGAAGGCTGCGGCGAAGACCGACGGGATCATGCCGCCGCCGATGAAGCCTTGCAGTGCGCGATAGATGATCATCTGGTCGATGTTCGTGGCGGTGGCCGCGAGAGCGCTGGCGATCGTGAAGCCGGCCGCCGAGCAGGCAAAGAGAACGCGGGTTGAGACGATGCGCGCCAGCGTGCCCGAGAGCGGGATCATGATGACTTCGGCGATGAGATAGGCCGTCTGCACCCAGCCGATCTCGTCGGAACCGGCCGAGATCCCGGCCTGGATCTCGGCGAGCGATGCGGAGACGATCTGGATGTCGAGGATCGACATGAACATGCCGACCACCATCGCGAAGAAGGCGATCAGCCTGCGCGGGTCCATCTTCTCGTCCACGCCGGCTTTGGAACCCGCGCCGGAGCCCGCCGTCATCGCGCCAGGCCGCCCGCCGGCGGTCGCAGTTGCACTCGCAGCCATGGGCTTGCTCCCGTGCGAACGCCGCCGCCTCTCGAAAGGCCTGCGGAACGCTCGATATCGTCAGAAAGGAATCGTCCCGGGCGGCGGGGCGGAGCCGCTGTCGCCCGGGAGGCAGAGAAAACGCGATGTTATCGCGCGGCAGCCGTGTCGGTCGTCTGCGGCGCCGTGCGCGTGTCCACGTCCACGACGACGCTGAGGCCCGCCTGCAGGCGACCGCTGTCGAGCACGTTCTGCGGCAGGGCGATGCGCACCGGCACGCGCTGGATGACCTTGGTGAAGTTGCCGGTGGCGTTCTCCGGCGGCAGCAACGAGAAGACCGAGCCTGATGCCGGCGCGATGGACTCGACGGTCGCCTCGATCGGCTTGTCGTCATAGGCGTCCACATGCACCATGACCTTGGACCCCGGCACGAGACCGGCAATCTGCGTCTCCTTGAAGTTCGCATCGATATAGAGCTTGTTCACGGGAACGAGTGCTGCAAGTCGCTGGCCGGCCGAGACGAGGTCGCCATCCTGAACCGCGAGATTGCCGACGACGCCATCATACGGAGCCTTCAGCACCGTGAAGGCAAGATCGCGCTCGGCCTTGTCGCGCGACAGTTCCAGCGATCGGATCGTGCTTTCCGCCTCGGCGCGCTGGGCCTGCAGCACGGAGACATTGGCCGCCGCCGCCGCAATCGTCGCATCGGCTGCGAGCACGTTGGCGCGTGCCTGGTCGAGCGCCACATTGGCGCTGTCGAGGGAAGCGACCGAACCCACGGCCTTCGACTGGAGGTCGCTTGCACGCTTCTGCGTGATCTCGGCCCCGCGCACGGTCGCTTCCAACGCGGTCTTCTGTGCCCGGGCCTGCAGCAGGCTCGCCTGGGAACCGGCGATCTGCGCATCGAACCGCGCCAGAGACAGTTTTTCGGTTTCGATCTGGGCCTGCGCCTGATCGGCGGCGATCCGGTAATCGCCATTGTCGAGCGTGACGAGCGGATCGCCTGCCTTCACCCGCTGGTTGGCGACGACGTTGACCGCCTCGACATAGCCGGAGACCTTCGGCGCGATCGAGGTCAGGTCGCCCTCGATATAGGCGTCGTCGGTCGAGATCATGAAGCGGCCGTTGGTCCACCACTCGTAGCCGAACCATCCGGCCGCGCCGAGAACGGCAAGGCCGATGATGGGCACGACCAGACGGCGGCGCTTCGGCTGCTTTTCCGGTGCGTCCGGAGCCGGTGCGGCAATGGGCGCGACGGCGGCAGGCTTGTCCTCGGCCCGGGCCGTGGCCGCACCCTCTGCCGTGTCGAAATCCTCACCCACCGGACGCACATGCGCTGCCGATGTCTTGCTGGAACCTGCCATGGTCGACGTCCCCGGAAATAGTAAGAAAAGCAAACTGAACCGCTCAGTTCGATTTGACATAGGCAAGTCCTTCCCGCATATCAAGCGAAATCGAACCGCGCGGTTCGAAAAGTTAACAGAGGGAGAATGCGATGCCTGCGCTGCAGCGAGCCGATGCCCGAGCGACCGCGATCGAGGACACCACGGTCGAGGACGAGGCGCCCGCGACCGAGGCGACGCAGCACGGCGTTTCGCGGAATCCCGCTCCGGCGGATACGGCAACGGGGGGCCGGCGGGCGGCGGGCGAGGACCCGGTCAAGCGCGAGCAGATCATCGACGGCGCCAAGCGCGTCTTCATGGCCGTCGGCTTCGATGCCGCCAGCATGAACGACATCACCCGCGAGGCGGGCGTCTCCAAGGGCACGATCTACGTCTATTTCGACGGCAAGGAAGATCTGTTCGCGGCCATGATCGAGCGCGAGCGCGCGAAAGTGGTGGCCAGCATGAAGCATGTCCTGCAGAGCAATCACGGGCCCATCGACGCCGTCCTGCAGGATTTCGGCGTGACCTTCGTCACGCATATGTGCGCCGACAAGACGGTGCGCGGCATGAAGATGGTGCTGAGCGTCAGCGAGCGCATGCCGGCCCTCTGCCACCGTTTCTTCTCGGCCTCTCCCGAAAACGGCTACACGATCCTGCGGGCCTATCTGGAGGACAAGATCGCCGAGGGACTGCTGGCGATCGAGGACACGGATCTCGCCTCAAGGCAGTTCATCGAGCTCTGCATGCCCGGCCTTTTCAAGCGCCGTCTGTTCGGCTGGCTGCCCGTTCCGCCGGACGCGGACGAGATCGACCGGACGGTGCGATCCGCCATTGCGATGTTCCTGACGTTCTACATCGCGAAAAAGTGAAAGAACGTGACGCCGGGACGGGTTCGGCGCGCGGCGGGCGACTTGTCGCGTCACGATTTGCCTTTACATGGGGAGCGTTGAACGCCTGCAGCCGCAGGCACCCCGCACCAGCCTCTCACTGAGGCCACCCCTATCGAGGAAGGACCCGCCCCGATGCAGGATATCCTGCTGCTCATGCAAGACCCAGCCGCCTGGATCGCGCTCATCACGCTTGTTGTCATGGAGGTCGTGCTCGGCATCGACAACCTGATCTTCATCTCCATTCTGACGAACAAGCTGCCCCCGGAGCATCGCGACAGGGCCCGCAAGATCGGTATCGGCCTGGCTCTCATCATGCGCCTCGGCCTGCTCTTTGCCATTGCATGGATCGTCAAGCTCGATTCCGATCTGTTCACGATCGCCGGCATGGGCTTCTCCGGCAAGGACCTGATCCTGATCGCCGGCGGTATCTTCCTCGTCTGGAAGGCCACGAAGGAAATCCACCACTCGGTCGACGTCCAGGACCACAAGGAAGACCTCGTCGGCGCCGGCAAGAACGTCGTGAAGATGACCTTCGGCGCGGCGATCGGCCAGATCCTCGTGCTCGACCTCGTCTTCTCGATCGACAGCATCATCACCGCGGTCGGCATGACGCCGCACGTGCCGATCATGTTCATCGCCGTCATCACGGCCGTCACCGTCATGCTGGTGGCCGCGACGCCGCTCGCCAACTTCATCGAGAAGAACCCGACCATCGTCATGCTGGCCCTCGCCTTCCTGCTGATGATCGGCGGAACGCTGATCGTCGAAGGCTTCGGCGTTCATGTTCCCAAGGGCTACATCTACGCCGCCATGGCCTTTTCGGCCGGCGTCGAGGCGCTCAACATGTTCTCGCGCCGCAAGCGTGAGCGGGAGCGCGCCGCCAACGGCGGCGTCACGCCGACGCAGCATTGATCGCCTGAACGAAAGGGTCCGGCCGCAAGGCCGGGCCCTTTCGCTTTGCCTAGACCCGCCGCACACCGCCTCCGCCTTGACGCGCGCCGGGGAATATGGTCTCACGCCCGCGATTGAAGATGCCCGGCCGCCCGCACGCCGCGTGGCCGCGCGTCTCCGCCTTTGAGGGCTCGGGCCGGTGCGGCGGCGCTTGCCCGGAAACGCCAGCAGCACGCCAACAGGCCGAGATCATGACAGACACACCAGTCCGGGTGCGCATTGCCCCCTCCCCCACCGGCGAGCCGCATGTCGGCACGGCCTATATCGCGCTGTTCAACTATCTCTTCGCAAAGAAGAACAACGGCACCTTCATCCTGCGTATCGAGGACACGGATGCGACGCGTTCGACGCCGGAATTCGAGACCAAGGTGCTCGACGCGCTGAAATGGTGCGGGCTGGAATGGTCGGAAGGCCCCGATATCGGCGGTCCCTATGGTCCCTATCGCCAGTCCGACCGCAAGGACATCTACAAGCCCTATGTCGAGAAGATCGTCGATGCCGGCCACGGCTTCCGCTGCTTCTGCACGTCCGAGCGCCTTGCGGAGATGCGCGAAGCCCAGCGCGCCGCCGGCAAGCCGCCGAAGTACGATGGCCTCTGCCTGCATCTGAGCGCCGAGGAGGTGACGCGGCGGGTGGACGGCGGCGAGCCCCATGTCGTGCGCATGAAGATCCCGACGGAGGGCGTCTGTTCCTTCGTGGACGGCGTCTACGGCCCCGTCGAGATTCCGTGGGATGCGGTCGACATGCAGGTCCTGCTGAAGGCCGACGGCATGCCGACCTATCACATGGCAAACGTCGTGGACGACCACCTGATGCGCATCACCCATGTGGCGCGCGGCGAGGAGTGGCTGTCCTCGGTGCCCAAGCACATCCTGCTCTATCGCTATCTCGGCCTCGAGCCACCGGTGTTCATGCATCTCTCGCTGATGCGCAATGCCGACAAGTCGAAGCTCTCCAAGCGCAAGAACCCGACCTCGATTTCCTACTACTCCGCGCTCGGCTATCTGCCGGAAGCGCTGATGAACTTCCTCGGCCTGTTCTTCATCCAGATCGCCGAAGGCGAGGAGATGCTGACCATGGCGCAGCTGACCGAGCATTTCGATCCGGAGAACCTGTCGAAGGCGGGCGCGATCTTCGATGTCCAGAAGCTCGACTGGCTGAACGGCCGCTGGCTGCGCGAAGGTCTTTCGGAAGACGCCTTCGTCGGTCGCGTGCTGGCCTGGGCCATGGAGAACGACCGGATCAAGGAAGGCCTGCGCCTCTCCCAATCCCGCATCTCCAAGCTCGGCGACCTGCCGGATCTCGCCGGCTTCCTGCTGAAGGCCGATCTCGGCCTCGACGCGTCGTCCTTCGCCAAGGTGAAGACCGCGCCGGAAGAGCTGGTCGAGATCTTCAAAACGGTGCAGCCGGATCTCGAAACCATCGTCGAATGGAACGCGGAATCGGTGGAAGCCGAACTGCGCGCCAGCGCGGACCGCATGGGCAAGAAACTGAAGGTGGTTCTCGCACCGCTCTTCATCGCCGTTTCCGGCTCGTCGCGCTCGCTGCCTTTGTTCGACAGCATGGCCATTCTCGGCCGCTCCGTCGTGCGCCAGCGCCTGAAGGTCGCGGGTCAGGTGGTAGCGGCGATGGCGGCTGCGGCAAAGTAAAGTCGCGGGCTTGGCTGCCCTTCATCCGGCTGCCGCCACCTTCTCCCCGCATGCGGGGCGAAGGGACACGCGGCATCCGCCCACCTCTTTCAGGGCACGTCCCCTCGCCCCGCCTGCGGGGAGAGGGCTAGGGTGAAGGGCAGAGGCACCCGCCGACACATACGAAGACATCGCGGCCTTGCCGCCACAGGACAGGCAACCATGACCGAAACGCTTGACACCACCCTCTCCTCCGACGTCACCGAAGTCCGGGCCCAGAAGCTGAAGCTGCTGCGCGCGCAGATCGGCGATGTCTACCCCGCGCATTTTCACCGGACGATCACCAACGCCGAGCTTGCGGAGAAATACGAGGGGCTGGAGCCGGATGCGGTGACCGAGGATGTGGTCACCGTTGCCGGCCGCGTCTTCTCGTCGCGCAATTCCGGCATGTTCATGGATATCCGCGATGCCGGGGCTAAGATCCAGATCTTCTCGCACAAGGACACGACGCCGGAGGAGGCGCGCGCCCTGCTGCCGATGGTCGATATCGGCGACATCATCGGCGTTACCGGCGTCGTGCGCCGCACCAAGCGCGGCGAGCTGACGATCAACGCGCAAGAGATCACCATGCTGACCAAGGCGCTGCTGCCCATGCCGGAGAAGTGGCACGGCCTCTCCGACGTCGAGCTGCGGTATCGCAAGCGGCACCTCGACATCCTGACCAACGAGGATTCGAAGCTGCGCTTCCAGCAGCGCGCCCGCATCATCTCCGGCATCCGCCGCTTCATGGAAGAGGACGGCTTCATGGAGGTCGAAACCCCCATGCTGCATTCCGTCTATGGCGGCGCGACAGCCGAACCCTTCAAGACGCACCACAACACGCTGAAGCTCGACATGTATCTGCGCATCGCGCCGGAACTGTTCCTGAAGCGCACGCTGGTCTCGGGCCTCGCCGACAAGGTGTTCGAGGTCAACCGCAACTTCCGCAACGAAGGCGTCTCCACCCGCCACAATCCCGAATTCACGATGATGGAGTGCTACTGGGCTTATGCCGACTACGAGGACATCATGGACCTCGTGGAACGCCTGTTCTCGTCGCTCGCCATGAGCATCCACGGCTCGACGGACGTGACCTTCGGCGACAAGACGATCTCCTTCGCCGGCCCGTTCAAGCGCGTCCCCATGCCGGAGGCGGTCAAGGACGTTACCGGCATCGACTTCCTCGCCATCAAGACCGACGAGGAAGCCCGCGCGGCGTCCAGGGCGGCCGGCTTCGAGATCGAGAAGGACTGGACGTGGGGCGAATGCCTCGCCTTCATCTTCGAGGAAAAGGTCGAGGGCACGCTGATCCAGCCGAGCCACGTCACGCATTTCCCCAAGGACATCTCGCCCTTTGCCAAGGAAGTGCCGGGCGAGCCGCGCTTGGTCGAACGCTTCGAGACCTACTGCAATGCCTGGGAAGTCGGCAATGCGTTCTCCGAGCTGAACGACCCGGAAGAACAGCGCCGCCGCATGGTCGAGCAGCTGGAGCAGGCGCACGCCCGCGGCGAGAAGGAAAAGCAGCTGGACGACGATTTCCTCGATGCGATCGATCAGGGCATGCCGCCCGCAGGCGGTCTCGGCATCGGCGTCGATCGCCTGGTGATGCTGTTGACGAACGCCCCGTCGATCCGCGACGTCATCCTCTTCCCTGCCCGCCGCAAGGCGGACTGAGCAAAGCGTCTTCCCGGATCGGCGCCATCAATGGGTGGCGCCGGTCTCCTCGGGCGTCACGGCATGCGGCACCGCCGCCTCGTGCTCCGCCTCGGTCGCGACAGGGGCATGGGCCGCGTCGTCCGCAATCACAGCATGTCCCTCGGCCTCGGCCGCATCCTTTCCGTGACCGCCTTCGGGCGCCGTCACAGCCTGTTCGGGTGCTTCATGTTCGGGCGTCCCATGCTCCAGCGCCCCATGTTCGGGCGTCTCGGGTGCAGGGTCGGCATTCGCCACCGGCGCCTCCGCCGTGTCCCCGCCCAGTCCCGGAATCAGGCGCATGACCGTGGACAACATGCCGTCCCGAGCCGGTTCCGCAGCCTTCGCCGTCTCCCCATCCGCATGCGCGGTCTTGCCGCCCATTCCTGGGATCCAGGCGGTGACCGTGGAGACCCATCCGCCCTCTGCGGCCGCGGGCTGTTCGCCACCGGCGTTATCCTCCGCGTGTTCGCTCGCCGGTGCCGCGTGGCCGGCTTCGCCCTCGGCGGCCGGCGCATCGTGCCCTTCGGCCGGCGCGCCATGCTCTGCCGCAGTCTCGCCATGGCCTTCCGCAGGCGCACCATGTTCGCCCGCGGCTTCGCCATGCCCGTCAGACGGCGCATCATGTCCCTCGGCGGCAGCTTCGCCATGCCCGGCGGGCTTGCCGTGTCCGCCGACCCCATCGCCCTCGACCGCGACGGACGCATCGGCGACCAGTGTCTCGCAATCGGCGCGATCGGTCATCGCCGTCAGCGTCGCGCGGATGTCGTCGGGAGAGAGCGCCTTGCGCTCCCCGTAGAACAGACCGACCGCGTTGGCCTTGCCGTCGGCGTAGCGGGCGATGAAGGGCTGGTCCATGTCCGGCAGCTTCGTCGGGTCGGGCGCAAACAGCACCTCGGCGCCGATCGCGGCACCGCGCAGGTTCGCCCTGCCTTCCGGCCCCGCCCGGTCGAGCACGACGATCTGGTAGAGATCCGCCTTCTCCGCCTTCGCGAGCACGCCGGCGACGCGCAGCGCGGTGCGGACCCGCTCGATGCCGTCGACATTGTCGGTGCGGACATATTTGCGCAGCCAGCGCTGGCCGCCGCGGTTGAGCTTGATGAAATCCGACGTGGTGCAGGCGACGCCCGACGGCTGCGCAGCCGTCATCTCGGCCTCGGCATGCGACAGAAGCCCGCTCTGCAGAACGTAGACGCCGGCGCCGCCCAGGAGGACGAGCACGGCAGCCGCGCCGAGAAGACGCTTCTTCGACAGCCGGACTTTCAGGGACATACCTTTCACCTCGGCCGCTCCATGCCCTATCACGCGCTCCAAAAGGCCTGCCGGCGGCAGACATCACGGCGGGACCGTAAACGAACAGGGTTGAGGAAGCTTTAATCCGCCCGGTCCGCAGGCATGCCGTACCTCGCGAAAAACCGCGCGCAGCCTGTGTTTGCCCTTGATTGCCGATGGCCGGATGGCGCATGAGCTTGGGCAACAGGCTTCTCGAGCAGCGGACGGAACGGCATGGCACGGATCGGCATAGTGGGCGGCGGCATCATCGGCTGTGCGACAGCGATCCACCTGATCGCGCGCGGCCATGACGTCACCCTGTTCGAGCAGGACGCGACCGGCCTTCCCGCCTCGGTCGGCAATGCCGGCATCATGGCGATCCCGGAGATCGACCCGATCGCCCGGCCGGACATGCTTCTCTCTGCCCCGCGCTGGCTTGCCGATCCGCTCGGACCGCTGACGCTGCGCTGGACCGACCTGCCAGCCCTGACCCCCTGGCTGCTGGCCTTCCTGCGCTCGGCCCGCCCGGCGCAGGCCGCCCGCACCCGCAGCGCGCTGCTCGGCCTCATGCGAACCGTCCTCGACGACCACAGGCACCTCGCCGAGATGGCCTCGCTCGTCGATCCCGTGCAGCACACCGGCGCCATGACGATCTTCGACGCACAGACCGCGCTCGATGCGGCCTTTCGCCATGAGAGCGAAACGGCAAGGCTGCTCGGCTTTGCCGTGGAGCGACTCAGCCCCGCCGAGGTGCGCGCGCGCATTCCCGCCCTTGAGGGCGCGATCGCGGGCGGCATCTTCTCGGCCGGCTACCACACCTTCCGCCACCCCGAGACGTTTCTGCGCGCGCTGCAGGCGCATGTCCGTGCCCGGGCGACCCTGGTCGATGCGGGCATTGCCACGGTGCGTCCGAGCGCGGACGGCATCACGCTCACGACCTCCGCCGGCGTCGGCCACAGCTTCGACAAGGCCGTGATTGCCGCCGGCGTCTGGTCGCGCGACCTCGTGCGCGGCCTCGGGCTGCGCGTCTCGCTGGAAACCGAGCGCGGCTACAACACGACCTTTACCGATCCGCATCTGACGCTGCCCATGCCGATCTTCTTCTCCGAACACGGCTTCTGCGCCACGCCCTTCGACAATGCACTGCGGGTCGGCGGCGCCGTGGAACTGGCGCGCCCCGATGCCCCAGCCAACTTCGCCCGCGCGAAAGCGATGCGCACCAAGATGCGCCGCTATGTGCCCGCCCTGCCCGAAACGGGCGGCAAGGAGTGGATGGGCCGGCGTCCCTCGACGCCCGACAGCCTGCCGGTCATCGGCCTCAGCCCGGACGATCCGCGCATCGCGCTCGCCTTCGGCCACGGCCATCTCGGCCTCACGCTTTCGGCCACCACCGGCCGGCTCGTCGCGGAGCTGTTCGACACGGGCGAGCAACCGGCGCTCGCGCCATTCAGCATCCGCCGCTTCCAGCGCGGCACCAAGACCTGAGGGGGCATCATGCACAAAGTCATTTTCGATACCGATCCCGGCGTGGACGACGCCATGGCGCTGCTCTTCCTGCACCAGCACCCTGACATCGATCTCGTCGGCATCACCACCATCTTCGGCAACGCCTCCATCGAGACGACGACCCGCAACGCGCTGTTCCTTAAAAGCGCCTGGGACATTCCGGCACCGGTCGCAAAGGGCGTGGCCGAGACGATCGACCCCGCCCGCGCGCATGTCGGCTGGCCCGTCATGATCCATGGCCATGACGGGCTCGGCAATATCGGGGTTCCCGACACGGTCGAAGGCGCGCCGGATGCACGCCCCGCCCATCGCTTCATCATCGACACGGTGCGCGCCCATCCGGGCGAGATCACGCTCATTGCCGTGGGACGCATGACCAATCTCGCCCGGGCGCTCGCGGAAGATCCGCAGATCGTCTCGCTGGTCAAGGCCGTGGTCATCATGGGCGGCGCCTTCGACGTCGCCGGCAACATCACGCCCGCCGCCGAGGCGAATATCCACGGCGACCCGGAGGCCGCCGACATCGTGATGGGGGCCGCCTGGCCCGTCACCGTCGTCGGCCTCGACGTGACGATGAAGACGGTCATGACCCGCCCGGCCCTGGCTGCCATCGCCGCCGCCTCGGGACCGCGCGCAAAACTGCTGGCTGATATCTCCGACTTCTACATCGACTTCTACGCCCATATCGTCGCCGATGGCATGGTTGTGCATGACAGCTGCGCCTGCGTCTATGTCGTGGCGCCCGAGCTTTTCACCACGCGGACCGGCGCCATCCGCGTCGTCTGCGGCGGCATCGCCGATGGCCAGACCATCCAGAAGGCAGACGGTCGCGCCTTTCCGCCGAGCCCCTGGGACGGCCTGCCGAGCCAGACCGTCTGCACCGATATCGACGCGGATGCCGTGATGGCGCTGATCACCGAAACGCTGTCGCGCGCGTAAGCGTCTGCTGCAAAGAATCCCGGCCGCCTCTCTGGCGGCCGGCCCCGGTCCGGCTATCTAGATCCTCATGAGACCGGAAACGCTGCTTTATCCCACGCCCAAGGGCCTGTTCTGCGAAGCGGGCGGCTTTTACATCGATCCGGTGCATCCGGTCGACAAGGCGCTGATCACCCACGGCCATGCAGACCACGCCCGCTCCGGCCACGGCGAGGTGCTGGCGACGCGGGAGACGCTGGAAATCATGGCGATCCGGTACGGCGCGGATTTCTGCCGCCAGTCGCAGGAGGCGGTGCTCGGCGAAACGATGGCGATCGGCGATGTCACGGTCAGCTTTCACCCGGCCGGCCACGTTCTCGGCTCCGCCCAGATCGCCGTCAGCCGCGGGGGCACGAAGATCGTCGTCTCCGGCGACTATAAGCGCCGCCGCGACCCGACATGCCTGCCTTTCGAGCCCGTGCCCTGCGATGTCTTCATCACGGAGGCGACGTTCGGCCTGCCGGTCTTCCATCATCCGCCGGATGCGGACGAAGTCGGCAAGCTTCTGACCTCGCTGCGCCAGTTTCCCGAGCGCGCCCATCTGGTCGGTGCCTATGCGCTCGGCAAGGCCCAGCGCGTCATCATGCTTCTGCGGGAGGCGGGCTATCACGAACCGATCTACATCCACGGCGCGCTGGTCAAGCTCTGCGATTACTACCTCTCCAAGGGCATTCCCCTCGGCGAGCTGCGCCCGGCGACCGTGACGGCGAAGGAGAAGCCGGCCTTTGCCGGGGCCGTCGTCATCGGCCCGCCCTCGGCTTTTGCCGACAAATGGGCCCGCCGCTTTCCCGATCCGATCCCGATCTTCGCCTCCGGCTGGATGCTCGTGCGCCAGAGGGCAAAGCAGCGCGGCGTGGAACTGCCGATCATCATCTCCGACCATTGCGACTGGGCGGAACTGACCGATACCATTCGCGAGATCCGGCCAGGACAGGTCTGGGTGACCCATGGGCGCGAGGAAGCGCTCGTCCGCTGGTGCGAACTGGAGGGCATCAAGGCCCGCCCGCTGCATCTGGTCGGCTATGACGACGAGGGCGAATGATGCGGGATTTTGCAGAACTTCTGGACCGCCTCGTCCTCACCCCGTCGCGCAATGCGAAGATCCGGCTGCTGACCGACTACTTCCGCACGGCACCCGACCCGGATCGCGGTTATGCGCTCGCCGCTCTGGCCGGCACGCTGACGCTTTCGACCGTCAAGCCGAACGTGCTGCGCCAGCCGATGCTGGAGCGGATGGATCCGGTTCTCTTCCAGTATTCCTACGACTATGTCGGCGATCTTGCCGAGACCATTTCGCTCGTCTGGGAAGGGACCGAGCCTGACGAGGCCGACCTCGGCGATCTCTCGCTCGGGGCGATCGTCGCGCAGCTCCAGACGGTCGGCCGCGCGGATGTGCGCAATCTCGTGCGCACTCTGCTCGACCGCCTCGACGGCTCCAGCCGCTTCGCCTTCCTCAAGCTCATCACCGGCTCCATGCGCATCGGCGTCTCGTCCCGCCTCGTCAAGCAGGCCCTGGGCGAGATGGGAACGGTCGATGTCGGCGAGATCGAGACGCTGTGGCATGGCCTGCTGCCACCTTATGTCGAACTGTTTGCCTGGCTCGACGGCCATTCAGGTCGCCCGGAACTCACCATGCCCGCCGTCTTCCACTCGGTCATGCTGGCAACACCGGTGGGCGACAGGGATCTCGACGGGCTCGACCCGGCCGATTTCGTCGCCGAATGGAAGTGGGACGGCATCCGCGTGCAGCTTGCCAATCTCTCGGGCACCCGCCGGCTCTATTCCCGCAGCGGCGACGATATTTCCGGAGCCTTTCCCGACATTCTCGAAGCGGTCGACTTCGAAGGTGTGATCGATGGCGAGCTTCTGGTCGGGGGAACGCTGCGCTCCAACCAGGCGACGCGAACCTTCTCCGACCTGCAGCAGCGGCTGAACCGCAAGGCGGTGACACGCAAGACCATCGAGGAATACCCGGCCTTCCTGCGCGGCTACGATCTCCTGTTCGACGGCCCGCGCGATATGCGCCCGGAGCCCTTCGACGTCAGGCGCGACGCGCTGGAAAGGCTGATCGCCAACACGCCGCCGCTGCATTTCGACCTCTCGCCGCTCGTGCCGTTCGCCTCCTGGGAGGAGCTCGACCGGCTGCGAACCGCGCCGCCGGATCCCGTCATCGAGGGGATCATGCTGAAACGCCGCGATTCGCCCTATACACCGGGGCGGATGAAAGGGCCGTGGTTCAAGTGGAAGCGCGAGCCTTACAATATCGATGCCGTGCTCATGTACGCGCAGCGCGGCCATGGCAAACGCTCGAGCTATTACTCCGATTTCACCTTTGGCGTCTGGACGGAAGGCGATGCGGGTCAGGGCGACATCCTCGTCCCCGTCGGCAAGGCCTATTTCGGCTTCACCGATGCAGAGCTCGAAGTGCTCGACCGCTATGTCCGAAACAACACGGTCGAACGCTTCGGCCCGGTTCGCTCGGTCCGGGCGGAGCCGGACCAGGGCTTCGTGGTCGAGGTCGCGTTCGAAGGCATCGCTTTCTCGTCCCGCCACAAGTCGGGCGTCGCCATGCGGTTTCCCCGCATTTCCCGCCTGCGCACCGACAAGCTGCCGCGCGACGCCGACCGGCTGGAGACGCTGGTATCGATGATCGATGCGGGTGCTCCGGTAATCGACGACGCGTGATCCGGACGGCTCGGGCCGACGGCTTTTTGCAACCGGCCGGATGGCGCGGACCGTTACGCCTGTTTGTTCCCGATGTCGTGTCGCGACAACGTCCGACCGGCCGAAGGAGGGTGATTCTCCCTCGGGCCTGGATCTCGACCGTTCGTCGTCGGTAACGCGACCGCCACGGCGACCAGTGCCCGCCCGATGCGGCGGGACCGACACCGAAATCGCGCAGCGAGCCGGTTTCGAGGCCCGAAAGAGCCGAATGCGGCGCTCCGATCCTGCGGCAGACAGCCGAAAAGCGAATAAGGAAAACACAACCCGCATGCATGGCACGGATTGGGACACATGCGGAAATAATCAATTGCAACAGATGATTAGAACGGATCCGGCTGTCCGCCGCCATGTGGTCCGCGCCACATCGTACGCGCGAAGCGTGGCATGCGGGGAACACTTTCAGACAATAATGCGGAAGGCCCTCAGCTTTCGGATTGTTTCCTCGCTTCGGATGGTGAACATGGTAAAGACCAGATGTGAATCATTCGTTACCGGCGCATCATCTGCCGGATGGGGACCCTTATGAAGATTGCTCAAGCGCTCCTTCCCATGAGCATGCTCCTGCTGTCCGGCTGCGTGGTGGGTCCGGATTACCAGACGCCGGCCGACAACCTGCCGGCAAAATTCTCCAAGGCCGACACCCCTGCGGCCAACGTCACCCTGAACCCCTGGTGGCAGAGTTTCCACGACAAGAAGCTTGACGCTCTCGTCACGCAGGGCATGAACCAGAACCTGAGCGTCCAGCAGTCGATCGAACGCATCGTCCAGGCCCGCGCCAACGTCGTGATCGCCGGTGCGGATGCCCTTCCCGCGCTCAACGGCAGCGGATCCGGCAATGTGCAGGGCTCCGACGGTTCCTACCTGCAGAAGACCTCCGGCATCAGCCACACCGAGACCAAGTCGCTCGATGGCGGCCTCGGCGCCTCCTGGCTGCTCGATCTCTTCGGCCAGTACCGCCGCGCGCGCGAAAGCGCCAATGCGTCGCTCGATGCCGCCTACAACAATATCAACGTCGCCCGCCTCGCCTATCTCTCGGATCTCGTGACGTCCTACATCGACGCCCGCTACAACCAGGAAGCTCTGGCCCTGGCCCGGCTGAGCCTGTCGTCGCGGCGCGAAACGCTGAAGCTGACCAACGACATCCGCAGCGCCGGCGCGGCATCCAGCCTCGACGTCGTGCAGGCCGAGGGTCTCGTAAACTCGACCCTCGCCGAACTTCCGGCCTATGAGACCGGTTTCCATCAGGCGGCCAACCACATCGCCACGCTGCTCGGCCTGCCCGCCACCTCGGTCACCGCCGAACTGACGCGCGGCAAGGCGCAGCCCTGGCCGAAGTTCAACACCAAGGTCGGCGTTCCCGCCGATCTCGTGCGCAACCGTCCCGACATTCGCGTCGCCGAGCGGCAGCTGGCCGCCGCAACCGCCAATATCGGCGTGGCCGAGGCGCAGCTCTATCCGAGCCTCTCGCTCAGCGGCTCGATCAATGCCGGCCGCACCTTCGGCAATGCCGTCACCGGCAACCTGACGAGCTGGTCCTTCGGCCCGACGCTCGACGTGCCGATCTTCAACGGCGGCCGCCTGCGCGCCAATGTCGAGGCCCAGCGCTCGATCGCACAGGAACAGTATCTCGCCTGGAAGCAGACCGTCCTTAACGGCATCGAGGAAGTCGAGAACGCGATGATCGCGCTGCGCAAGAACTACGAGACGGTGTCGGCCCTGCGCCGGGTCGTCGCCTCCTCGGAGCAGGCCCTTGGGCTGGCTCGCGAAAGCTACCGCGGCGGCGCGACCTCGCTGCTCGACGTTCTCGACGCGGAACGCACGCTGTCCGACAGCCGCATCCAGCTCGCAGCGGCCATCCGCAGCCTCGCTGCCAACTACGTCGCCCTCAACGTGGCCCTCGGCGGCGGCTCGGGCATCGAAGTCGCGACGAAGTAAGCGACGGCAACAGAACCAGCAACCAAACGCACCGGAGATACCCTCTCCGGTGCGTTTTGCGTTTTTGCAGGGACGCGGCCTTTGGGCACCCCGCGCCATGGTCGAACGGGGGCGACCCAGATCACGACGCAGTCACGCAATGTTTCCTTGGCGCTCCGGCGCACGGAACGTTAGGCAAGGCGACATCCGACAAAAACATCGCAGGATGTTTATAAGACAAACTGGAAAAACGACGCGAAGCATCTATTTGCAACGTTCGCGGGTTGGCATCGCGGCGGAATACCGGCATAAATTTCCGGCATGTCGCGCGGCGTTCGCCCGCGCCGACCCTTCACGCCACCCGGCCCCGAAGGCTTCGTCCGCCGCTGCATCGCGCCGTGGCCGGCACGAGGACGCCGACATCGTAACGATCAAACTGGGGACATGACCATAGAGATCGCGCAAACCCTGCTGCTGTTGCTCGTGCTCACGCCATTCGTGGGAAGCCTCATCGCCATCAGCCTGCCGAGCGACCGCAGCACGATGGCCGCCTGGCTTTCGGGCTCCATCGCCTTCCTGTGTCTGGCGATCACGACGTCGCTGTATGTCTTCGTGATCGAAGGCCGCGTGCTGCGCACCGATATCGCCTGGATTCCGCAGTTCGGACTGAATTTCACGCTGCGCATGGACGGCTTTTCCTGGCTGTTTTCGGCCCTGATCAGCGCGATCGCGCTGCTGGTCGTCGTTTATGCGCGCTACTACATGTCGGCGGAAGATCCGGTTCCCCGGTTCTTTTCCATGTTTCTCGCCTTCATGGGCGCCATGCTCGGCCTCGTGCTCTCGGGCAATCTCATCCTCCTGTCGATCTTCTGGGAACTGACCAGCATCATCTCCTTCCTGCTGATCGGCTACTGGTATCACAATGCCAATGCGCGCGACGGCGCCCGCATGGCGCTGACCGTGACGGGCACAGGCGGTCTCTGCCTGTTCGTCGGCCTGCTGCTCGTCGGCCATGTCGTCGGCAGCTACGACCTCGACGTGGTGCTCGCCTCCGGCGATACGATCCGCAACCATCCGCTCTATGTGCCCATCCTCGTGCTCGTGCTCATGGGCGCGCTGACCAAGAGCGCGCAGTTTCCGTTCCACTTCTGGTTGCCGCAGGCCATGGCGGCGCCGACGCCCGTCTCGGCCTTTCTCCACTCGGCCACGCTGGTCAAGGCCGGCGTCTTCCTGCTCACCCGGTTCTGGCCGGTGATGGCGGGCACGGATGCCTGGTTCTGGCTGGTCGGCCTTGCCGGGCTCTCGACCCTGCTGCTCAGCGCCTATTTCGCCATCTTCCAGCAGGACCTCAAAGGCCTGCTCGCCTATTCCACCATCAGCCATCTCGGCCTCATCACCGTTCTCCTGAGCCTCGGCAGTCCGCTCGCCGCCGTCGCCGCGATCTTCCACACCATGAACCACGCGACGTTCAAGGCGTCGCTGTTCATGGCGGCCGGCATCATCGATCACGAGACCGGAACCCGCGACATGCGACGCCTGAGCGGGCTCTTCAAATACATGCCGATCACCGCCACGCTCGCCATGGTCGCGAGCGCCTCCATGGCAGGCGTGCCGCTGCTCAACGGCTTCCTCTCCAAGGAAATGTTCTTTGCGGAGGCGATCGAGACGCACCGGGTGAACCTGCTCGACACGCTGACGCCCTATGTGGCCACGCTGGCGAGCCTCTTTGCCGTCACCTATTCGCTGCGCTTCATCTACACGGTGTTCTTCGGCCCGAAGCCACACGACCTCCCGAACGAGCCGCATGAGCCGCCGCACTGGATGATCGCGCCGATCGGCTTCCTGGTTCTTGCCTGCCTCGTGATCGGCATCGTCCCGAGCCTCACCATCGGGCCGCTCCTGCACACGGCCGTGGTCTCCGTGCTGCGCGAGGAGACACCGGTCTACAGCCTTGCCGTCTGGCACGGGTGGAACCTGCCCTTCTTCATGAGCCTCTTCGCGCTCGTGGCCGGCATCCTGCTCTACGTCGTCATGCGACCCTATCTCGCCACCAGCGTCGAGGGTCCGCCCTATTTCCGCAGGCTGCAGGGCCAGCGCGTCTTCGAGCGCATCCTCGTCACCATCTCCTGGAAATGGGCGCGCATGGTGGAGATGAAGGCCGGTACGCGGCGTCTTCAGCCGCAGATGCGCATCCTCGTCTTCGTCGCCATCGTGGCCGCCGCGACACCCCTTCTCTGGGGACGCTTCCAGCCCGCCGATTTCGCGTTCCGCAACATAGACCCGGTCTTCGCCATCCTCTGGCTGATCGGCATGGCCTGCGCCGTCGGCGCGGCCTACCAGGCGAAGTTCCACCGGCTGGCATCCCTTGTTCTTCTGGGCGGCGCCGGCCTCGTCACCTGCATCACCTTCGTCTGGCTGTCGGCGCCGGATCTTGCCGTGACCCAGCTTCTGGTCGAGATCGTCACGACGGTTCTCATTCTCCTCGGCCTGCGCTGGCTGCCCAAGCGCTTCGAGAAAACCGATGCCGCCGCCATGTCCGTCGGCGTGCGCATGCGCCGCCTGCGCGATCTCGTTGTCGCGGTCACGGCCGGGGTCGGCCTGATGCTGATCTCCTACACGGTCATGACGCGGCCGATGCCGGAGACGATATCCAGCTACTTCCTCGAGCGCGCCTATTCCGAAGGCGGCGGCACCAATGTGGTCAACGTGATCCTGGTCGATTTCCGCGGATTCGACACGTTCGGTGAGATCGCGGTTCTCGCCATCGTCGCGCTGACGGTCTTCTCTCTGCTCCTGCGCTTCCGCCCGGCGGCCGAAAGTCTCGAGCGTCCGGAACAGCAGCGCGTCCAGAATGCGTTCGACGCGCGCCATCCCGAGCGGGAGACCGGCGAGAGCGTGGCGGAATATCTGCACATTCCCTCGGTCATCATGCGTTGGCTCTTTCCGGTCATCGGTATGTTCGCGGCCTTCCTGTTCTTCCGCGGTCACGATCTGCCGGGCGGCGGCTTTGCGGCGGGCATCGCGCTCTCCATCGCCTTCATCCTGCAATATATGAGCAGCGGTACGCGCTGGGTGGAGGAGCGGCTGCGCATCCATCCGCTGCGCTGGATCAGCGTCGGCCTTCTCGTCTCCACCGCCACGGGGCTCGGCTCCTGGATGTTCGGCTATCCCTTCCTCACCACGCATTCTCGCTATGCGGACCTGCCGCTCATCGGCGAGATGCCGCTTGCGAGCGCCATCCTGTTCGACCTCGGCGTCTTCTCGCTCGTCACCGGCGCCACCGTGCTGATCCTCATCGCGCTCGCCCACCAGTCCGTGCGCTCGCCGCGCGCCCATATGCGCAGCGTCAAACTGTCCGGAAAGGAGAAGAGCTGATGGAACTCGTTCTGTCCGCCGGCATCGGCGTCTTCGCAGGCTCGGGCATCTGGCTCCTCTTCCGGCCGCGGACCTATCAGGTCGTCGTCGGGCTGGCGCTGCTCTCCTATGCGGTCAACCTCTTCATCTTCGGCATGGGACGCTTGCGTCTCAACGCGCCGCCGGTGCTCGAAAAGGGCGTCGCCGGCGGTTTCCTCACGCACACCGATCCACTGCCCCAGGCGCTGGTGCTCACCGCCATCGTCATCGGCTTTGCCATGACCGCCCTCTTCCTCGTCGTGCTGCTCGCCTCGCGCGGCTTTACCGGCAACGACCATGTGGACGGGAGGGAAGAACGATGAGCTGGCTCGGTCACCTGATCATCCTGCCGATCCTCCTGCCCTTCGTCACCGCGGCGGCTCTCATCCCCATCGACGAGCGCCGACGGACGCTGAAAGGGGCGCTGAGCTTCGGCGCGACGCTCGTGCTGCTGCTCACGGGCACGGCCCTGATGATCGCCGCCGCCACGGCGCAGGACAACGGCTCGCTGGTCTACCAGCTCGGCAACTGGGCGGCACCCTACGGCATCGTCCTCGTCGTCGATCGCCTGTCGGCGATGATGATCACCCTGACGACGCTGATGGCGCTCTGCGCCCAGATGTTCTCCATGGCGCGCTGGCACAAGGCCGGCCCGCATTTCCACACGCTGTTCCAGTTCATTCTGGTCGGGGTCAACGGCGCATTCCTCACGGGCGACCTGTTCAACCTGTTCGTCTTCTTCGAGATCATGCTGGCCGCCTCCTACGGCCTCATGCTGCACGGGTCCGGCCCGATGCGCGTCAAGGCCGGCCTGCATTACATCGCCATCAATCTCGCCGCGTCCTCGCTGTTCCTCATCGGTGTCAGCCTGATCTACGGCGCGTCGGGCACGCTCAACATGGCCGATCTGGCGCTGCGCATTCCGGATCTGAGCGCCGAGAACCGCATGCTCATGGAGGCGGGTGCTGCCGTTCTCGGTATCGCCTTTCTCGTCAAGGCCGGCATGTGGCCGCTCGGCTTCTGGCTGCCGCAGGCCTATTCCGCGGCAACGCCGCCGGTGGCGGCGATGTTCGCCATTCTCACCAAGGTCGGTGTCTATATCCTGCTCCGGCTTTCGCTCCTTCTGTTCGGCAGCGAGGCCGGCACGTCCCAGGGCTTCGGACAGGGCGTCCTCCTCTATGGCGGCCTGCTCACCGTCACCTTCGGCACGATCGGCGTCATGGCGTCGCAGGCGATGGGACGCCTTGCGAGCTACTACGTGCTGATCTCGTCCGGCTCGCTGATGGCCGCCATCGGCCTCGGCATCACCGGCGTCATTCCCGGCACGCTGTTCTACCTGATCTCGTCCACGCTCGGCATCTGCGCCTTCTTCCTGCTCATCGACCTCGTGGAGCGCGCGCGAGACGCGGGCGCCGACGTTCTCGCGGTGACGATGGAAGCCTATGGCGACGGCGACGACGACGAGGCCGAGAAGGAGGTCGGCGCGGCCGTGCCCGGCACCATGGCCGTGCTCGGCATCTGCTTCGTCGCCTGCACCATGCTGATGGCGAGCCTGCCGCCCTTGTCGGGATTCGTCGCCAAGTTCGCGATCCTGCACGGCCTGTTTGCGAGCCTCGGCGAAACCGCGCCCGTCACGGCGGGGCAGTGGACCTTCGTGACGCTGCTCATCCTCTCCGGTCTCGCAGCGCTGATCGCGCTCAACCGGGTCGGCATCCGCACCTTCTGGAATTCGATCGAGGGCACCGTGCCCCGCGTCCGGCTGATCGAGATCACGCCCGTGCTCGTGCTCCTCGCCGCCTGCGGCTTCCTGACCCTGCAGTCGGGCCATGCGCTGCGCTATCTTCAGGATACGGCGACGGCCCTGTCGCAGCCGCAGATCTATATCGGCAGCGTGCGCGATGCCGTGCCGGTCGTTTCCCATGGGGGGTCCTGATGCGTTACTGGTTCCCCTACCCCCTTCTGTCGCTCCTGCTTCTCGGCTTCTGGCTGCTCGTCAACCAGTCGGTGTCGCCCGGGCAGATTCTGCTCGGCACCATTCTGTCCGTGTCCCTCTCCTGGGCGATGGTCAATCTGGAGCCGAGCAAGTCCCGCCTGCGCCGGCCGGGTGCAGCACTCCGCCTGGCGGGCTCCGTGATCAAGGATATCGCGCAATCCAACGTCGCGGTGCTGGGCGCCGTGCTGTCGCGGCGCAAGCCGCCCGTGCAGTCGGCCTTCGTCATGCTGGAACTGACGCTGAAGGACGACAACGCACTGGCACTGCTCGCCTGCATCCTCACGACCACGCCGGGCACCGCCTGGCTCGAATACGACCGCCAGACCCGCATGCTCCTCATTCACGTGCTCGACACGGCCGACGGCAAAGACTGGCAGTCGATCGTCGCCCATCGTTACGAGCGGCTTCTCAAGGAGATCTTCGAATGACCGAACTTCTCATCATCTGGTCGGTGCTGATCTCGCAGATCATGATCGGTCTCGCCATGATCTGCGCGCTCTATCGCGTTGCCAAGGGGCCGCGGGCGCAGGATCGCATTCTCGGGCTCGATACGGTCTATATCACCGGCATGCTGCTGCTTCTGACCTTCGGCATCCGCACGGCCAACGTGCTCTATTTCGAAGCCGCGCTCACGATCGCCCTGCTGGGCTTCGTTTCGACCATCGCCTTTGCCAAGTTCCTGATGCGCGGCGAGGTGATCGAATGACGTTTCTGGTCGATCTGCCTGTCTGGGCCGCCATTCCCGCCTGCCTGCTCCTGCTGTCGGGCGCCGCCATCACGCTGGCCGGCGCCATCGGCCTCGTCCGCTTTCCGAGCTTCTACGAGCGCCTGCACGCACCGACGCTCTGCACCAGCGGCGGCGTGCTGCTGATCGCCATGGCCTCGATGCTCGTCTTTGCCGTGCTTCAGAACCGCTGGATCGTGCACGAGGTCCTCATCGTGATCTTCATGATCGTCACGACGCCGGTCACGCTCATGCTGCTCGGCCAATCCGCGCTTTATCGCGACCGCGCGGAAAAGAGCGCGGACGTCCCGCGCAAGACGGAAACGGCAAAGGCCGATCCGGGCATCGATATCTAAAGCAGCTTCGGTCGCGCGCTCACCGGAACGGCTCTATAGCCCGTCGCGCCCGCGAAAACGCCGCTGATACCCGGCATCGTAAAGCGCACTCTCGCGGAACCCGTCGGCCGTGAGCGTCCGCCCGACGAAGATCAGCGCCGTCCGCTCGATCGGGCTTTCCGCCACGAGCACCTCGATCGTCTCCAGCGTACCGCGCACCACCCGCTCGTCCGGCCACGACGCCTTGACGACGATGGCGACCGGGCAGTCTCCGCCATAGAGCGGGGTCAGCTCGGCGACGATCTGCGGCAGCGCGTGGATGGCAAGGTGGATGGCGAGCGTCGCCCCGGTCGCGCCGAAATTCGCCAGCGTCTCCGCATTCGGCATGGGCGAGGCACGGCCGGAAACCCGTGTCAGCACGAGACTCTGCGCCAGCGCCGGCAGGGTCAGCTCGCGCCCAAGGGCGGCGGCAGCGGCGGCAAAGGCCGGCACGCCGGGCGTCATCGTATAGGCGATTCCCAGCGCCTCCAGCCGCCGCACCTGCTCGGCCACCGCACTCCACACGGAGAGATCGCCGGAATGCAGCCGCGCCACATCCTCGCCGGCAGCCTCCGCCCGCACATATTCCGCCTCGATCTCGTCCAGCGACAAGGGTGCGGTGTCCACGATGCGGGCGCCCGGCGGGCAGTAGGCGAGCAGGTCGCGCGACACGATGGAGCCGGCAAACAGGCAGACCGGCGAGGCTGCGATTAGATTCCGCCCGCGCACGGTGATGAGATCGGCCGCACCCGGACCGGCGCCGATGAAATGAACGGTCATACCGGCTCTCCCTGCGTGTTTTCCTGCGGGCGTTCCTGGGCGTCGTCGCCCGTGTCGTCCGGCAGCGGCCTGGTCCAGGACCACTGCGTCACCGGCATGGCCGGGCGCCAGCCCGTCATCGTGCCCACCGGCGAGGCGCGCGCAACGTCGATGCGCGTCAGGCTGCCGCCATGAGCCGCATGGGCGGCGAGCAGCACCGCCTCCATCTCGGTCGTCACCGCATTGGCGACCAACCGTCCGCCGGGCCGCAGGGCCGCAAGTGCCGCGTCCATCACACCCGGTTCGCTGCCACCGCCGCCGACGAAGATCGCATCGGGCCGGGGCGCCTCGGAGAGACCCGCCAGCGCCTGCGGCACCGAGCCCGCGACAACGCGCAGATCCGGCACACCGAAGGCGCGCGCATTGCGGCCGATGCGTTCGGCCCGCTCCGGCTGCGCCTCGATGGCGACGGCGCGCAGTGACGGATCGGCCAGCATCCACTCGATCGCGATCGATCCGGCGCCCGCGCCGATATCCCAAAGCCACTCCCCCCGTCGCGGCGAGAGCGCCGAAAGCGTCAGCGCGCGCACCTCCCGCTTGGTGATCTGCCCGTCATGCTCGAACAGATCGTCGGCAAGGCCCGGCGACAGCGCAAGAACCCTGGCTTGCCGACCCGCAACCACCGCGATGGCGCAGACATTGAGCGAATGGCAATCCACGAGATCGAACCCGTCCGCCGTATGAAGGCTGACCCGCTCCTGCGGCCCCCCCATCGCTTCGAGCACGGTCAGGGCGGAGGCGCCGAAGCCGGTATTTCGCAGAAGTTCGGCGACGGCCGCCGGGCCGTCCCCATCGGAGGTCAGCGCGAGGATCCGCGTTCCCGCGTGCAGATGCGGCCGGATGAGGTCGAGTGGCCGGCCGTGCAGCGAGAGGCAGACGGTGTCCTGCAGCGCCCAGCCGAGCCGCGCCGCCGCGAGACTGAAGGCCGAGGGCGCAGGCAGGACGCGCATCTGCGCCGGGTCGATGCGGCGCGACAGGGTGACGCCGACGCCGAAAAAGAAGGGATCGCCCGAGGCGAGCACGACGACCGGCATGCCGGCCATCGCCACCACGACATCGATGGCGGTCTCGAACGGGCTCGACCAGGGGCAGCTTTCGCCGGTGATGAGCGGCGCGGCCAGAGCCAGATGCCGCGTGCCGCCGAAGACGAGGCGCGCCCCGGCGATCGCCTGCTTGGCCTCCTCGCCGAGACCCGCTAGACCGTCTTCTCCAAGGCCGACGATCGTCAGCCAGGGCTGCGTTGTCAGGGAAGCGTTCTCGCCGTCACACATGGGCCATCATATCCTTCTTCTCGGCGGCACCACGGATGCCCGCGCGCTGGCCGCTGCGCTGGCGCAAACCACGCACCGCGTGGTGCTGTCGCTGGCCGGCCGCACACGCGCGCCGATGGCGCAGCCCGTTCCCACCCGCATCGGTGGCTTCGGCGGCGCCGAGGGCCTTGCGCGGACGCTGAGAACCGAAGGCTTCGATCTTCTCATCGACGCGACGCATCCCTTTGCAACCCGTATCTCGGACAATGCCGCCAAGGCCGCCCGCGACACCGGCATTCCCGCCTTCGCCCTCCGTCGTCCGCCCTGGGAGCGTCAGGCGGGCGATCTCTGGACCTGCGTTCCCAGCATCGGCGCGGCCGTTGCGGCGCTGGGCGAAAGGCCGCAGCGTATTCTTCTGGCCATCGGCCGGCAGGAGGCGGCGCGCTTCGAGGCGGCACCGCAGCACGCTTATCTCGTGCGCAGCGTCGATCCCGTCACCCCGCCGCTCACCCTGCCGGATGTCCGGTACATCCTCGCGACGGGGCCGTTCGGTGAAGCCGAAGAGCATGCCTTGCTCGTGGAACACCGCATCGACCGCATCGTCGCCAAGAACAGTGGCGGCAGCGCCACCTATGGCAAGATCGCCGCGGCCAGAGCGCTGCAGATCCCCGTCCTTCTCGTCGAACGCTCGAGCGGAGCGGCGCTGCCCGCGGTCGGGACGGTGGAGGCGGCGCTCGCCCGCATCGATCACGAGCTCGCTCCGGGCAGGAAACGCGGCGTATAGACCAGATCGCCAAGGCTCGGCCGGGCGATGACACGGGTTTCCGGCGAGCCGATGATGACGCAGGTCGCCATGTCGGCCACCGTCGCATCCGCCTCGGCCAGCGGCATGACGCGCATCCGCTCGTCCGGCCGGCCGGCCGCGCGGCCGAAGATCACCGGCGTCTGCGCCGGCAGGATCGGCCGCAACACGTCGAAGGCGGCGCCGAGCTGCCACGGCCGCGCCTTGCTGATGGGATTGTAGAGCGCGATCACGAGTCCCGCCTCCGCCACCAGCGCCAGCCGCCGCGTGATGATCTCCCAGGGCTTCAGATTGTCGGAGAGCGAGATGGCGCAGAAGTCGTGGCCGAGCGGCGCGCCGATCCGGGCCGCAACCGCCAGCATGGCCGTCACGCCGGGCGTCACGCGAAAATCGATGCCGCGCCAGGCGGCCGGCCCGTGGTCGATCGCCTCGCAGACCGCGGCGGCCATGGCGAAGACGCCCGGATCTCCGCCGGAAACAACGCAGACGTCGGCCCCCTCTGCCGCTTGGGTGAGCGCAGCTTTCGCACGGTCGAGCTCCTCGCGATTGTCCGAGGCGACGCGCATCTGATCGGGCCGCAGCGACAGGCGGTCGAGATAGGGCCCGTAGCCGAAGAAATGGCTGGCGGTGGCGATCGCCTCCAGCGCCTCCGGCGTCGTCTGGCGCGGATCGCCCGGCCCGGTGCCGACGATGGTCAGACGGCCGCTCATAAAGAACCGTCCGCGATCCGGCCGCTCCAGCCGGGCACGAGCACGAGCGAAAAATAGGGCGCCTCGTCGGTCGGCTTGTCGGCAAGCGGCGTCATCGCCGCATTCGCCATCGTGCCGCGCTCGACATAGATGGCGTTTTCGAGCTTGCCGGCGGCGGCAAGCGCACGGCGGATTTTTGGAAGGTTGCGCCCCACCTTCATGATCACGGCCGCCTGGGTATCGCCGAGCCGGCGGCAGAGTTCGGCTTCGTCCATGGTGCCCGGCAGCACGGACAGCACGTCGTCGCCCTGCACGATCGGCAGGCCCGCAAGCGACCAGCAGCCCGACATCGCCGTCACCCCCGGCACGACCTCGGCGGCGTAGCGCCCGGCGAGCCGCACATGCAGATGCATGTAGGAGCCGTAGAACATCGGATCGCCTTCGCTGAGGATCGCGACTGTCCGCCCGGCATCCAGATGCGCGGCGACGCTGGCGGCCGAGGCGTCGTAGAAGCCGGTGATCTGACCCTTGTAGTCCTCGTGCTCCTTGTCGATCTCGACGGTGACGGGATAATAGAGCGGCAGCTCGATGCGGCCCGGCTTCAGGATGCCCTCCATCTGTCCCGGCGCAAACAGGCCGGCAAGGCCGGACACCTTGCCGAGGCCGTCGAGAATGGTGCGCCCGTTGCCGCGCCGGCCGGCCTTTGCGAAATAGGCAAGCACGTCGGCCTCGGCGAGCGCCCGCACGGCCTTCAGCGTCAGCAGCTCCGGATCGCCCGGCCCGGTACCGACACCGATGAGCCGCCCGGCCGTCACGCCCGCAAGGGCTGCGCCGCCGGCGCTCAGCTCCACCGTTTCCAGATCTCCGGTCATCGATGCTCTCACAGGCCCGGCCTCGCCAGCGCGTTGATGGCGGCCGCCGTGATGGCGCTGCCACCGAGCCGGCCGCGGACGATGGCAAAGGGCACGCCATAGGACTGTTCGGCAAGCGCATCCTTGGATTCCGCCGCGCCGACGAAGCCGACCGGCATGCCGAGGATCGCCGCGGGCTTCGGCGCGCCGTCGCGCAGCATTTCCAGAAGATGGAAGAGCGCGGTCGGGGCATTGCCGATGGCGACGACGGCGCCGCCCATGCGCTCACCCCAGAGCCGCAACGCGGCAGCGGACCGGGTATTGCCAATCTCGCGGGCAAGCCCCGGCGTTTCCGGTTCGCGCAGGGTGCAGATCACGTCGTTTCCCGCCGTCAGCCGCGCGCGCGTCACCCCGTTCACCACCATGAAGGCATCGCAGAGGATCGGGGCGCCGCCCGCCAGCGCCGTGCGCGCCGCCGTCACGAAGCCGGGCGAGAAGACGAAGTCGCGGGCCGCCTCCACGAGACCGCAGGCATGAACCATGCGCACAGCAACGTCGGCCTCCTCCGGCGAGAACCGCGACAGGTCGGTTTCCGCCCGGATGATGGCGAAGGAGCGTTCGTAGATGGCGTCGCCATCGCGGATGTAGTCATAAGCCGGCATGGTCAATCCCGTTGAAGCGAGCCCCTGAAAAGGCGGCGGCGATTCCCGCCGGCCCCAGCCGCGTCAGGCAGGCGGCAGCCGATTCGCCCTTCTCTATCGTCTGGGCAACCCATCGGCCAAGCGCCGTGATGGCGCAAGCGCCGTCTTCGAGCCGCATTGTCGCAACCGGAGCATCGCCGGCGCGCCCGTCGACGACGAGGCCGATCCCCGGCCGGCCGTCACAGGGTGCCGCGACCAGGGTCAGATCCGCAGCGCGCGGCCGGGCGCAGCCCTTGGCGCAACCGGACACATGCAGGTCGAGCGAACCGTCCATCAGCACCGGCGCCTGCGCGATCAGGCGCTGGGCAAGGGCATGCGTATCGATGCGCCCGGAGGCACAGCCACGCGCACCGGCGCAGGCATCGATCCGCAAAGCGGGATCGCCGGCGTCCACGACGAAGCCGAGCGACGTGGCGAGGCGCGCCAGCGTCGACAGATCGCAGCCGGCAGGACCGACGAGGAGAAGCGCCCGCCCGGGTGCCAGCCGCACCTCGGAGAGGCCACCCGCCCTGGCGGCGGCGACCAGCTGTCGAGCGACCTGCGCTTCCATTTGCCCGAACGGGGGCGCCACCCCCAGCACGACATGCGCGCCGAAATCGAACCGGTCCACCGGCGACATGGCGACATCCCGTTTCGTGAGCGACGACGAACCGGACGGCACCCGCTCCGCCGGAAGGTCGCGCGCCCGCGCCGCTGGCCCGCAGGCCGCGATATTAGCGACCACCGACATCGCGGCGTCGAGCATGTCGTCCCCGGAGCCGGAAAGGCCTGTCGGCCGCCCCGCTACGAGCAGATGCCAGAGCGGCGAGCCGCCGGACGCTTGCGCCACGAGCTTGATATCGGCCGCGAGGCCATCGAGATGCAGCCTTCCCCCGCCATCGACGACGACCGCCAACTTCGGCGCAAGATGAAAGCCGCTGTCGCCGATCCGGTCGGCAAGCATTCGCGCGAGCGGGCGCGGATCGGCCCCTTCGGACGGGTCGAGCCCCGCAAGCGGCGGCATTTCCACGGCAATGCCTTCGCACGGCACGATGCCGGCCTGGGCGACGGCCGCCGACAGGGGCGCGACGCTTTCGGGGCGCAGCCCGCGGATCTGCAGGTTGCCCCGCGCGGTAATGTCGAGCCGGCCCGAGCCGAACGCCTCCGCCGCATCCAGAAGCGCTAAAAAGGCCTCGGCCGTGAAGAAGCCGGAGGCCGGCCGCAACCGCGCAAGCAGGCCGTCGCCGGTCTGCATCGGGGCGGCCAGCGTCGGGCAGACACCGCGGCGCAGCGCCGATGGTGATCCCGTCGTCGTTCTATCCCTGTGCAGTGCTGTCCCGGCCGTCATCATCTCGGTGCCCTTCGATCAGCCGTCATACAGCATGCGGCAAGGGCCGCGCAAATCCCGGCTCAAAGGCCTGTCGTCTCTGCCGCCGGGGGCGTCGCGGGCCTACGCAGGAGATAGATGTCCATGATCCAGCCATGCCGCGCCCGTGCCGTGGCACGCGCCGCGACGATCGCCTCGCGCACCGCACCGAGCCGTCCGGCAATGGTGATCTCCTGCGGCAGGCCCAGATAGGCGCCCCAGAAGATCTCGGTCTCGAGATCCTCGACCGCCAGAAACGCCTCTTCGCCGTCGAGCATGACCACGACCGCCTCTGCCGTCTGCGGGAAAACCTCCGAAAGCCGGCGGCCGGGCGTGATGGTCACCGGCTGCCCGATGCCGTTGATCGGAATGCGGTGGCGCGCCGCCAGCAGCTGCATGCTGGTGATGCCCGGCAGCACGGAGACCGTAAACGCAACGCGCCCGCCGTCGCGCACACGCTCCAGAATGCGGATCGTGCTGTCGTAGAGCATGGGATCGCCCCAGACGAGGAAGGCCCCCGTCTCTCCCTCCGCCATATGGTCGAGAAACAGCCGCTCGTGGATATCGGCGATCGCGGCATGCCAGAGATCGACGCCCTGCCGATAGCCGACGCCATCTGTCTGCCGCCGCGGCACGGCGAAATCCACAAGCTTCACCCCGGCCGCTCCGTGCCGGGCGATCATGCCGCGACGGACATCGGCAAGCTCGGCCTTGTCCTCGCCCTTGGTCGGCACGAAGATCACGTTCGCCGCGCCGATCACCCGAATGGCCTCGAGCGTCAGGTGGTCGGGATGTCCCGTTCCGATGCCGATCACCAGAATCCGTCGCATGGCCTCTCCTTCACGGCACGGTCTTGCCGGGCGCATTCGCCCCGCCGCAGCACCTGCGGCCTTCTGCCCGTCCCTATAGCCCGCCGGGCCGAAGAACGGGTAATGCTAAAATAAAATCGAAAATGCGCGTTCGGTGATGAAAAATTGACATCATCCTCTCTAATGTGCCTGCATCTACAAGGGCAAGCGACCGCGGACGGTGGCTTGACGTTCGGGATGGCAGGCGGCTGCGGGGCGCTCGGGGTGACGATGACACAGATCAGACAATCGGGCGCCGAACCGGCGCAGGCATTGCGGGATTGCAAGGGCGCCTTCATCGGCGTCGGTGTCGCCAGCGCGCTCGTCAACGTGCTCTACCTCACCGGCTCGTTCTTCATGCTCGAGGTCTACGACCGCGTCCTGCCGAGCCGCAGCATTCCGACGCTTGTCGCGCTCTGCATTCTCGCGCTCATGCTCTACGCCTTCCAGGGCGCATTCGAGTGGATCCGCGGCCGCATGCTCGTGCGCATTGCCGGCGCGCTCGATGAGGCGATGACGGGGCGGATCTACCGCACCGTCGTGCGCCAGCCGCTGAAGATGCGCACGGCCGGCGACGGCCTGCAGCCGCTGCGCGATTTCGATCAGGTGCGCGCCTTCCTGTCGGGCGCCGGCCCCGCCGCCTTCTTCGACCTGCCCTGGCTGCCCTTCTATATCGGCATCTGTTTCCTGTTCCATCCGGTCATCGGCATCGTCTCGGTCGTCGGCTCGCTGATCCTCATCGCCCTCACATTTCTCACCAATCGGGGAACACAAGGGCCGTCCAAGAAGGCGTCCGAAACCGGAAACCTGCGCAATGCCTTCGCCCAGGCCTCGCAACGCAATGCCGAGGTCATGCAGTCCATGGGCATGCTGGGCCGCATGTCGACGCTCTGGGGCGAACGCAACGATGTCTATCGGCACCACAACCTCGTCAATTCCGACGTCTCGAACGGCTATGGCGCCCTGTCGAAGGTGTCCCGCATGATCCTCCAGTCGGCGGTTCTGGCCACGGGCGCGGTGCTCGTCATCGAAGGTCTGGCCTCGCCCGGCATCATCATCGCCGGCTCGATCCTCACGGCCCGGGCGCTGGCGCCGGTGGAACTGGCGATCGGCAACTGGCGCTCCTTCGTGGCGGCACGCCAGAGCTGGAAGCGTCTCGGCGAACTCCTCACCGCCCTTCCCGAACGCGACGCGCCGCTGGAACTGCCGGTGCCGCGCGAAAAGCTGACCGCGGAAGGCATTGCCGGCGGACCGCCCGGCGTGCAGCGTCTCACCTTTGCCGACGTTACCTTCACCCTGAAGAGCGGCAGCGCGCTCGGCATCATCGGGCCGAGCGCCTCCGGCAAATCGTCGCTCGCCCGCGCATTGATCGGCATCTGGCCGACCCTGCGCGGCGCGGTGCGTCTCGACGGGGCAGCACTCGACCAGTGGGACAGCGACCGTCTGGGCAAGCATATCGGCTATCTCCCGCAGGACGTCGAACTGTTCTCCGGCACCGTGGCGCAGAACATCGCGCGCTTCGAGGACGATGCCGCGCCGGGCGCGATCGTGGAAGCCGCCAAGGCCGCCCGCGTCAACGATCTCATCCTCAAACTGCCGAACGGCTATGAGACGGAGATCGGCGACGGCGGCTCGTCTCTGTCGGCCGGTCAGCGCCAGCGCGTCGCCCTCGCCCGCGCGCTGTACGGCGAGCCCTTCCTTGTCGTACTCGACGAGCCCAACTCCAATCTCGATGCCGAAGGCGAGCAGGCGCTGAGCGAAGCGATCCTCGGCGTGCGTGCCCGCGGCGGCATCGTCATCGTCGTCGCCCACCGCCCCTCTGCGCTGGCGAGCGTCGATCTGGTGCTGATGATGAACGAGGGCCGCATGCAGGCGTTCGGGCCGAAGGACGAGGTTCTGGCGCAGATCCTGCGCCGGGAGCCACTGCGCCCCGCAGCTGGACAAGCCTTCCAGCCGAATTTCCAGACACAGCTGCAGGCGCAGCCGCCCGTGCTGAAAGCCGTGGGCAATGGACAGGAAACCGCATCATGAGCACCAGCGAACCGTCCGCCGCAACGCGCCCCGCCCCGTTACACCCCGCCCCGCTACGCCCGGCACAATCGCGCCGCTCCCTCTCCCGCCACATAACGGCGGTCGGGGCCATGGCAGTGGTGCTCGTCGGCGGCATCGGCGGGTGGGCCGGCACGACGGAGCTTTCGAGCGCCATCGTCGCCTCCGGCACCGTCGTCGTCGAGAACAACGTCAAGAAGATCCAGCACCTGACCGGCGGCATCGTCGGCGAACTAGACGTGCGCGAGGGCGAAACCGTGGAGGCCGGGCAGGTGCTCGTGCGGCTGGACGGCACCACCGTGCGCGCCAATCTGTCGATCGTCCAGAACACGCTGGCCCAGCTCTATGCCCGCCGCGCCCGGATTCTCGCCGAACAGGCGGGAGAGAAGACCTTCACGGTGCCGCCGCTCGCACAGGTCGTGCCGACGGACATGGTGTCCAGCGGCTTCGAGGAGAGCGAGCGACGCCTCTTCGACAGCCGCCGGAGCGCGCTGGTCGGCATGAAGAACCAGCTCGCATCCCGCAAGGCGCAGCTGAACGACGAGATCGAGGGGCAGACGGTTCAACTCAACGCCATTGCCGACAGCCTGACGCTGATCCGTCAGGAACTCGAAGGCGTCGACAAGCTCTATGCCCAGGGTCTCGTCTCCATGCAGCGCGTGACCGCCCTCAAGCGCGACCGCGCCCAGCTCGAAGGCGACCGCGGCGCCCGCATCGCCGCCCGCGCGCAGGCCGCCGGGAAATCGAGCGAGATCGACCTGCAGATCCTGCAGCTGGACGAGGACCGCCGCACCGAGAACGCCAAGGACCTGACCGATGTCGAGGCGCGCATCGCAGAATACGAGGATCGTGGCGTCGCCGCCCTCGACCAGCTGAAACGGCTGGACATCCGCTCGCCGATCTCCGGCCGCGTCTCCCAGCTTGCCATCCACACGGTCGATGGCGTCGTCAATCCCGGCGAGGTCCTGATGCTCGTCGTTCCCGCCACCGACACGCTGACCGTCGAAGCCCGCATCGCCACCAGCGACATCGACCAGATCACCCTCGGCCAGCCTGTCGAGATCCGCTTCAGCGCCTTCAACCAGCGCACGACACCCGTGGTCGAGGGCGAAGTCGCCAATATCGCGCCGGACCAGGTGACCGACCAGCGCACGGGCGCCAGCTATTACCCCTTGCGCATCCGCCCGAAGCCGGAGAGCCTCACCGCTCTGAAGGGCCTCACGCTCTATCCGGGCATGCCGGCGGAAACCTATATCAAGATCGCCGACCGAACCGTCATCTCCTATCTCGCCAAGCCGCTGACCGAACAGATGCAGCGCACCTTCCGGGAGGACTGACGGGGCGAGCGGGCACACGGGCCTTCAGGCGCCTCGTTTTCCGCAGCAGGCTGCCGCACCCAGCCCGTTCAACCGGTTGAAGAATTCCGCGGGAAACCGGTACCGGTCCTCCACATAATGCAGTAGAGACAGGCGTGCCCGACCGGGGCATGTCCCAAAAGACCTGAGTGCGTCCATACGGTCGTCGAGGCGAGCACGGCAAGACGACTGATGACATCCAAGCGCAAAGGCTATCTCTTCGTCTTCATCGCGATCCTGATCTTCACGTTGCAGGATGCGACGTCCAAGCACATGGGCGGGCTCTATCCCCCCGTCTTCATCACGATGATCCGCTACTGGGCGTTCGCGGCCTTCGTTCTCATCCTGGCGGCCCGGTCGAGCGGCGGGCTGAGGGCGGCGGTGACCACCAGGCATCCCGTCCTGCAGATCCTGCGCGGGCTCTTGCTGGTAAGCCAGATCGTGCTGGTCATCGCCTCCTTCGCCAGCGTCGGGCTTGCCCACTCCCAGGCAATCTTTTCCGTCGGGCCGATTTTCGTGGCGCTTCTCTCGATCGTCATTCTGGGCGAGCGCGTCGGCTGGCGCCGCTGGACGGCCATCTTCGTCGGCCTCATCGGTGTCATGGTCATCCTCGATCCGACGGGCGACGAACAGGCCTCCCTGCTCGTCGTTCCCGTCTCCTCCGCGCTGATCTTCGCCTTCTACGTCGTCACCACGCGCCTCGTCAGCCGCGAGGATTCGGCGATGACCAGCTTCTTCTACACGGGCGCCGCCGGCGCAGTGGCGATCACGCTGATCGGGCCGTTCTACTGGACATGGTTCGCCCCGGTCGATTGGCTGTGGATGGGGCTTCTCTGCATCACCGGCACGTCGAGCCATTTCTTCCTGATCAAGGCCTATGAGTATCTCGACGCGTCGGAGGTGCAGCCGCTGACCTATCTCCAGCTGGTCTTTGCCAGCATCATCGGCGTTTCCGTCTTCGGCGAGGTGCTCAGCGTCAACATGATCGTCGGTGCCGTCATCGTCGTTGCTGCCGGCATCTTCACCGTCTGGCGCGAAAGCGTCGTCGCCCGCCGGGCCGGCGCGGCGGGCACGCACCCGCCGCGCGCATAAGACCGGCAATCAGAGCGGCGGCAGCGCCCAGTCGATCGGCGGGCGGCCATGGGCTTCGAGAAACGCGTTCGCCCGGGAGAACGGCGCCGTGCCGAAGAAGCCATTATGCGCCGACAGCGGGGACGGATGCGCCGAGCGGAGCACCAGATGCCGGCTCTGGTCGACGAACGCGGCCTTCTTCTGCGCATAGGACCCCCAGAGGATGAACACCACCGGCCTCGGCTGGTCGTTGACGGCGCGGATGATGGCGTCGGTGAACGTCTCCCACCCCCTCTTCTGGTGAGATGCGGCAAGCGCCCGCTCCACCGTCAGCACGCTGTTGAGCAGCAGGACACCCTGTTCGGCCCAATGTTCGAGAAAGCCGTGGCGCGCCGGCGGAATGCCGAGATCGGTCTGCAGCTCCTTGTAGATATTGACGAGCGACGGTGGAATGCGCACGCCGGGCCGCACGCTGAAGGACAGCCCATGCGCCTGCCCCTCCCCGTGATACGGATCCTGCCCGAGAATGACGACGCTGACCGTGTCGAGCGGCGTCAGATCCAGGGCCCGGAAATACTCCGAGCCTTTCGGGAAGATCTGTTTTCCCGCCTGTTTCTCCGCCTGGAGGAAGCTCTTGAGCGTGCCCATGTAGGCGCTGTCGAACTCCTTCGAGAGCGCCTGTTTCCAGCTCTCCTCCAGCCTGACCGTCCCGTCCATCCTGCCCGTCCCCGCCTGTTTTCCGTGATGCCTTGCACGGCAAACGATAGATCATCGCGCCGGCATCGCAAGAGCGGTCTAGCAATGTATTTCAGCAAACATATCGCTGGCCAACCGCTCGACACGCGTTATATTCTTCGAGATATTTCGATCTCCGGAGGGGCAAGAATGCCGACGATGCAAGGACTGAAGACGAACATCGGGGCCGCACTCGCGGTTCTCCTCCTGGCGCTCGCGTCGCTGGCAAGCCCCGCGCTGGCGGCGGAAAAGGTGACGGTGTTCGCCGCCGCCAGCCTCAAGAACGCGCTGGATGCCGTGAACGACGCCTGGCAGCAGCAGAGTGGCCATGCCGTCACCGCTTCCTATGCCGCAAGCTCGGCGCTGGCCAAGCAGATCGAGGCGGGCGCGCCCGCCGATATCTTCATCTCCGCCGATCTCGCCTGGATGGATTACGTCGCGGGCAAGACGCTGATCCGTGAGGACAGCCGCTCGACGCTCCTCGGCAACCGTCTCGTCCTCGTCGCACCGGCAGCCGATGCCAGGCCGGTCGAGATCGGCGAGGGGTTCGACCTGAAGACGCGGCTCGCCGGCGGCAAGCTCGCCATGGGTGCGGTGGACTCCGTGCCGGCCGGCAAGTACGGCAAGGCGGCGCTCGAAAAGCTCGGCGTCTGGTCGTCGGTCGAAAAGGATGTCGCGGGTGCCGAAAACGTCCGCGCCGCCCTCCTCCTCGTCTCCAAGAGCGAGGCGCCGCTCGGCATCGTCTACGAGACCGATGCCGCGGCCGACCCCTCGGTGAAGATCGTCGGCACCTTCCCGGAAAGCTCCCACCCGCCCATCGTCTATCCGATCGCCATCCTGTCGGAGAGCACCCATCCCGAAGCCGCCGCCTATCTCGACTTCGTCCGCTCGCCGGCCGCAAAACCGCTCTTCGAGGCACAGGGCTTTACCGTTCTCGCCAAATAGGGGAAGGCTTGCCTCCGGCCTCGAAACCGGACCCCGGCGGCGTGAAGGACATGGCGACTTTGGACTGGCTTGCTCTCAGCGATGCGGAATGGACGGCGATCCGGCTGAGCCTCAAGGTTTCGGCCGTCGCCATGCTGGCGAGCCTGCCCTTGGCGCTTCTGGCGGCCATGGCGCTGGCACGCGGCCGGTTCTGGGGGCGCTCGCTTCTGAACGGGCTCGTCCACCTGCCGCTGATCCTGCCCCCGGTCGTCACCGGTTTCCTGCTGCTGATCCTGTTCGGCCGGCGCGGGCCGGTCGGTACGTTCCTCGAAACCTATACAGGCCTCGTTTTTTCCTTCCGCTGGACCGGTGCGGCGCTCGCCTGCGCCGTCATGGGCTTTCCCCTGATGGTGCGCAGCATCCGCCTGTCGATCGAGGCCGTGGACGGGCGGCTGGAACAGGCCGCCGCCACGCTCGGCGCCTCGCCGGCCTGGGTTTTTGCCACCATCACCTTGCCGCTGATCTTACCCGGCATCATCGCCGGCATGATCCTCTCCTTCGCCAAAGCCATGGGCGAGTTCGGCGCCACCATCACCTTCGTCTCCAACATTCCCGGGGAAACGCAGACATTGTCGGCCGCCATCTATACCTTCACGCAGGTGCCGGGCGGCGATAGCGGTGCGCTCCGCCTCACGCTCGTCTCCGTGGTCCTCTCCATGGCGGCCCTGTTGCTGTCGGAATGGCTGGCGACAGCCGCCGCGCGCCGGGTCTCCGGCACATGACGCTCGATGTCTCCGTGCGCCACCGCCTCGACGCCTTCTCGCTCGACATCGCCTTTTCAGCCGAGGGCGGCATCACCGCTCTGTTCGGCCGCTCGGGCTCCGGCAAGACCTCGCTCATCCGGATTCTGGCCGGCCTGATCCGCCCGGACGAAGGCCATGTGCGGCTCGATGGCGAAACGATTATCGACACGGCAAGCAAAGCCGTCACCCCGCCGCACCGCCGGCGCTTCGCCACCGTCTTTCAGGAAGGCCGCCTGTTTCCGCATCTGAGCGTGCGGCAGAACCTGCTCTACGGCCGCTGGTTCTCAAGGCCCCCTGCCGAGACCGGCGAAATCGAGCGCGTCGTCGGTCTTCTCGGCATCGCGCCGCTGCTCGCCCGCCCCACGGCCCATCTCTCCGGCGGCGAGAAACAGCGCGTGGCGATCGGCCGGGCGCTTCTGGCACGCCCGCGCCTTCTCCTGATGGACGAACCGCTTGCCGCCCTCGATGACGCGCGCAAGGCCGAGATCCTGCCCTATCTCGAGCGCCTGCGCGACGAGACGGCCATTCCCATCCTCTATGTCAGCCATTCCGTCACGGAGGTCACCCAACTCGCCGACCGCGTGCTGATGATCGAAAACGGACGGCTGACGGCCAGCGGCACCGCGTCGGACATGCTCAGCCTGCCCGGATCGAGCGCGGCGATCAGTCGGCGCGAGGCGGGAACCGTGATCGAGGCGACGGTCTTGCCACACCAGCCCGATCCCCGCATCGTCAAGGTCGCAGCCGGCGGCCTGACGCTGTTTCTGGCCGGCACTGCACGGCAGCCCGGACAGCGCCTGCGCCTGCGCATCGCCGCCCGCGACATCCTGCTCGCCACGAAGAGGCCCGAAGGCCTGAGCGCGCTCAACATCATCGAGGGGGTCATGACCGGCATGGCGCCGTGCGGTCAGGATCAGATCGACGTGACGCTCGATTGTGCGGGCACACGGCTGACGGCGCGCATCACCACCGTCTCCGCCGATATGCTGGCGTTGACGTCCGGAATGCCGGTCCACGCCGTGATCAAGACGGTGGCGCTGGATCCTTGAACGCCTGTCGCCCGAACGTATCGAGCGGTTTCGGGAAAGCGACTGGCCTCACGGCGAGGCGCGATGCGCCTCCAGCCAGGCGATATCGTCGGCCATGGCTGCCAGGGCCTTGTCCTCCATGGCCCGGAACCGGGCGATCAGCGCTTCGCCGAAGGGTGTGACCGCAGCGCCGCCGCCCTGCTTGCCGCCGCGCTGCGAGATGACCGAATCCTCCTCGAACATCGCATTCACCGCACTGACCAGCAGCCAGGCGCGGCGATAGCTCATGTCCATGGCACGGCCCGCGGCGGAAATGGACCCCGTCTCGCGAATATGTTCGAGCAGCGCGATCTTGCCACGCCCGAGGCGCTCCGGGCCGGAAGGGCCGAGCAGATCGAGCCGGATGACCGGCCGTGGCGGCGATGTCTGGACCATGGCGTCATCCGGATGGGCAAAAGCGACCTGCATGGGAGCGTGAAGCGACCGCGCCTGTCAACCCGCCATCGCGCGCGAAAAAAGCCTCAGCCCATCCGCTCGGACGCGTAGGAGCCCGGGCTTGCCGGAAAGACGATGGTGCGGTTGCCGTTCATGAACACGCGGTGGTGGATATGGGCATGCACGGCGCGGGCGAGAACCTGGCTCTCCACGTCGCGGCCGATGGAGACGTAATCGTCGGGCGACTGCGCATGGGTGATGCGGGCGATGTCCTGCTCGATGATCGGACCCTCGTCGAGATCCTCGGTCACGTAGTGGGCGGTCGCGCCGATCAGCTTCACGCCGCGCTCATAGGCCTGCTTGTACGGGTTTGCCCCCTTGAAGCTCGGCAGGAAGGAGTGGTGGATGTTGATGATGCGGCCCGACATCTTCTTGCAGACGGCATCCGAGAGCACCTGCATGTAGCGGGCCAGCACGATCAGCTCGGCATTGGACTGTTCGACGATCTCCATCAGCCGCGCCTCGGCCTCGATCTTGTTCTCCTTCGTCACTTTGATGTGATGAAAGGGAATGTCGTGATTGACGATCACCTTCTGGTACTCGAAGTGGTTGGACACCACGCCGACGATCTCCACCGGCAGCGCGCCGATCTTCCAGCGATAGAGAAGATCGTTCAGACAATGTCCGAAACGCGACACCATCAGCAGCACCTTCATGCGCTTGGCGCTGTCGTGGATCTGCCACGTCATGGCGAAGGTTTCGGCGACCGGCACGAACCCCGCCTGAATATCCGCCTCGGCGACGCCCTCCTCGGAGATGAAGCTGACCCGCATGAAAAACAGGCCGGTCTGCAGATCGTCGAACTGCGAACTGTCAACGATATTGCAGCCTTGCGTCGTCAGATAGCCGGAGATGGCAGCCACGATGCCGCGGGTGGATTTGCAGCTGACGGTCAGCACATAGCTCTTCATGGGTTTGTCTCTCGCCTTCGCAGATCGCCGCGGACGCAATCGTCCGGCACGCTGCAAGCTAGCGTGCTTGCGAACCTCGCGTCCATCCGCTTCGCGACATCCGCTAGCAGGAACCGGCCATCGCGTCACGCCGGCGCGGCCGCCATGACGTTTCGGGCCGGCCGGCGCCCCGCATGCCGTCGGTCCGCTTGCCGGCGTGCGCTTCCGTTAACGCCGCGGTTACCCTGCCGAACACATGCCCCGATCTCTGCAGCATCCATTAGTCTTTGCCCTCTACATCTGGCCCTCGAACGACCATCTGCGTCCACACGCGGCGCTGCGTCCTGTTCGGCGACGGCAATGACCCGGGAAGACCCAATGTCCACGGAAAAGCCCAAACGGCAATTATCGGTGAACTTCGCCATCAATGTCGCGGGAGCGATCGCGCCGATCGTCATCGCGCTCGTGACGGTGCCGATCCTCGTGCGCCATATCGGCGACGCCCGATACGGCGTCATGTCGATCGTCTGGGTCCTGCTCGGCTATCTCGGCTTCCTCGATCTCGGCCTGTCGCGCGCCTCGACCAATGCCCTGTCGCGCCTGCCGCTCTCGGCAAAGCAGGAGCGCTCGGAGATCGTCGCGACCTCCTTCATTCTGAACATCGCGCTGGCGACGCTCGGCGCCGTCTTGCTCTACTTCGCCGGCAACTTCCTGCTGCTCACCGTCTTCACCGTGCCGCCGGAACTCGAGGCGGAAATCGCGACCGCCCTGCCCTTCATCGCCTGTCTCCTGCCGCTCGCGCTCATTTCCGGCTTTTCCATCGGCATCCTGGAATCGCGCGAGCGCTTCCTGCTCGCCAATGCGCTGCAGATCGGCGGGATGATCGTCGGACAGATCGTGCCTGTCCTCTGCGCCATCTTCATCTCGCCCGATCTCTCGGTCATCATTCCCGCCGCCGCCCTCTCCCGCGCGGCCTCCGTCATCGTGGCGACGCTGATCGCGCTCTATACCGAGCAGGGCTTCCGCTTCGACCGGTTCCGCTTTGCCAAGGTCCGCTCTCTGATGAACTATGGCGGCTGGATCACGCTGTCCTCGATCATTCTTCCGGTCCTCAACACGCTCGACCAGATCGTCATCGGCAAGACGCTCGGCGTCAGCGCCGTTACCTATTACTCCGTGCCGATGAATCTCGTGATGCGCAGCCAGGTCTTCACCAGCTCGCTCGCCCGGACGCTGTTTCCCCGTCTGTCGAGCCTCCCGCGCGAAGAGGCCATCGCCATTTCGGAGCGCGCGATGATGGTCAGCGGCATTCTCTATGCGGGGCTCTGCGCGGCCGGCATCTTCCTCATGCGGCCGTTCCTCGACCTCTGGATGGGGCCGTCCTTCACGGCGATCGCCGGCGCCGTCGCCATCGTCCTGCTCATGGGCAGCTGGCCGAACGCCTTGACCTTCGCGCCGTTCACCCTGTTGCAGGGACAGGGCCGTCCCGACATGACGGCGAAGATCCATGTGGCGCAGATGGTGCCCTATGTCCTGCTGCTGCTGGCTCTGACGCACCAGTTCGGCATTCTCGGCGCCGCCATCGCCTTTCTCTGCCGCGGCTATCTCGATTGCAGCCTGCTCATTCTCTTTTCCCAGATGCCCCGGCGCATCTTCCGCGCACTCTTCCCCTCCGCCGTTCTGGTCGTGGCCGCCGGTGTGCTCCAGTTTCCTCTTTCGGGCTCGCCCGTCATCCTGTTCGTGGCCGCCTGCGTCAGCATGCTCATCGCCATCGCGCTCCTGCGGTTTCAGGAGCGCGCGATCTTCGATGAGACCCTGTCGGTCGCAACGGGCGCATGGAGCCGCCGGAGATCGCGAGCGGGGGCGGCACCCGTCACGAATCCGTCGACCGTGGGGCGCACCTTTCCGCCCGCGGTCGCCGCGCCGGCGACGGTCGAGAGCCAGGGAGTCTGACGGTGGTGGGCCAGCAGGAGCGGACCGAAATGCCGTCACAGACGCGAAAGCCCCTGATCGTCCAGGTCGTGCGCCAGTTCCTGCCCAATCGCGGCGGACTGGAGGACGTGGTCGCCAATCTCTGCCGATCGCTCCCCGAGCGCGGCTTTCGCGTGCGCGTCGTCACCTGCGACAGCCTGTTCTCCGAGCCGGAACGGGGACGCCTGCCGGCCGAAGAGGTGATCGACGGCATCGAGATCGTCCGCATCCCCTGGCGCGGCTCCACCCGCTATCCCGTCGCCCCCGCCGTCTTCCGGCATCTTCGTGACGCCGATCTCGTCCATGTCCACGCGATCGACTTCTTCTTCGATGCCCTGTCCTGGGGCCGCCGCCTCCATCGTCGCCCGATGGTCGCGACGACCCATGGCGGCTTCTTCCACACCAAGGCCTTTTCGGCCCTGAAAACGACGTGGTTCAACAGCGTCACGCGTATGTCGGCACAGGGATATGCCAGCATCATCGGGTGCAGCGAGGCGGATGTGCGCACCTTCCAGCCCATTGCCGGCGACCGCGTTCGCCTGATCGAGAACGGCGTCGATATCCGCAAGTTCGAGGACGCCGCCAGCCGGACGCCCGCCCGCCGGCTCGTGACCATCGGCCGCTTCTCCTCCAACAAGCGCCTGCCTCTGCTGATCGCGCTGACCGCGGCCCTGAAGGCCCGCCATCCCGACTGGAGCCTCGACATCATCGGCGTTCCCTCCGACCTCACCGTGGACATGCTGCAGGCCGAGGCCCGCAGGCAAGGGGTCGAGACGGCCGTCACCGTCCATAAGGGTCTGACCAATCCCGAGATCCGCGATCGCCTCGCCGAGGCATCCCTCTTCGTTTCCGCCTCCGACTACGAAGGCTTCGGCCTTGTGGCCGTCGAGGCCATGAGCGCAGGGCTTCTTCCGGTGCTGAACGCCAACGCGGCCTTTGCCGATCTCGCAGGGCGCCACCCGGAACTGTCCCTTTGCGATGCCTCCGACATCGCCGCGACGGCCGATACGGTGGACGCCGCCTATGCGCGTCTCGAGACGCAGGGGCCGGCACTCCGGGCCGGTCTGATGTCCGCAGCAGAGATCTATGGCTGGAATGCCGTGGCCGACCGCTACTGCGACGTCTACCGCTCGGTGCTCGGCCTTGCCTCCGTGTCGCGTCCCGCTATGTCGTTCGACACGACTGCCCCTGCCCGATGAGGACCGACACCATGCAACCGACACGTTCTCTTGCCGGACGCGCCGCCCGTCTCGTCGCGCTTGCGGCCTGCCTGTCCACCGGCGTCCAGCCGGCGCTTGCCGGCTGCTTCAACGGCGTCAATCTTGCCGGTGCGGAGTTCGGGACCATGCCCGGCGTCTTCGGCAAGGAATATACCTACCCCTCGAAGGAAACCATCGACTACTTTGCCGGCAAGGGCTTCAACACCATCCGCCTGCCGTTTCGCTGGGAGCGCATCCAGCGCAAGCTGAACGGCCCGCTCGACCGGGAGGAGCTCGCCCGCCTGAAGGAGAGCGTCGCGGCCATGCGCGCGCACGGCCAGACCGTCATTCTCGACCTCCACAATTTCGCCCGCTACAACGAGAAGATCGTCGGCACGAAGGACGTGCCGGATTCCGCCCTTGCAGACGTCTGGGCGCGCCTCGCCCGGGTCTTCGCCAACCAGAAGGGCGTCGTCTTCGGGCTGATGAACGAGCCGTTCGACATGGCCCCTACCGCCTGGCTTTCGCCGGCCAATGCCGCGATCGCCGCCATCCGTAAGACGGGTGCCAGGAACCTGGTGCTGGTGCCCGGCGTGTCCTGGACGGGCGCGCACAGCTGGCAGGCCGATATCGAGGGGTCGTCCAATGCCGCGACCATGATCCATGTCAAGGATGCGGCCAACAACCTGGCCTTCGAGGTGCACCAGTATCTCGACAGCGATTTTTCGGGCACCAACGACGATTGTCCGCGTGGCGACGATGCGGCAGCCGCACTTCGCGCCATGACGGACTGGTTCCGCGCCAACAAGACACGCGGCTTCCTCGGCGAATTCGGCGGGTCGGCGACCTCGGACTGCATGATCGGGCTCGCCCGCATGGTCGATGTGATGGCAGACGCGGACGATGTCTGGATCGGCTGGACCTATTGGGCGGCCGGCGACTGGTGGTCGCCGGACGAACCGCTCAACATCCAGCCGACAGACACCGGCGACAGGCTGCAGCTGAAAGCCCTGACGACGCGCAAGCTCGCCCGTGAGGAAGACGCCTGCCCCGCCTTGGACGCGGTCAGGCTGCGCTGAGGCGGCCGCCGGCAGGCGCTGCAGGGCTCGGGTCACGCGGCTTGCGTGCGAGCGCCGCGTCGTCGAGCACCGAAATGGTGCCGAACAGAAACCACAGCAATCCCGCCGTCTTGATGGAGTAGCCGCTGTCGCTGATGATCATCAGCAGCAGCAGGTAGACGACGACCATGCCGTGAAAGGTCCGGGCCTTGACGCTCCTGAGCGGCGCGAAGACGAGCAGGCCCCACAGCCCCATGAAGCCGAACAGGCCGAACTTGGTCAGCGTATAGGCAAGACCCGAATCCGCCGTGAACTGCGTCGTCGTCTGGGCGCCGAACACCACGCGCAGGTCGAGCGAGGTGAGGAGATGGGCGGTCACCTGGAACCGTCCGCCGATATCGTTCGGCCCGCCCTGCGTTCCCGACTGGATACCGTAATAGGCGAGCACCGACAGCATGATGAACGGCAGCACGTACCAGGCAAGGCGCGGCATGAAGCGGTAGACCGGCAGAAGCAGCGTCATCAGGATGCAGGTGTAGAGCCCGAACCGGGCATCACCGAGCGCGATCACCGTCAGCGCGAGAAAGAGCGTCACGAAGCGCAGGCGCATGGTCGGCCGGAACAGACACCAGCCATAGACGATCGCGCCGAAATTGCCGACGGACACCGGCTCCAGAAACACCGAGGACACGCGGTGCATGCCGAGAAACGGCAGGATGGTGCGCGCGCTCGGCCGCATGCCGCTGATGAAGAGGCCGGTCGTCTGCCCATAGAGCTGATCGACGGTGACGCTGCCGCGCGCGAGATAATAGCCGATGACGTTGAAGAAGGAGATGTAGACGTCGAGCGCCATGTATTCGAACAGGCCGACGGCCACCACGATGGCCGCCGAGATGAAGACCAGCCGGTCGGCAAGCTTCAGGTCCTGCAGCGTCCGGCCGGCGAAGTAGAAACCGATGGGGATGAGGATGTCGCGCACGGCCTTGAGGTCGGGCGCGCCGCGCATGGTGAAGAGGAAGATCATATAGGAGATGTAGACGGCCAGCAGCATGTAGGGTGCCGTCCGCCGCCCGAGTGCCACGATGAAGACGCAGCCGACCAGCACCATTTCCGACATCATCACATGCCCGTCGGACACGCGCATGACCCGCGTGTTGACGAGGCAGAGAAGCGCGTTGAAGACGAGGCCGCCGATGACGCTGAAGGCGGCAAGGCGCGTATAGAGCCACCGCCAGGCATCGCCGTCGTCGGTTGCCAGACCGCCGACCGGCAGGGCGTATCGCGCCGATGCGTCCTGAAGGACGCTCATCAGGCCACAGCCTCGACGATCACGACGCCGACGAGTTTGGTTCGCCACGGGCCGAGCGCCTGCGCGAGATCCTTGAGGTCGGCGCGACCCGCGCGGCCGGGCCGGATGACGATGGCGATGGCGTCGCTGTCCTTCACGAAGGCCATGAGCCGCGCGCCATTCTCCTCACCCGTCGCATCGACGACGGAAAAATCGGCCGGTGCCGGCTTGATCGCGGCCGAAAGGAGGGAGCCCGAAGCGCGGCTGCGCTGGCGCGGCATGGCATGGCGGTCGAGCCGGCGATAGGTGACGCTTTCGAAAGCCGGAACGCCGCCCATCTGCATGCGCCTGAGCGTCCCGGCAAGCGGCGACGATGCGGAGACGGAGGCAGCTGCGATATCGACGGCAGCGCCCGTATCGGCCAGCGCGAGCGCGATGTCGCCCACCAGCGCCCCGTCCGGCTTCTCCATGCCGGGCGAAAGAAACACGATGCGGGCCGGCAGGGAGGCAACGGCATCCGTCAGCACATAGGCCGCGCGCGTGACGCCCGCCTCGCGTTGCCGTTCGGCGGCATGCGACCGCGCAGCCGCCTTGCCGGACAACGGCAGGCGGCGCGTCATCCGCGCGACGAGACCGCCGGTGCGCCGCGGGTGGCCGGAAGCCCAACCATCGTCCGGCGCATCGGACGCATCCCGCGTCCGGCCCCGCATGTCGCGTGCCGCGATGCGCGCGATGACGGGAACGCCGAGCGTATCGACGATCTGCCGGTCGGACGTCACCCGCCCGTCGATGAGGTCGAGCCCGACGGCGATGGCCGAACCGGCGGCAGCCCCGAACAGGAAACCGGCGATGGCCACCAGCAGGGCGGAGGCTCGCGTCGTCTTTACCGGCGGCAGGGCCTCCGAGATGATGCGGGAATTGCCCGAGCCGATATCGTACTGGCGGCTCAGCTCTTCCGAGCGCGTGACGAACGAGGTGTAGACACCGCGGATCGCATCGGCTTCGCTCTGCAGCTGCGCCAGCGTCGTGCGCGCATCGCCGCTGGCGCCATTGGCGTTGCGCAACGCGGCGAAGCGCGTTTCCAGCGCCGCGACATTGGCCTTGCTGCGCTCGTACGTGTTGCGCACCGAATCCTGTACCCGCTTCAGCTCCGACTCCAGCGCCCGCCGCATGCTTTCGGCCTGCGCCTGCGCGGTCTGAAGCTGCGGATGGCGGCTGCCGAGGCTGGTCTGCAGCTCCGCCAGCCGGTCGAGCGTCTGCGCATAGCGCGTGCGCAACGTCGTAACCGACGTCTGCTGCAACGCTTCGGGGATCGCGCCCGAGGCGAGATCGCCTGTCGTCAGCGTACGGACCTGGTTGTAGTTGATCTCCTGCTGCTCGAGAGCGGCGCGCGCGCTGCCGAGCTGCTGCGTCACATCCTCGAGTTGCTGGTCGGTCACGAGGCCCTTCTCGCCGGTGCTGATCAGGCCGTTCTGCGTGCGGAACTTGACGACCTTGTCTTCGGCTTCCAGCAGGCGCTTGCGCAGCTCCTCGGCCTCGACCTGCAGGCTCATGCTGGCCTTGAGGCTCTTGTCTGACCCGATCTTGTTGGCCTTCTCCAGATAAATCGTCGAGACGGTATTGGCGATCTCGGCGGCGCGCGCGGCGTTCGGATGCTGGGCCGTGATGGTGAAGACCAGCGACTGGTCGGCGCGGGTGATGATGAGGTTCTGCGCGAGCGCCGCCGCGGCACCGGCTGCGGCCGCCTCCGGCGAAACGGGGGCCGACGGCGACCGGCCGAGAAGCCGGCCGATCAGGCCCGCCTTCGCGTGGAAGAAGGGGTCCTCCTGCAAGGCGAGCGTGCGCGCCGCCTCGGAGAGGACGCTGAAGGACTGCATGACATAGATCTGGCTGTCGATCGCCTGCTGCGCCTGCGCCGGTGCGGCCGTGTCGCCGGCGGCCTGGCCGACGGCGGCCAGCCGCTCGGGGTCGAGCAGGATTTGGGTGGAGGCACGGAAGACGGCCGGCTGGGAGAGGACGAAGGCAAACCCCAGACCGCCGAAGATCAGCGCCGTCACGATGACGATGCCGATCCGGCGCATCACGATCGACGGAAGTTGAAAGACGTCGATGTCCATAGGGCTTCCATATCCACGCCAGGTTGTTTTTCAGCGCTTACGTCACGGCTCGGCGGGTTTCAGACAACGACTCGCAGGCCCGCACGAGGGTCTCGATCCGCAGGATTGACAGCTTATGGTTAACAACCGCTGAACGTCGCGGCTTACGCTGATGCGAAGCTCAGCATTTGCAGGGACTTATACCGCGTGTCCCGGGCGTCGGGCCATATCAGGCGTGGCTTGAGGAAACTTTAGCTATATTCCTTAGCCCGTTTTTAGCCCGCAACCGGTATCCCTGCGTCATCGAATCCACAGGCCCGCAAGCCGCACTGCAAAGGAGTGATGCCGTGAAGACCCAGATCCGTGAGATGCTTGCCCAATATGCCTCCCTGCCCTCGGCGGCCGGTCTGGACGGCGATGCGGACCTCTATGCCGCCGGCATGTCGTCGCATGGCTCGGTGCAGCTGATGCTGGCGCTCGAAGACACGTTCGACGTCGAGTTCCCCGACAACCTGCTCAACCGCAAGTCCTTTTCCACCATCGCCATCATCGAGCAGACGGTCAACCAGCTGGTCGCCGGGAAAGAAGCCGCCTGATGGACGTCGCCCTCAACGCTCAAGGGTCGACGCTGCTGGAGCGCGCCCGCCGCGTGGCCGGCATCGCCGGCCAGCACGCCGACGACGTGGACCGCCATGCCCGCTTCCCGCGCGAAGCGGTGGATGCCCTGATCTCGGAACGGCTGCTGTCGATCCAGATCCCCGTCACCCTGGGCGGCGAGGGCGCGACGACCGCACAGATCGCGGAAGCCTGCACCGTTCTCGGCCAGGCCTGTTCGGCCTCCGCCATGATCTTCGCCATGCACCACATCAAGCTGTCGAGCCTGGTGACCCACGGCGGTGACAGCCCCTGGCACCAGAGCTTCATGCGCCGCATCGTCGACGAACAGCTCCTCATCGCCTCGGCGACGACGGAAGGCGGCATCGGCGGCAACATGCGCAACTCGATCTGCGCGATCGAGGTCGACGGGGACACCTGTCGGCTCCAGAAGGATGCGACCGTCATCTCCTACGGCCGCCACGCCGACGCGATCCTCATCACCTCCCGCGCCCATCCGGACGCCGTGACGACCGATCAGGTCATGACCGTGTTCACGAAGGACCAGTACACACTCGAGCGCACCAACGAATGGGATACGCTCGGCATGCGCGGCACCTGTTCGGAAGGCTATCTCTTCAAGGGCGAGGCCCCGAAGGAGCAGATCCTGCCGAAACCCTTTGCCGAGATCGCGGCGCAATCCATGCTGGCAAGCTCGCACCTGCTGTGGGGCGGCGTCTGGTACGGCATCGCGGTCAATGCGATGACCCGCGCGCAGGCGTTCGTGCGCGCCGCAGCCCGCAAGAGCCCCGGCCAGACTCCGCCCGGCGCGCTGCACCTCGCGGAGGCCTCGAGCCTCCTGCAACAGGTTCGCGCCAATGTCACGGCCGGCCTCGCCCGCTACGAAGCAGCCCTTGTCGAGCCGGAACTGCTCTCCTCCATGGGCTTCTCGGTTGCGATGAACAACGTCAAGCTTGCGGTCTCCCGCACCGTGCCCGAGATCATCGACCACGCCATGCAGATCACCGGCATCATGGGCTACAAGAACGGCACCCCGTTCTCGCTCGGACGCCACCTTCGCGACGCCCAGTCCGCGCAGCTGATGATTTCCAACGACCGCATTCTCGCCAACACGTCGAACATGCTTCTCGTCAACAAGATTGAAACCAACCTTCTGGGGTAACCGACCATGGATATGCAGCTTCCCTTGCTCGACCGGCTGTTTGCGGCCGGTCTCCTCATCGACACCGGCGTCGATGGCCTCTATGGCCGCAGCGGCGCGTTCGAAGATGTCATCACCCGCTTCGAAGCCGTCATCGACAGCCTCGGCGGCGTCGACAAGCCGGAGGCGATCCGCTTTCCGCCCGGCATGAACCGCGCCCATTTCGAAGGCTCGGGCTATATGAAGAGCTTCCCGCAGCTCGCCGGCACCATCCACTCCTTCTGCGGCTGCGAGCTCGACCATGTCAGCCTGCTCACCTGCATGGAGGAAGGCAAGGACTGGACCGGCCAGCAGCAGGCGACCGACATCGTTCTGACGCCCGCGGCCTGCTACCCGCTCTACCCGACGATCGCCAAGCGCGGCGCCCTGCCGGCCGGCGGCGGTCTCTTCGACCTGCAGTCCTACTGCTTCCGTCACGAGCCGTCGAAAGAGCCGACCCGCATGCAGCTCTTCCGCATGCGCGAATATGTCCGCATGGGCAAGCCGACGGACGTCGTCGCCTTCCGCCAGGATTGGATGGAGCGCGGCACCAAGCTGATGGAATCGGTCGGCCTGCCCGTCGAGATCGACGTCGCCAACGACCCCTTCTTCGGCCGCGCCGGCAAGATGTACAAGAACAACCAGCGCAACCAGAACCTCAAGTTCGAGCTGCTGATCCCCGTCAACGCCAATGCCGGCCCGACCGCCTGCATGAGCTTCAACTACCATCAGGACCATTTCGGCAAGACCTGGGGCCTGACGACGGAGGACGGCGAAACCGCGCACACCGCCTGCGTCGGCTTCGGCCTGGAGCGCATCGCGCTGGCGCTCTTCAAGCATCACGGCCTCGACGTCAACGAGTGGCCGGCGCATGTCCGCCAGACGCTCTGGGGCTGACGACACCATGCAAGCCGTCTTCCCCGGCATCGCGCCCGAGACCTATCGCCCGCATGCGCTCCACGACACGGCGCGCATGTGGCCGGAGACCAACTGCTACATCGATCTCTGGATCGAGGTCTTGAACACGCTGGGCCTGCCGCCGGAAGCCATGCTCGGCTTCACGCTGACGCAGGACTTCGAGGGCGACCAGTTCACCTTCTTCAAGGTGCCGCTGGAAGACCTCGAAGCGCTCTACGGCATCACCTGCACGGAACTCGCCATCTTCGACAGGGTCGAGCGGCATCTGGAGACCCAGATCGCCCGCGGCCGTCTCTGCCTCGTCGAGATGGACAGCTTCTTCATGCCCGACACCGCGGGCGTCGCCTACGGCCGCGAACACGGCAAGACGACGATCGGCATCAACCGGCTGGACGTGGCCACCCGCAGCCTCGACTATTTCCACAATGGCGGCTTCTTTCATCTGGAAGGCGACGATTTCGACGGGCTGTTCCAGACGCTGAGCCCTGCGGGCGCCTTGCCGTTGCTGCCCTATACCGAGTTCGCCAAGCTGCCGACCGTGCTGCCGGACGACGCGGCGATCCGGGAAAAGGCGCGGGCGCTGCTCGCCTTCCACTTCGCCCGCCGGCCGGAAGAGAACCCGTTCGGCGCCTTCGCCGCCGTCTTTCCGGCGCAGGTCGAGGCGCTGGCAAGCCGCGACTTCGATTTCTTCCACAAATACGCCTTCAACACGCTGCGCCAGTTCGGTGCGAATTACGAACTGCTCGCCACCCATCTCGGCTGGCTCTCGCCGGACGGCTGTTTCGAGGCGGAGCGGCTCGCCGCCCTGAAGATCTCCGAGGTCGGCAAGACCGTGCAGTTCCAGGTCGCCCGCGCCGTAAACCGCAAGAGGTTCGATGCGCTGGCAGGCACGCTGACGCCGGCCGCCGACGCCTGGGACGCTCTGATGCAGGGTCTGGCGGGCAAGCTCGCCTGACATCGACAGTCGCGGCCGACAGACAGGAAGCCACAGGACATCATGACAACGCTGCCCGCCCGCCTTCGTCTCGTGGATGAACGCCCCCTGACGCAAGGCTGGCGCATCGTCCTGACGCCCCCCGGTCTCCACGCCGACCCATCGGCGCTGGCGGACGAGGACGCGATCCCCGCGATCGTTCCCGGAACCGTTGCCGGTGCCTTGGAGGCGGCAGGCCTGTTCGACCGCGCGGCCCCCCGCCCGCTGAACGGGGAGGATGCCTGGTTCGTGACCGTCATCGCGGATGCGCCGCCGGGTGCGGCCGTTCTTCGTTTCGAGGGCCTCGCGACCGTCGCCGACGTCTTCCTCAACGACGAGAAGATCCTGTCCTCGCACAGCATGTTCACGCGCCACGACGTTCCCGTGCGCCTCACCGGCAACGACCGCCTCGCCATCTGCTGCCGCGCGCTCCTGCCGCATCTGTCGCGCAAGCTGAAGCGCGCCCGCTGGCGCACCAAGATGATCGTGCCGGCAGGCCTGCGCGGCGTGCGCACCACGGCGCTCGGCTATATGCCCGGCTGGTGCCCGGAGATCCATGCGGCGGGGCCCTATCGCCCGATCACGCTCCGGCGCACGGATCCGGCTTCCGTCGGCAATGTCGATATCGCCGCCTCGCTCGATGCCGGCGGCACCGGCCACCTGAATGTCCGCTTCGAGACGACGGCAACAGGGCCGATCCGGCTGCGCTGCGCCGGCGCGGAGGCCGCCATCACCGTCGAGAACGGCCGCGCGGAGGCGACCCTCGCTTTGCCCGGCATCGCGCCCTGGTGGCCGCGCAGCCATGGCGAGCCGGCGCTCCACGACGTCGAGATCCTCGTCGGGGATGATCGGCTCACCCTCGGTCGCACGGGCTTCCGCCGGATCGAGGTCGACCGGGGTGCCGATGGCACGCGGTTCGCCTTGAAGGTCAACGGCGTCGATGTGTTCTGCCGCGGCGCGGTCTGGACCAATGCCGACATCGCGACCCTGCCGGGCTCGCGGCAGGCCTACGCGCCCTGGCTGCATCTTGCGGCCGACGCCAACATGAACATGATCCGCATCGGCGGAACGATGACCTACGAGACGCAGGCCTTCTTCGCGCTTTGCGACGAACTGGGGCTGATGGTCTGGCAGGAGGCCATGCTGGCCAATTTCGACTATCCGGTCGAGGACGAGGCCTTCGCCGCGCTGCTGCGCGAAGAGGTCGAGACGCTGCTGCGGGTGACGCGCGCCTCGCCGTCGCTGGCCGTCTTCTGCGGCGGCAGCGAGATGTACCAGCAGGCAGCGATGATGGGCCTGGCCGAGCGCGTGTGGGCCGGACCTCTTACCGAAACGATCCTGCCGGGCATCGTCACAGCCGAGCGGCCCGATATCGCCTATGTCCCCAACTCCCCCTTCGGCGGCGCGCAGCCCTTCTCGCCCAATGCCGGCGTCGGCCACTACTACGGCGTGGGCGCCTATGAACGTCCGCTCGAGGATGCGCGCCGCGCCGATGTCAGCTTCGCCGCCGAATGCCTCGCCTTTGCCAATGTGCCGGAGCAAGCGACGCTCGATGCGCATCTACCCGTCGCTCCCGTCCACGATCCCCGCTGGAAGGCTCGCGTTCCCCGCGACCGGGATGCCTCCTGGGATTTCGAGGATACGCGCGACCACTATCTCGGCCGTCTCTACGACCTCGATCCGGCCCGGCTGCGACGGGAAGATCCCGCCCGTTATCTCGACCTCTCCCGCGCCGTGACCGGCGAGGTGATCGAGGCGACGTTCTCGGAATGGCGCCGGGCGGGATCGAGATGCGGCGGCGCGCTGGTCTGGACGTTTCAGGACCTCCTGGCCGGCGCCGGCTGGGGTCTCGTCGATGCCACGGGCCTGCCGAAGCCCGTCTGGCACGCCGTGCGCCGCGCTTTCCGCCCGGTTCAGGTGCTGCTCCTCGACGAAGGGACGAACGGCCTCGACATCCACCTTGTCAACGATACGGCACGCGACGAGCCGGTGCGGATCGATCTCGCCTGTCTGCGCGCGGGCCGCCAGCCCGTCGTCTCCGGCCGCCACGACGCCGTCCTGCCGGCGCGAACACGGTTGCGGCTGCCGGCGACCGACATCTTCGGCGCCTTCTTCGACACGACCTATGCCTACCGCTTCGCCGGCCCGCAGCATGACGTGACGGTTGCCCGCCTCGTCTCGGCGGACACGGACACCCTCCTTGCCGAAGCCTTTCACTTCCCGCTCGGCCGCCGCCCGGCGATCCACGATGCGACGCTGACGGCAGCGCTCGTCGAGACCGATGCGGGCTTCGTGCTCGACATCGCGACCGATCGCCTCGCCCAGTCGGTGCACATCGATTGCCCCGGCTTCCAGCCGTCCGACAACTGGTTCCACCTCGCCCCCGGCCCCGCCCGCCGCATCCGCCTCGTTCCGCGACAGGATCGGCGAGACATCGGGGAGACGCCGGCACGCCCCTCCGGCGAGGTCGCCGCCATCGGCAGCGTCCTTCCCGTTCACGTCTGATCTGGGTCGAGAGCGTCCCTGAAAAGCCGGAGGGCTCCGATCAGGAGGCCTTGCGCGTGCCTGAGGCGATCGCCAGGATCGTGTCGCGAATATGCTCGCGCAGCTCGCGACGCGCCTTGGGCGGCGTGACGTTGTGGTCGGCATCGGCAAGCAGGATGCGCGAGACGTTGGGATATCGTGCCAGAAGCTGGCCGTCCCGGCCGAAATGCTGGGACAGGCGGGCAAGGCCGATATCGCCTTCGCTATAGACGAGCGACACCGGCACCTGCCGCTCGCGCAGCTGGCGGAACGCGCGGTGGACGCCGTTGCGCAGCCTTGCCTCGACCGACAGGGAGCCGAGCACCGGAGCTGCCGTCCGCGAGACGCGGCGGGCAACGATCTTCAGAATGTTGCCGGCCGCGCGCGGCACGTCGATCTTGCCGGAGATCAACCGGTAGGCCGTCTCCATGCGCAGCGCGCGTCGCTTGTAGTCGTCGAGCGAGCGGGGATTGTAGCGGATCATCTGATCCACATCGTCGCGCGGGTCCCAGGCGAAGGTGAGGATATTGATGGCGATAACGCCGCGGCAGCGCGGATCGGCCAGCGCCGCGTTGAACGCAAGGTAGGCGCCGCTGCAGCGTCCGACGAAGACGGGATCGGGCAGGCCGATGGCTTCGATGCGATCGAGCGCGGCGCGCACGTCGGAAATCTGTCCGGGCGAATAGAGCACCTGCCGATCGCCCTCCGGCACCGGCGGGCTGTCGGCGATGCCGGCGGCGTCGAACCGGAACGAGGCGATGCCGGATGCCGCCAGCATGCGCGCCGTCTCGACCGTCGAGCGGGCCCAACCGGACTGGCGGTCGTAGCCGGTGCCCAGCAGCAGGGCGGTCCCCGCGGGCACGGCGTCGGCCGGCGTGCAGAGGATGCCGAGGAGCCGGTCGCCAGCGCCGAACCGCATGGGGCATTCGATGAAACCGCCGCCATCGACGACACCGGAGGACGGCACGCCCTGCCCGGAACCCGCCTCGACCTTGGAAGAATCGAGGCCGAGAATCCACGCCGTCAGGGCCTCGAACACCGCGACGGGCGTCTCCGCGATGGTCGGGTTCGACACGAGGTCGGAATACCCCTCGAAGACGACCCGGGTGACGTCGGCACCCTCCGTCTGCAGCTGAACAGCCAGCGCGCCATCGGCATCCGACTGCGGCCGTTCCGCCAGGAAGAAGCGGGTGGCGCCCGCCGGTTTGAACGCCTTGGCATCCGCGCTGCGCACCGCGGCGGCAACGCTGTCCTCCATTGCGAGACCGGCGATCGACGTGCCCGGACCGCCGCTGCCGGGCGGCAGGCCGAGCCCCTCGTCCACCACTTTCGCCCAGAGCGAAAGTTCGCGCAGATACCGCCGTCCGCTGGTGACAGGTGCCAGGAGCGCGACACCCGCAAACCGGAAAGAGGGATCATTGGCCTGCAGCAGATCCGGAACCGGCAGCGACCCGAAGCCCTGCGCCACCACCACCAGACGGTCAAGCCCGGAGAGATCGCGAAGGCATCGCGCAGCGGCAAGCGCGGTCTTCGCGAAGGGCTCGAGACCCGAAGGTTCGGAGAGGTCGAGCGCGTCGCCGGTGCCCGGATGGTCGTAGCGCAAGCTGGCGATGCCGGCATCGGCAAGGCTGTCGGCCAGCTCGCGCCATGCCTTGTGCACGCAGAGCTCTTCCAGCCCCCAGGGGCTGACGAAGAGAACGGCCGCACGCGTCCGCGCCGTTTGCGACGGCGTGAAGAGGCCGACGGTCTTTTCGAACGTGACCGGCCGGCCGGCCGGACGAGGCATCGGGATGGCATCCATGCTGACGGCAGTCATTGTGCATTCGGTTCCGTTGGTGGGATGCACATGCGTGCGGGACTGTTCAATCTAAAGCGGTACCCGTTAATATTCGATCATGCTGATCGACATCGATGCTCAGACCTTCGACCGGGCAGGCGCGGTGCGCCACCCTTGCAGGCGGCCGAGAAGCAAATGCCGCGAGCGTCGGGCCATCGGCCCGTCGCCCTTGAGGCCGTAGACGACCATGCCCGCGAGCGGGCGCAGGATCTCCGGAAGACAGCGCCGCATCGAAAAGCGGTGTCGCCGCAGCACATAGCCGAGCCCGGCGCCGTAGCGGTACATCTTCTGCGCATGCTCGCGCGTCCGCCGGTCGCCATGGTCTTCGGGATGGTGGGCCGTCAGCGTCGGGGAATACCATCCGGTCGCGCCCGTCTCCAGGCACGCGAGCACCATGTCCTGAATCTCATGCGCGCCCCAGATCGTGCCCGACCCCGGCCCCAGAGCCACATCGAAGCCGCCTGCGGCCTCAAACACCGGCCGCCGCACGACCACGATCCACTCCATCAGCGTGTCCCAGACCGTGTCCCGCGTAAGCAGGGTCGGCGCCGCGGCAAAACTGCCCATGATCGTCCGTCCATCGGGCGCCGTCGGGCGCCCGCTATAAATGTCGACCGGCTTCGCCGCCATCAGCGCGTCCAGCGTCCGGAAGAAGGCGTCGGGGTACCAGCAGTCGTCGTCCGGAAACATCAGCCATGTGCCGCGGGCCTCTGCCGCGCCGCGGTTGCGCGCGCGACAGACGCCCTTCTCGGCCGACCGGATATGCACGATGTCGATCTGTCCGGAAAACCGTACGAGAAGCGGCACGAGCCGGTCGTCGCCATTCTGATCGACGAAGAGAACCTCGAGATCCCGGCGCTGCTGCGCGACGAGCGACGTCAGAAGGCGCTCGATCTCGTCCACGCGCCCAAGGGTCGCCACGACGAGGGAAAAGCGATGCTGCAGTGGTCCTTCCACGTCGAACCTCCCGATCCGCCAAAGCTGCGGATACCGTGACGTTCGCCCCTGAGGGCGGCTGCATCCGGGATAGGCCAAATTCTCCAATAGCCGATTAATGGCGGCGCGAAAAAGCCGCCTAACCGTCGCGACGCGTCCTCAGGCTTCGCGGCTGCAGGCGCTTCAGCGTCTTGCCGCCAGGGTCGTTTTCCAAATGCAGCACGCGCTTGAAAAACGTGTCGTTCGGCTGCATCCGCCCGATATTGACGATGGCCGCCTTCGCCGTCTCCACCGTGAAGAAGGTGACGACGCGCTGGTATGTCTCCGGATCGAGCGTATCGAGCACCTCCTCGACCACGATCCAGCGCGGCTTGTGAAGGCCGAGCCGGGCGATGGCGAGCAGGCGCAGCTCCGCCTCCGTCGGCTTCACCTGCGACTGCAGCGACTGATCGAGCGCGGCCACGAAACGATCGAGCCCGAGGCGCGTCAGCACCGAGGCGAGCTGTTCGCGCGGGAAGCGGTCGGGCGCCGCAGGATGGATCAGGGTTTCCGCCACGCTGCCCGGCGGGAAATAGGGTGCGCGCGGAATGAACGCCATGTTCTCGGACGGCGGCAGCGCAAGCCGTCCGCGCCCCCAGGGCCAGAGGCCCGTCACCGCGCGGAAGAACGAGCTCTTGTCGACGTCGGTGCGCGCCGTGATCAGCACCCGGTCTCCGGGCAGGATCTCGACATGCGCATCGGCAAGCTTGACGCTGCCGGAGGGCGACGCGACCGCAAGGTCGTCCATGACGATGCTGCCGGCACTCGGCTCCGCATAGACGATCCGCTTGTCGTTCTCGTAGCGCTCGTCCGTCATGAGCATGGCCGAGCGGAAGGCGGAAACCCGCAGCAGCGTCGCGCGCCAGTCGGCCACCGCCTCGATATTGTCGACGAACCAGCGCAGCGACGCATGCACCTGGTTGAAGGCGCCGACGGCCATCATGAGCCCGCCGAAGGAGAGGTTTCCGGCAAAGAACACCGGCGCCGCGATGACGATCGGCGCGATGACCGTGACCCAGCCATAGCCGGCGGTGACCCAGGTCAGCCGGGTCATCGCGAACATCAGGCCGCGGCTGATCTCCAGCACCGAGGCGAGGTCACGCTCGATCCGGCGTTTCTCGTTCGCCTCGCCACCCGAAAGCGACACCGCCTCGATATGTTCGTTGACCCGCATGAGCGAGAACCGGAGGGCTGCCTCGCGCTGGTAGTGCTCGCCGTTCAGCTTCACGAGCGGCCGTCCGACCAGCCAGCTGAGCCAGGAGGCGATGCCGGCATAGAGGATGGCGGCCCAGACCATGTAGCCGGGAATGGCCACGGCATAACCCTGGAAATGGAAGACGAAGCCGGCCGAGAGCGACCAGAGCACGCCGATGAAGCTGACGAGCAGGATGCCGGACTGCACGAGCCCGATGCCGAGGCCCGCCGTCAGATCCGTCAGATGACGGGCATCCTCGTGGATGCGCTGGTCGGGATTGATGCCGAGCGAGCCGGCATTGGCCAGCCGGAAGGCCCGGGTCGGCTTCATCCATTCGGTAATCAGGTCCCGCGTCAGCCCTTCCCGCATCTTGATCTTGATCCATTGCCCCAGCCACGTCTGGATGACGTTGAGGACGAGGATGACGCCGGCGATCTGCCCGAAGACGACGAATTGCCCGAGAAAGGCCGGCAGGTCGCGCCGCTCCAGCGTGTCGTAGAACGGCTTGTACCAGCGATTGAGAAAGATCTGTCCGACGGCAATGGCGATGATGACCGCGAGCAGGCCTGCCGCCAGCAACAGGATGATGCGCCGGGACGGCGAGGCGACGAAGGCCTGCTGCATCATGCGCAGCTGCTGGCCGAGCGTCTGCTCTTCCTCCAGATCTCCTGCTGCCACGCCCACCGCGTTCCCTGTCGGCCTGTTGCGAGCGTCCCTGCGATGCGGCATGTCGGCGGCTTTCTTCCAATCCTGTTACGCTAAACTATAGCGCACCCCGCAATCTCTCCCACGGGAAAACGACCATGAAGCGGCGAGCTTGCCGCTTGCTGACCATATGGCTGAAAAGAACGCCGCAAGCGCCGGCTCCGGGGGATCGCCGACCCGAGCGGCCCGCGGGCGGACGTCGGCGTTTCCCTTCGCGCAGAGATCGTTTAAAGCGTTCGGCATCGCACGCTTTCGGAGAAGCCATTCGTGTCCGCCGAGATCTCCCTGGACGACCAACGCCGTCTCGCAGCCATCAGCGCCATGATGGGCGAGCTTCGGCACGAGATCACATCCGGGCCGCGCTGGGTGCAGCTCGCGCATCTCCTGAAGGAGGCGGGCGCGCTGGAAGAGGCCGAAAAGGCCTATCGAACGGCGATCCGGTGCGACGGCACGGAATGGGATCCGAGACTGCATCTCGCCCACCTGTTGAAGCGCCTCGACCGGCTGGCGGAGGCGCTGGCGGTGTTCGAGGCCATTCGCGCGCTTCCGGACGGACCGAATGTGGACCACGAGGTGGCCGGCTTGCGCGTCGCGCTTCTGCCGGAAAACAACGTGATCCAGCGCCCCGTTGCGCCGCCGCCCGCCGCGCCACTTGCACCGCACCTCGAGGCGCTTCTCGACGACCTCTGGAGCGAACGGGCGCGTGCCGGCCTCGATCGGACCGAGGCTGCACCGGCCGTGGACGCAACGACGCGCCCGCGTCTGTCCTCCCTCACCTGCTCGACCGACCTCAAGGCCGAGCTGGTCCCCAAGGCCCATCTGGTTCTTCGCGACGGCGGTCTCACGGGCACCACCGACAATCCGCAATTCGAGATCCGCTGCGCCACAGCCTGCGCCCCGGGCTGGATCGAGATCGAATTGGGCATCGACATGACATCGCCGATCGTCGAGCCGATCCTCTATGTCGAGCATGCGCCGCAGTGGCAGGCCTTCTCGACCTTCCGCCTCGCCCCGCGCAATGGCCGCTTCCACGCCGTCTGCCGGCTGGACGCGCCCGTGCTCAGCCTCCGGCTCGACCCATCCGATACCGCCGGCCCCTTCGCCGTCACGCAGTTCGGCCTGCGTCAGATCGGGCTGAGCCGCGTCGTGCGCCATGCGTGGAAACGCGACCGCGCCGCAACGCGCGAAGCCCTGGCCAGGCGCCGGCACGAGGGCGCCGCGGCCATGGAAGCGGCATTGGCGCAATGCCTTGCAAATCCCGCCCTCGACGCCTACCAGCGCTGGATCCGTCGCTACGAGACGCCGTCGCGTCTTGCCCCGGATCAGGCCCGCGCGAACGTTGCCCGCTGGCCGAAGAAGCCGGCTCTGGCCGTTCTCGTCGAATGGGATCCCGCGGGTGCCACCCCCCTCGCGCAGACGCTGGCATCGCTGGGCGAGCAGGTCTATCCGCACTGGACGCTCGACATCCTTTCATCCCGCCCGTTGACGGCGCAGGAACGGCAACAGATCGAGACCGTCGTTCCCGGCGCCGGCTTTCCCGACAACCTGTCGGCGGCCATCGACAGTCGACAGGGCGGCCACATCGTTCATGTCGAGGCCGGAGACCGCCTTTCTCCCGTGGCGCTCTTCCGGCTTGCGGAGGAAATCTTCGCCAAACGCGGCAAGGGCACGGACATCCTCTACACGGACGAGGATCACTGGGTGGCCGGCGATCGCCGCGACCCGCTATTCAAGCCCGATTGGGATCCGGACTTCCAAGCCGCGACCGGCTATGTCGGCAGCTTCGTCGCGATCCGCCAGGACCGGCTGAGCCAAGCATGTGCCGGCTCGTCCGGAGGATGGCAGGAGGTTTTGACGACCGTGCTGTCCGGCGCCGCGGAAACGGACGTCCTCCATATCCCCGACGTGCTGAACCATCGTCACGTCACGACGAAACCCGCCACCTTCATCCCGCAGCCTCCGACGGAACCGGCCGGCGGCTGGCCGCATGTCACGCTGATGATCCCGACCCGCGACAGCGTCGATATCCTGCGCAACGGCGTCGCCTCGCTGCTGCACGAGACCGACTATCCGGACGTCGATATCCTCATCATCGACAATGACAGCACGCAACCGGAAACGCTCGCCTATTTCGACGAGATCGCAGCCGGTGGGCAGGTCGGCATCGTCACGGTGCCGGGCCCGTTCAACTTCGCACATCTGAACAATCAGGCCGCGGCTGTCGCCAGGGGCACGGTGCTCGGCCTCGTCAACAACGACATCCTCGCCATCGAGCCCTCCTGGCTGAAGGCCATGGTGGCAGAAGCGGTGCGGCCGGAGATCGGCGCGGTCGGCGCAAAGCTCGTCTACCCCTCCGGCCATGTGCAGCATGCCGGCATGGCCTGCGGCGTCGGCTACGTCACCGCGCACCCGCAGAAGTTCAAGGCCGGGGATGACCGCGGCTCCATGGACAGCCTCATCGCCACGCACCGGGTCTCCACCGTCACGGCCGCATGCCTCGTCGTGGAGCGCCGCAAATATGACGACGTCGGCGGCATGGATGAGGCCGCGCTGCAGGTCGCCTTCAACGATGTCGATCTCTGCCTCAAGCTCGATGCCGCCGGCTATCGCAATCTGATGGTGCCCGCCGCGCGTCTCGTCCACCTGGAAAGCGCCACCCGTGGCCTCGACATGACGGGGGAGAAGGCGGACCGATTCCGCCGCGAAGCCGAAACGGTGCTTGCCCGTTGGAAGCCGCGGATTACCCACGATCCCTTCTACAACGTGAACCTGACGCGCGATCGAGAGGACGGCTCCATTAAGGATTAGACGGGAATCCCGCCTCGGCGGCGCCTGCGCCTGATAGATGTCTTGAAAGCTGCACAGACAAGTTGATACAAGCATTGTCGGCAAACAGATATTTTCAGCAACGATAGATGGACTTTTGGATGAATTTTGAGCGCCTTTCGATTTCCGACGTGGTCCTGGTCAAGCCGAACAAGATCGGTGACGACCGGGGTTACTTCATGGAAACGTTCCGCCAGTCCCTGTTCGAGGAACAGGCTGCCAAGGTCGAGTTCCGTCAGGACAATCAGTCGCTTTCGGCGGATGCCGGCACGGTGCGCGGATTGCATTTCCAGCTGGAGCCGCGCGCACAGGGCAAGCTCGTGCGCTGCATCGCGGGCGCCATCTATGACGTCGCGGTCGATATTCGCGTCGGTTCGCCCACCTATGGCCAGTATGTCGGCGCGGAACTGACCGCGCAGAACGGCCATCAGCTGTGGGTTCCCGCGGGTTTCGCCCATGGTTTCTGCACGCTGGTCCCTGCCACGGAGGTCAGCTACAAGGTGACGGACTACTACAGCGCCGAACACGACCGCGGGCTGCGCTGGGACGACCCGGCCATCGGCATCGTCTGGCCGGATGTCGCCCGGACGCCCGTCCTGTCGAAGAAGGACACGCTTCAGCCGCTGCTGGCCGACCTGAAGGAAAGCTTCACCTATACCGGCCCCAACGCCAACTCGTAACCATCAGGAATCCCGACTATGCGCGTTATTGTTACCGGCGGCGCCGGCTTCATCGGTTCGGCCGTGGTTCGTTATCTCGTCCTTGAGAAGGGCTACGAGGTTCTCACCATCGACAAGCTGACCTATGCCGGCACGCTGACCTCCCTCGACAGCATCAGCAATCAGGCGAACCACAGGTTCCTGCAGGCAGACATCTGCGATCGCAGCGCCATCCAGGAAGCCTTCGACACGTTCCGTCCGGACCGCGTCATGCACCTGGCCGCCGAAAGCCATGTCGACCGGTCGATCACCGGTGCTGCCGATTTCGTGCAGACCAACGTCATCGGCACGTTCACCATGCTGGAAGCCGCGCGCGCCTACTGGAACACGCAGGAAGCCGACGCCAAGGACGCCTTCCGCTTCCTGCACGTCTCGACCGACGAGGTCTATGGTTCGCTCGGCGACGACGGTCTCTTCACCGAAACGACGCCCTACGACCCGAGCTCGCCCTACTCGGCCTCCAAGGCCTCTTCGGACCATCTGGCCAAGGCCTGGCAGCGGACCTACGGCCTGCCGATCGTGGTGTCGAACTGCTCGAACAATTACGGCCCCTACCACTTCCCGGAAAAGCTCATCCCGCTGATCATCCTCAATGCGATGCACGGCAAGAAGCTTCCGGTCTATGGCAGCGGCGCCAACATCCGCGACTGGCTCTACGTCGAGGATCACGCCCGCGCGCTGGACCTGATCGCCGAACGCGGCCAGGTCGGCGAGACCTACAATGTCGGCGGCCGCAACGAGCGTCGCAACATCGATGTCGTTCACCGCGTCTGCGAACTCATGGACACGCTGCGCCCGCAGGGCGCGCCGCATGCCAAGCTGATCGAGCACGTCACCGACCGTCCGGGCCACGACGCTCGCTACGCCATCGACGCGACGCGTCTGGAAACCGAACTCGGCTGGAAGGCGCTCGAGAACTTCGACACCGGCATCGAGAAGACGGTGCGCTGGTATCTGGAGAACGAATGGTGGTGGAAGCCGCTGCGCGACGGCTATGACGGCGGCCGCCTCGGCCTTCTCCAGACCCAGACGAAGGCGTCCTGATGGCCCTGACCTATCTCGTCACAGGCAAGGAAGGACAGGTCGTCCGCTCGATCATCGAGCGGGCCGCCGACCATCCCGACATCGCCATCGTCACCTTCGGCCGCCCGGACGTGGATTTCGGGGCGCCGGAAACGCTCGGACCGGCCCTCGCGGCCGTCCGGCCGGATGTCATCATCTCGGCTGCCGCCTACACGGCGGTGGACCAGGCCGAAAGCGAGGAAGACCTCGCCACCAGGATCAATGGCGAGGCGGCGGGTGCCTTGGCGAGAGCGGCGGCCGGTCTCGGCATTCCGATCGTCCACATCTCCACCGATTACGTCTTCGACGGCACCAAGTCGGGTGCCTATGTCGAAAGCGACCCGGTCGCGCCGATCGGCGCCTATGGCCGCTCGAAGCTGGCCGGAGAAGAGGCGGTGGCGGCGGCCACGCCGAACCATGCCATTCTGCGCACTGCCTGGGTGCACAGCCCCTACGGCAAGAACTTCGTCAAGACGATGCTGCGCGTGGCGGCCGACCGCGACGAGATGAACGTGGTCGCCGATCAGGTGGGGTGCCCGACCTCGGCGCTCGACATCGCCGATGCCGTCCTGACCGTTGCCGGCAACCTGCTCAAGAGCGATGACGCCGCACTGCGCGGTACATTCCACCTGACCAATGCCGGCCGCGCCAGCTGGGCGGACTTCGCAACCGAGATCTTCCGCCTGTCGGCAGAGCGCGGCGGCCCCTCCGCAAAGGTCAACCCGATCCCCTCGAGTGCCTATCCGACGCCGGCAAAGCGTCCGGCCAATTCCCAGCTCGACGGCAGCAAGCTTTCCGCCACGCACGGCGTCACCCTGCAGGACTGGCGCGCAGCGACCGAAACGGTCGTCACCCGCATCCTCCAGGCTTAATTTCATTTTAGGAGTATTTCGATGAAGGGTATTATTCTGGCGGGCGGCAGCGGTACGCGCCTGCATCCGATGACGCTGGTCACATCCAAGCAGCTGATGCCGGTCTACGACAAGCCGATGATCTACTATCCGCTGTCGACACTGATGCTGGCCGGCATCAAGGACATCCTGATCATCTCGACCCCGGTCGATCTGCCGAACTTCCAGCGCCTGCTGGGCGACGGCAGCGCCTGGGGCATCAACCTGACCTATGCCGAGCAGCCGTCCCCGGATGGTCTGGCGCAGGCCTATATCATCGGTGCCGACTTCGTGGGCTCGGACCCCTCCTGCCTCATCCTCGGCGACAACATCTTCTACGGCCACGGGATCACCGAGCTGTTCGACCGCGCAAGCGCCCGCCCGGATGGCGCCACCGTCTTCGCCTATCACGTCGCCGATCCGGAACGCTACGGCGTGGTCGAGTTCGACAAGAGCATGAAGGCGCTGTCCATCGAGGAAAAGCCACCGGCGCCGAAGTCCAACTGGGCCGTGACCGGTCTCTACTTCTACGACGCCGCCGTCGTCGACATCGCCGCCAACCTCAAGCCCTCGCCGCGCGGCGAACTCGAGATCACCGACGTCAACCGGGTCTATCTGGAGCGCGGCAATCTCAGCGTCGAACTGATGGGCCGCGGCTATGCCTGGCTCGACACGGGAACGCCCGACAGCCTGCTGGATGCCGGCGAGTTCGTCGCGACGCTCGAACGTCGCCAGGGCTTCAAGATCGCCTGCCCGGAGGAAATCGCCTACCTCAACGGCTTTATCGACGCCAACCAGCTGGAGGTCCTCGGCAAGAAGCTCGGCAAGAGCACCTACGGCAAGTACCTCCTGTCGCGTCTGCAGGACGGCAAGATCTGAGCGACTTCGCACCGATCCATCAAGCATGAAAAGAGGCGCGGGCTGTCGGCCCGCGCCTCTTTTCACATATACGGCGTTCGAAAGGATCTATCAGGCGTTGGTGTCGCGCAGGATCTCGAACAGGAACCAGACGCGCTTCTCGCCATCGTCGATCCAGTTTTCGAGCAGGCTGGCCGTGGCGACGTCGCTATGTTCGTCGCAGATGTCATGCAGTTCCCGCATGCTCTGGACCAGAGCTCCATTATCCTCGCGCAGTTCCGCCAGCATTTCGTGCGGATGGACGAAGTCGGCGTCGTTGTCCTTGATCCGCTGCTGGCGGGAGATGTCGCCGATGGACTTGAGGGTCGAGCCGCCGAGCTTGCGGACACGCTCGGCCAGCGGGTCGGTGATGGCGAGCAGTTCGGCACCGTGATCGTCGAGCAGCAGATGGTAGTCGCGGAAGTTCGCGCCGGACATATGCCAGTGAAAGTTCTTCGTCTTCAGATAGAGCGCGAAGACATCGGCCAGAAGGGCCGAGGCGCCTCCGGAAACATCCTTGACGGCTGCCTGCGAAAGTCCGGTCGGCGTCTTCAGGTCGGCCTTGCGGCGTGATTTGACGGGCGTATCCATGGGTTCAGGTCCTTGCCTTGGAGAAATTGGTCTTGGAAGATGGTGACGGTGATACGGCCATCGCTGGCACGTATGGCCGGGTCACAAAGTCGTTGATGGCGGAGACGGGCGTCCGGCCATGTCGGTGTGGCGAGGCAGGAACGGATGAACCCCGGGGAAGTTCCCGCATGGCAGGCCGAAGCACCGCCCGTCGCGGGCATCTTCGAAGTTACGATCCTTTAAGCCTGCTCCTTTACGGCACCTTCGGGCCTTTCCTCTACACGTAGAGGGAACGAAGAATGGACCCAGAACCATGCCGCTAGCCCTGCGTAATTCCCCGTCGAGCACCTCTGCGCGCGGCAACCTCGAAGACAGGCTGATACAGGCGCATCGGCGTATCGAGACGGCATTTCTCGATGGCGGCGCCTCTCTAGTGGCCGTCATGGAGCTCGTGACGGGGCTCGTCGGCACGCTCGATCGGGTCACCGGCGCCCTGGATGGCGAAACGACCCAGGCCGCGATCGCCGGTCTGCACCGGACGATCGCGGAGCTTGCGCGCCTGCCGGACATCATGGCGGAACGGCAACTTTCCTTCGACGAGATCGCCGATCTCTGCGCCGCATCGCGCCGTCATGTCGATGACATGCACGAGACGTTCCGCTACCTCAAGGTCTTCGCCATCACCGTGAAGATCACCGGAGCAGGCCTCGACGAATTTGCCGATTTCGCCGACGAGATCCGGGATCGCATCCATTCGGGCGCAAGCGAGATCGAGCGTTTCGCAGACGAGCTGAAGTCCATGCAGGGCGAACTCTTCACCGCGCGCAGCTTCTCCTCCTCCGTCCTCGGCGATTTTCGCGTCGCCATTCCCGAGATCGTCGCCAACCTCACCGGCAATGCGACCCGGCTGATCGCCCAGCACGCGGCCATGGCCAAGCGCGCCGGCGAGGTCCGGGCCGTTGCCGCCAACGTCCAGACGAAGATCGCTGCGGCCCTCTCGGCCCTTCAGATCGGCGACATCACGCGCCAGCGGATCGAGCATGTCCAGGCGAGCTTCGCGCATCTCGATGCGTTCCTCGAAGGCGATGGCCGGCATCTTGGCAGCGCCGAGAGAGACGGCATCGCCGCCTGCATCCTGCATCTGGCCCATGCCCAGCTGGACGAGACGCTGCAGGATTTCCGGACGAAATGCGCCAGCGTCTTTACGACGATCTCGAGCTTCACGGCGGATGCCTCCCGCATCCTCGACCTCAGGGCAGAGCTTGCCGGCTTTCGCGACGCGCCGGGCGAGGACATCCTGAAGATCATCGCGCGCGACATTCGCCATGCCTGCGACCTCGCCGCCCGCGTCGAGGGGCGCAGCCGCGATGCGACGGCGCTCGTCGCCTCCGTCGTCGATGCGGTGCAGACGCTGATCACGGCGATCGAGATGATCCGGTCGATCAAGGTCGATATCCACTATATGGCGCTGAATTCCAACCTGCGATGCTCGCGGCTGGGCGATGCCGGACGCTCGGTCAACGTCGTCAGCGGCGAGCTGCGCACCTTCGCTGGCCGGCTGGAAGAGCCCGCCGACAACGTCGTTGCCGGCATGCGCCGGATCGAAACCTCGGCGGCCTCGCTCTCGTCCGGCAGCGGCGCGGAGATCGCGAACATCGCGATGCCGCTCGACATGGCACTCCAGTCGATCTCCGCCGTCTCGACGCAGATGGACGAAAACCTCGACGCCTTCAACGAGCAGGGCGATGCCGTCTTCGGAAAAATCGCAGCGGCCATCGGCGCGCTCGACTTCGAAAGCAGCCTCGGCACCGTTCTGGAAGCCTGCGTCGAGATGGCCGGCCGCTTCGCGCAGGATCTGGGTGCGCCCGTGCCGTCATCGGCAGCCGCAAGCCTGTCGCAGACCATCTACCGGACCTACACGATGGCGCAGGAGCGCGACATTCACCTGTCGATCTTCCCGATGGGCGAAATGGACGCGTCCCCGGCCGCGGCCTCGCCCGCCGTTGCGATGAGCGACGACGATCTCTTCGAGGACGCGTTGTTCTAGCCTCGACCCGTCAGGCTGCGTCGGCCTTGAGAGGGTTGGACTGCGCGCCCCTCGCCCGGCTCTTCACCAGCGCCTGCACCTCGTCGGCATAGCGTTCCGCGTTGAGGATCGCCTTGTCGAGATTGCTGACGCGGTCGCGGTTCATGAGATGCAGGAAGGTCTTGTATTCGAACATATCACGGAACGCGGCGCGCTCGATGATCGGCATCGAGAGCATGTGCACGGAGCGCGCCTGCAGCAGCATCTTGACCGCGAGAAGCCCGCGCGTGGTGACCATGGAATTGACCCGCGAGAGAACCACCGAGTGGGGAATGCGGATGCCCGCCTTGCGGTCGAGATAGGAGAGCAGTTCCAGAACCTGCGCCCCGCCCTGCGCATCCATCGAACTGCCCTGGATGGGGATCAGCACGTGATCGGACAGGCCGAGCGCGGTTGCCAGCAGGGGCGACTGCGCGCCGGGCAGATCGATGATGACATAATCGGCGCTTCGATATTCCTCGACCGTGCGCGGCAAGGCCGACAGCGAGACGAAGGTGGCGACCGTCAGGTTGGCAACGGGATCCGCAGCCTCGAACCAGCGGGAAATCCAGCGCTGCGGATCGGTGTCGATGATCGCGACGCGATGGCCGCGCCGCACCAGTTCGGTGGCCAGAAGCAGGACGGCCGTGGTCTTGCCGGCGCCGCCCTTGGTATTGGCGAAAGTGATGATGGCCATTGCAACCCCGTTTCCGTCACAGAGCCTGTCATCGCCCGTCCCGACCGCCGCTCGCATGGCGGCAGGCACAAGTCTTGCGACGTCATGGTTAAGGCCGGGTTAAAACGGCGAGAGCAATTTCAGCAAAAGTGCGCAGCGGTTTTGCGTCCGGAATTGCGTTGAAACAATAAGATGGAGGGTTTTCGCGATTCGGAGAAAAGCGCAAACGCGCTAGAGTCTGTCTGCGGGTAACGGAATCGGGGGCTGGCATTTTGTGTTGTTTTCTGATTCCGTATGGATTTTAGCGGGAGGCTTTCAGCAATGCCGAAGTCACTTTCGTTGGATTTGCGCAGCCGGATTGCGGCGGCTGTCGTGCAGGGTGAATCGGTTCGATCTGTTGCGCGACGGTTCGATGTGTCGGCTGCGAGTGCGGTGCGGCTTGGGCAGAAGTTGCGGGCGG
>NZ_JAJOZR010000015.1:0-123203 GCF_021168455.1 Rhizobium quercicola
GCGAACGCAGGTTCATCATATCGTCGGTCATCGGTGGTGTCCTTCAGGTTGGTTCTAAGCAACCCGACCCTACCGGAAATTACCGATGGCTACGAAATCCAGCTACACCACTCGCTGGGACACGATCTCGGATGGGGGATGTACCGGCCACCGTCCTTCGTCCATTGTTCGGACCCCTTCCAGCGCTTGAGGCCGGACATGACGGCCTGGAAATTAGGCTTGAGACGCTGCCAGACCGCGAGCGCCTTCGGTTTACCTACCTTGTTCGGATAGGCCGCCCAGAAATCTGCAAACTCATCTTCGACCCGCGCCTTATTGGAACTTTCTATGGAGGTGAGTAATGACCGATCGTTCTGACAGGGAGCACAACTTCGCAAGGCGCTCTTGGCTCGGAAACATCGGGCCGCCCATGTTGTTCAGGTGGCTTGCCAACGCCTGCAAGACCAGTTTTGTGGTCGCTTGGAGGTTAGGTGGCCGTCAACACCAACGATACTGAAGCTGTTCTTCCCAATGTCGACACCCAATATGGAAATCCGCATGGCTCGGCTCCTTTCTCTTCAAAAGAAACATCATACTCGATGTTCTCGGAAGGGCGGGCCATCCCATAATCAACACATGCGCCACCGGGTGCATTCTAGTGCCCCGCGCGCCATTCAAGTCATTCTAATGTTGAAGCAATATCAGGCTGTAGTAGATCTCATCCGATACGCGATGCTGTCGTTCCAGAAGTGGTCGAGGCTACATCACGCCCCACGCCCGAAACCTCCCCCTCCCGGTCATCTCGCGAAGCCCGAGCTCCAAAACGATCCGCCGCGCCGCCTGCGGCGTGACGTTGAGCGTCTTCGCCACCATCCCGGCCGACACCAATGGCTTGGCCATTACCAGGTCGACCAGTTCCGGCAGTTTTGAAGACATCCGGCGTCCGTCCAGCTTTCGCTCGAACATCGCTTTCGCCAACGTCAGTCGGTCATGCTCCTTCATGCCGATATCGGCGGCGGCGAGCAGGCCGTGAGCGATCGCGAGCAACCGGGTTTCGCGATCGCGATGCCGCCGCCGATCGACGGAAATGGTTTTCAGTCCGAGGTTGATGGCGGCCAGATGTGCGCCGGTGCTGACGCCGGCCTGGCGCAGGACGGAGGCGGCAAATAGCCGGCCGAGCCAGGGCGCATGCTGCAGGACCGAAAGCTCGTTCCAGGCGTCGAGGGCAACGATCGCCTGCAGCACCGCCGGCAAGTTTTCGGCCTGGCGCAGCACGCCCCGCCATTCCTCCAGCCGCGCGTCCTCGTCCCAATCGAGATCGTAGACCAGCGGATCTTTTTCCGCAGCACGGCTGCCGCCGGGCCTTGTTGCGTTCGCGATTGCGGCTTCCGACCGGGCCAGCACCGCATCGATCGCGGCATAGTCGACACCCGGGGGGTTCTCGATCTCGTCGATATCTTCCCCCTCCCCTTCCGCGGCGATCGCAAGCGCCGGCCGAATAACTCTGGCCGTCGTCGCCTCGTCCCCGCCGCCCGACCCGATCTCCGAGGTTTTCCGCAGCGAGCGGATGCCGTCGGCAGAGAGCGCCCAGCCAGATGGCTGAGAGACTATGCGCCGGCGGGTGCGCAGGACGTCGCGGGCGATTGTCAACTCATGGGTGGGTGTGCGAACATCGCGGGTGGCGTCATGGAGGACGAGGTCTTCCAGGTGGACGAGTTCGCCGTCGATCCACAGAGATGCGCAGGCGTCGGTGAACTGGGAGCGTTCGACAAAACCTTGGCCGACCAGCGAACGGGCGATCCGCTCGTCCAGCCGCGTCAAAGCGGTCCCGGCGTCGAAAGCCGGCCGCATCAGGTCTCTCATGCTGATTGTCGCGAAATCGTAAGTCATTGAAATTATGGTAAATGATTCGTTAAAGGAACTCTAACTAAATCTTAACATTCGCCATATGGTATAATCGCAGGGAGTGGTTCTAACCATCGATAAGTATCCCTTATCGATGTTGATGTGTACAGAAACGTTGTACCACATTTTGCATCCGTGCTATGATGCGCTTCAAATCCATATTGGAGCCGCAAACCGTGCCGAAAACCAGCTATAAAATCAGTGAGGCGCGCAAGAACTTTGCCGAAGTCCTTGAGCGGGCCAATCAGGGCGAAGAGATTATCATCATGCGCGGTAACGATGTTTACGCCCGCATCGGCCCGGCCGATCCTGGTGGCAAGCGGCCTTTCGGACTTTTGCGCCAGCGCGGCCTTCCCGACAATCTATTCGACGAGCAGGATGATGAGCAGGCAGCAATCGATGCCGGCGAAGGGAACGATGACACCGGCATCTGGCAAGGCAAGCCGGCAGATCGGAAGATCGAACCGTGAGGATTCTGCTCGATAGCCATGCCGTCTACTGGTGGACGATCGGCAGTGAACGTCTGTCTTCAAGAGCGCGATCACTGATCGAGGACAAGGCGAACGCTGTCCTGGTCAGCGCCGTTTCCTTCTACGAGCTGGACAACAAGATGCGCCTGAAGAAGCTCGATCTGAAGCCACAGGAGTTGCGCGCGGCGGTGACCGCCAGTGGTCTGCGAACGCTCGCCATCAGCGACATGCATGCCGAGCTGGCGGCCGCCTTCGATTGGGATCATCGTGACCCATGGGATCGGATCCTCGCGGCACAGGCACGGCTTGAACATTGCCTGTTTGTCTCAACGGATGTGATGTTTGATGCGGTGTTGCACGACCGTGTATGGTGAGGTGCGCTCGACGTGAAAATTCTTGTAGAGATTGGCGAGGCTGCCGAGCGGCTGGAGGAATTGATCGAACTGGCAGCGCGTCAGGATGAGATCATGATTTGCCGCGACGGGCGGCCGATAGCCGTTCTGACATCGATCGCGTCGCGCGCAGATGCAATAGACGAATGGACGAACCTGGCTGCCGAAAGCCGCGCAAACTTGCCGCCGGGCACCACCTCGAACCACGACGATCTCTACGACGAACATGGTCTGCCGATATGAGTGCCGTCGATCGCCGCGCCTGCGAGCTTGACACCATCGCCGCAGTGCTTCCGCTTGAGCGGCGCGATGAGCTCGCCGAACTGCTGACCGATCAGGACATCGAGACGCTGCGCCATCTCGTCAACGAAGGCATGGGCGAGAACACGTTGCGCGCGCTCACCTCCGATCTCGCCTATCTCCAGGCCTGGTCGCTGGCCGCAACGGGCGTGTCCCTCCCCTGGCCAGCACCGGAAGCCCTGGCTTTGAAGTTCGTCGCCCATCACCTCTGGCAGCCGCGGCAACGCGAGATCGATCCACATCACGGCATGCCGGCGGATATCGAACAGAGCCTGCGCGAACAGGGCTTCCTCAAGACCGTTGGCCCACACGCCCCCGATACGGTGCGCCGCCGTCTTGCCACCTGGTCGACGCTGACGAAATGGCGCGGTTTGCCCGGTGTCTTTTCTTCCCCTGCCCTGAAATCCGCCATCCGGCTGGCCGTTCGCGCAACGCCGCGACCCCGCAAACCGAAGAGTGCCAAAGCGGTCACCGGCGATATCCTCACCAAGATGCTCGCCACCTGCGACAGCGGCGGCCTGACCGATCTGCGGGACCGGGCGATCCTCATGATCGCCTTTGCCTCTGGCGGTCGTCGGCGCAGCGAGGTCGCCGGACTGCGGGTCGAGCAACTCACCGCCGAGCCCCCCGTTCCCGTCGAGAGCGGCCCTCCCCTGCCCTCGCTTGCCATCCATCTCGGCCGCACGAAGACCTCGGGCGCCGATCACGACGAGGTCGTCTATCTTACCGGTCGGCCGGTCGAGGCGCTCAACGCCTGGCTTGCAGCGAGCCGCATCGAGACGGGAAGCATTTTTCGCAAGATCGATCGCTGGGGCAATCTCTCGCAGCGGGCCCTGGAGCCGGGTGCGATCAATCAGATCGTCAAGTCTCGAGCAGCGCAGGCAGGCCTCGATCCCGAGGCGTTTTCCGCCCATGGGCTGCGGTCCGGCTATCTGACAGAGGCCGCCAATCGCGGTGTCCCGCTACAGGAGGCCATGGAGCAATCACGGCATCGGTCTGTCCAGCAGGCGTCGAGCTATTACAACAATGCAACCCGGCGCAGCGGCCGCGCAGCTCGCCTCATATCTTGAGTTTAGGAAGGCGTATGAGGGCATTACTCGCCCTTGAACGCGGAAACAAATTGCGTTTACCATTCTGATTGAGCCCCAGGCTGGCACCCGCTCCTGGCGAAGCTTGGATTTGCCATAGAACAGCGATACGGCGATTTCCAGCCAGGACCTTTTACGGACGAGAGCCCCGAGATCATTACGATTGCAAGACGACGATGAGCGGACCGCGGATGGCGAAACTGCCGCAACATTCGCCCAGCTAGTCTAGATCATCGAAAGAGCTTTTCAAAATTATCGGCCCATTCCCGCCAACTCCAGTAGATTCCACTGATATTTGAAATTCCAAAACAGCTATCATGAGAACAAAATCGACCCCGCCGCATCACGCTCATCGACATATACTTACCCGATTGGTGCCTCTACCTCATCCTTTGCGATGAGCCACGTGACCGCTTCCTGTACGGCTTGCAGCGATGTGTGCCGGGGGACGAAACCTAGGAGACGCCGCGCCTTTTCCATCGAGCAATTCGGGCTGCGCGCCATATGCTCCCATGTGGCTTTCGCGTCTTCGGCGTTCTGGCCAGCCGCCCATTGTTCAAAGGGAAGGAATTCTAGGTCCGGCTCATGACCGAACCAGCGCGACATGCTCTCCGCATATCCGCGCAGCGTAAGAGCCTTGTCAGAAACCGCGTGGAAGCTCTCACCGATTGCCGTTGCACGAGAGGTAGTGGCCGCCATGAACAAGCGGGCGACATCTTCCGCATGGACATGATGAATAGTCTCCAGGCCGAAGTTCGGCAGGACAAGCGGTTGGCCGCGCGCCAGCATCGAAAAGACCTGCGGATTGAAGTTGCCCTGCGGGTTGAGCGGGGCCCAGCCCGGTCCGACGATGTGGCCGGGATGAAGAATGGTCACGGGAAACCCGTCCTGATGCGCCTTCTTCAACAGGTAGGTCTCGATCTCGGCTTTCTTCACCCCATAGTCGCCGAACGGATATTTTGGTGCGTCTTCAACGGTCGGTACAGCAACAGACGTACCGTGGGTCCAGATCGTGCCTGTGTGAAGGAAATGACCGACATGACCAGACAGCGCTTCAACCAGCATTTCAGCACTGGGTTTCGTAAAGCATATCATGTCGATGACGATATCTGGCTTCAGAGACCGGATATCCTTGCCAAAAGTACCAGCGCGCTCCAGCGCCTCCCGATCCATTTGCAAACGTTCGACCTGACGCCAAGCTGCGTGCGGCTGGTAGGGTTCGGCCAAGCCACGACTGATGGCGACGACCTCATGCCCTGTTTCAACAAGGGCGGGGACGAGGTAGGTCCCGACATGTCCCGTTGCTCCAATCACGATCACACGGGTCATAACGTCACCTGACTTCCTAATTGATGGAGGTTCGTGTTCGGTAACGTGCACCTGTCACTCGGGTTCCGAGCGGTCCGACGTGTGGAGACCTTCAGCTACATGGAGTTATGCAAGGTGCACAACAGGACCGCCGGTCACCCCATTGGATCAAAACTGCCGAGGCTATATCCGAATTTCCTTGTATACGTTCTGTTAACATGATCGCATTAGCAGGCGGCCCCGGCCTCAGGCCGATCGAATTTAACCAACTGTGGATGCCGTATGCGAAAGCACATTGCCTCGCCCCAGACCCTCCAGCGCATGATCACCCAATTCTGCCAGGTGAGGATTGCTCCTGTTGCGAAACCACGCGACTGCCAGAACATTCAGGGGTACATGCTGTCCCTCATCACCAAACACATGCGCCCGCCTATAGACGCCGGGCGCACGGATTGGCGGCAGATCGCTGATGATTGTGATCTCCGGCAAGAGATGTCTCAAGCGCTGAAGCAAGCGATGCAGCCGGGACTGGACGCAATCGAACGGTGGGTGCGCGATGTCGGCGAGGCGGAGCCGGCTCCAGCGCCATCCCGGCGAACTCAACGAACACAACAAGGTACGAGAACACCGATTGCTGACAAAATAGCGAGGGCCCAACACGCGGTCAAAGACGGACCACCGTCCAGGTCGTCAAGGACGCAGCGCAATACGGCATCTGCGGCGGCGCCGTCCCGGTCGAAGCCTGGACCGAATCCGCGACCAATCGACCCCTTCCCCGAGCCACTCTTCAGCCAAGGGCAGGATCCCGCCTCTTTCCAGGAGGCACTCAGTTACCAGATCCGTCGTTTTGGCGAGACCTACTATAGCTTGCATAAGGCCGTCGTTCGTCCAAACGAGACCTTTGACAAAAATACGCTTCTGAGCTGGATCGCCGGTATGAAAACACCGAGGACGCTGGAAAGCCTCGACATCCTCAGCCGTATCGAAGCGCGCTATCGTCTTCCCCAAGGCTACTTCAAAGCCAAGCTGCCGCATGCCGCGCGCGCAGCATCGGGCCATGACGTCGGTAGCGACATCGGTCCAGCGGAACGGCGTCGATTGGCTTGGCATCTTCCAGACGACTTCAACAGTCTGCCCCATTCCAAGCGCGAGGAGATCCTCGACTGGGTCCGCCGCGTCGTTATCACTGGCGCCACCGACTACAGGCGGTATCAGGCAGCCGCGGTGCGCCAGCGATACGCCATACGCTTTCCCGGGATTGCTTATGGCGGGAGCCCATCGACCAGTCATAACCTCTTCGCACCTGTCGACGATACAGATGAAGACGATGTCACGTCGATCGAGGATCTGGACCTCCTGTCCGGCGTGATCGATGCGCCGCCAGCCCTTGCGATGGAAATGGCCGATCTGATTAGCTTCAAGACATCGACGCTGACGGCACTCGGGTTTCAACGTCACGGGGTCTGGGGTGAAGAGACGGCGTCCCAGAAGATCGAGCATCTCGGACTGATGTTCGGGGCCCTTGCCGCTGCCCCCAGCAGTGCCGTGCGTGGGCGTGGCGTGCCGTTGTCGCACCTGACCTTCGGCATGCTGGTCTTCCCCGGTATCTGGGACTGGTATGTACAATGGCGTGAACGCCGCCGCGGCTTTTACACCGCCTGGGAAGTCGACATGCTCAGCGTTGCGCTGTCATTGACCCGCGAGGGAACCGGCTGGCTGCGGCAGCATCCCGAACTCCTGCAGCGCGTTCCTCCCGTGCCCGGGCTGATCTCTCAGGCCGAGATCGATGACGCGCGCAGCGACTGGCATGCTGCCTGCGAGCGTTTCTTCCAGTATGCGCGACATCGCTCGAAAGAGATCCAACGGGTCATGCGTGTCCACCGTGATCCATTCGAGCCGATCATGCCGGTTCTGGAGGCGGCAAGCCCGCTCGCCGAGTATCGCAAGATTACCGAGGAGATCCTTCAGCGGATGCCGGACGAGCGTCGGTATCCGCGGGCCGCAGCCGAAGCCGTGCGTGCTTTCCTGATGTTGCGTCTCGGCCTGCATCTGGGGCTTCGCCAGAAGAACCTGCGCCAGCTCCTGCTCTGCCCGCGCGGTCATTTTCCGCGCTCCGAGCGGCGGCTGCAGGAACTGAAGCGAGGCGAACTGCGCTGGAACGACCGCGAGCGGGGCTGGGAAGTGCTCATCCCGGCCAACGCCTTCAAGAATGCCCACTCGTCGTTCTTCGGATCGAAACCCTTCCGACTGGTTCTGCCCGATCTCATGGGGCTCTACACGCATCTTGACGCCTATGTCGAACGACACCGCAGTGTCCTTCTTGGAAACGCTCGCGATCCCGAAACCTTCTTCGTCAAGACGGTGAAGACCATCAGCAAGGATGCGGCCTACGACCAGACGACTTTCTATGAGGCGTGGCGGCTGACCATCCAACGGTACGGGATCTACAATCCCTACACGGGCCGCGGTGCGATCGAGGGTCTGCTACCGCACGGGCCGCACAATGTCCGCGATGTGCTCGCCACTCACATCCTGAAGCAGACCGGTTCTTACGAGCAGGCAAGCTATGCCATCCAGGATACGCCCGACATGGTCGCCAAGCACTATGGCCGGTTCTTGCCGCAGGACAAGGCGGCCCTCGCGGCAAAGATCCTCAATCAGGTGTGGCAGGCCGCGTGAAGCGCTGGGCACTTCAAGCGAGCGCGAAATTCCCGCGGCTTGTCCTTCAGTGGCAGTGAGCTTGACCGGTCTTCCTGTTCATATGGCAGCACTGCCCGGGCGGAGAATCTTTCCGGCATCCCCCTCCATGAGCCTGCAAAACCGTGCCGTGGCACATCGTAATAACAAAGGCTGCAATAGCTACGGTGCGTGCGATCACCAACCGCCTGCCCTCCGGTCCGCTGCTCGATCCCCGCATCGTCTCCCGCGTGCGTCCCGCTGCCACGAATACTGACAATTGCCCCGGTAGCTCGAGTAGGATGGGGCCCCGCAGTCATTGTTGGCGCAGACCGCCACGGCCGTCCCGATCAATGCGACAGCGACGATTGCCGCGGCAGCCTGGTCCTGCTGCTGGACCATGGCCGGGCAGTCATACGTCTGTATTCCGCGCCGATTGAGCTCGACGGCAATCTGCTGCTGGAATACAGGATTCATTGACTGCAGAAAGGTTCGGCAGAGAGAGGCCTGGCTGACGGCTTTCGGATTTTTGGCGAACTCGGCTTGCGTGATGGTTGTGCAATTCGCTAAGGCGAGCGTCATCGATGCGGCTAACGCGAGCCGCGCATATTTCATGAAATTCAATGTTTTTCCCCCTAGATACGGCGGGGATCATCGCACAACCTTACGAAGAGTCGATAGCGACTTACGAAAAGTCCATCCTTTCGGTCTGACGAACTCGGCTTTTTGAACTTTCTCCTTAAAACTAGGGTTTCAGACAGATTTTTTGTTAGGTGCCGGCATCGCGTGGCAGCGGCCAAGTGGCATGAGCAACGGATCGACCGTTACCACGTTGCCATCCTGAAACTGTCGTAACGCGGGCCGTCGAGCATGACCGCGACCGTCACAAGATATTCGTGTCGTCTCCGGCAAAGAGGCCTGCAGACCTGCCGCAAAAAATGAGACCCGAGGGAGCTTCCGATCACGCATCCTCTGTGCCTGTCTCATCTGCGCCACCGAAGGGCAGTGTGACATCCCCCCCATGCCGTCCCATCAACCCTGCATCCTCGAGCATCTCGACATCGGGCAAGTCCTGCAGCGTCTCCATGCCGAAGGCGGAGAGGAAATGCCGGGTGGTGACATAGGTGTAGGGCGCGCCTGTTGTCGGACTGCGCGGGCCGGAAGCGATCAAACCGGCGCTGCGCAGGCTCGCAATGGTGTCCCGGCTGATCTCCTTGCCGAAGGTTTTTGAAAGTTCGCCGCGGGTGACCGGCTGCAGGGTGGCGATCGCCATCAGGACGGCTGCCTCCTGGCGAGATAGCGTCGCCGCCAGTGACCGCGTCTCAACCGTCGATGCACGAATGGTATCCGCATAGACGCTACGGGTGCGATGCTGCCAGCCGCCAGCCACGGAGACGAGTTCATAGGGCCGCCCGACCAGATCCTCTCGCAGGTCGTCGATCAGCAGCTCGATGGCGCAGTCCTTGCCGACGACGCGTGCCAGCGTTTCGCGCGTGACAGGCTCGGCGGACGCAAAGATCACCGCCTCGACCCGCATCATCCATTCCCGCCACCGCAACGCCGCTGGCAGGTCCTCGAGCTCCCGGTCAAAAACGCGATCACCGTGCCGTTTCCCGGCGCGACGGCGGGCCCCTGTGCTCGAGTCCGCCATCGTCACAGCCCGTAGATCCGAAACGTGCTGCGACCAGAAAGTTCTCGCACGGCACCAGAAGTCTCCAACCGCTCGAACATCCGCCGGCTGGCCCAGCGCGACAAATCCGCGCCGGGAGCGGACGCCAATACCGCATCCTCATCCAGCAATCGCCGGATCACGGCCACCCCGCCTTTCGTGCGCAGTTTTGGCGCCACCGTCACGAGCTGCCGGGCGCGTCGATCGATCTCGCTTGCGCTTTGCAAAGCGGCCCGCGCACCGTCCACCAGTGCCAGACACACCGCGCGTGCAAAAGCTGGCTCGCCTGGCCGTACCCGTCCGCGGCCACCCAGCGTGCGGAACGCCGGTCCGCTGCGCTGCGCCATCAGGAGAAACACCGGCCTCTGCCAGCCGAGCCGCTGCGCAATCAACCCGTCAGCAAGCGCCCAGGCCAGGCGTTCGGCATCCGGGCGAACGGCATGGATGACTGAGACGAGATCGGCCGCGGCAAAGGGCGCGGATCGAGGCGACTGCAGCGCGCCATCGACCAGGTCGACCACGCCGGCCAGATGACCGTCCCAGCGCAGCGAGAGCAGCGTGGCGAGCTCCTGGAGGAACGCGGTGTTCATAGGACCTTTGCGGGCGCCGAGCTTCCTGTAGGCGGAATAGACGTTTCCGGCCGGCCCGAGATCACCGGCGTCCGAGGACAACAGCTTGGCATCCCGCAGCTCGGCTTCCCCCTCGGTGCGCCCCATCAGGCGCACGGCCGCAGCTGCGGATCGAAGGGTCAGACGCGCGCGCCAGCAGCCCGCCCACACTGGCTCGCTGCGAACCAGATCATCCAGCGTTTTCAGGGCGATGCCGGTGGAGAAGGCCGCATCGCTTTCCGTCTCGACAGGCCGCAGTGATACGGACCATGACGGCAGGATGAAGCCGGGGGCAGTGGCAGAGCCGACCGGTATGTTGCGCAAAGTCATGACAGGAGCGTAGCTCGGATGTGCGGATTACGCCATTGAAAACTTATTGATCCGCACACGCTGTCGCCTAGTAAATATGTCCGATAATGTTGCATTATCGGACATTATTGTTCATTACATAGATATGGCCGAAATCATCGCAGAACACCGAAATTCACGTCAAGGACACCTCAGCGCCATCTCTGAGAACGGCGTTTGGGCGTGACGTTTCCGCGTCGGAAGTGTCGGGTGAAAGCCCCCTCCCCTCTCTCGCCGGCGACGACGAGACACCGGCTCATCTCGCCAGCCTCGCCGATCGCGCTCGTGGCTATGTTCAAGCGGCCCATTCCGCCAACACGCGCAAAGCCTACACCGCCGACTGGAAGCATTTTGCCGCTTGGTGCCGGCGGTCCAATTTGTCTCCCCTCCCCCCGCATCCGCAAGCCGTCGGGCTTTACATCACGACCTGCGCTTCCGGCAGTGCCTTTGGCACGGCTACAAGTGGCTCCAAAGCCAACTCCGTCTCAACCATTGAGCGGCGCCTGTCCTTGCTATCCCGGAAATAAGCTTAGCGTCGCCTCACGCTTGATCGCAAGGACAGACATATCGCTTCTGTAAGGGCCGGCATCCACAACAGCCAAGCCAAACAGCCAGTGCAGAAAAAGTCGGTCATAGCCGAGGATATCATTGCCCTGGTCGAGACGCTCGACCAGCGTTCGCTGCGCGGCCTGCGAGACCGTGCCATGCTGCGCATCGGCTTTGCAGGAGGTCATCGCCGCTCCGAGAGCGTTGGCCTTGATCCGAAGGCAGACCAGACCGAAGATGGGCGCGGCTGAATCGAAATCCTTGACAAGAGAATGCTCGTCACCCTGCGCGGCAAAACTGGATAGCGGGAAGTCGAAATTGGCCGCGGTTCTTCAGACTCTACCTGCCCGATCGCGGCAGTCGAGACCTGGGTCAAGTTCGCCAAGCTTGCGTCCCCGTCCCCTTTTCCGTCGGGTCACGGGACGAGGCAAAGCGGTTGTGCCGGAAAGGCTGAATGACAGGGAAGTGGCTCGGGTGGTGAAGAGGGCCGCTATTTCGCGGTGATCTCAGCGAGATCGAGTGTGTGTTTAAGGTCTCAGGTCATTCCCTTCGTGCAGGCCTCGCTTCTCCTGCCGAAGTCGATGAGCGATATTTTCAGAAGCAACTGGGCCACGCGTCCGCAGAGATGACTCAGAGATATCAACGACGGCGCGATCGCTTCCGTGTAAACTTGACCAAGGCATCTAAGCTTTAGTTGCCCTCTCTCCGCCGAGCGATTGCAATAAGATCAGTTGGACATTATAGTCACGATAGTCATTTTTGTTATAGGTGAGACGATGGAAGCATCAACGCACGATGATATGAACTGGACGGTCGCTGGTGCAAAAGCAAAGCTTTCAGAGGTTATGGAGCGCGCGCAATTGGCACCTCAGACTATTAGTCGCAATGGGAAACCGAGCGTGGTAGTTGTTTCTGCAGAAGAATGGCAGAAGAGGACTGCGCGCCGGGGATCACTCGCCGAGTTTCTGTTGGCATCGCCTCTGCGTGGCGCCGATTTGGATATTGAGCGACAACACGACGAGCCGAGCGACTTGTCCCTATGAGACTACTCCTCGACACGAACGTTCTGTCGGAAGTTACAAAACCTCGCCCCGATGAGAGTGTCCTGAATTGGCTCCATGGGTTAGACGAAGACCGCACGTTCATCAGCATAGTAACAATTGCTGAAATTCGCCGCGGTGTCGCTCTGATGGATAGCGGACGGAAACGCGACAACCTGGGCGAGTGGCTCGAGCATGATCTGCCTCAACGCTTCGAAAATCGGATTATTCCAGTGGAAGGGCCTGTCGCTCTGGCTTGGGGTGATCTCATGGCGCTCGCCAAGCGAAGTGGTCGCGGGCTGGCCTCTATGGACGGCTTGATAGCCGCTACAGCCGTCGCTCACCAATTGGTCCTTGCGACGCGCAACACCAAGGATTTCGGAGGCTTCGGAATAGATATCATCGACCCCTGGACGACGTAACCCGAAGCCTTCGGAGCCACCAATATCCATATAGGCAACATCGACGATCTCGCGACGAACGTCGGTCGGGTTCCAAGGCCCATCCGCGCTTATACAGAGGTCAAATGCGTCGCCGGAAACACACGATGCACATAATTATCATCATTCCGAGGAAAATTCCCTGCTCTGGATCGTCTTTCTGGCACGGCGGCTGATGCAATTGACGCGACGTTCAGAAAACCGAGCGCGAAGCCGTCTGTCAAAGGCGTTACAGGGGGCATGGAATGTTAAAAGGTTGTATCGGTCGGGGGCCGCGTTGGTGGACCAGGGTTGCCTTCACGAGTGTGTCGCTCCTCGCCATATCGGCAGAGTCTGCGCAAGGTCAGGAAGCACAGGGTGGGCAGGCGGAAAACCGGCAGGGGGTGGCAAGGTCTTCCGCTGCGGCAGGGGCAACGACGCTCGAGGAGATCGTCGTCTACGGCAATTCGGGAGGAAAGCCCCCGGCGAGGGGCGTCATCGGTCAGCCTCCGGCACCATATGCCGGCGGTCAAGTCTCTTCCGGCGCCCGGATCGGGGTTCTGGGCAATCGCCCTGTTCTAGAAACGCCTTTCAGCGTCACGTCTCTCACGTCCCAGCTCATCCGCGATCAACAGGCACGAACCGTCGCCGATCTCACGCTGAACGATCCCTCGGTGCGTCAGGACGCACCTGCATTCAGCGAACGTGATGCTTTCTTCATCCGCGGTTTCTCGGTCACTAACCTCGACACGCTGTATGACGGGCTTCCCTATATCGCCAATCCCCGCCGCAGTTTCCTCGAAGGCATCGAGCGCGTGGAAATCCTAAAGGGGCCGACCGCCTTCGCCAATGGCGGCCTCGGGCGGGTCGGCGGCACGATCAATCTCGTTCCCAAGCGCGCCACCGACGAGCCGCTGACACGGCTGACCACCGGCTATCGCTCCGACTCGCAACTGTGGACACATGCCGATGTCGGCCGTCGTTTCGGTCCGGGCGGAGAGTTCGGCGTTCGCGTGAACGGTTCCTACCGCGACGGTGAGTCACCACTTGATAGCAACGATAATCAGGTCGGCGTCGCGTCCATCGGGCTGGACTATCGCGGCGATCGTCTTCGCGCATCGCTCGATTTCAATCATTCCACGCAGAACATCGATGCGCCGACATCTCTCTTCAACGGTGCCGTGCCCGGCATCAAGATTCCGCGCGCACCGGACGGCAAGATCAACACGGCCAACCCGTTCGAGTATCACGACAGCACGTACAACATGATCGCCGGTCGCGTCGAATATGATATCCTTGATAACACGACGATTTATGCTGCCGGTGGTGCAAGCCGGTACCGCGAAGACTTCCTGACATCGTCCTATACGATCCTTAACGCAGATGGCGACGCGACATCCAGCCTTGCCATCCAGCCGCAGCAGATCCAGGGCTTCTCTGGTGAAATCGGCCTGCGCTCGGAGTTCGATACCGGCCCTGTCGGCCATCAGGTTAACTTCGCTGTCGCCCGAAATCTGAATGAAAACTATCGCGGCAGCTTCCTGCCAGGGGCACTCGGATTGCCGCCGGCATACCCCACAAACATCTACAATCCGGTCTATCTGCCCGACGGCTCAGTTGATACGAGCAACTTTCCCCAGTCGGATGATCTCGTACCCTTTGCCGACCTTCTCTCAAGCAGCGTCGCATTGTCCGACACGATGTCGTTCCTCGACGAGCGCTTTCTGTTGACCGTAGGCGGGCGCTATCAGGACATCCGCTCGAGAGGCTTCAACACGCGGCCGGGAAACCCGCTGTTCCCCGTGGGAGACAGAAATTACCTGTATGAGGACGCAAAGTTCAGCCCGGCCGTTGCTGCTGTCGTAAACGTAACGAACAGTCTCTCGGTCTATGCCAATTATGTCGAGGCGCTTTCCGAGGGAGCCATCGCACCGGCCACTGTCGCCAATGCGAACGAGATTTTCCCGCCCTTCGTTCACGATCAGAAGGAAATCGGCGTCAAGTATGATTTCGGTTCGCTCCTCCTGACAGCGGCGCTGTTCGAGATCCGTCAGGAAAGTGCTTTCACCGATGCGACGACGAATACCTTCTCGGTCGATGGCCTGCAGATAAACCGTGGTCTCGAGCTTTCGGTCTTCGGAGAGCCGCTTCAAGGTGTCCGCGTCCTCGGTGGTGTGACATTCATGAATGCCAAGCTAGACAGCACGCCTGCCGGTACGTTCGATGGCAAGAAGGTTCCTGGCGTTCCGACAAAGACGATCAGCCTTTATGGCGAATATGACACCCCGTGGATCGAGGACCTGACCCTGACAGGTCGCGTGCTCTATAGCGGCAGCACCTATTACGATCGCGCAAACACGCAGAAGGTCGATGACTGGACACGACTCGATCTTGGGGCACGCTACGTCTTTGAGCGGGAGAACGGCAAGCCGATCGAGATCCGTGCCAATGTCGAGAATGTTCTGAACGAGAAATACTGGGCGTCCTCGGCACGTGGTTTCCTCTCGGCCGGCACACCGCGTGCCTTCATGTTGTCCACGTCGTTCGATTTCTGACAGCGTCGGTCCCTCGACTGCTGATCGCCGTGCGTCATTCGTTACGCACGGCGATCAGGCCTCGCCTCGATCTGCGAAGGGATGGGCCGACGAGGATGGATATCGCCTCCCGGGCGTTCCCCCTTCACGCGTCTCTACCGGGGGTCTCAGAGGTGATGCATTACGAGCGGCCTTCCCGCCGCAACCGTCACCTGCATCCGATACCCGAAAACCGCTGCGAGCGTATCGACGGTCAGGACCTCTCCTGGCGTTCCGTCGGAGACGATACGACCATCCCGCATCGCGATGATCCGGTCGGCATAGGCGGCGGCCTGGTTGATATCGTGGAGGACGATGATGGCCGTTCGCGCATCCTCGTCCGCCATGCGTCGCAGACTCTGCATCAGGTGGCGCGCATGGAACATGTCGAGATTGTTGAGCGGCTCGTCGAGCAGCAGGTAGTCCGTACCCTGGCAGAAGGTCATGGCTACAAGAGCGCGCTGGCGTTGACCGCCCGATAAGGTCTCGAGAAAGCGCTCGGCGAGATCCGACACGCCGAACTGCACCAGTGCCTCCTCGACGCGCGCCCTGTCCTGCGGCGTCGAGCGCCCCTGATTGTGTGGAAAGCGGCCAAGGCTCACGAGCTCGCGCACGGTCAGGCGGCCGGCAAATACCCCGTCCTGACGCAGGATCGCCATCCGGCGAGCAAGCTCCCGCCCCGGGGTCGTCGTCACCGGCAGACCGTCGATGAAGATGCGGCCGGTCTGCAGGGGGAGTAGGCGCGCGATCAGCGACAGAAGGCTCGACTTTCCCGCACCGTTCGGCCCCACGAGCGCGACGATGCCGCCACGATCGATCGTCAGGTTGATGTCCCTGAGCACCGGTGTGCCGCCATGGGCAAGATTGAGGTCTTCGATGAGGATCACGTCCGGCTTCCCAGATACAGCAGCAGAAGAAAGGCGATACCGCCGGCGAATTCGATGACGACGCCGAGTGTTGCGGCGCTGCCCAGCAGATGCTGGAAAATCGCTTGGCCGCCGACCAGAAGGATAATCGCGACGAGAGCGGCAGCGGGCAGTATGACGGCATGTCGGCTTGTGCCGAGGATACGCTCGGCAAGGGCCGCCACGAGCAGACCGAGGAAGGAGACCGGCCCGACGAGGGCTGTAGACACGGCAACCAGAAGCGCAACGATGAGAAGGAGGAGCGCCGCTGTCCGCGACCAGTCGATACCAAGCCCGATGGCGGCTTCGCGGCCGAGCGCCACGACATCGAGCCTGTGCCGCTGGTGCCAGCAAACAACCGCGGTGGCGAAGGTCACGATGCTGCCGATGATGGTGAGGTCGGCGCGCAGAGCATTGAAATTGGCGAAGCTCGCCGCCTGCACCACGGCGAAGGCGTTGGGATCGAGCAGGCGGAACAGAAGTTGCGACAGGCTGCGGAAGAGAAGACCGATAGTGACGCCTGTCAGAAGCAGGAGGCTCATGTCGAGACGTGCTGTAAGTAGCGGGGGCAACAGGACGGCGGCAAGAACGATCATGATGAGGACTTCGGCCGCAAATTTCCAGCCTCCCCCGATCGCCGCATAGCCGAGCCCACCGAGGAGAAAGACGAGAAGAGCCTGCCCGAAAAGATAGAGCGCATCGAGCCCCATGATGGATGGCGTGAGGATCCGGTTGGCGGTAACGGTCTGGAACAAGACAGTGGACAGCGCCACGGACACGGACACCTGCACGAGCGCGAGCAGCTTCACCGCACGGATCTGCAGTACGAAGGCAAGGTTTCCCTGCAGGCCGAGGGTCAGGAAGGCGGCGACCGAGAAGACCGCAAGAACGGCCAGAAGGACGAGGGGGCGCTTATGCATGGGATGGACGCAGGCGCATCAGCTTTAGGAACAGGAGCGCGCCGACGACGCCCATGACGGTCGCGACCGGGATCTCGTAGGGGTAGCGGATCAGCCGTCCGACGATGTCGCAGCCAAGCACCAGCAGGGCTCCGGCCAACGCCGTCCAGGGAATGGAGGCGCGCAGCTTGTCGCCGATGACTCGGGAGACGATGTTGGGCACCACGAGCCCGACGAAAGGGATAATGCCCACGACGGACACCGTGAGCGCGGCGATGACCGAGACGACGAGAAGGCCAAGACGCAGGGTCCAGGCGTAATCGAGCCCGAGGCCGATGCTGGCCTCCCGACCGAGCGACAGAACAGTGAGCCTGTCGGCGATCCACCAGGAAAGGACGACGATGATGCCGGCGCCCCAGAGAAACTCGTAGCGACCGCGAACGACGCCGGAGAACTCGCCATTCGTCCAGATGTCGATGAACTGCAGGAGATCCGTCTGCCAGCCGACGAAAGTGACGACGGCTCCGATGACGCCGCCATAGACGAGGCCAAACAGCGGCACGAGATGCGGCTGGGTCACAGGCAGCCGGTCGGCCGTGGCCATGAAGACGGACGTGCCGAGAAGAGCGAGTGCGGTCGCGCCGATCATCTTGACGCCTAGGGAGGCCGCGGGAAAGAGGAGCGTCATCAAGAGGATGCCGAGTGCGGCGCTCTGCGCCGTCCCGGCCGTGGATGGCTCGACAAAGCGATTTCGCACCAGCGCCTGCATGATCAGCCCGGCAATGGCAAGGGCCGAGCCTGTGAGAAGGGCTGCAAGCGTGCGTGGCAGGCGGCTGGCCAGCAGCAGTTCGAGCGCTTCGGGATCGCTCACAACCTGCGTCGGAGACAGGGTGTCGGCACCGATGAGGAGACTGAGCCAAACGAGCACGACAAGGGCTGCGGCTGCGGCCATCCGGGGCAAGGTGATGCGTTTGCGCCACTGCGCCTTCTTCGGTTCTGGCACCGACTGTGTCATGGGCCCTTCGTAAAGCTCTGTGTGATCGCGTCGAAAACCCGGATCATCGATCGCGTGCCGCCGGCTGCGATGTAGAAATTGCCTGGCGGCAGGTAGATGACCTGGCTCTTCGCCCATGCCGTCGTTTTGGCGACAAGCGCATTGTCGAGCGTCGCTCGCGCATTCTGGTCCTGCGAGCCGATGGCCGCTGCCCGGTCGACCACGAGGAGCCAGTCCGGATTGGCGGCGTGGATAAACTCGAAGGAGACGGCTTCCCCGTGGATGGCCGCATCGACGTCGGTTACCGCCGGGGTGAGGTCGAGCGACCTGTGGAGCCAGCCGAACCGCGAGCCCATGCCATAGGCGGTGACTTTGGGGCCGTTGGTCATGATGATCAGCGCCCGGCCCTTGCCCGCAACGGCCGCTTTCGCCCGCGCGACGGCAGCGTCCAGCTCTGCCTCGACCTTACCGGCTTCCGCCTCCTTGCCGAAAAGCGCGCCATAGGCGGCCAGCCGCCCCTTCGCCTGATCGAGGAGATCGTCGCCATCCATCGTCATGTCGATGGTCGGCGCGACCTGCTCGGTCGCTGCCCGCTTCGGTGATGAGCGGCCGCCGAGAATGATAAGATCTGGTTGCAGCGCACTCAGGGCCTCGAGGTCGGGCTCGAAGATCGTGCCAACGGGCTCAGCCTTTCGTGCGAGTGCCTGCAGCTCCGGCAGATAGAGATTGCTCGGAAGTCCGGCGATCTCGACGCCGATGCTGTTGAGCGTATCGACGGCCGCAATGTCGAACACGGCGATTTTGCCGGGACGTTCGGCAACCGGCACGATGCCCGCTGCCGTCTGGATATCGGTCGCCCGGACGAGCCCGGCCGGCAGCAAGGTCAAGGCGACCGCGACAAGCCAGGAGGCTCTGCGATGTCGGTAAGCTTTCATGCCGCTCATCCTCTCGGTCCGGTTCTCACGCTGCGGGTGTCCACAGGAGGGGGCCAGACGGCTCGCGAAAGGCGAAACGCAGGAGATGGCTCTCGATCACGGCCTTCGTCTCGCCGAGGCTCCGATCGTCGGGAGAGCGGACGCGGATGCTGAGCCCTTCGGCGCTCGCCAGCAGAAAACCCGTGCCGCAGGAAAAACGCAGTTCGCCCCGGTCGCCTGCGTGTTCGACCTCTATCTTGTGGGCGAAATGCTTGCACAGCTGCACGAGGTACTTCTGCCCCTCGTTCGTTTCAAACCGGCTTGTCGCTTCGAGCATTGAGAAATCCTGTTTTGGCAAACGCGGCGGCGGAGCATGCCCGCCACCCGTGTCGTCGTGGCGGGCTAGAATGAGGCCTTGGCGGTGAGAATGAAGGTCCGGCCCTGTTCGTAAAGTGGGGTTACGGTGCCGAATTCCTGCCCGTAGGTGGCGCGGTCCGAGTAGGTCTCGTTGGAGAGATTCTTGATTTCGGCGCGCAAGCTCAGGTTCGGCTTGGAAGGCGGCTTGTATTCGAGGAAGGTGTTTAACACGTGATATCTCGGGTAAGGCCGACTGCCGGGCGCGACATCGTCATAGGCGAGCGCGACTTCCGCATCTGCACCGATCGTTACGCCCCGATCAATAAGGGTGTGGATGGCCGTGATGGTGATGATCTGTCCGGCGGGGGCCGCGAGGTAGCTGCCGAGATCCGAGTCTGCCGGCTTGCCGTCTATCTCGACGGCGATGTTCGCGTATTTGACCTCAAGCGACGTCGCATCTGAACCATAGCCGGCGCCAATCTCGAAACCTGTGGACATGACGTCATGCTGCTCGACGCCGCGCAGAATGGCGTAACGGGGCGCACGGGCGTTGTCGATCACCGTGCGGAAGATGCTGCCCTCGATTGTGAAGCCGTCCAGCCTGGCCTTAAGGCCGGCACTGACGTTGTCTGATCGAACCGGATCGGGGCCGCCGGCATAGTCCCAGTTGGGGTTCATGATGAAGTTCTCGGCTAGCGGTATACCGGCCCAGACGCGAGAATAGGCGGCCCCGGCCGTCAGCGTCTCCTCGATCAGATCATACTCTCCGGAGATATTGTTGCTCAAGCCCGCATGATCCCGCTTCTCGCCGGTGGTGCCGGTAAACCAGTGCCGGTCGCCGCGTGCACCGAACGACAGGCGGGTGCGCTCCAGTGGCTCGATGCGCGCCTGCGCGTAGATGCCGACGTTGCGGCCTCGTTCCAGCGCAGGTTCGAAGAGGTCGTCGAGTTCGGCCTTGTCGCTATAAAAATCAATGCCGGCGACGATGTTGCCGCTGTCGAATGAGAAGGTATTCTGGACCTTGCCGTTGAGGCTCCCGGTATCGCCGGCCCCATCATAGGGCGGAATGTCGAGCGCGGGCGCGAGGTAAATCGGCGTCTCCACGCTGGTGCGGCTATAGGCCAGGACGACCTTTGGATCCCACCAGCCTTCCGGGGTGCTGTCGGTGTATGTGAAGACCGTATTCTGCCGCTCTAGCGCGTAGTCGCGAACCCGGGGTTCCCACGGCGGGCGACCTTGTATGAAACCGGCATTGGCGCGGAAGGGTCGTTCGGCGTCGTCGCGCAAACGATCGTGGCTGATCGAGATCCGGTCACCGCTCTCGAATTCATAGGCGAGCTTGGCGATGCCGCTGATCAGGTCCGTGCTTGTGCCGAGCACGTCGTCGCCATTGCCGGCGTGAAACCCGTTTCCCTTGCCGAAGGTGATATAGCCCAGCGCCTCCAGCCCATCCTTCAATGTATAGCTAGAAAGCCCCGTGACGGCTGTGTCGCTGTTGAAAGTGTAGCTGGAGGTGACGAAACCGCCATAGCCGTCGCCATCGAGAAGGTCGCGCGCATCCTTCGTCTCATAGGCGATGGCGCCGCCGAGCGCGCCCGGTCCGGCATCGGCCGGCGCAATGCCTGCATCGACGCGGACGGCCTGGAGCAGGCCGGGATCGATGAGGTTGGTGGCGGAGTGATGGAAGACCTTGTTGTTCTGCCGGCTGCCGTCGATGGTCACCGCGAGATTGGTCTCCTCGATGCCGTGGACATAGACCTTCTGCGACATGGGTAATGAGCTACCGACGGAGACGCCCGGCTCGCCTTGAAAGACATCGGCAATGCTGGCCGGATTCTTCTGCTCAAGCTTCAGGCTTGACAGGACGATGCCGCCGGGTCCGCTAATGCCGCTTCCAAAGACGACGATGGGCTCGAGAACCGTCGCACCCTCGACGGCAACGAGGCCGTTATCGATGTTTGCACGATCCAGCATGCCCACGGTCGCGGTGCCATCGGCAATGTCATGGGAGAGTCCCGTGCCGGCAAGCAGCCGTGTCAATGCCTTCCGCGCGGTCAGACGACCGCTGACGGGACGCCCCTCCACGCCGTGCGTCGCTTCTGCCGCCAGCGTGATCTGGAGGCCCGACTGACGCCCGAACGTCTTCAGAGCCTGAGAAAGCGGCTGCGCGACGATGGAAAAATCATGTTTCGCCTCAGCCTCCTGCGCCATAGCCGGCGATATGACAGCCGCTGTAAGAGAGGCAAACCCCAGAATAATGGTCGTCGCATGCAGGGTGAAAAGCCTGCCGCTGACGGTTATATGCTCCGCTATCTGGTGTCGGCATGTCGGCAAACGTCATCCACTCCGTGTTTCCCTGAGCGCGTGCCGCAACACGCGCGTCATTGCAAAGACGACGGGCGTTCCGGTTTTTTTCACACAGATCGATATTTTTCCAAGATTCGTCGAAAGTGCCGTTAGTAGCGCGAGACGATACGCGCATAGGGCGTGACAGCCCGTACCTTGCCGCCGAAGGGGCGTACCAGCGCCTCCAGCGCGCGATCAGGATCTCGCAGATCGTAGAGACCGGTCACGCGGAGAGAGCCGAGTGCGCCGTCCGCGATCGTGATCCATGCCGGGTGAAAGCGCCGGATGCGCTCGATCGCGCTGGCGATGGTGACGTCGTCGATGAAGAGCTTGCCGCTTCGCCAGGCCCCCATTTCCTCGATATCGGCCGTTCCCCGGATCGCCGTTCCGGTCTCCCGGTCAATCGCTGCGGTCTCGCCGGGGGAAAGTTCGAACGTGCTGCGCTGGCTTTCCCCGTCATAGGAGATTGCGACCGATCCCCGCGCAAGCTCCACAGTCGTCTCGTGCACGCCAGTCTGCACATCGAAGGCGGTGCCGAGAACTGCCACGGTGACGCCATCGGCATCGATGGTGAAGGGACGGTCCGCATCATGCGTGACGTCGAAGAAGGCCTCGCCTTTCAGTAGCTCGATATGGCGTTTGTGATTGGCGATCGTCACGGCAAAGGCGGTTCCGCCGCTCATGTCGACGGTGGTTCCATCGGCAAGCACGACACGCCGGCTTTCTCCCGACGCCGTCACTTCGTCCGCACGCAGGTGCAGGAGCAGAGCGGGGCCCGCCAGAAATGACACAGCGCAAGCCGCCGCAGCCAGCATGGCGGCACCAGCAAGCCGTTTTCGACGTGGTTCCGGCCGTTTCGCGGTGAAAGGCACGACCGCCGCGATGCCCGTTGCAACCGTCTCCCAGTCCTCGGCGTAAGCCGGACGGGTGTCGCCGAGCAGAGCCCAAGCCTTCTCAATCTGGCGCCATGCGGCCGCGTTTTCCTCGGAGGCCGACAGCCACCGTTGGAAGGCGGCCCGCGTCTCAAGACAGTCCGGGCGATCCCGCATCGCTAAGAACCAGTCCGTCGCCTCGCCGAGCACGGCGTCCGGAAGAGGTGGATTGCTTGTCACGGTCGCGAAAATCCCATGGCCGCAGCATCGCCTTCGACAGAGGTGCGCTCACCGGAGCGTCCTGTCGCTGGCTGCTGTCTCGTGCAGGATGCACGTCGTCTAGCAAAGACGAGCAGGAGGCAACAATTTTTCATGATTTACGGCTGGACCACACACTCAAGAGGGGAGAACGGAGGCGAGACGCACAATCGCGCTTTGCACGTGCCGATGCACCTTCGTCACCGAAATGCCGAGATGTTCTGCGATCTCGCTCAGCGTATAACCGCCGAACCGGTGCATTTCGAGCGCGATCCGGGCTTCCAGAGGCAGGTCCTCCAGCAACTTTTCGATCAACCGCACTTCATCCGATGTCGCGACGATGTCCTCCGGCGTCGGACAGGGCGAAGGCACCGACCAGTAGGGTGGATCGATGCTTTCCCGTGCTTCGAGCTTTCGCCGCTTTATCACATCGAATGCAAGATTACGCACGATCCTGAAGAGATAGGCGACGAGTTGTCCCGTTGAGGCCTCGCGCGCATCTGCCGGCATAAACTTCAAAAAGGCATCGTGAACGATGTCTTCAGCGCTTTCACGGCAGCCAAGAATCCGCGATGCATACGTAACGAGCGCTGGTCGTTGACTGACATAGACCTGAAGGCGCGCGTCTATGTTCATCATATGCCTTCGCGACCTCTTTCCCGTATTTCCTGACGTTTGCGCCGGTTGTTTCAAACCGGCACGAATATATGAGTGGTTTAGTCATGTTCTCCGCCGCTGTCATCCTCTTTGTTGGCAGACCAGAATGGCGTCCTCAAATAGAAGCCTGGGGAGACTATCGGACGTGTTTTCCATGATGCGAGAATGGTTCAGATTGCCAAGCTAAACACCGAAAGCCATACCGCTGGAACGTCAGCACCACCGCTGTAGGGGTGGCCATTGCGAAGGGTACTGAAGCCGAGTTGTCGAGTGGTCTTTCCCTCCCCAAAAGAACCAAACCTATGGTCCACGCATCTCACGGACCTGTCAAACCGAGCGTGCGCTTATGTCGACACCACCAGCGCGGCCAATACCCGCAAAGCCTATGCCGCTAACAGGAAGCATTTCTCCGCATAGTGCCGCCGATCCGGCCTGTCTCCCCTCTCCCCGCACCCGCAAACCGTCGGCCTCTACATCGCAGCCTGCGCCTCGGGCAGTGCTGCTGGCACCCCGACGCGCGCACGAAAGCCAATGCCGTGTCGCCGATCGAGCGGCGTCTGGCCTCCCTATCGTGGAACTATGCCCAGCGCGGTCTTGCCCTCGATCGCAAGGATCGTCATATCGCCATGGCGATGTCCGCCATCCGCAAGAGCCATGCCAAACCTCCAGTTCAGAAAGTAGCGGTGCTGGTTATGGGCCACTCTTCCGGCGGGTGACGGGACAGGGCAAAGCCGTCGGGCCGGATCGTCTCAACGTCCGGGAGGTGGCACGGCTGGTCAAGGGCACGGCGATGGCTGCCGGTGTGCGTGGTGATCTTAGTGAGACTGAGCGGGCGAAGAAAGCCGGCATGACGCAGTGGCAACGTGGGTCACCGTTGCGTCAACAGCTTGAAGTCGGGTCAATCGGGGGCCATTGGAGCGTGCGATTAACAGCCCGCAACTCGCCCAGATCTTGATTGGCACCTTCTTCATTGCCTTGCTGAGTGTGGCTGCGGTTATCTATCTGATCCGCTCAGGTAGCTCTATTTGAAGCAGAGCGCGACAGATCAGACTACCCCTGCGGAGGACGGCATATTCTCATGCTGACCGCACTGATTGAACGTCCGCCTGATGGGCGGATGATGGTATTGGGTCGTGAGCGGTCTAATCTGGTCCGTAAGTTTCCTCCCTCGCAACCGAGAGAGTTTTTTATCCAGTTGCAAGCAAGACGTTTGGACATGGGCAGCGCCTATCTTGTATTCTACCGGTACACGTTGCCGAGCGGCGAGCTTGAACGGAGGCCGCGATACGATTTTTGGACCGCCTTTTCCGCCGCACGCAGGTCGCGCTGACGTCCTGGCCGGACGGCCCCGCGCCGGCTGAGATCCCAATCCTTCCCGATGGCATGAACCCGATCCTCCGCCTTGCGGACAATTGGCGCTTACCCCGTCACGAAACGCGCACAGAGGTCGTCGCGCGCTGCGGCGTTCTGCCAGATCCGATCTACAACTGGCCAGCGCTCGTCCTCACCGACGCTGAACCCCTACCAGGCGCACTTGCGCCCTGGACGGCAAGCACCTTCGAGCGCATACCACCCCAGTTTCCGATCACCCGCTTCACCGCCCTTGCGTGGTTTAAGGACGACGCCCACGCCAACCTTCAGCGCATCGCTGACCATCTCACGGCATCTCTCGGCCGCGCGCCGGTCGGTCAGCGGTGGAACACTGTCGTCGCAGGATGGCGGTCAGGGCTGGCCGAAGTCTCGCTGACCGCTTGGCCGCCGGATTGGCAGTCGCATGGTCTGCAGAACCCGTCCGAGGATCGCGACCCGCGCCTTAAGACCGCCTGCCACGTGACGCTAACGACGGGCTTCCGCCTGGCTCTCAGCGCGAGAGAACAAGAATGGGTGACAGGCTTCCTGCCTCTCGCGTTCGACGGCGATGTCGGGACAGCGCGCATGGCACAGGCGGGCCGCTTTGCGCCAGGCGAGACGGAGCTCGAATATGCGCGCGACCCAGAAGATCTGGTCAAGGACCGGCAGCGGATGCTTGGGCTATCAGCAGACGGCGAGGCGCTGATCGTAGTTTCGGATCAGCTCTTCGTCATGCCCCGCAGCGACATTCTGCATCTTGAGGTCATCCGTATGACGCCGGCCAAGGGCGGGGGCGGCTCGTCGCTTCATGCCCATTGCTACACGCACGCACCCGGCGCGGACAGCCAGTCTGTGTTCCTAGCGCAGCACAGCGATCCCGACGGCATGACGGCACTGGGGCAAGAACTGGGCGAGCGGCTCGGTTGTTTGGTCGAAGTCAGTCCCTACTACCCGGATTGCTGACCACGGACGGATGACGGCTGAGACCAGCGTCGATAGGATGCCGGAGCGAAACGAACAGAAGCGGGCTCGCAAATGAAAGGCAGTAGGACGGACGCATTCCGGAGCGAGACCGGAACCAGATGGCGTGAAGGAGCCCTTGACCGTTTACGACGGCTCGGCATCTCCGAGCTTCTCGTCCTCCTTCTCGTCTTGCCGGTCGCAGCGAAGGCGCACGAGCCCGGTTACGCCGACGCAAAGATTGCCTCGCCCGCACGCACGAGCCGCGCGGGCGTCCGTCTCGCCTTTCCTGCCGGTGAACTGCCGCGTCGCGGGATGCTGGTCGCGACCGGTAACATCCTGTCGCCGCTGGCGCGCTGGATCGTCATCGATCTCGACCTCATGACCATCCGGCAGGCAACGACCCGTCTGGCCGATGCGGGAGGGCTGGTGGAGATCGAAAGCGAACGCACCGATGCCATTTCGGATGACGAGCGGCGCAACGTGATCGCGTCGGGCAACGAGGTCTGGATCACCCCGGCTCGCGATACGCCAGTGTTCGGTGAGCCGACAGACCGCCTGTGCAACGTCGCCCTGTTCGATGGCGACGACGTCCTGCAGGAGGTCGGGTCCGATTGTCCGAGACCACGCCTTGTCGCGGTGCTGGAAGCGTTGGCGGTGTCCGCCAACGGGCGAGCCAGTTCGCAGGGGCATGCGCCGGCTCCCTCTTCCGCAGAGGCGTCGATCGGCTCAGCGCATCGCGAGCCTGATGGCACGCTGGTCCTATGGCTGCGAGCCGAGAGCGAAGCCGGGTCCGTTGTCGGACATGGTGAGTTGCGCTACCCGCCGGGCAACCAGCACTATGACCGTTTCCTGCGCCATTTGGGTCCAATCCCGCCGGGCGGTGAGGTTCTCGTGTGGCCATTTCCACCACACTGGCCGGACGAACCTGCGTTGCCTCAGCGACCAAGGTCGTAGGTCACGGTCGCGATCACCTGGGGGCGGTCGCGTCGTGCACCCGGTGCGTTGGCACGGCTGAAGACCAGCGCAAGCTTTTGCTCCTTGCGCAGTCGGAAAAAGGTCGAGACCATGTCATCTCGGCGCTCCTCGCCGATGCGCTCCCAGCGATCGGAGACGTCCGGTGAGGCGGCCACCGCTTCGGCCGCCGGCTGGAAGTCGACCCCGCCGCCGCCCGTGATGTGGCACATCGGAATGTCGCGCGAGACCACCAGCGCGTAACCCTCGTTGGGTCCGGCATTGATCCGCCAGTAGCGGTTGCCGCGCCGGAAGGGCTTGGGAGGGAGGAGCGGCTCGGGCAGGCTCTCGGTCTCGGACACCGCGCCGCCAAGATCGATGGCCGCGAGGAATCGCGCCGGATCGTTCAGCCAGCTTGATGGGTCGAGGACCCAAATCTCGCAGCCGCGCAATGCGCCTTCCAGACCACTGCGCAACGGATCCGCGACAGGCCCATCCTGCGCCGATGCGGATCCGGAGATGGCAAGCAGCATCGTGGATGCGAGCAGCAGGCGGGGCAAGCGTTTCATGTCAGTCCAACACCGGAATCGCAGCATTATTTATTCTCCAGACCCTGTGAGGCGCGCTCGGCTCTGATCATGCCCGCTTCTCGGCCGATCTGGTCGCGAAGAGCCGTTAGTCCTGCCCGCATTCTTTCGTGTACGGCCGAATCCAGCGGAGGATCGGGATAACGGACGTCCCAAAGGAGAACGGCGTCGATCGTCCGCTGGAGCTTGAGGATGTCGCCGAAGGCCCAACCATTGACGGGCGGCCTGAGTGTCTCGAAGAGCGACGAGAACAGAGCGGATTCGCCGGTCGCGTGCTGAGTTGGGCTGGCGTTCAGGCGTGAGCGCCAGCGAAGTTGTCCGGCATAGAACCAGAACGTTGCCTCGTCGCGCCTACCCGCCTGCATCAGGGGTGCTACACGCAGCATGATGTCGCTGGGCAGTGCGTTACCCGCGGTCTCGGCACCTGGTGGCAAGGCCGGCTCCTCTGCGAAGGCCGGTGGCGGACCAAGAAGAAGGAGGGCTGCCGCTATAAGATGCGGGAGGATGGTGCGATAGGACATGTGGCGCGGCGGCTCCCTGCGACTTCTGCCTACGTAAGGTCGTGAAGATCTTTGCCCAAGGCCGGCCCCAATTGCCACTCACTGAATCTGACCTCCAAGCCTGCACGTTCGGGAGTGCAGCACATTGGCCCAACGAGATAATGGTCCGCTTCCGGGAATGGGCAGAGACGCACCAGTGGCCAAGTCTTGCCATCGCCTGAAGCTTGTATCCTTAGAACGCCGCTCTGGATGGCCACTCTTATCCAGTAATCTGATGGGTCACCATCATATCGCCCCGTTGCCCAGTCGGAGGCTTCATTTGTCAGGACACTGCCGAGCAAGCCATATCCGTCCGAGAACTCGATCCCGGTCTTAACCCACCGTCTTTCGTCGAGCCTCACCATGAGGCCCGCCTGATCGTAGAGATGCTCGAAATTTGCCTGAACGCGAACCTGGGCGGTGAAATCGCCTTCGGACCGGAATGCGTAGAAGTGGCCGTTGTCGCGCACAAAGCCATAGTGCGTCTCCCGCCAGAAATCGGTGTTGGCGTCGGTCGTCACGGAAAGCTCGGTATCCGATGCATTTGCATTCGAGGGTCTATTGAGCCACCGTCCATTCTTAAGACTTTGCAACGGCGTCTCCTACGACAACCAGAGGACTTGCTGAGCCGCATCTCTCGCAAGTTGGTAGCTCCTAGTGAGTCTATTTTCCGTCGACAGGCAAGGTTTGACTGACGCCTTCCGCTTGGCGCCATTTTTTGGCTATTCAGCCTGTTTTTTGATTTCTTGGAAGTCCGCCGTTCGCCTCATCAAACACGATATCCGACTTGGGTAAGAACCAATGTCACGCTGCCAGCATGAGAGCAGAGTGTTCGGCCTGGTGTAACCGACCAAATATGCGTCCACTTGAAAGTCCGATGCTCCAGGTTCGATTTTTTGGCTCACGAGTGAAGTGGTAGTCTGACGCCTTGCCTTACAACTTGCCCTTATGGATAAGGGTGCGGACATCCGCGGAAATCTGGTTGGCGGCGCCTAGTGTCTCTATCAACTGTGCCTGCCGACTTCCCCTCAATCCCGCTGTCGTTAGCACTTTGTCTCGGACATAGGTATAGATGCCGCTTACTGCAAAGGCGGTAGCGTAGCTGATATGTGCCTTTTGATCTATAATCGTGCCTTCAAAAAGGTCGCTGCCATAGAATTGTCTGCGTTCAAGTGGGTTGGCAAACGCTAGTTCTAGCACTGCAATATGCCGGCGCTCCTCTGGCACAGCATGGTCGACATTGGGAGCAGGCGGAGCAGGCTGCGCATTGTCGTATACGTCGGGCAGGTGCAGACGCACTTTTAACGCAGCCGAGCCCGCTGCGATTTTTCCCGCGAAATCCGTCATGAACCGTCGAAATGCAACGACATCGTTTGTCCGAGAACCTAGGTGGATATGAATGCGATCGAGGCCATCGTGTCCGTTAGGAATAGGGTCTGCGCTGCGGTCCACCAGCGTCGTCGAGCCTTTCGGAAGTGCGTATGCAACAGTCGCAGCGAACATGTTCTGCTCGTCGGCAAACAGAATCGAACAGGCCTCGTTAAACTGTTCCTGGTCAGCCCGGGTCTCGAAACCAATCTCAACCCCGCCGTCCAGACTATAGTTTTTGAACGAGCTTATCCCTTCGATTTGTGGCCAAAGATGCGCATCTTGTTCGCGGTTGAAATGGTTTTGGACGTACCACCCCAATCCTGGGATTCGGGAACACAGCGGCCCATGCACATCTCGCCAATAATTCGCGAATGTCTCGTGTGGCACTTTCGGACGACGAAGGACGGTCGTGTAGGTGTTAAGTGCGATAGTCGCATCGCGCGACGCAAAATTGTTTTCGTTCGATAAGATGAGCAAATGAAACTCCGATCCGTTGCCCCGGGACAACAAGCGGAGGTTTTAGTTGTTCCGCTTGGCCAAAGGATTGGGGTCGAGGAACCAGCTGTCGCAATGTTTTACGCAGCTGTGGAAAGGGCCCCGGCCTATTCCTAAGGCTGCAATGGGCAGGGTTCAGTATCACACCTACGCCAAAAACGAAGTAAGCATAGCAAAATTGCCGCATCTGGCGCTGATGTTCGCAGGTCTCGCGGTCAGACTGGAATGCCACGACGGCTCCTGCCGCCTCGTCGCAACGATTTGTAAGTTCATCGTATGTGAGCCTCTTGTACTGGGTCACTATCTTAAAAAAGTACTGCGCAATAGCACAATAGAGGCGGCGTGGTAGGGCAGCGTGCCAGAGACGGTATCGGCTCAGGCCTTGCACTTTTGGAAAGTCATTGCCTTGGCAACGGGAGGATTGCGCGACAGTTTTGCTCGCTTTGTTTAAAGCCAATCGTGCAGTCTTCAACGAGCGGCTGGCTGTCTTTACAGCGGTGCTCCAGCCGCTGCGCTAGGCTAAAAGACAAGTCGCACGGTGCAGAATCCAATTGCCAACAGAACGACAATCTCGCCTACGTCTGAAAAAACGACATCCGGACCTCACGGGCCAAACCGGTGTTCCATCGCTACTGAGCGAAAACCATCGAAAGTCCGGTCATATGTTGTGAAATCTCCCAAAGCCGCATCCTTGCGGCGCGATCGAGCGCCTTCGGGGGAACACGGGCTGGTCCCGGATGCCCCCGCGTTTCGCCCAGACGATCGGGACCGTAATAGCCGCCCGGCTCTGCATCAGGCGATGTGACGGCGAATATTTGCGGTAAGGCGCCCTGCGGCACGGGCTGAAACAGAAACCAGAGGAAGGTTCGCGCCAATCCCTGCATGCTCCTGCGGCCGGGCGCGTTGTACAGCAATTCGGTCCGGGCGACGCCCGGATGCGCCGCGATGCTGGTGACACGCCACCCTGCCGCCCGGCTTCGATCCTGGAGCTCGAGCGCAAACATCAGGCATGCAAGCTTCGACTGGCTGTAGGCCGCCATCGGACGATAGTGCTTCTGCGAATTCAAGTCGTCGAAATCGATTGTTCCTCCGCGGGCGGCAACGCTGGACACGGTGACGACACGGGGGTCCGCCCCCTTTAACAGCAACGGCATGAGATGGCCGGTCAAGGCGAAATGGCCAAGGTAGTTCGTACCAAACTGCAGTTCGAAGCCGTCCCGCGTTTCCTGCCGCTTCGGCGGCACCATGATACCGGCATTGTTTACCAGAAGGTCCAGACTCTCCCTGCTGGTCTTCATCCTCTGTGCAAACGAGGCGACCGAAGAGAGGTCTGCGAGATGGAGTTTCTCGAACCGCACCGTTGCACCGGGAACCGTGTGTTGAACGCGCGCGACGGCGTCGGCCCCTCTTTGAGGATGCCGGCCGGCAATGGTCACATCGCATCCTGAGCGGGCCAGCGACAGCGCGGTCTGCAGCCCCAACCCACCCGTTCCCGTCACCACGGCGGACCGTCCGCGCTGATTTGGGATGTCGGCGTCAATCCATTTTGCCATCGCACGTCTCTTCCGTATTATTCGCACCTGGTGTAAAATTAATATCGCACTGAGTGTAATTAAACAAGAGGTCGAGGTGAAAAATTCGGAGCATGACAGCAAAGCGAGTGTCGGCCTGCGGGAACGAAAGAGGCGCGAGACGAAGAAGCGCATCACAGAAAAGGGTATCGATCTCTTTCTCCAGAAGGGATTTGACAACACGACGCTCGACGAAATTGCCGTCGCAGCTGGCATTTCCCGCAGGACCTTCTTCTATTACTTCACGTCGAAGGACGAGATTTTGCTGTCCCTGCAAAGCGGAATAGGCGAGATGCTGGCCGATGCGGTGCGAACGTCGCCCGCGTCCTCGTCGCCGATCGAGGTGGTTAGGGATGCGGTGGTCAGCGTCTGCAAGACAATTCCGACGAACGACATGATCGAGATGGATCGGCTGATGCGGACCAGTCCGGGCGTCCAGGCGCGCAAACAGGTCTCCTATGTCCAGCAGGAAAGTGCGATCCACGAAGCGCTCAGTGCGCGTTGGCCAGAACCCGAGCGCTCAACGGCACTGCGCGTGGTTGCCATGATTTCCGTCGGCGCGATGCGTATTGCGGCAGAGATCTTCAATCAGGAAAAGGGCGCGCGGCCGATGGACGAGGTGTTCGAGGAAGCTTTCGACAGCGCCGTCCGCGAGGTCAGGTCAGGCGACAGGCGAGCGTGATCGCGGCGTTGTTGCAAAGGCGTGGCGATACGCGTTCGCAAAAGCACTCTGCGATGTATAGCCGACACGTCTGGCAACCTCGTCCACCGTGGCTGTGCCCTTGCGCAACAGGGTTCTTGCAAGCGTCAGCCGCCAGTAGCGCAGATAGGCGAGAGGCGGTCTGCCGACATGCCGGCTGAACGCTGCGGAAAAGGCCGCGCGCGACATGCCGGCCACCTCCGCCAGCGCGGCAACGGTCCAGGGTGCGGCGAGATCGCGGTGGACAGCGCGCAAAGCCCGACCGAGACGCGGGTCGGAAATCGCCCCGAGCCATCCCGTCCGGCTTCGATCACCGTCGTCGGACAGCGCCCGCAGCGCCTCGATCACGAGAACATCTGCGAGACGGGCGGCGACGATGTCGCTGCCCATCGCATCCCGTCGAAACTCGCTGCCGATGAGGTCGAGAACCGCGGCGATCGCACTCGATGCGCGGGCGCCGCGCTCGACCAGCAGGAACCCTGGAAGCAGGTCGAGCAGAAAATCGCCGTTCTCGTCGGGAAACGCGATCGAGCCGCCAATCGCAGCGACGCCATCCCCGGAATTGACCCTCGCAAGATCTGAGCCGCTCTCCGGATAGAGGGACGTTCCCTCTTCCGGTTCCCGTTCGGGATCGGACGCCACCACATAGGGCGTTCGACCGATCAGGCAGACATCGCCCGCCTTCATCCGGCAGCGCGGCTGTCCGGGCACGAGCATCCACTGTTCACCGTCGAGAACCGCAACGAACTTGAGGCGGTTCGCCAGCGGGAATGCAAATGCCCACGATCCCCCGGCCTCCATGCGCGTGAGCCTTGCCACATGAGCACCGAGCACGTCGAGGACATCGGAGAGCGGATCCCGCGCAGTCGTAGACGATCGCGACAAAACCATAGACCTCTTCGCATAGATGCTCTCGAGATGTTGATCTAGGGTTCGCGCAGTACCGTCCAAGAGGAGACAGATCCATGCGCATCGAAAACAAAGTCGTCATCGTGACCGGAGCAAGCAGCGGCATCGGCAGAGCGACGGCGACGCTGCTGGCGGAACGGGGCGCGTTCGTCGTGCTCGGCGCGCGGAGACCGGAGCCGCTCCGCATTGTCGCGGAGGAGATCTCGGCCTCGGGCGGCAGGGTTGTCTTCAAGGCGACGGACGTTCGCAACCGGGCCGACCTGGAAGCCCTGGTGTCGCTGGCCATCGAAAAAGGCGGCCGGCTCGACGTGATCATCAACAATGCGGGCGTCGGGCCGATTTCCCGTTTCGATAAGCTCAAGGTCGAAGACTGGGACCTGATCGATGTGAACCTGAGAGGAACGCTTTACGGGATTGCCGCGGCACTGCCGGTTTTCGCGCGCCAAGGGTCCGGACACATGATCAACGTCATCTCGACGGCCGGGCTGAAGATCGTGCCGACCATGGGGGTCTATGCGGCGACGAAAAACGCCGTGCGAACGGTGACGGAAGCCTTGCGCCAAGAGGCAGGACCGACGCTCCGCGTCACCGAGATCTCGCCGGGGATGACCGCAACCAACTTTAGCGACAGCATCACGGATGCGGGAATGAAGAAAAAGATCGAGGACGATCTCGGCGCGATGGCCATGCCCGCGGACGCCATCGCCCGCGGCATCCTGTTTGCCATCGACCAGCCGCCCGACGTCGACGTCGGCAGCATCGTCATTCGTCCGACGGCACAGGGATGACGATGCCGGTCACGTTTAGCGTGCGACGGAGCCGCGGTCGGCTGATGACCATATTCCCATATCCGTCACCCCGCCATCAGAGGCCCTTTGAGGGTTTGAGAGGCTGCAGGACGATATCGGCAAGCGCAGACTTTCCGACCTGAAACGCAGCCTGGTATTTCGGATCCTCCACCATCTGCTGGAATGCCGTCCGTCGCGGATATTGCACCAGCAGGACGGCATCGCAGCCCTCAACATCACCTGTTGTCAGAACGTCCATACCATCGCCGCGGAACAGGATTGACGCGCCGAAGCGCGCCAGGATCGGCTCTGCCATTCGCAGGTAATCCAGATGTCGCTCCCGACCGCCGTCGGGCACGAAGCGGAGGAGGTTCAACATGACCACGGGGGCATCGTCCTCGGCAGCAAGGAAGTCGGCGAAGACATCGGGTGAAAACGCAACCATGGAATATTCCTTTCATCAGGGCGCCGTTGATGCGCCTGCTTGACAGTCTATCCTCTGGCTCCGTCAGAACCTGTCATGAGCGAACGCCAGTCTCGATCCTGCTCGCGCCATCGCTTGATCAGCGCCGCCCGCCGCTCCGGATAACGCTCGGCAAGCACCGTTGCCGCTCGAACGCGATCGACGCGGAAATGGCGGAACGCCGACCGGCTTTCGCACCAGGCGGCCAGGACCCGCACGTCATCGAAGTAGACGATGGTGATCGGCCAGACGATCCGCTGCGACAGCGAGCCGGCCGCGTCTTCATAGGCGAGCGCAACTTTCCGCATCCCGCGGATGGCATCGCGCAGTGCTGCGACCTGGGTGGGATCGGAGCGTTCGGACAGCGAGGCGGCTGTCACGAGCGCAGGCGTTTCATCTCCCGCAGACATCCGGTCGGTCCGGCTCGACCGTATCTTCGCCAGGGCGCTCTCGCTGCTCTGAACCAGTGCCGGATCGGCCCTCTGCTGCACCCACCCCAGACCGAGGATCAGGGCATGTATTTCCTCAGGCGAGAACGCAAAATTCGGAAGAAAGAACCCGTCTCTCAGGAGAAACCCGACGCCCGCCTGTCCGTCGAGGGGAGCGCCGAGCTGACGAAGCGTATCGACATCGCGGTACACGCTTCTCTCCGAAATCCCGAGCGCCTGCGCAAGTTCGAGGGCCGTCACCGGTCGTCTGCGGGCGCGCAGCACGCCCAGCATTTCAAAGAGACGGCCTACCCTCGACATCCCGCAGTTTCCCTGTCCTCGTCCATTCTCATCTAGGGTCACCGACGGCTGCAGCCAATGATGATGCGGCAAATGCGCAGATTTGCTAGGACATTGCCGGCGAAAAGGGGCTTGTCAGTCGCGGCGGCAATGGAGAGAGCTGTTGCGACGTGTCCGTCGGGCGCGGCTTGCACTGTCCGCTGGCGGCGACATGCAAGCCGTCACCGAAACGGGTTCGCACCGACGTGAAGGAGATCAGGATTTGGCCTATCAATGCAGTCGATGCAACGCAGACATGGAAGAGGGTTTCCTTCTTGAGAAAGGGGACAGCCTGTTGTCGTCCGAGACATGGGTGTCCGGCAAGCCCGTGAAAAGTTACCTTTCCGGTCTGAACCTCAAGGGCAAGGTCGTCTACGAGGTGGTGACGTTTCGCTGCAGTGCCTGCGGCTATCTCGATTCCTATGCCTTGAGCCGGCAATCGCGTTGACGATTCTGGCCTCCCGGAAAACGGCCGTCTCAATGGCCCCGGCCGACCCTGTGAGACCAGAGCAGGCCGGAACGAGCGCGTGCTCTGCCAGCATGACGTCCGTCACCGCTTTTCCCTGTAAAAGATCATTCCGCCATGGTGCAGCGTGTCGTCGTCGGCGAAGGTGCCTTCGGCGGTGAAGCCGGTGTCGTCCCAGTAGTCGATTTGCGTCCCGGTCACGCGGTAGCGACCCTGGTAGGCGCTGCGGCGGGTGCCGCGGGCCTCGTCGTAGCGGCCGGTGGGAAGCAGTTCCTGGCGGATGCGGCCGTCGCCGGTGACCCACATGCCGAGATAGGGATGGCTCTGTGGCTCAGCCGCGATGCTGTCGGTGGTGTCTGCTGCGTCGTTGGCGTGCGTCGACATGGTGTGCTCTGCCTTTGCCGGGAGGATGACCGCGCCGAGAGACGCGGCCGTGACGATGACGATGAGGGGATCACTCAAGGCTGGTTCTCCCCGCGTTGTCCGGTTGCCGGGCGCTGCCCGGCGGGCGCGCCGCCGTTCGCCTCGCGCCGCTCCCGGAAAAGCTCCGACAGGACCTGGGAGGCCGCGATCGCTTTGGGGAAACCAGCCGGCACGGTCAGCATGTAGATGACCTCCTTCAGCTCTTCTTCCGGCACACCGATGTTCAGCGCATAGCCGGCATGAACCTTCATCAGCGCCGTCTCTCCCATCGCGGCGAAGGCCGCGACCGCGGCAAGCTGGCGCGTGCGGTTGTCGAGACCCGGGCGCGACCAGACGTCGCCCAGGGCATAGGCCTCCGTCGCTTCCGCCAGAAACGGGAACTCTTGCCGCATGGCTTCAAGCGTCGGCTGCGGCGTGCCGTTGTTCAGGCTGCGAACGACCGCAGCGCCGCGCTCCCGCCTTTCCTCCGTCGTCTGAGCGTTGGCGGCATCCGGGAAGAGGCCGAAAAGCGAGACGGCCGCCGCCGCTGCGACATGGGATCCGATCTTGTGAAACATCCTGTTCTCCTCTTGCTGTCTTGTTGCGTCCTGCCGGTCAGGATGCCGCCCGGGTCGGGCGAACGACGATCTCGTTGACGTCGACATCCTCGGGCTGTTCGATCGCGAAGCGGACGGCGCGGCCGATCGCATCGGGTGTGAGGGCAATCGCGCGGTATGCCTTCATGCCTTCGATCGCGGTGGGGTCGGTGATTGTGCCGGCCAGCTCGCTTTCCACGACGCCGGGATGGATGCAGGTGACGCGCAGCTTGTCGTTTTCCTGGCGCAGACCATCGGAGATCGCCCGGACCGCATATTTCGTGGCGCAGTAGACGGCCGCGGTCGGTACCACCTGCAGCGCGCCGATCGAGGCGATGTTGATAATCTGGCCGGAGCCGCGCTCGGTCATCTCCTTGAGGACGGCGGCAACGCCGTACAGCACGCCTTTGATGTTGACGTCGATCATGGTGTCCCACTCGTCGACCTTCAGCGAGGCCATCGGCGACAGCGGCATGACGCCGGCATTGTTGACGATCACGTCGATCCGCCCGAATGCCTGCCGCGCGGCCTCGGCGAAGGCCGCAACGTCGGCACGATCGGTCACGTCTACCTTGCGCGTCATGACCTTGCCGCCGGCGGCGCGGATCTCCTCGGCGACGGCATTCAGACGATCGGTGCGGCGGGCGCCGAGAACGACAGTGGCGCCAGCTCTTGCCAGTTCGTGGGCGATGCCGACACCGATGCCGCTGGAAGCGCCGGTGATGAGAACGATCTTGTCCATGATTTTTCCTCTCGCATCCGCTTGATTGCGGTGGCGAGAAGAATACGTCTGCGGCACTGTCGCGATAAGACGTCTATTCGTACACGGACCCGTAAGGATAGCTAACCAATGCTTCATGACCTCAACGCGCTCGCCGTCTTCGCTCTCGTTGCAGAGGAGAAGAGCTTTCGTGCCGCAGCCGACCGGATGGGCGTTACCCGCTCGGCCGTCAGCCAGACGATCCGCCGGCTCGAGGAGACGCTCGGCATTGCGCTCGTCAACCGGACGACGCGCAGCGTGGCGTTGACGGAGGCCGGGGAACGGCTCTACGTCGAGGCGGCGCCAGCGCTGCGGGATATGCGGGTCGCCATCGATGCGGCCGCCAACTTACGCGGCCCGCCTCGCGGGCAGCTCACGATCGCGGTCTCGTCCATTGCCGAAAGCTTTCTGTCCGGGCCGCTGCTCGCCGCGTTTCTGGAGAAGAACCCGGGGGTGACGCTGCATGTCACCGTCACCGACGAGGAGTTCGACATCGTCGCGGAAGGCTACGATGCCGGGGTTCGGCTGGGCGAGGTGATCGCCCAGGACATGATCGCCGTGGCTGTTTCGGGCGAGCAGCGCCAGCTGGCCGTGGCGTCGCCGGACTATCTCGAGAGGTTCGGGACGCCGCACCACCCGAACGAGCTTGCCAATCGCCGCTGCATCGGCTGGCGCCGAGCCGCAAACGTCGCGCCCTACCGGTGGGAGTTCGAAGAAGAGGGGCGCGCTTTCTCGGTGGCGGTGGCGGATACGGTCACGACGACGGACATGGCCTTGATGATCAAGCTCGCCGCCGCGGGCGCCGGCATCAGTTTCGGCATGGAGGACAGCTTCCGCCCGGCGATTTCGCGCGGCGAGCTGGTGCCCGTTCTCCAGGACTTCTGCCCCCGCTTCCCCGGCTTCTTCCTCTACTACCCCAGCCGACGCAACATGGCGCCGAAACTGAGAGCGCTGGTCGAGCATCTAAAGGGCTTGCGACCGAGCAGCAGGTTGGATGGGGTTTGATTCTCGCCGCGGAAGCTCATTGAACCGTTGGTTCCGGTTTGCCGTCGCGTGAATGCCTTAACCGCTGCTATCGCCGATCCGACCTGGCGCCCCTCCCTTCGCAGCTGCAGAGCGTCTGCCTTTGCACAACGCCCCGCGCATGCGGCACGGCCGAACGCTCCTGAAGCCGAACTCCATGTCGACGATCAAGTGACGTCTCCCATCCCTATCATGGACCACCGCTCGCGCGGCCCCATTCTCGAGCGGTCAGCTGCGGTCACACCCCGTCGACGTCGATGTCCGTCATCGCGCGCCGGGCGGCTTCGAGGTCCTGGCCGAGGGGGCGGTCGTCGGCGTAGGGGGGGATGGTGCGGCGCAGGTGGCGATGGAGGGCTTCGGTGCCGGGGGCGCGGGTGTGCGGGGGCGTGTCGCCGTGGCCGAACGGAGCGGCGATGAGGTCGTGGGCCTGCGCGGCGGCGGCATATTCGATGGCGAGGATCTGTTCGGCATTGTCGAGGATGGCGAGGAGCTTGTTGGCGGCGGCGGTCGGGTGCGCCAGAAAATCCTCCTGATTGCCCGAGGTGAGGCCCCCGTCGAGGCTGGCGGGCGTGGCGAGCCGGCGGTTCTCGGCAGCGAGCGCCGCTGCGGTGTATTGCGCGATCATGAAGCCGGAACCGGCACCGGGATCCGTGGCGAGGAAGGGCGGCAGGCCGCTCACGAGCGGATTGACGAGGCGGTCGATCCGGCGCTCGGACATGGCGGCGAGCTGGGCGATGGCGACCGAAAGGCCATCGAGCGCCTGCGCGAGTGCCGGCGCGACGGCATGGGCCTGCGAGAACACGCGCGGCGCCTCCGGAGTGCCAGCCACGGCCGGGTTGTCGGTGACCGACGCCAGTTCCCGATCCACCACCGTGGCGGTGACGTCGAACGCATCGCGGGCGGCCCCGTGGACATGAGGCACGGCGCGCAGGCTGAGCGCATCCTGGGTGCGCCGGCCGCGGGCGGCCGCGATCAGCCCGCTACCGGCTAAACGCCGGCGAAGGGTCGCACCGACGGCGAGGAGACCCGGCGACGGGCGGAGCGCCAGCACCTCCGCGTCGAAGGCGGTCATCTGCGCGCCCAGCGCTTCCAGCGTCAGCGCCGCGATGGCATCGGCCCAGTTCAGAAGTCTGGCCGCGCGGGAGAGCGCGAGCGCGCCGAGCCCTGTCGAGCAGGCCGTGCCGTTGACGAGGCTGAGGCCTTCCTTGGCTTCCAGCACCAGAGGCGCAAGGCCGAGCGCGGCCAGCGCATCGGCGCCGCGCAGGGACACGCCATCCACCTGCGCCCGCCCCTCGCCGATGAGGACGAGCGCGATATGGGCATTGTGCGTGAGGTAGCCGGCCGAGCCGCGGGCGGGAATGTCAGGAATGCCGTTCTTTTCGAGGAACGTGCAGAGCGTCGCCACGACATCGACGCGGACGCCGGAATGTCCATGCGCCATATTGGCGACCTGTGCCGCCATGATGGCGCGTACGGAGGTCGCATCGAGCAGCGGGCCGACACCGCAGGCATGGCTGAGGACGATGTTGCGCGACAGCCGGCTCTGCGACGGGCGATCGACCACGGTATCGGCGAGCGCGCCGACGCCGGTGGTGATGCCATAGGCGCGCACGCCGCTTTCCACCAGCGCGCCGACGATGCGATGCGCCGTCTCGATCCGCGCCACCGCCGCGTCCGACAGGACGAGTGGCGCACCGTGCGCCACGCGGGCGACCGCACGCCAGTCGAGCCGCGTTTCCAGCACCACAGCCATGGTCAGCCCCCGAAATTGCCGATGAACTGGCGGAAGGCCGGCGAGGCGCCGTCGGCAAAGACGGTGTCGGGCGGCCCGTCGCAATCGATCTCGCCGGCTTTCATGAAGATCACCCGGTTCGACACGGTGCGGGCAAAGCTCATCTCGTGCGTGACGACCAGCATGGTCATGCCTTCCTCGGCCAGCGCGCGCATGACGCGCAGGACCTCGCCGACGAGTTCCGGGTCGAGTGCCGAGGTCGGCTCGTCGAACAGCATGACCTTCGGTTTCATGGCGAGCGAGCGCGCGATGGCCGCGCGCTGCTGCTGCCCGCCGGACAGGTGCGCCGGATAGGCATGGCGCTTGTCGGCGATGCCGACCTTTACGAGAAGCGCCTCGGCCTCGGCGATGCATTCGGCGCGCGGCCGCTTCAGCACATGCACCGGTCCCTCGATGATGTTTTCCAGGATGGTCATATGGGACCAGAGATTGAACGACTGGAACACCATTCCGAGTTCGGAGCGCATGCGATCCACCTGCCGGCGGTCGGCGGGCACCGTGCGGCCGCCACGCTGCGTCATGGCGATCGTCTCGCCATCGACGACGATCTCGCCGGCATCGGCGATCTCCAGCATGTTGATGCAGCGCAGGAAGGTGGATTTGCCCGATCCGCTGGCGCCCAGCAACGAGATCACGTCGCCGTCCTGCGCGTCGAGCGAGATGCCGCGCAGCACCTGGTGGGGGCCGAAGCTCTTGGTGATGTTGCGGACGGACAGGCGGGGAGCGCCGGAAAGAGGGGGCGCACTGGCCATGAGCGTTCCGATCGGGCTGGACGGGGATGGTGTCATTGCAGGGCCGCCGGAAAGAGCGGGGCTGCGCGGCGGTGCGGGTTCAGGCGGTATTCGAGAAGCGCCATGAGCTGCAGGATGAGGAAATTGAGAACGAGATAGATGGCGGCGGCACAGAGAAAGACCTCCATGGTGCGATAGGTCTGCGCGATCAGCCGCTGGGCGACGCCCGTCACCTCCCACACCGTGACGAGGCTGGCGAGCGCGGTGGATTTCACCATCATCATCACCTCGGTCGAATAGGCGGGCAAGGCATTGCGAAAGGCGATGGGGGCGAGGATGCGGCGCGTCAGCAGGAAACCGGACATGCCGACCGCGCGGGCCGCCTCGATCTCGCGCGCGGGGATGGAGCGCAGGCCGAAGCGGAAGATCTCGGCGGTATAGCCGGCCGTGCAGAGCGACAGCGACAGCACGGCGCAGACGAAGGGCTCGCGCAGGGCGGGCCAGAGAAAGCTGTAGCGGATGAAGCCGAACTGGCCGAGGCCGTAGAACACCAGAAACATCTGGATGAGCAGCGGCGAGCCGCGAAAGACGAAGATGTAGCCCTTGGCAAAGCCGCGCGCGACCGGATGGCCGCCGACGCGCATCCACACGACGAGCAGCGCCAGAAGGCCTCCGAAGACGACCGAGAGCGAGAACAGCGCCAGCGTCATCGGCAGGGCCGCCACCAGCGTCAGCATCGTCGAGGCCATGAAGTCGAGGTCCATGCGTGTCTCCTCAGGCCTGGCCGATGCCGGCGGGCATGCTGCGGTTAGCGCGGCGTTCCGCACCGTTGAACACCCGGTCCGAAAGGCTGGTGAGCACGAGATAGAGGCAGCCGCCGACGATGAAGAACAGGAAGTGCTGCCGGGTCGAGCCCGCCGCGATCTGGCTGGTGCGCATCAGGTCGGCAAGCCCGGTGACGGAAACGAGCGCCGAATCCTTCAGGCTCAGCTGCCAGACATTGCCGATGCCGGGAATGGCGAAGCGCAGCACCTGCGGCGCGATGATGCGGCGGAACCGCAAGGTCCTGTTCATGCCGATTGCCTGCGCCGCCTCCAGCTCACCCCTGGGGATGGCGAGGAATGCCCCGCGATAGACCTCGGCCTGATAGGCGCCCGAGATGATGCCGACGGCGAGCGCCCCGGCGACGAAGGAGGGCATGCCGAGAAAGCCCTGATAGCCGAAGGCCGCGCCTGCGGCGGTGACGAGGCTGGAGCCGCCGAAATAGACGAGATAAATGATCAGCAGCTCCGGCACGCCGCGAAACACGGTGGTATAGGCGCTGCCGATGCTGCGCGCGATGCGGCTTCCGGAAAGTTTCGCCCAGGCGACGAGCGTGCCGAGAACCATGCCGATGACGAGGGCGACCGCGGTGACGCAAAGTGTCATCAGCGTGGCGACGAGGAGAAGCCCGCCCCAGCCCGTGGGCCCGAAGCCGATGGTTTGCAGGATTGTCATATCCGGAATGCCCTTTTCCCTGCTGCCCGATGCGCCGGCCGTGGCGAATCGGGTGGCTGCCTCACCCCTCTTGCGCGCCGGCGCCGGCCCGGGGGCCGACGGCGGCGCGAGATGTCGCGTCAGGGCGTGACGTCGGTCTTGAACCACTTCATGGACAGCGTCTTGATGGTGCCGTCATCCAGCGCCGACTGGATCGCCTTGTTGAACATGTCGCGCAGGTCCGTATCCGCCTGGCGCAGGCCGAGGCCCTCGCCGCTGCCGAAGATGGTACCGCCGATTTCTGGGCCGGTGAAGCCGAGCGTGCCGTTGGCCTTCTCGAAGGCCGAGATCAGATAGACCGCGTCGTCGAAGACGAGATCGATGCGGCCGCTTTCGAGGTCGAGATCGCGCTCGGCGCCGGTCTTGTACTCGCGCACCGTGGCGATGCTGCCGAAATTGTCATAGATGAACTTGGAATAGACGGTCGCGGCCTGGATACCGATGGTCTTGCCGGCAAAGGCTTCCTTCAGCGCGTCGATCTCTTTTCCGGTGGCGCCGGGATCGAGCTTGATGACCGTGCCCGTGCCGGCGGCGTTGGCCAGCGGGCTGTCCTTCGCGGTCGCGAAGGCCGCGTGGGTATGGGCGTAGGGAATGGTGAAATCGATGATCTTCTTACGCTCTTCGGTGATCGACAGCGCATCCATGATGACGTCGTACTTGCCGGCCGTCAGCGCGGGGATCATGCCGTCCCAGTCGGACGCGACCAGCGTGCACTCGACCTTCATATGGTCGCAGAGATATTTGGCGAGCTCCGGCTCGAACCCGCCGAGCGTGCCGTCGGGATTGGTCAGGTTCCACGGCGCATAGGCGCCTTCGAGCGTTATGGTGACGGTCTTCCAGTCCTTGGCCGCGGCGACGGGTGCGGTCAGCGCGACGGTGGACAGGGCGGCAAGCGCGACGGCGCCTGCGCTGAGCAGTCTGGCGAAGTTCATGATCCGGTTCCTCTCGGAGTTTGCACATATTCCCTGAGCCGATCTGCGCCGGCTTTCTCCGTGCCTCCGGAACAGACCGGAAAACCACGTTGTATATGGTACCATATGCCTTTTGATGTGCTATGCAAGATGCCAGGCTTCATTCGAAGCAAATTTTTCTTTGCCCAGGGATTAAGCAGATGAAACGCAAGGACGGCAAGTCCCCGGCTTTGAGTTGGGACGGGACGGAAGGCGACGGGGCGCCGCTCTATGCCGGGGTCAAGCAGATGATCCTCGGACGCATCCAGAGCGGCGAATGGCCGCCGCGCCACCGTGTACCGTCGGAAAACGAGCTGGTCGCCGAGCTTGGCGTCAGCAAGATGACCGCCAATCGCGCGCTGCGCGAGCTGGCGAGCGAGGGCGAACTGGTGCGCATCCAGGGCGTCGGTTCGTTCGTCGCCGAGCGCAAGGGCTACTCCGAACTGTTCGAAGTGCGCAATATCGCCGACGAGATCACGTCGCGCGGGCATCTCCACACCGCCTGCGTCATCGTTCTCGCGCGCGAGCAGGCCGCGCCGGACGTGGCCGATGGGCTGGACCTTCCGATCGGCGCGGATGTGTTCCACTCGCTCATCGTTCACAGCGAGAACGGCGTCCCCGTGCAGATCGAAGACCGCTTCGTCAATCCGGACATGGCGCCGGACTATCTGGCGCAGGATTTCACGCTGGAAACGCCCAATTCCTACCTCACAGAGACCGCCCCGCTCAGCGGCTCCGAGCATGTGGTGGAAGCGGCCATGCCGCAGCCTTGGGAGTGCAAGCTTCTCGTCATCCTGCCGTCGGAGCCCTGCCTCACCATCCGCCGCCGCACCTGGTCCTTCCAGAACACCGTCTCGCTCGCCCGCCTTGTCTACCCTGCCAGCCGCTATCGACTGGAATCGCGCAGCGGGAAAATCGGGGCGGACAGCAAAGACGTATAGGGAAGTTGACCCTGTAGACGTGCGGAACCATGGTGCTCGTCTGCGGATTACACGGATAGCCGACAGTCGGCAGCGAAAAAACATCACGGCACCGATGTCGTGGAAGGGGGCGGCATTTCCGATACGGCACGCGCAAGGGTTCGCGTCATCGACCTGGAAACCGGCGGGAACGGGCCGGACGACGTCTGCGAGATCGGGTGGCAGGATGTGGTGCTCGGGGATGACGAGACCTGGCACGTCACCGAGGAGCGCGGCGCACGGCTGGTCAATCCCGGGCGCCCCATGTCGCCCGATACGATCGCCGTGCACCATATCCTCGATGCCCATGTGACCGATGCACCCTTCTGGAAGGCGGTCGCCCCCGGCGTGCTCCGGCCAGAGGGGCGCATCGATGCCCTGGCGGCGCATCGCGCGTCGTTCGAGCAGCGCTATTGCACGCCGAGGCTGACAGGCGGCCTCCCCTGGATCTGCACCTGGAAATGCGCGTTGCGGATCTGGCCGGACCTTCCGCGCTTTTCCAATCAAATGTTGCGCTATCAGCGGATGCCGGAGGGGCTGGTGCACGAGATCGGCTTGCCGGCGCACCGGGCCATGCCGGATGCCTACGTCACGGCGCATCATCTGCGCGACATGCTGAACACGGTTCCGATGGAGCAACTGCTCGCCTGGAGTGTCCTCCCCGGCCTCCTCCCGCGCGTCCCGGCGGGCCTGGAACGGGGGCGGAGTTGGGATCGGTTGAGCGACGAGGTGCTGGACGATTTTGCCTGCAGCCGCGATGTCGATATTCGCTTTACCGCAAGGACCGAGCTCGAGCGGCGGCGTCGAGGACGGCAGGACTTAAGCCCCGACCCCGCCCCGGAGCCGGCACAAAAGACCCTGCTTTAAGCAGTGCGGTCACATCCCTTCTTCATGCTCACGCCGATCGCGCAGCCATCCCTTTGCGGCGGAAGGCGCCGGGGGATTGCCCGAGCACGGTCCTGCAGGCGCGGGAGAAGTGGCTGGCGCTGGAAAAGCCGGTGGCAAAGGCGATGGCGGAGATGGAAAGGGGGCTCTGCTCCAGCAGGCGCCGCGCGTGATGCAGGCGGATCCGGCGATAGGTTTCGAGGAAGCCGCGGCCGAGCTCCTGTGCGAACAGGCGATCGAGGTGGCGCGGGCTCACCCCTGCGAGCCGCGCGAGCGTCGCCCGGTCGAGCGGCTGCTCAATGGCGGCCTCCATCTTTTCGAGCACGGTGAGGAGTGCGGCGTGATGCGTGCCGAACCGCTCGGCGGCGGAGCCGCGCTGCGGCGCCGTCGGCTCGGCCACGGCCGTGTGCAGGTACCAGTCGCTGACGCGGCGGGCGAAGTCGGTGCCCATCCGCTCCGAGATCATCCGGTGCATCATGTCGAGCGGCGCGACGCCACCGCCGCAGGTGATGCGGTCGCCGGTGACGACATAGCGCGCCTGCCGGGGCTGGAGATGCGGAAAGGCCTCGCGAAAGAGGGCCGCGTGTTCCCAGTGCAGGGTGAAATCGCGGTTTTCCAAAAGCCCGGCTGCCGCGAGGATGTACGCGCCGCTGGAAATGCCGCCGATACGGATGCCCTGGCGCGCGAACCGGCGCAGTGCCGCGTGAAGCCCGCCGGTGTCGCCCCAGTCGGCCACCTCGCCGCCGGCGCAGACGAAGATCGTATGGCAGCCGGAGCCGCCTTCGGCGAGGTCGGCGCAATCGACGGTCAGGCCGGACGAGCTGCGCACCGGCCCGCCGCCCGGCGACAGCGTCACCGGCGCGTAGAGCGGCAGGCCCGCCAGCATGTTCGCCGCGCGCAGGGGCTCGGTCGCGGACGCATAGGACATCAGCGCGAAATTCGGCATCAGCACGAAGCCCATGCGCTGCAGCGCGCGCGTATCGGAGGACAACATGGCCCGAATCTATATCGACTTGTCCCTTTTGTGCAATCGTATGTGCGACCGGTCCTCTAGTCTGACGGGACGATTCCCGGCACGACGGCACCGACCATGCGCTACTCCGCCCTCTCCCTTCTGATGAACGGCCTCCGCGGTAACAGGGACTGGACGCCGGCCTGGCGGCAGCCGGAGCCGAAGGCGCAGTATGACGTGATCATCGTCGGCGGGGGCGGCCACGGGCTGGCGACGGCCTACTACCTGGCAAAGACCTTCGGCATCACCCATGTCGCGGTGCTGGAGAAGGGCTATATCGGCTCCGGCAATGTCGGCCGCAACACGACGATCATCCGCTCCAACTACCTCCTGCCCGGCAACAATCCGTTCTACGAGCTGTCCATGAAGCTCTGGGAAGGGCTGGAGCAGGACTTCAACTTCAACGCCATGGTGTCGCAGCGCGGCGTGCTCAATCTCTTTCACTCGGATGCCCAGCGCGATGCCTATACGCGGCGCGGCAATGCCATGCTGCTGCACGGCGTCGATGCGCAGCTGCTCGACCGCGCTGCGGTGCGGCAGATGCTGCCCTTCCTCGATTACGACAATGCGCGGTTTCCCATCCAGGGCGGCCTGCTGCAGAAGCGCGGCGGCACAGTGCGCCACGATGCGGTGGCCTGGGGCTACGCGCGCGGCGCCGACCAGCGCGGCGTCGATATCATCCAGAACTGCGAGGTCACCGGTATCCGCCGCGAGAACGGCCTCGTCACCGGCGTGGAGACCAGCCGGGGCTTCATCGGCTGCGGCAAGCTCGCTCTGGCGGCCGCCGGCAACTCCTCGCGCGTCGCGGAGATGGCGGGCATGAAACTGCCGATCGAGAGCCATGTGCTGCAGGCTTTCGTGTCCGAGGGCCTTAAACCCTTTATCGACGGCGTCGTGACCTTCGGGGCCGGGCATTTCTATGTGTCGCAATCCGACAAGGGCGGCCTCGTCTTCGGGGGCGATATCGACGGCTACAATTCCTATGCGCAGCGCGGAAACCTCGCGACCGTCGAGCATGTCGCGGAAGCCGGCAAGGCGATGATCCCCGCGCTCTCGCGCATCCGGGTGCTGCGCGCCTGGGGCGGCATCATGGATATGTCGATGGACGGATCGCCGATCATCGACCGCACGCATCTGGAGAATCTCTATCTCAATGCCGGCTGGTGCTATGGCGGCTTTAAGGCGACGCCGGCCTCCGGCTTCTGTTTCGCCCATCTTCTGGCCAAAGGCGTCTCGCACGAGACCACGCGCCAGATGCGGCTCGACCGGTTCGAGCGCGGCTATCTGATCGACGAAAAGGGTCAGGGCGCGCAGCCCAACCTGCACTGACACGGCTCAAGGAAACGCCCGACATGGCCAGTCTCGTTCCCTGCCCGCATTGCGGCGCCCGACCGAAAGAGGAGTTCACCATCCGCGGTGCGGCCCTGGCGCGACCGCGCGCCGATGCCGATCCGGCGGCGTGGATGGATTACGTCTATCTGCGCGACAATCCGCGCGGCCGGTACGAGGAGCACTGGCACCACACGGCCGGCTGCCGGCGCTGGCTGGTGGTGACGCGCGACACCGCCACGCACGAGATCGCGGCGAGCCGGGACGCGTCCGTCGGGGCCGAACGGACGGAGGGCGCACACCCATGACCCCCTATCGCCTTGCCGCCGGCGGGCTCATCGACCGCCGCGCGCCGCTTTCCTTCACCTTCGACGGCAAACCACTTGAGGGCTTTGCCGGCGACAGCCTCGCCTCGGCCCTGCTTGCCAATGGCCGGCTGCTCGTCGGCCGCAGCTTCAAGTATCACCGGCCGCGCGGCATTCTCACGGCCGGCGCCGCCGAGCCGAATGCCCTGATGACGATCGGACGGGACGGGCGCACCGAGGCGAACACCCGCGCAACGATGCAGGAGCTCTACGACGGGCTGGAAGCGCGCAGCCAGAGCCGCTGGCCGTCGCTCGCCTTCGATATCGGTGCTCTGAACGGCCTCCTCTCGCCCTTTCTGGGGGCCGGCTTCTACTACAAGACATTCATGTGGCCGGCGCCCCTCTGGGAAAAGCTATACGAGCCCTTCATCCGCAAGGCCGCCGGCCTCGGCACGGCTGCCCACGTGGCGGACCCGGATGCTTACGAAAAATGCTGGGCGCATTGCGACCTGCTCGTGATCGGCGCCGGTCCAGCGGGGCTTGCCGCTGCACTGACGGCCGGGCGGGCGGGCGCCCGGGTCGTTCTGGTGGACGAGCACGCGGCGGCCGGCGGCACGCTGTTGTCGGAGACGGCACGGATCGGCGGACAGTCGGCGCCGGCATTCGTGGCGCAGACGATGGCCGAGCTGGAAGCGCTCGAAAACGTGACCATCCTGCTGCGCACCACCGCTTTCGGCTGGTATGACGGCCAAGTCTTCGGGGCTGTGGAGCGCGTGCAGAAGCATGTCCGCGTGCCCGCCGCAGCCCGGCCCGTGGAGCGGCTCTGGCGCATCGTCGCGCAGAAGGCGCTGCTTGCGACCGGGGCGGAGGAGCGGCCGCTTGTCTTCGGCGGCAACGACATTCCCGGCGTGATGATGGCCGGCGCCATGCGCACCTATCTCAACCGCTACGGCGTTGCGCCCGGCCGGCAGGTCGCGATCTTCACCACCAATGACAGCGGCTATGCGCTGGCGGCCGACCTCGAAGCCCGCGGCATCACGCCCGTCGCGATCGTCGACAGCCGGGCGGACGCCGCCCCGCTGTATACCGGCAAGGCGCGCATCGTCACAGGCGCCGTCGTTTCCGATGCGCAGGGCGGCAAGGCCCTCTCCGCCATCACGCTGCTGCGGAACGGCCAAACGGAAACGGTGAAGGTGGATGCGCTCGCCATGGCCGGCGGCTTCAGCCCGATCATCCATCTCGCCTGCCATCGCGGCGGCAAGCCGCAATGGTCGGATGCGCATTCGGCCTTTCTGGCGCCCGGCGATCTCGTCGGCCTCGATCTCGCCGGCGCCGTCGCCACCACGGCCGGCATCGCCGCCTGCCTCGGCGAGGGCGCGCGAAAGGCCGCGGCCCTCCTTGAACAGATGTCCTTCGACGCGACCCCGGCACCCTTCGGTGCGGTCGAGGGCGATATCGTCTCGGGGCCTGCCCCTGTGCCGGCAAGACCGCTCTGGACCGTGCCCGGCGTCAGGGGCAAGGCCTTCGTCGATTTCCAGAACGACGTGCACCGGGGCGATCTCGACCTCGCCGTGCAGGAAGGCTACGGCCATGTGGAGCTCGCCAAGCGCTACACGACCAACGGCATGGCGACCGACCAGGGCAAGCTTTCCAACGTCAACGCCATCGGCCTTCTTGCGGAAGCGCGGGGGCTGTCGCCGGCCGATGTCGGCACCACGACCTTCCGGCCGTTCTATACGCCGGTGTCCTTCGGGGCGCTCGCCGGGCCGCATCACGGTCATGATTTCCAGCCCGTCCGCCGCTCACCACTGCACGACTGGGCGCGAAGACAGGGCGCCACCTTCGTGGAGACCGGTCTCTGGTACCGCTCCTCCTTCTTCCCGCGCCCCGGCGAAACCTCCTGGCGCGAGAGCGTCGACCGCGAGGTGCTGGCCGTGCGCGCCCATGCCGGGCTCTGCGACGTCTCCATGCTCGGCAAGATCGAGATCTGCGGCCACGATGCCGCGGAATTCCTCAACCGCGTCTATTCGAACGCCTTCCTGAAGCTGCCGGTCGGCAAGGCACGCTACGGCCTGATGCTGCGCGAGGACGGGATGATCTATGACGACGGCACGACGAGCCGCCTGTCGAAAAACCACTATGTCATGACCACGACGACGGCCTATGCCGCCGGGGTGATGAACCATCTCGAATTCTGCGCGCAGGTCCTGTGGCCGGATCTCGACGTGCGCCTCGCCTCCTCCACCGACCAGTGGGCGCAGATGGCGATCGCGGGGCCGAAGGCGCGTCTCATCCTGCAGACGATCGTGGACGAGGATCTGTCCAACGACGCCTTCCCTTTCCTTGCCGCCCGCGAGGTGTCGCTGTTCGGTGGCGCGCTGCACGGGCGTCTCTTCCGCATCTCGTTTTCCGGCGAGCTCGCCTATGAGCTGGCCGTGCCCGCCGGCTATGGCGAGAGCGTCGCCGAGGCCCTCATGGAGGCCGGCGCGCCGCATGGCATCCAGCCCTATGGGGTGGAGGCGCTGGGCGTGCTGCGCATCGAGAAGGGCCACGTGACCCACAACGAGATCAACGGAACGGCGACGGCCGCCGATCTCGGCTTCGGCAAGATGGTCTCGGCCACCAAGCCCGATTTCATCGGCAAGGCCATGGTCGGGCGTCTGGGCCTCGTGGACCCGGCGCGCGCGCAGCTCGTCGGCGTCGTGCCGCTCGACCCGACGACGTCCTTCCGCACGGGATCGCATATTCTGGCACAGGGGGCCGCGACGACGCTCGAAAACGACCAGGGCTATGTCACCTCCAGCGCCTGTTCGCCCCATGTGGGCTCCACCATCGGTCTTGCGCTCGTCACGCGCGGCGCCAGTCGTCATGGCGAGGCGGTGACGATCTGGAACGGCATCCGCAACGAAATCACACCCGGGCGCCTCTGCGACCCGGTGTTCGTCGATCCGGGAAACGAGAAGCTTCATGTCTGATCCTCGCATCACGCCCCTCCTCACACCACAGCCGGCGCTCCGGGGCTGCACGCGCCTCGTCAGCCGGGCGATCCGGCTGGAGGCGTTGCCGGAGGGTCACGTCATCCAGGTGCTGGGCACGCCTGACGCCCCGCTTGCGATGGAACGGCTTTCGCCCCTCTCCGACGGCATGCCGCAGGCGGTGCGTGCGGCCGGCCCCGGTCAGTGGTTCATCGTCGGCGACCGGGCCAAGACGCACGCCGAGCTTGCCGATCTCTTTGCCGCTCTTCAGCCGGAGGCGTTCGGCGTGGACCAGAGTGCGGGCCGCGTCCGGATCCGGGCGAGCGGCCCGATGGTCGAGCGGATGCTGGCCAAGGGCACGGCGGCCGATCTCGCCGTGTCGCGCTTTCCGGTGGGAGACGCCACGACAACGCTCATCGGCCATATCGCCGCCCATATCACCCGTGTCGGAGACGAGGCCTTCGAGATCATGGTCCTGCGCGGCTTCGCCCAGAGCCTGTGGGACGACCTCGCGCGCATGAGCGCCGCGTTTCTCGAGGACTGAGAGGGGTCAGCCCATCCGCTCGGAGGCGTAGCCGCCGGGGCTCGCCGGAAAGACGACGGTGCGGTTGCCGTTGAGGAAGACGCGGTGATGGATATGCGCGTGAATGGCGCGCGACAGAACCTGCGCCTCCACGTCCCGGCCGATCGACACATAGTCGGCAGCACTTTGCGCATGGGTGATGCGGGCGACGTCCTGTTCGATGATCGGGCCCTCGTCGAGGTCCGCCGTCACATAATGCGCCGTCGCGCCGATCAGCTTCACGCCACGGCCATAGGCCTGCTTGTAAGGGTTCGCACCCTTGAAGCTCGGCAGGAAGGAGTGGTGGATATTGATGATCCGGCCCGGCATGCGCGCGCACATGGCATCCGAGAGAACCTGCATATAGCGGGCGAGCACGACGAGATCGGCGCCGGACTGCTCGATGAGGGAGAGAATCCGCGCCTCCGCTTCCGGCTTGTTGGCCTTGGTCACGGGGATATGGTGGAACGGAATGTCGTGGTTTACGACCACCTTCTGGTAGTCGAAATGGTTGGAAACCACGGCGACGATCTCGATCGGCAGGGCGCCGATCTTCCAGCGGTAGAGAATGTCGTTGAGGCAGTGCCCGAAGCGCGACACCATCAGCACGACCTTCATCGGCGCGGCCGGATCGTGGAACTGGTAGTCCATGGCGAAAGGTTCGGCAATCGCGGCAAAGCCGGCCTCGATCGCGTCGAGCGGCAGGCCGTCTTCCGAGCGAAACCCGATGCGCATGAAGAAGCGACCGGTCTCAAGGTCATCGAACTGGGCGCTGTCGACGATGTTGCAGTGCCGGTCGGCGAGATAGGTCGAGATGGCGGCGACGATGCCGCGCCGCGACGTGCAGGTGACGGTGAGGACGAACGGGTTCAAGAGGCGTCCTTTCCTTGGGGGTGCGGGGTTGATGTCGAGGGGACGACGGGTCCGAGAGTCCTTTGTCGTCGTTTGCTTCCTCGGGATAACCGGATTCCACTTATCCCTGACAAACTTTAGATATCCAGCGTGGTTTCGCGCTCCCAGGCGGTGAAATGGCTGCAATAGCTCGTCCACTCGCCATGCTTCAGCTTGAGATAGGCGGCAGAGAAATCCCGGCCCATCGCCGCCTGCAGCGCCTCGTCCTTCTCGTAGTCGCGCAGCGCGTCGAGCAGGTTCAGCGGCAGCCGCGGCGCGTCGGTCACCGTATGACCCTCGCGGTACATGTCGATATCGTGGTGCGGGCCCGGATCGGCCTTGGTGCGCATGCCCGACATGCCGGCGGCAAGGATGATCGCCTGCAGCAGGTAGGGATTGACCGCGCCGTCCGGCAGGCGAAGCTCGAAGCGGCCGGGACCGGGAACGCGCACCATATGCGTGCGGTTGTTGCCGGTCCATGTCACCGTGTTCGGCGCCCATGTGGCTCCGGAGACGGTGCGCGGCGCGTTGATGCGCTTGTAGGAATTGACGGTGGGATTGGTGATGGCGGCAAGCGCCGAGGCGTGTTTCATGATGCCGCCGAGGAAGGTCTTGCCGGTCGCGGACAGCCCGAAGGGCATGTCGGCATCGGCAAAGACATTGGTCTTGCCCGCGAGATCCCAGACCGAGATATGGGCGTGGCAGCCATTGCCGGTCAGCCCCTTGAAGGGCTTCGGCATGAAGGTGGCGCGCAGCCCGTGCTTCTCGGCGATGGACTTGACCATGAACTTGAAGAAGGAATGCTTGTCGGCCGTTGCGAGAACATCGTCATATTCCCAGTTCATCTCGAACTGGCCGTTCGCGTCCTCATGGTCGTTCTGGTAGGGCTTCCAGCCAAGCTCGAGCATGGCATCGCAGATCTCGGCGATCACGTCGAACCGGCGCATCACCGCCTGCTGGTCGTAGCAGGGCTTTTCCGCCGTGTCGTGCACGTCGGAAATCACGGACCCGTCGGCGGTGGTGAGGAAGAATTCCGGCTCGACGCCGGTCTTGACCCTGAGCCCCATCTCGGCGGCTTCCGCCACCAGCCGCTTCAGGAGCACGCGCGGCGCCTGGTCGAGCGGCGCGTCATCCATCCGGCAATCGGCCGCTACCCAGGCCACGTCCTTCTTCCACGGCAGCTGGATGACGGAGGACGGATCCGGCAGGGCGAAGAGATCGGGATGGGCCGGCGACAGGTCGAGCCAGGTGGCAAAGCCCGCGAAGCCGGCGCCATCCGCCTGCATGTCGGCGATGGCCTGCGCCGGCACGAGCTTGGCGCGCTGGGCACCGAAAAGATCGGTGTAACTGATCATGAAATAGCGGATGCCGTGTTCGGCGGCATAGGTCGAGAGATCCAGTGTCACGTCGTTCCCCTTATGGATTATCAGACACTCAACGAGGGCGAACCGCATCCTCCCAAACGCGGTCCCGCCGTGCCGTCCGGCCGCAGCATTCCCCGGCGAAGCTTGCTTGCTGCGTCTTCGGGGCGTGCGACGGCGAGAGGACGGTCTTTCAAAATCCTCCCTTGCCCGGATACCAGCTGGTGCCGGCGAGCGGGATCTGCGCCATGGCGGCCGCTTCCATCGTCAGCGCGCAGAGGTCCTCGGGCTCCAGATTGTGCAGGTGGTTCTTGCCGCAGGCGCGCGCGATCGTCTGCGCCTCCAGCGTCATGACCTTGAGGTAGTTGGCAAGGCGGCGTCCGGCCGCCACCGGGTCGAGGCGGGCGGCCAGCTCCGGGTCCTGCGTGGTGATGCCGGCCGGGTCCTTGCCCTCGTGCCAGTCGTCATAGGCGCCGGCCGTCGTGCGGAGCTTCTGATATTCGTCTTCCCATCTCGGATCGTTGTCGCCGAGCGCCACCAGCGCGGCCGTGCCGATGGCGACAGCATCCGCGCCGAGCGCCAGCGCCTTCGCCACATCCGCGCCCGAGCGGATGCCGCCCGACACGATGAGCTGCACGCTGCGGTGAAGCCCGAGATCCTGCAGCGCCTGGACGGCCGGGCGGATGCAGGCCAGGATCGGCATGCCGACATTCTCGATGAAGACGTCCTGCGTCGCCGCCGTACCGCCCTGCATGCCGTCGAGCACCACCACATCGGCGCCGGCCTTCACGGCCAGCGCCGTGTCGTAATAGGGTCGGGAGCCGCCGACCTTCACATAGATCGGCTTTTCCCAGTCGGTGATCTCGCGCAGTTCGAGGATCTTGATCTCCAGATCGTCCGGGCCGGTCCAGTCGGGGTGGCGGCAGGCCGAGCGCTGGTCGATGCCCTTCGGCAGGTTGCGCATCTGGGCGACGCGGTCGGAAATCTTCTGGCCGAGCAGCATGCCGCCACCGCCGGGCTTGGCGCCCTGGCCGATGACGATCTCGATCGCGTCCGCCCGGCGCAGGTCGCGCGGGTTCATGCCGTAGCGCGAGGGCAGATACTGGTAGACCAGCATCTCGCTGTGCCCGCGCTCCTCGTCGGTCATGCCCCCGTCGCCCGTGGTGGTCGAGGTGCCGGCGATCGTCGCACCGCGGCCGAGCGCTTCCTTGGCATTGCCGGAAAGGGCCCCGAACGACATGCCGGCAATGGTGATCGGTGTCTTCAGGCGGATGGGCTTTTTGGCGAACCGCGTGCCGAGCACGACGGAGGTGTCGCACTTCTCCCGGTAGCCTTCGAGCGGATAGCGCGAGATCGAGGCGCCGAGAAACAGCAGGTCGTCGAAATGCGGCAGCTTGCGCTTCGTGCCCGCCCCGCGAATGTCGTAGATGCCGGTGGCGGCGGCGCGGCGGATCTCGGCCAGCGTCGCATCGTCGAAGGTCGCCGACTTGCGCGGCGGGGTATAGGGGTTGTGATAGCTCATGGATGATCCCTCGGGCCTTCAATACGCGTCGGCATTGTCGATGTTGAACGTGTAGAGCGTCCGCGCAGAACCGTAGCGCCGGAACTCCTGCGGCGTCGCATCGGTGACGCCCGCCCTGTCGAGAAGCCCGCGCAAGGTCTCCAGATGTTCCGGCCGCATCGGCTTCTCGATGCAGTCGGTGCCGAGGCTCTTCACGGTGCCGCGCACGAAGAGCTTCGCCTCGTAGAGGCTGTCGCCCAGCGCATCGCCCGCGTCGCCCAGCACCACGAGATGGCCCGACTGGCCCATGAAGGCCGACATATGGCCGATATTGCCATGCACGACGATATCGATGCCCTTCATGGAAATGCCGCAGCGCGAGGCCGCATTGCCCTTGATGACGAGCAGGCCGCCCTGCCCGGTGGCACCGGCATACTGGCTGGCATCGCCCTCGATGACGACGGTGCCGGACATCATGTTTTCGGCGACACCCGGACCTGCCGAACCGTGGACGGTGACCGTTCCCCCGTCGTTCATGCCGGCGCAGTAGTAGCCGACGGATCCCCGCACCTCGACGGTGACGGGCGCATCGATGCCGACGGCGACCGCATGGGCACCGCGCGGATTGACGACGTCGAAGGCCGTGTCGTTGGCGCCCTCGGACAGCGCGTGGAGGGCACTGTTGAGGTCGCGCAGCGGCGTGGAGGACAGATCGAATGTCGGCATTGTGTTCCTCTATGGCCGGGACGCCGGACGGAAAACCGGGTCCCGTTTTGCTGGCGCCCCTCGGGTCTCAGGCGGCTTTCGCGTGGTCCCAGAAATAGACGGTGGCGGGCTCGGGCTCCCACACGCGGGCCGTCTCGATGCCCGGCAGGTTGACCAGCGCGCGATATTCCGAGCCGAACGCGACATACTGGTCGGTCTCGGCCATGACGGCCGGCTTGCAGGCGATCGGATCGCGCACCACGCCGAAACCGGATTTCGTGCCGACGACGAAGGTGAAGAAACCATCGAGATCGTCGAGCGCGCCGGCCAGCGCCTCGCCCAGATCCTTGCCCTTGGCCATTTCGGCGGTGAGATAGGCGGCGGCCACCTCGCTGTCGTTCTGCGTCTCGAAGGTCATGCCCTCGCGGATCAGCGTGCGGCGCAGATTGTTGTGGTTGGAGAGCGAGCCGTTGTGAACGAGGCACTGGTCGGCGCCGGTCGAGAACGGATGCGCACCCAGCGTCGTCACGGCCGATTCCGTCGCCATGCGCGTGTGGCCGATGCCGTGCGTGCCGCTCATCGCGCGAACGTCGAACCGGTCGACCACATCCCGGGGAAGGCCGGTTTCCTTGTAGATCTCGACGCTTTCGCCGGTGCCCATGATGCGGATCTGCGGACGGGCCTCCTGAAGAAACGCGCGGACGTCGGCGACGTCGGCCGTCGTCTCGACCACCGCATGCGTATCCTTGACCGTGACGCGGGCGGAAATGTCGCGGGCCGCAAGCGCCTCGGACAGGCCGGCGAAATCGACGCCCGGCTCCGCCGACTGCAGTGTCAGCTTCCAGGTACCGGCCGTCGGCGCGTTATAGATCGCGATGCCGGCGGAGTCCGGGCCCCGGTCCGTCATGATGATCAGCATGTCCGACAGCATGCGGCCGAGCTCCGGCCGCAGCGTCTCGTCTTTCAGAAACAATCCCACAATGCCGCACATCGCCACCATCCCGTTGTTCGATGGTCAATGGCTAACATGCGCCCTGCGATATATCAATCACCAAGAAACTTTTTTTCTTTTAAGGCAATCATTGCCCGTCGTTGCTATTGCGCTTGGTGGGGTAGGAAATGATGGACAGGTAGCGCGCGGGCAGCTTCGTCAGCTCGCTCGGACCGTGCGGCGCATCGGCGTCGAAGAACAGGCTGTCGCCCGCCTCCATCTCGAACGTCCGGTCGCCATGCCGGTAGGTCACGGCGCCGTCCAGCATGTAGAGAAACTCCATGCCCTCGTGCTGGAAGGTCGGGAACACGTCGGACTCGGTCGTCAGCGTGATCAGATAGGGCTCGACCGTCACGCCGCTCGTATTGTTGTCGATATGGCCGAGCAGGCTGTACTGGTGGCCGGCCCGCGTGCCCCGGCGCTCGATGTTGACGCCCTCTCCCGCCTTGACGAAGATCGCGTTGCGCGGCTCCTCGAAGCTGCGGAAGAAGGCCGTCAGCGGCACGCCGAGCGCCTTCGACAGCGATTGCAGCGTGGTCAGCGAGGGGGAGATGTTGCCGTTCTCGATCTTCGACAGCATGCCGACCGAAAGCCCGGTCGCGCCCGCAAGATCCGACACGGTGATACCGAGACGCTTGCGATAGGCGCGGACCTCGTGGCCGATCGCCATTTCGAGATTGTTTTCCTTCGGCTCGCGAACCGCATGCGGGTCCTGGGCGAGGATGACGGGCTTGGATAGGACAGGTTTGGCCGGTTCCGACACATCGTCTCCCGTTCGTTGAAGAGGGTGCCGGCCTGCAAGGCCGACAGGCTCTGCAGCGACAGGGTCTATGGTCCCGACGGCGGTACGGCACACCATTATGTCGCGCGGTGTGATCTGCGGCAATCTCTAATCGATCCGGAAAAGGCTAGAGATTGGCCAATCCCTGCCCTTAAAGGCACTTTCTGCCCATAAAATTTGCAAGTCTAAAAATTAAGAAGAAAATTTGTTTCTCTTAAAGAAGAACCTTTGACAAACCGGAAACCCGGCAGCATGATCGCCGCCAAGAACCCGACAGCCGGCACGGACAGACACCCGATGCCGCCAGAACAGGGCAAGCGCGCACGGCGTACCGGATCGCCCGGGTCCCGGACGATTTCATGCAGCACGGGTTCGGCCGTCGCCAAGGCCCTCTGCACATGCCAGCCGATCTCCATCGGCGCCAATAGCAGTCCGACTTACACAAAACAGAACGTGGCGGGGAACAGCTATGTCGACAACGGTCATAAGCTCCGAGCTTTCGGAGCCGGGAAAACTGCATCGTAGCATCAACTGGACAGGCGCCTTCTGGGTTGCCAGCGGGGTGCCGGCCCTGGTCCTCTTCTCCATCGGCGGCATCGCCGGCACGGTGGGCACGCTCGCCTTCGCGGTCTGGATCGTCTCCATGATCATGGGCTTCATCCAGTCCTTCACCTATGCCGAGATCGCCGGCCTCTTCCCCAACAAGTCGGGCGGAGCCTCGATCTACGGCGCCTCGGCCTGGGTGCGCTATGCCAAGCCCATCGCGCCGCTGTCGGTCTGGTGCAACTGGTTTGCCTGGTCGCCCGTGCTCTCGCTCGGCTGCTCGATCGCCGCCGCCTACATCCTCAACGCGCTCGCGCCCGTGCCGGCCGTCGACAGCGCCGCCGTCCTCGACTGGATCGCCGCCAACGGCGCGACGCTGACGGTACCCGACGCGGAAAAGGCGGCCGCCGCCGTCTCCGCGCTGACGCCGTCCATCCGCACCTGGACGCTCTTCCAGACGACGCTCGGGCCCGTTTCGCTCTCGCTCAACGCGGCCTTCTTCATCGGCGCCATCCTGATGCTCGTTACCTTCGCCGTGCAGCATCGCGGCATTCTCGGCACCGCCAAGGTGCAGAAATATATCGGCCTCGTCGTCATCATCCCCATGGTCATCGTTGGGGTCGTGCCGCTCGTTACCGGCGGCGTCACCTGGTCGAACTTCTCGCCGCTCGTGCCGCTTGCCACCGCCTATGCGCCGGAGCCGGGTGCCTGGAACATCGCCGGCTGGACGCTCGTGCTGGGCGGCATGTTCATCGCGGCATGGTCGACCTACGGCTTCGAAACCGCCGTCTGCTACACGAGCGAGTTCCGCGATCCCGGCAAGGATACGTTCAAGGCCATCTTCTTCTCGGGCCTTCTCTGCCTGGCGCTCTTCAGCCTCGTTCCCTTCACCTTCCAGGGGGTCCTCGGGCTGAACGGCATGCTCGCCACGCCGATCGTCGATGGCTCGGGCGTCGCGGCGGCCATGGCGCACATGGTGGGCGGCGGCGCGCTGATCGAGAGCCTGCTGGTCATGCTGATGATCCTCGCCCTCATGCTCTGCCTGATGACGGCGATGGCCGGATCCTCGCGCACGCTCTACCAGGGCTCCGTCGATGGCTGGCTGCCGAAATATCTCTCCCACGTCAACGAACACGGCGCACCGACGCGGGCCATGTGGACGGACCTGATCGTCAACCTCGTCGTGCTGGCGATCGCCTGCGCCGATGCCACCAGCTTCTTCTTCATCCTCGCCGTGTCGAACTGCGGCTACATCATCTTCAACTTTCTCAACCTGAATGCGGGCTGGCTACACCGGATCGACTCCGGGCATATAGCGCGACCCTACCGGGCGCCGACCGTTCTCTTGGCGCTCGGCGGCATCTTCGCTTTCCTCAATGCGGTCTTCATGGGGGCCGGCGCCAAGGTCTGGAACCCGATGGCGCTCTGGGCCGGCATCATCACCGCCGCGCTGATCATCCCGGTCTTCTTCTTCCGCCACTACATCCAGGACCGCGGACAGTTCCCGGCGCAGATGCTGGAAGATCTCGGCGTGAAGCCCGGTCAAACCATGCACCGCAAGGCTGGCATCCTCCCCTATCTCACGCTCGTTGCCGGCGTGGCCGTGGTGTTCCTGTCCAACTGGTTCTTCAGCGCCTGAGACACGCGCCAGCACAAGGGACGGCGCGCCTGCGCCGTCTGCTCCCGGATCGCCTGACATCCCTTCGAGACATGACCATGCAGCCTTCCCCGATCAAAAGCCGCCCGCTCTACGGCACGCTCGCACCGGTTCGCCAGGCGACGCGGCATATCGTCCTTGCCGAAGGCGAGGGTGCGTCGGCCGTGACCGAAGCCTTTCGCGGCCACGATGCCCTCGCCCGCACGACCATCCTTTTCTCGCCGGCACCGCGCAGCGCCGATCGCCGGCAGGAGACGGATCTGGCGTCCCTTTCCTGCGCGGCCCTGCATGTCGCATCGGGTGTCGAGGATCTGCTGTCCGAACTCGCAACGACGCTGTCGTCGGCGACCATGGGAACGCGGCTCTATATCAGCGGCAGCGAGGATTTCATCGGCCGCGTCACGCGCGAGGCCCTGCAGCGGGGCATCGATGCGGACGCGATCCAGACGGAGCATCGCGGCGTCCCGACGCGCCGCGTCCAGTGCGTTCACTGCAAGGGCTTCACCGACGGGGTGTGGGCAAGCCCGGCTGTGTGCTCCCAGTGCGGTCTGCACCTTCTGGTGCGCGATCATTATTCCCGCCGCCTCGGCGCCTTCATGGGCGTGTGCATCGATGCCGAAGCGCCGGGCGAGATCCCGCCGGCAGAGGCCTTCGGCGCATGAGCGGCGGCGTCCAGTATCCCGTGCGGGTGATCGAGACCGAGGCCCTGTCGCCGACCGTCAAGCGGCTGCGGCTGGCCCGGCGCGACGGGCAGGCCCTGCCGCCCTATTCGGCCGGGTCCCATACGGTGCTGACGCTCGATGGCGGCACCCGCCTCATCCGCAACGCCTATTCGCTCCTCGGCTCGACGCTGGCCGGCGGCGCGGCCTACGAGGTCGCCGTGCTGCGCAGCCCGCAATCGCGCGGCGGCTCGGCCTTCATCCACGATCACCTGACCGTCGGCACGGCGCTGACCCTGTCGGCGCCGATCAATCTCTTTCCCGTCAACCGCACCGCTCGTCGCCATATCCTCGTGGCCGGCGGCATCGGCATCACGCCCATTGCGGCCATGGCACGCGAGCTTGCAGCACTCGATCTCCCCTTCGAGCTGCATTACGCCATGCGCGATACGGCAAGCGGCGCCTTCGCTGCAGAGCTTGCGGCCCGGCACGGCGACCGCCTGCATCTCTATGTCAGCGAAAAGCAAGAGCGGCTGTCGGTGCGCGACATCCTCGACCGCCAGCCGCTCGGCACGCATCTCTATGTGTGCGGACCCGAGCGCATGATCGAGGGCGTGCTGGCCGACGCTCGGACCGCCGGATGGCCGGAGAGCGCGCTGCATGCCGAGCGCTTCCTTGCGCCCGAAGGGGGTGAGCCCTTCGCCCTGCGGCTTGCCCGATCCGGCATTTCCACCGTCGTTGCCGACCACCAGACCCTGCTGGAGGCCATCGAGGCGGCCGGGGTGGACGCGCCCTACCTCTGCCGGGGCGGTGCGTGCGGCCAGTGCGAGACGCGCGTGCTGTCGGCCGACGGCGACCTGCTGCATGGCGACCATTACTTGACGGACAGCCAGAAAGCCTGCGGCCAAACCATCATGACCTGCGTCTCGCGGCTGCGCGGCCGCGAACTCGTGCTCGACCTGTGACGGAGTGACACCATGACCCTTTCGTTCAATGCCGAGACCTTCCGCGACGATTACACCTTCGCCAACAGCCCGACGGCGATCCGGGCATTTCCCTTTCCCTTCGAGCGCGACGACTACACCTATACGGTCAACATCGAGCAGCACGTGCCCGGCCCCGTGCAGTCGGCGACCGAATTTCCGATCCATATCGACGAGCACTACGTGGCCGAGATGCAGGACCGCGCGATCACGCTCGCGCAGGACCCGCTGCGCTGCCAGTCTCTGCCGCACATGATGACGGCGGAGTGGGATCTCGTGGAACTGCTGATGACGTCGATGGCGACGCATTATCCCGAGACCTTCACCCTGACACGCGACGGCGACCGCTGGCACTGGATCAACCGGCCGCTCGGGCTCGACCAGCATTTCACCTTCGGCGACGCCTCCACCCTTCCGCAGGGGCCGATGGAGTACATCACCCGCCAGTGCCAGGGCGATTTCTGCCTGCTCGACCAGCGCGACGACAATCTCTGGATGGATGCGGGCATGGTGACGACGCAGGCCGACTGGTCGCTCGATTTCGACCTCGGCATGAACTTCATGGAGTGGCACGCCCCCGTGCCGCTGGCCCATGATCTCGGCGTCTTCGAGCGCGCGCTGAAGTTTCTCCTCAACCTGCAGCAGGGCCGCCCCGTGCGCCGGCTGAACTGGACGATGACGATCCATCCGCGCCTCGACACCAGCCCGGAAAACTACCACCGCTGGGGCATCGACAAGGCGAGCGTGACACCGGAGAACGTCGGCGACAAGGTGCATCTGCGCGTCGAGCTGCAGGCGCTCTGGCGGCTCCCGCGCTCCAACGCCATCGTGTTCTCGATCCGCTGCTATCTGATCAAGATGGACGAACTGGTCACGCAGAAGAAATGGGCGCGCCGCTTCCACCGTGTCCTGGCGAGCCTGCCGCAGCCGATTGCCGACTACAAGGGTCTTGCCCGCTTCCGCGACACGACCGTCGCCTGGCTGTCGCGCCATGACGACGGCCTGCCGACCTCGCCCGGCTTTGCGCCGGACTGACCCGTTTTTCACCCGACGCCAGACGACCGATAGACGATTTGGAGGACGACATGACGGCATCCTGGAGATTTTCGACCCTGGCCGACCGCCACCGGGCACTCGGCTCGAAGCTGGAAGACTGGAGCGGCATGGGCACCGCCTGGTCCTATGACGGCGACGCCGATCGCGAATATCTGGCGATCCGCACGAAAGCCGGTCTGATGGACGTGTCCGGCCTGAAGAAGGTGCACATCACCGGCGCGCATGCCGCCCATGTCATCGATCTCGCCACCACGCGCGATGTCGAGAAGATCTATCCCGGCAAATCGGCCTATGCCTGCATGCTGAACGACGCCGGCAAGTTCACCGACGACTGCATCATCTACCGCATCTCGCCCAACAGCTGGATGGTGGTGCACGGCTCGGGAACCGGCCACGAGGAGCTGCAGAAGGCGGCCGTCGGCCGCGACGTCTCCATCCGCTTCGACGACGACCTGCACGACCTGTCGCTGCAGGGGCCGCTTGCCGTCGACTACCTCGCGCCGCATGTTCCCGGCATTCGCGATCTCCCCTATTTCCATCATCTCCAGACGCGGCTCTTTGGCCTGCCCGTGATGATCTCGCGCACCGGCTATACCGGCGAGCGCGGCTACGAGATCTTCTGCCGCGGACAGGACGCGCCCGCGATCTGGGATCGCATCCTCGCGGAAGGTGCCGACATGGGCATCATCCCCTGCCGCTTCACCACACTCGATATGCTGCGGGTGGAAAGCTACCTGCTGTTCTACCCTTACGACAATTCGCAGAAATATCCCTTTGCCGACGAGGGGCCGGGCGACACGCTCTGGGAGCTCGGCCTCGACTTCACCGTCAGTCCCGGCAAGACGGGCTTTCGCGGCGCCGAGGAGCATGCCCGCCTCAAGGGGCGCGAGCGTTTCCGGATCTTCGGCCTGCGTCTGGACGGCGCGGTGCCGGCCGACGAGGGCGCGCCGGTGATGCAGGACGGCCGGCAGGTCGGCGTTGCCACCTGCGGCATGGTCTCGCCGATGTCAGGGGCATCGATGGCGATCGCCCGGCTCGCGGTGGCGTGCGCGGTGCCCGGCACGTCGCTTCAGGTGATGAATGCGAGCGGCCCGATCGCCGCCGCCGCCCACGCCCTGCCCTTCGACGACCCGAAAAAGCTGAAGCGCACCGCCAAGGGCTGAAACAAAGACACCGCCGGCGCGCCGCGAGCCCGCGTGCCGCCGGTTTCCCGTCAGGATGGAGATCGAACATGAAGAAACGCGTTGCCGTCATCGGTGCCGGTCCGAGCGGACTGGCCGTCCTCAGAGCTTTCGAGACGGCCAGGCGCGCCGGCATCGACGTGCCGGAGGTCGTCTGCTTCGAGAAGCAGAGCAACTGGGGCGGTCTCTGGAACTACACCTGGCGCACCGGTCTCGACGAGTTCGGCGAACCCGTCCACGGCTCCATGTACCGCTATCTCTGGTCGAACGGTCCCAAGGAATGCCTGGAATTTGCCGATTACTCCTTCAAGGAGCATTTCGGCCGGGTCATTCCGTCCTACCCGCCGCGCGCCGTGCTGCACCACTATATCGCCGGCCGCGTCGAGAAGAGCGGCGTGCGCGCCTATATCCGGTTCCTGACGCCGGTGCGCAACGTCGTCTGGTCTGAGGAAACGCAGAGCTTCTCGGTCACCGTCAAGGATCTGCAGAAGGACGAGCACTATACCGAGGCATTCGATGACGTGGTCGTCGCCAATGGCCACTTCTCCGTGCCGAACATGCCCGCCTTCCCCGGCATCGAGGGGTTTCTCGGCCGCGTGATGCATGCTCACGACTTCCGCGCCGCCGACGAATTCGCCGGCAAGAACGTGCTGCTCGTCGGCTCCTCCTACTCGGCCGAGGACATCGGTACCCAGTGCCACAAATATGGTGCGGCCTCGGTCACCTTCAGCTATCGCACCAGGCCGATGGGCTTCGACTGGCCCGACACGTTCGAGGAAAAGCCGCTGATCGCCCGCTTCGTCGGCAAGACCGCCTATTTCATCGACGGCACGAGCAAGACGGTCGATGCGGTCGTGCTCTGCACCGGCTACCAGCATTCCTTCCCCTTCCTGCCCGACGATCTGCGGCTGAAGACCAACAACCGGCTCTACCCGCTCGGGCTCTACAAGGGGGTCGTCTGGGAGCGGAACCCGCATCTCTTTTACATCGGCATGCAGGACCAGTATTATACGTTCAACATGTTCGACGCGCAGGCCTGGTTTGCCCGCGACGTGATCCTCGGCCGGATCGCGCTTCCGCACGCCGCCGCGCAGGAGGCCGACATCAAGGACTGGCGCGCCCGCGAGGAGGCTCTGACCAACCCGTTCGAGGCCATCGACTACCAGACGGATTACGTCCGCGACCTGCTGTCGGCCACCGACTATCCCGATTTCGACGTGGAAAAGGTCGCCGAGCTTTTCAAGGAATGGGAGCATCACAAGGTCGAGGGCATTCTGACCTATCGCAACAAGTCCTATCCGTCCGTTCTCACCGGCGACATGGCGCCGGTGCACCACACGCCCTGGATGGAGGCGCTGGACGATTCGCTCGAAGCCTTTCTGGGCGTGCAGGAAGCGGCGGAATAAAGCCGAAGAACCGGGCGGAACAGGGAGACGACATGACACGGATCTGGACGAGCGACATGGCGCAAACCGGCACGCCCGTGCCGGCGCTCCGGCCGACTTCCGCCATCCTGCGCGGCGGCGAGGCGCGCCTGTTGGCCCTGCGCCCCGGCGACCGCGTGACGCTGCGCAATCTGGAGGGCGCGCAGCCGGTCGAGATCCACGGCTTCGGCCCGCCGGGCAGCCTGCAGGGCCTTGCCGCCACCCTGTCGCCGGGCCCGGCCCTGTCCCCGTCCCCGTCCGCCTACCGGATCCCCCCGGCCGTCGCGCAGATCCTCGATATGCCGCGGCAGGACCCCCCGATATCAGCCACCCTGTTCGACGCGGAAACGCCGGCCGGCGCCGCCGTGACGCTGGAAGCGCGCGCCGACCTCTTCTGCCTTGTCGCCGCCCCCGGCCGGCCCATGGCACCCGATGCGCAGGACACGCCGACGGACATTCTGGTCGAGATCCTGCCGATCGTGGAGCGTGCCGGCGAGATCCCGCCGCCGCTCGCCCCCCGGGTCGTGGCGGAGGTGCGCATCGCGGCGGCGACCGCCTCGGCCTTCCGGGTGAAGGCGGGGCAATATATCCAGATCATCGATGTCGACGGCCGCCAGTGCTCGGATTTCCTCGCCTTCGATGCGGGCGATCTGGCGCAGGGTGCCGAGTTCGGCATCGACCCCACGACCACGCGCACCCTGATGGGCTCGAGCTTTTCGGGCCCCGGCCTGCATTCCAAATATTTCGATGCGCGCATGCGGCCTCTGGTGGAGGTGGTGCAGGATACGGTCGGCCGGCACGACACGTTCCTGCTCGCCTGCACCGCCAAATATTACGAGGACATGGGCTATCCCGGCCATTCCAACTGCACGGAGAACTTCAACCGGGTTCTCGCCCCTTTCGGCATCGCGGAGCGCAAGGGCTGGCCGGCCATCAATTTCTTCTACAATACGTTCGTGGATGCGCAGGACCGGATCTCCATGGACGAGCCCTGGTCGCGGCCGGGCGACTATGTTCTCCTGCGGGCGCTGACCGACCTCGTCTGCGCCGCGTCCTCCTGCGCCGACGACATCGACCCGGCCAATGGATGGGTGCCGACCGATATCCATGTCCGCGTCTACGATGCCGACAGTCCGTTTGAAAAGGGAAGCGCCCACCGCATGACACCCGATGCCGAACCCCGCATGAGCCGCGAAACGGGCTTCCACCCGCGGACCTCCGCGCTGACGCGCACCTTCGAGGACTATCGCGGCTTCTGGCTGGCCAGTTGCTACACCGATGCCGGCCCGATCGCGGAATACTGGGCCTGCCGCGAGCGCGCCGTCATCATCGACCTCTCCGCGCTGCGCAAGTTCGAGATCACCGGCCCGGATGCCGAAGACCTGCTGCAGCGCGCCGTACCGCGCAACGTGAAGAAGCTCGCCGTCGGGCAGATCGTCTATACGCCGCTGACCTACGAGACGGGCGGCATGATCGACGACGGCACGATCTTCCGGCTGGGCCCGCACAATTTCCGCTTCGTCTGCGGCGACGACTTTTCCGGCGCCTGGCTGCGGGACCTCGCCGACAAGCATGGCCTGAAGGCCTTCGTGCGCAATTCCAGCGACCAGCTGCACAATATCGCCGTTCAGGGGCCGCGCGCGCGCAACATCCTCGCAACGGTCATGGTGACGCCGCCGCATCAGCCGACGCTTGCCGAGCTGAAATGGTTTCGCTTCGCCATCGGCCGGATTGCCGACCGGCCGGTCCTCGTGTCCCGCACCGGCTATACCGGCGAACTCGGCTACGAGGTCTGGTGCCATCCGCAGGATGCCGTGATCGTCTGGGATGCCGTCATGGCGGCAGGCGCGCCGGAAGGGCTGACGCCCATGGGCCTGGCCGCGCTCGACATGGTGCGCATCGAGGCGGGTCTGGTCTTTGCCGGCTATGATTTCTCCGACCAGACGGACCCGTTCGAGGCCGGCATCGGCTTCACCATTCCCAAGGACAAGCCGGACGCCTATGTGGGCGACGCCGCCATCGCGCGCCGCCGCGACCACCCCCATCGCCGCATGGTCGGCCTCGACATTGCCGGCAACGAGCCGATCGGCCATGGCGACGGCGTGCATGTCGGGCGGGCACAGGTGGGCGTCGTCACCAGCGCCGTCAAATCGCCGATCCTCGGGCGCAGCATCGCACTCGCCCGCCTCGACATCGCCTTTGCCGAGATCGGCACGAAAGTGGAGATCGGCAAGCTCGACGGCCACCAGAAACGCATCCCGGCAACCATCGTCCCCTTCCCGCATTTCGACCCGCAGAAGACACGCGTACGAACCGAAGCGCCCGCGGACGCCCCTAAAAAAGGCGTGGCACCCGACGAAAGCCCGGCCTCAACGGTGATCGACGATCCCCGTGGTGCGGCAAACAGGGGTGTGTAGGTAAGTTTCATAGTCTGTAGGCCTGAGCCTGACAGAGGCCCTCATGCCGATAGCCTCACGCTGCGGAGAACGGGCGTGGATGCCCTGGCGCATCGAACAGGCGAGCGCCGCGGGGTGGCAGCTCACGCTGCTGCCGACGTCAAATCCGGGAGAACTAGGCCCTCCCCGACGTGATCAGCCCTTGTAGCCGTGATTGTTGAGGATGCGGCGCGTTTCGTGCGAGCGCGTGAGGACGATGGCGTCCCAGATCTTCTGGCCGAATGCGATGCGGTTCCGGGGAGCTTCCGTCTTCATGGTCTTTGTCCTGCTAAATCCTGACCGCAATGTACGGGACGCGGCGAAGGACCGGTAGGCTGGTTTTCGCATGGCTGCCGTGCACCCGTGCGGTGGCCGTCGACGCCGAAGGGCGCCCGGTTTCGCCTGTGTGCGGCGGGAGAGACGATCACAGGTCGCAATGCGCGCGCCGATCCTGGTCTATCCGGTTGTTTCTGCCGGATTGTCCGACGGCGAAGCGATTTCGCTCCGGCGGGAAATGCTTTAGGTTCGCGCGTCAACCCGGAACCCGCGATGCAGCTTCCCATCAAAGCCATACTGGTCTTCCACGCCGCCGCACGCGCCGGCAGCATTGCGCGGGCGGCCGAGGAGCTGAGCGTGACGCCTTCGGCCGTCAGCCAGCAGATCCAGGTTCTCGAAGTCCAGCTCGGCGTGGCGCTCATGACGAAGGCCGGGCGCGGCATCGCGCTGACGGAGGCCGGTGAGCGTTATTTCTCGATGATATCGGGGCAGATGGAGAGCATCGAGCAGGCGACCGCGACCCTGCGCGGCTTCCGCTCGGTGACCACGCTCACGGTGCGCGCGACGCCGACGCTGTCCAACAAATGGCTGTTACCGCGGCTCGGGCACTTTCTCGATCGTCATCCGGATCTGGAACTGCGCCTCGACGGCACGAACGAACCGACGGACTTCAATCAGGAGCTGGTCGATATCGAGCTGCGTCACGGCGACGGGCGATGGCCGGGCCTTTATGTCGAGAGCATCGCCGAGGAGCAGTTCTATCCCGTGTGCTCGCCCGACTACGCCGCCGCACACAGCCTGCGGGCCGAGGAGGTTCCGGCCCATCGGCTGATCCACTCGGTGAAGTCGCAGGCGCAGTGGAACAGCTGGTTTCCGCTTGCGGGCGTGGCAACGGAGGAGCGCTGGCGGCGCGTGCTGTTCGACCGCAGCCACATGGCCATCGATGCCGCCGTTCGCGGCATGGGGATCGCGCTGGAAAGCACGCTGATGATGGACGAGGAACTGCGGCGCGGCCGCCTCGTCTGCCCGGTCGTCGCGCCGCCGGAGGTGCGCATCTCCACCCAGTGGATCGTCTGCCCGCGCGACCATCTGCGGCAGAAGAAGGTGCGCCTGTTCCTCGACTGGCTGCGCACCGAACGCGACCTCTGGCAGGCCGCCTACCCCTCAGGCGCGATGCCGGGCTGACACGGCCCCATCGAACAGCCACGCGCAGGAGAGGTCGGTCAGCGTCTCCGGCGAGGAGGCGATGTCCAGTCGCAGGGCATCCTCGTCGGGCTGCGGCGTTTCCAGCGTCGCAAGCTGGCTTGCCAGCAGCGAGGCGGTGGCGAAGTGATCGCGACGGGCCTGCAGCCGCTCGAGGATCAGCGCGGCGGTTCCCTCCAGGGAGACGAAGCGCGCACTGCCGAGCCGCGCCCGCAGAAGGTCGCGATAGCTCCGTTTCAGCGCCGAGCAGGCGATGATCACCGGCCGGTCGTCCTGCGCGAGCGCCCGGTCGCAGACGGCGTCGAGCCAGGGCCTGCGCTGCTCGTCGGTGAGCCCGAAGCCGTCACGCATCTGCGCGACGGCTTCGGGTGCATGCAGCTCGTCGGCCTCCACGAAGCGGCAGCCGATCCGGCCGGCGATCCGCCGTGCGATCTCGGACTTGCCCGTGCCCGCCGTCCCCATGACGACGACGAAGCCGGAGGGAGAAGAAGACGCCGTCATCTCAGTACATGCCGAGCAGGCGGATGGGGCCGAGGGTCAGGACGGGGAAGAGGACGAGCGCGAAGATCGCGAGCGTCAGCACCGCCATCGGCGCCAGCGATCCCCGGATCACATCCTCCACCTTCATATTGGCGACCTGCGCCGCGGCAAACAGGCAGACGCCGACCGGAGGGGTGACGAGGCCGAGCGTCAGCGTCATCACGGTGACGATGAGGAAGTGGATCGGGTCGATGCCGATCGCCTGCACCGGCGGCATCAGCACGGGAATGAGGATGAACATGGCCGGGATCGCCTCCATGAAGATGCCGATGATCAGGAGGAAGACGAAGATGACGAGCATGCCGGACAGGGGTCCGAGGTTCATCGCCTGCAGCAGTTCGGCCACCTTGTCCGGCAGCCCGTCATAGGTGAAGACCCAGGCGGCGATCTGCGACGTTGCGGCGATGAAGAGGATGGTGCCGGAGATGCGCGCGGTGGAGATGAGGATTTCCGGCAGCTCGCGCACCGGCAGGGTGCGATAGACGAGGACGCCGAGCACACCGACATAGACGACGGCGATGGCGGCGGCTTCCGTCGGCGTGAACAGGCCGCTGGCGATGCCGATGATGAGAATGAGCGGCGTCAGCATGGGCAGGATCGCGCCGATGCCGGTCACCACGACCATGCGCAGGTTGAACGGCGATGGCGGATTGTAGCCGTAATAGACCGAGTAGAAATGGTTGAACACCATGAAGGCGAAGGCGATGAACAGGCCGGGCACCAGCCCTGCCACCAGAAGCGTGCCGATCGAGACATTGGCGATCGAGCCGGCGATGACGACGAGGATGGAGGGCGGGATGATCGAGGACAGCGTCGCCGTGCAGAGCGTCATGCCGACCGCATAGCCCTTGGGAAAGCCGTGGCGTTCCATCGCCTTGATCTCGATGGCGCCGACGGAGGCGATATCGGCGACCGAGGAGCCGGAGACGCCGGAGAAGATGACCGACGAGATGACGTTGACATGGCCGAGGCCGCCCGGCAGCCAGCCGACCATGGCTTCGGCGAAATCGAAGATGCGCTCGGCCACCCGGCCGCGCTCCATCACGGTGCCCACCAGAATGAATAGGGGCACGGCCACAAGCAGGAACGAGTTCATCGAGGAGAACATCGTCTGCGACAGGAGATCGAGCGGCATGGAGGTGAAGAGCGTCAGCGTGGCGACGCTGGCGAGCGCCAGCGCCACCGCGAGCGGAATGCCGAGCATGCTCAGGCCGAAGAAGGCGACGAGAAGAAAGACCGACATGGCTTCAATATCCTGACGAGATGGACACGTCGGCATGGGCGATTTCGCCGGCCGGAAGTCCGAGTTCGGGAAGGGCGATGAGCTCGCGCCGGTTTCGCAGCGAGTCGAAAATGGCGAGGATCGCGATCACGGCCGACACCGGCATCACCATGCCGATCAGCCACATGGGGATCGGCACGGTCGCCGCGGTCTCGTTCATCATGATCTGCTGGCGCATCAGCGTGAAGCCCGTCCAGCCCATGAGGCCGAAGAAGAAAACGGAGGAGCCGACATAGATCGGCACGGCCAGCCTCTGGAAGAAGCGCCGGCCCATGACGAGGAAGACGACGACGCGGGCGCTTTCCACCGTGCGGAAACCGGCCGCAAGCCCGAGGAACACCATCCAGATGAACAGGAAGCGCGTCGCCTCCTCCGTCCAGGGGAGCGGGTGGCCCGCAAGCCGACCGATGACCTGCAGCAGGACGACGACGAGAATGCCGGCACAGGCGATACCGGCCGCGACATCGGCGACGAGGCGAACGACTGTACCCAGCAACGAACTAAGGGGAGCGCGCATGCGAAAGCCCTTCCGGATGGAGTGCGGTGCAACGAAATGGGACCGGCACCATGCCATTGCGGCATGGTGCCGTCATGACCTCAGTTCGTGGTGACGAAGGCGCGCGTGCGGTCGAAGAAGGCCTTGTCCTTGACGAGGGCCGCGAACTTGTCCTCGAGGCCGGCGGCCACATCGACGAAGGCCTTGCGCTGCGCTTCTGTCAGCTCGTTGACCTGCATGCCGTTGGCCTTCAGCGTCGCGATGGATTTCTCGATGTCGGACGCGTCGTTCGAAGCCTTCCAGGCTTCCGTCTCCCTGGCGGCGTCCGTCAGCGCCGTCTTGAAGGCGTCGCTCAGGCCCTCGTAGCGGGCCGGGTTCATGCCCAGCACCCAGGCATCGGCGATGTGGTTGCTGATCGTCGCATAGGTCTGCACTTCGTAGAGCTTGGCGCTCACCGGCACGTTGATCGGGTTTTCCTGCCCGTCGACCACCTTCAGCTGCAGCGCGTTGTAGACCTCGGCAAAGGCCATCGGCGTCGGGGCAGCCCCCATCGCGCCGAAGAACTCGACCCAGAGCGGATTGTTCGGCACGCGCAGCTTCAGGCCCTTCAGATCGGCCGGCGTGGTGATCGGCAGCTTCGAATTGGTGATCTGGCGCAGCGGACGCGACCAGAGATCGACGCCCTTGATGCCGATCTTGCCGAGGTCGGCCTCCAGTTCCTGGCCGTTCTCGCTGTCGAGATAGGCGCGCAGCTGGTCGATGTCGCGGAACTGGTAGGGAATGGCGATCGCCGTGAACTTCGGATTGAAGGTCGCATAGAGCGAGGTCGAGTTCAGCAGCATGTCGAGCGAGCCGCCGGCCAGCTGCTTGACGCCCGCCGCGGGATCGCCGCCATAGAGCGTGCCGTTCGGAAAGACCTTGATCGTCAGCTCGCCATTGCTCTTGGCGGAAACGATCTCGGCGAATTTCTTGGCGGCAAGCGTGATCTCGGACGTATCCGGATCGGGCGTCGACAGGGTCAGCGTCTCCGCCTGCGCAAGGGTTGCGGTCAGCAGGGTTGCGGCGGCCATCAGGCTGCGAAGCGTAAAGTGTCTCATTTCATTCCTCCCAGATAACGTTGGATCGGTTCTACGCGGGACTGTCCCCGCGCGCATTCATGCGTTGAAGTTCGAGGATGACGGCGCTGTGATCAAGATCGCCGTCGCCATGATCCACCATAGCTTGGAACAGACGATCAACCTCCTCGCTGATCGGCAGTCTGAGGCCGTGATGCCGGGCAAAGCCGAGGGCCGTCGAGGTATCCTTCACCTGATACTTCGCCGGTCCGCCGGGCTTGAAATCGCGCTCCACCATGCGCAGGCCGTGCTGTTTGAAGACGGTGGAATCCGCAAAGCCCCCCAGGAGCGCCTCGCGGACCTTGGCCGGATCGGCACCGCCGCGCTCGGCAAGCGTCAGTGCTTCCGCCACGGCGCAGATCGTGGAGGCCACGATCAGCTGATTGGCGAGCTTCGTCAGCGCGCCGCTGCCGGCCGGCCCCACATGGGTCACACGGCCGAGCGGGGCGAAGACCGGTGCGAGATGCCCGACAACGTCGGCCGGCCCGCCGGCCATGATCGCGAGCGTGCCGTCCCTGGCGCCCTTTTCGCCGCCCGAAACCGGGGCGTCGAGACAATCGAGGCCGCGTCGTGCCGCGGCCTGCGACAAGGCCACCGCCGTCTCCACCGGAATGGAGCTCATGACGAGGAGGACCGAGCCCGGACGCATGGCGGCGATCACGCCGCCCTCGCCACCCTCGCCGTTCAGCACCGCCTCGCAGACCGGGCCGGAGCTGAGCATGCAGAGCACCACATCCGCATGCCGGACAGCGTCCTGCGCGGTGGCGGCCGTCTCGACGCCACGCGCCTTCAGGCCGTGGGCCTTGTCCGGCGAGCGGTTCCATGCGGTGACCGCATAGCCCGCTTCCGCCAGCCGGCCGGCCATGGGACCGCCCATGATGCCGGTGCCGATCACCGCGATAGTCCGGATGGTGGCGCGCATTTCCGTCATGTCGTTCAAATCCTTCCCCCTAGGGATGTTGCCGCGTCGCGAAGCGGACGGGCCGCTCCTCGACGATAAGCGGGGGAAAGGCCTTGCGGAAGCGCTCCAGATGCGGCGTTTCCAGATGCGCGTCGAAAGCGGCCCGGTCGTCATAGACCTCGTAGAAGACCACGGTGTCGCCGGCAGCCTCCGGGCAGATCACGTCGAACTGCCGGCAGCCGGGCTCGTCCGTCACCGAGTGCTGCGCATCGTCCTGCGCAGCGGTCAGAAACGCGTCGAGCTGGCCGGCCTTCACCTGGAATTCGGCGATGACGACGAAAGCGTTCGCGGACATCTCCGGCCCTCACTCGGCGGCGAGCTTGGAGGGATGGAAGCTCTGTTCCATCTCCTGGCGCAGGCGCACGACATCGAGGTCGTTGACGATCTCGACATCGTCGAAGGACACGATCTGGTCCTTCTTGATCGGGCGCTTCAGCTTGACATTGTGTGCAAGGCCGATCGGCAGGGCCTTGAGGTCGAGGCTGCGGGCGGCCGGGATCGCATTGGCCCAGACGGCATAGCCGCCCTCGCCGTCCAGCATCTCGCCCGGCTGCATGTCCTTCTTCGCGGTCGCCACCGCATCGCCGCGGAATTCCTTGGAGCAACCGGTCGGCTCGTTGCGCAGCACGGCGGAGAGAACGCTGACCGAGGTTTCCAGGCCGATGATGTGGAACGGACGCCACATCGAGGCGTACCAGCCGGACGGATCGGTCAGAAGGCCGTATTGCTTGAAGCAGGCGCGGGCATATTCATTGTGCGCCTTGAAGGTGACGAACACGCCGTAGCGGATGTTGTTGAACACCTCGCGGCCGTCCGGCTCCTGGCTGGCGGCAATATCGACGAGGCCCGCGCGCGCCATGCGGCCGCCGTCGGAGGTGGGGCGGAAGACGCGCGCGAGATCGTGCAGGCCGGCCGGGGGAAAGGCCAGGCCGTCATCCGGGCAATCGAGACCGGTGCCGTTGGCGACCGCCGCCATCTCGATCGCCGCCTTGGTGCCGTCGGTAAACGAGTTGTAGAGCTTGGGATTGAGATTGTCGGCGGCGACCTGTTCCTCGGTCCAGCCGAAGAGGCCCCAGACCGTATCCGGCGTCGAGTAGCGGTAGCGCGGCTCGAAGTTCATGCCCTTGCCGGCCGACGTCACCTCGAAACCGGTGGCGCGGGCCCAGTCGACGAGCTCGCAGATCAGTGCCGGCTGGTCGCCATAGGCCATGGAATAGATCAGCCCCTTGGCCCGCGCCTTTTCGGCGAGGATCGGCCCGACCATGACGTCGGCTTCCACATTGACCATGACGACGTGCTTGTTGTGCTCGATGGCGCCAAGCGCATGGCGCGTCCCGGCGATCGGATGGCCGGTCGCCTCGATGATGCACTCGATCTCGCCGCATTCGTAGAGCGCCTTGGCGTCGTCGGTGACGAAGGTCGTGCCGGTCTTGATCGCATCGCCGCAGCTGGTGGCGGCATAGCGCTCCTTCGGCCAGCCGACGCGGGCCATGGAGTCCTTGGCCTTGCCGACGTCGAGATCGACGACGCCGACGAGGTGCAGGCCCTGGATGCGCTGCACCTGCGCCATGACCATCGACCCGAACTTGCCGGCGCCGATCAGCCCGACGCGGACCGGACGGCCCTTGTCGGCACGAAGTTGAAGCAGTGAATAGAGATTCATTTCAAGATCCTCGGCTGGGGACAACGCAGGTGAAGAGAGACCGGCCGGAGACAGGATCGGCAAAGGACATCGGTCCCGGGTTCGGGCATGGCTGCCCGCCCGTGGAAACGGCGTCGATTGCGTGTTTCGTCTCCTCCCGAAGAGCGCGGTCCTCTGTCCGCCCCCCTCTCAGCCGCCTCCCGAAGCGGCTTCTGACATGACATTACGAGGGAAGAGAAATTAGCTCCATTTAGAATAATCGGAGAAAAGATTAGAAATTCTACATTGTCAGAGGGTTCGCGTGATCGTCGCCATTCGACCGCCGCATCACGGAAAACGCAAAAGCGCGGGGCTCTCACCCCGCGCTTTTGCGTACCTCGCTCTGTTTTCGCGAACGCCTCGAGGACGCGGTTGCCCGCGACCCCGAGGGGCCGCCCCCTCGACCGCCTCAGGCCGCGAACTGGTTCATCGTGTTGTGCGAACCGCCGGCCTTCAGGGCCGCCTCGCCGGCGAAATATTCCTTGTGGTCGTCGCCAAGGTCGGAGCCGGCCATGTTCTGGTGCTTGACGCAGGCGATGCTCTCCCGGATCTCCTTGCGCTGGACGCCCTTGACGTAGCCGAGCATGCCGGCATCGCCGAAATACTCCTTCGCCAGATTGTCTGTCGACAGGGCCGCCGTGTGGTAGGTCGGCAGCGTGATCAGGTGGTGGAAGATCCCGGCGCGCTGTGCGGCATCGCGCTGGAACGTCCGGATCCGCTCATCCGCCTCCTGTCCGAGCGGCGTCGTGTCGTAATCGACGCTCATCAGCCGGGCGCGATCATAGGCCGAGACGTCCTTGCCCTCCTTGACCCAGGCGTCGAAGACCTGCTGGCGGAAGTTCAGCGTCCAGTTGAACGAAGGCGAGTTGTTGTAGACCAGCTTCGCATTCGGAATGACCTCGCGAACGCGATCGACCATGCCGGCGATCTGCTCGATATGCGGCTTTTCCGTTTCGATCCACAACAGGTCGGCGCCGTTCTGGAGCGAGGTGATGCAATCGAGAACGCAGCGATCCGCACCGGTGCCTTCGCGGAACTGGTAGAGGTTGGACGGCAGGCGCTTCGGGCGCATCAGCTTGCCGCCGCGGTTGATGATGACATCGCCGTTGAGCGAGCTGATGTCGGCAACTTCCTCGCAATCTAGGTAGGAATTGTAGAGGTCGCCGATATCGCCGGCGGACGCGCTGACGGCGATCTGCTTGGTGAGGCCGGCACCGAGCGAGTCGGTACGGGCGACGATGATGCCGTTGTCGATGCCCAGTTCGAGGAAGGCATAGCGGCAGGCGCGGATCTTCGCGATGAAGTCCTCGTGGGGAACCGTGACCTTGCCGTCCTGATGGCCGCACTGCTTCTCGTCGGAAACCTGATTCTCGATCTGCAGCGCGCAGGCCCCGGCCTCGATCATCTTCTTGGCCAGAAGATAGGTCGCCTCGGCATTGCCGAAGCCGGCATCGATGTCGGCGATAACCGGGACGACATGCGTCTGGTAATTTTCGATCGCCTGCTGCAGCTGGCGTTCGCGGGCGATGTCGCCGGCCTCGCGAGCCGCATCGATATCGCGGAACAGCATGCCGAGCTCGCGGGCATCGGCCTGACGCAGGAAGGTGTAGAGTTCCTCGATCAGCGCGGGAACGCTGGTCTTCTCGTGCATGGACTGGTCGGGCAGCGGCCCGAACTCGGAGCGCAGCGCCGCGACCATCCAGCCGGAGAGGTAGAGATAGCGGCCCTTCGTGGTGCCGAAGTGCTTTTTGATCGAGATCATCTTCTGCTGGGCGATGAAGCCGTGCCAGCAGCCGAGCGACTGGGTATAGTTGGCCGGATCGGCATCGTAGGCCGCCATGTCGCGACGCATGATGTCGGCGGTGTAGCGCGCGATGTCGAGACCCGTCTTGAAGCGGTTCTGCAGCCGCATGCGGCTGACGGCCTCGGCGGTGACGCCGCTCCAGCTCGCATTGGCGGAAATCAGGTATTCGATCTTGCGGTAGTCGGTCTTGTAAGCCATCAGAACACTCCTCAGTTTTGATGGAGCCTTGATAATCCGGCTTTTTCCACTGCGTCAGAGGCTTCGGTGTGCACTTGTCAAACGTTACAAATTTTGCTTGTAATGTTGTAAGGATGGAGACGTGTCATGTCGGACAAGCAGGGTGTCTATGTCGGCGCGCGCCTGAGACGGCTGCGGCGCAATCTCGGCCTGACCCAGTCCGACATGGCCGCCGACCTCGAGATCTCGGCATCCTACATCGCCCTGATGGAGCGCAATCACCGGCCGGTCACGGCAGAGGTGCTTCTGCGGCTGGCGCGATCCTACAAGATCGACATGGCGGATCTCGCCGGCGATGGCGGCGCCGATCACGCCGCGCGGTTGCAGACGGTGATGAAGGACCCGATCTTCGCGGATATCGACCTTTCCACCACCGAGATCTCGGAGGTGGCGAACGGCTTTCCGGGCTTCAGCGAGGCGCTGCTGCGGCTTTACACCGCCTATCGCGAGGAGCAGCTCGCCCTTGCCGAGCGCCTGCCCGACCAGGGCGCGCAAAGGCTGGAGACGGTCGATCCGGTGGCGGCCACGCGCCGCTTCCTCGCCGCGCGGCGAAACAGTTTTCCCACGCTCGACACCGTGGCCGAGAGACTGGCCGCCACCGTCAAGGACAAGGGCGGCATCGCCCAGTATCTGCTGGAGCGGCACGGGCTTCGCATCCGCCGCCTCCCCTCCTCCATCATGTCGGACTCGTTGCGTCGGCACGACCTGCACCACAAGCAGATCCTGCTCGACGAGTCGCTGGACATGGCGAGCCAACAGTTTCAGCTGGCCCAGCAGCTTGCTTATCTCGAATTCGGCAAGGAGATCACGGACGCCGTCGAGGAGGGCCATTTCCCGACGGAAACGAGCGCCCGTCTCGCGCGCCGGTCGCTCGCGAGCTATGTCGCGGCCGCACTGCTGATGCCCTACAGCGCCTTCGCCAAGGCGGTGGAAACCCGGCGCTACGATCTCGCCGCCCTGTCGCGCCAGTTCACCACCAGTTTCGAGCAGACGGCGCACCGGCTGACGACGCTGCAGAAGCCCGGACAGGAGCGCGTGCCCTTCTTCTTCATCCGGCTGGATGCCGCCGGCAACGTGTCCAAGCGGCTGGATGGCGCGCATTTCCCCTTCTCCGCCTCGGGCGGCGGCTGTCCGCTGTGGAATGTCCACCAGGTCTTCCGCATGCCGGGCGAGATCGTCACGCAATGGCTGGAGTTTCCCGACGGGCAACGCTTCTTCTCGATTGCCCGCACGGTCAGTGCCGGCGGCGGCGCCTATGGCGTCACGCGCGTCGATCGCGCCGTGGCGCTGGTCTGCGATGCGCAGCACGCCGATCGCCTGATCTATGTCCGCCCCGACAGCGACCGCACCCCGACCCTCGTCGGCATCGCCTGCCGCCTCTGCCAGCGCGCCACCTGCACCTCCCGCGCCGAACCCCCGATCGGCCGCCAGATCCTCATCGACGACTTCCGCCGAACGGCGGCACCGTTCGGCTTTGCGGATACGTGAGACGAGCGCCGGAGCCCTCGTCCAGCCCGGGAGCTTCGCTTCTGCCCCCTCGCCTCGATGGATGCGAAGGGGATGACCCGCAATGCGCATGGTAACACTGGCCGGCCCGATCAGGCATGGATTTTCGCACCGATTGGTGCTAGTGAGCGCATCAACCTTTGGGAGCTGCATATGCGATCGACGATCAGTCTCGATGACACCCTGATGGAACGGGCCAAGTCGCTGACGGGCACACGGGAAACAGCTGCTCTCGTGCGCCAGGCGCTCGAGACGCTGATCCGGGTCGAATCCGGCAAGCGGCTGATTGCGCTTGGCGGCACGATGCCCGAGGCCGAGGCGGCGCCGCGCCGCCGGAGCGACGTGGGCAGGTGATCCTTGTCGACAGCTCGATCTGGATTGATCACTTTCGACACGGCGACGAGGCGTTGGCCAGGATCATCCGAGATGACCGGCTGCTGTGCCACCCCTTCGTCGTCGGAGAACTGGCCCTCGGCAGTCTGCGGGAACGGGATGCGGTCATCGCGTTTCTGACGGCTCAGCGTGAAGCCGTCATCGCGACGCATGCGGAGGTCATGACGGTCATCGATCGCTTTTCGATCTTCAGTATGGGGATCGGTTACACGGATGCCCATCTGTTGACGTCAACCCTTCTCGACCGGCGATCCAGCTTATGGACGAGGGATAAGCGCCTAGCGGCTGCGGCTCAAAAGGTCGGGGCGACGCTTTATCCGTCCACGGATCATCCCCACTAGACATGCAGCGACGAACCTTCGCGCGGTCACTCCGCCTTTGACGGTCGTGCGGCGCATTCTCACGCCGCCTGTCATCGATCTTTCGTCAAACGGTTGTCCGCCTGTCATCTCGAAGCGGCATACGCGCCCCAGAACAGCGCGACCATTTTTTTGTCCGCGAGAGGTTCACAGCCACCGTATCCTAACCTTCCATGTAAAAGCACCGAAGATTGGTGGAAGGCGTTTTCTCTCCTTCAATCCACCCAACAAGATCGGACGCAAATTTCTATATCCTTCAAACGGCCCCGCAGGATTTTCGGATGACAAGGCTGCAACCTATGGCTTTGATCCCGAACTCTACGGGTTTTCCTTGAGTCAGGTCCAGCATCGCCAAGCCTGCCTTGCGGCCTAGTTCCTTCAAACCCATATCGATCGTGGTCAGCGCGGGACGTGTTTGGGCGGCGACGACATGCCAGTTATCAAAACCGACAACTGCAATATCGCTCGGCACAGATAGGCCGTGGTCTCTTAACGCGTCTATGACGCCTCGAGCGGTCTCATCGCTCCCGCAGAAGATCGCGTCTGGTTGCGGTTCCGGGCGCGAAAGGATCCGGTGCACCGCTTCGTGCCCCCATTCCTCGCCCCAGGCTCCGAACATCACCTCGCTTTTTTCGCCCATGGCATCGAGGCAGCCACGATAGGCTGTCGCACGACGGCGCACAGCAACGAAATCCTCCGGCCCCGTAATATGCAAGATTCGTCGATATCCCAAAGAAATGAGATGCTCGACAGCGAGACGCGCGCCCTGGCTGTCGTCGGGAACGAAAGATACGCTGTTTGCAGGCCCTTCGGCAAACGCATAGACGACCGGCATCGGCAGGCTCGAAAGATCGACATGAGGCGTGTGATCCAGCCTGGTGGCCGTGAAGATTATACCGTCGACCTGTTTATCCAGCAGAGCCTCAAGATGAAGCTGGGCCAGCCGTGGATCGTTGTTGGTGGCGCACAGAAAAACCGACACACCATGATCGACCAGTGCTTCCGACACCCCGGCCGTCATCGGCAGTGTCAATCGACCGTAGGTGTCATTGGTGATGACGCCAATCGAATGGCTGCGCCGGCTGAGCAATCCTCGTGCAAGGGCATTTGGCCTGAATCCAATCTCCTCGGCGATGCGCTTTACCCGGTCCCGGGTCTCAGAATTCGTTCGGCCTTGTCCGTTCAGCGCATTTGAAGCCGTGGACACGCTGACGCCCGCGGCCAGCGCAACATCGCGGATTGTGGCTCTCTTTCGATGCCCCGTGCTCATTCATTCAACCTCACCGCTCGCTTGATAAAACGTTCTATCAAGAAATATCCTAAGTGATAAAAGGTTTTAGCATTTCACACAGCTCGCTTTGTGTTCACGCTGTCGACAAGAGAAATATTCTCGATTACCGTCCATGTCACGTCAATGTCCGGCCTGTCGAGGAAAGTTGGCGACAACGAAAAAAGGGAACGCTCCATGCTAAAGATAAAATTGGCGCTTGCTGCGCTGTCACTTGTTGCCAGCACCACCCTGGCGAATGCAACCGATGTTACCTTGTGGGTTCGTACCTCATCAGGCGCCGTTCTTCAGGGTCTTGCCGATCATTACAACGCTTCCCACTCCGACAAGATCATCGTGACGCAGATCACCGCCGAGCAGATGGTGCCGAAGCTGGGCGCAGCCATTGCTGGCGGGGCAGCACCGGATGGTGCGGTACTGGACCTGATCTACCTGCCGACATTTGCAGCAGCCGATGGCTTGGAAGACATAAGCGAATTCGTCAAAAGCCGCCCCTACGCGAGCGCGATGAGTCCCTCCCATATCCGCCTCGCGACCTATGAGGACAAGATTTACGGCGTACCGGCCCTGCCTGATGCCTCGATCATCGCCTACAATATCGATCTTTTCGAAAAGGCCGGGCTCGATCCGAACAAGGCACCGGCATCTCTCGAAGAGATTGCCACGGACGCGAAGAAGATCGCAGGGCTCGGCAACGAGACCTATGGCTTCTACTTCGTCGCCAATTCGGGCAGCTGGCTGATCTACGACTTCCTGCCGCATCTCTGGGCGGCCGGCGCCGACATCCTGAGCGAAGACGGCCGCACGGCAACGGTGGATACGCCGGCTCTGCGCGAGACCATCGCGGCCTATCGCGACATGTGGAAGGCCGGCGCGATCCATCCCACCTCCCGCTCTGGCAACGGCAACAACGCGGTCGAGGCCTTCGCCTCTGGCAAGGTCGGCGTTCTCATGACCGGGTCCTATATCGTCAACCTGCTGACGAGCAAATATCCTGACGTCAAGTTCGCCGTCGCCCCGATCCCTGGCCCCAAGGGCGGCGCCTCCAGCTTTGCCGGTGGCGATACGCTGGCCGTCATGAAGGGCATCGATGAGGAAAAGAAGAAGGTCCTGCTCGACTTCGTCGATTTCTACATGACGCCGGAGCAGCAGGTCTACATCACCAAGGAATCCGGCATGCCCTCGCGCACCGATCTCGCAGGCGATGCCTATGCGAGCTTCGACAAGCGCAATCTGGTTTCCTACGACATCCTGTCGAAGGCACGCACGCCCTATACCTTCTCCTCGGACGAACTCTTCGTCAGCCGCACCGGACCCTTCGTTAATCTAATCCAGGGCGCGATCTTCGGCGAGGATGTGGACGGCTCGATCAAGACGGCGCAGGACGCTTTCACCAAGGTTCTTGAGCGAACCAACCCGTAAGGGCTTTACGGATCGCCGTCCGGGATCGTCATGACCAATCCTGTTTGCGGTCTTGGCCGCCCCTCACCCTAACCCTCTCCCCGCGTGCGGGGCGAGGGGACGTGGCACACGGTCGCTCCGAGCCCCTTCGCCCCGCGAGCGGGGAGAAGGGGCCGGCAGGCGGATGAGGGGCGGATGCGACCCGAAACGATCACGTCGTGCCTGCCGCCCGTCCCATCGTCAACCCCGTCCCATCATCAACAAGGAGCGAAATCTTGGCTTCGACGGCCCACAGACCGACGCAGACGGTGACGGCTGCGAGCAACGACCCTGAGCCGAAGGGCTGGCTCGGCCTCGCCTTCATGGCACCGAGCCTCGTCTTCATTCTCGGCCTTTTCGTCGTACCGCTGGTCATGGCGCTCTGGATGAGCCTTCACAACTGGCCGCTGCTCGGACGCCGGAAGTTCATTGGGCTCGGCAATTATGCAGAACTGCTGGCGGACATGCAGCTCTGGCATTCGCTCGGCTTCACGTTGCTCTATACTGTGCTCGTCACAGCCGCCATCATGGTCATCGCCTTGCCCCTGGCACTGCTGGTGGACCGTCCGCTCAGGCTTGCCGGCTTTTTCCGTACGGTCTACTTCATGCCGGTCGTCATCGGCTTCGGCGCAGCCTCGACGCTGTGGATGTGGTTGCTCAATCCTGACAATGGCGTTTTTGCCCATTTGTTGCGGGGCCTTGGCCTCGTAGACAGCGCGCCGCGGCCGCTTGAAAGCTTCTGGCCGGCGCTCGGCGTCATCATCCTCATGGTGGTCTGGAAGACGGCAGGCTTCACCATGGTCATCCTTCTCACCGGCCTTCAGGCCATTCCCGCCGACGTGACCGAAGCGGCCAAGATCGACGGCGCCGGCGTGTTCAGCCGCTTTCGCCGGATCACGCTGCCGTTAATGCGCAATTCGCTTCTTCTGGCCCTGGTGCTGAACGTGACGTCGTCGATGCTCGCATTCGATCAGTTCTTCATCATCACACAGGGTGGCCCGTCGAACAGCACCATCTCCGCGGTGTTCTCGATCTACCTCGCCTCCTTCTCCTCCTATCGCCTCGGCTACGGCTCGGCCATGTCCTTCGTCCTGCTCGTCGTCCTCGTCGCAATATCCTCGATCCAGCTTGCCTTCCTGCGCCAGCGGCCGGAGGAAAGCTAATGAGCCGCACCCTTCCCACTTCCGCACCGATGCCGGCCCGCGAACGGCTCGGCTTTGCAGCCTTCATCCTCGTCTCGATCGTCTTTGCGCTGTTCTTCCTGCTACCGATCGTCTGGTCGTTCGCCAACTCTTTCAAGCCGGCCGCAGAGGCTCTGGCCCATCCCGTCGCACTGTTTTCCAAGGCCTTCTCGCTGGAGAACTACAGGCGGCTGAATACGGTCGGTGCCGGCTGGACCGTCTATGCCGGGAACTCGGTCATGATTGCGCTCGGAACTGTGGTGCTGACGGTGCTCGTCGCCGTTCCCGCCGGCTACGGTTTCTCGAAGTTCCGCTTTCCCGGTCAGTCCGCGCTTTTCATCGTGGTGATGGCGACGATGATGATCCCGTTCCAGTCGATCCTCACGCCGCTCTTCCTCATTCTCAAGGTGCTCAAACTTCAAAACAATCTGTTCGGCCTTGTGCTAATCTACGTGACCTTCCAGCTCCCCTTCTCGATCTTCATGATGCGCAATGCCTTCGATGCGGTGCCGCGCGCGCTGATCGAGGCGGCACGGATCGACGGGGCGTCGCAATGGACGATTCTCAGGCGGATCATGCTGCCGATCGCCCTGCCCGGCGTCGCGACGATCGCCATGTTCGCCTTTCTCAATTCCTGGAACGAGTTCCTCGCCGCGCTGATCTTCCTGTCGGATCAGAACAAGTTCACGCTGCCGATCATGCTGGTCAACGTCTCCTCCGGCATCTACGGCATCATCGACTGGGGTGCGCTGCAAGCCGGCGTCACCGTCACCATGGTCCCTTGCATCATCCTGTTCCTCCTCCTGCAACGCTATTACGTGCGCGGTCTCACCGCCGGCGCCGTAAAATAAGCATCGTGCATTCCAAAAAGGCTTCTCCCATGTCGTCCACGCCCGCCTCTCCGCGCGTCCAGCCGTTGACCTCACCCCGCCGGTTTGTCCCCGTCGATCATGCCCGCGTGGATTTCACCGGCGGGTTCTGGGAAAGCTGGTCGAACACCGTGCGCAACGTCACCATCCCCACCCAGCATATGCGGTTGGAGGAGGAAGGATTTCTGGAGGTCCTCGACTTCGACAAGCCGCCGTTACCGCTGGTGCGCCGCATCCAGCCGAGCGGGCTGTCGATGCAGCATTTCTTCGATAGCGATTTCGGCAAATGGATCGAGGCCGCAAGCTACACGTTGAAAGCGCATCCGAACGCCGAGATCGAGGCGAAGATCGACGCGATCGTCGAGAAACTCGAACAGGGGCAGATGGCCGACGGCTACCTCAACAGCTGGTTCATCCGCCGTGAGCCGGAGAAACGCTGGACGAACCTGCGCGATCTTCACGAGATGTATTCGATGGGGCATCTGCTCGAGGGAGCCGTCGCCTATTTCGGAGCGACCGGCAAGCGACGCTTCCTCGACGTGATGATCCGCGCCGTCGATCAAATCATCGACACGTTCGGCCCGGAGCCCGGCAAGCTGCGCGGCTATGATGCCCATGAGGAAATCGAATTGGCGCTGGTCAAGCTCTACCGCGTGACGCGCGATCCGCGCCATCTGGCCCTTGCGACCTACTTCGTCAACGAGCGCGGCCAGATGCCCTCCTATTACGACGAGGAGGCCCGCCGTCGCGACGAGAACCCGGAGGATTACGTCTACCAGACCTACGCCTACAGTCAGGCACACATGCCGGTACGAGAGCAGACAAAGGTCGTCGGCCATGCGGTGCGCGCCATGTATCTCTTCTCCGCCATGATCGATCTCGCGCATGAGAACGACGATCCGACCCTGAAGGCAGCCTGCGAGCGGCTGTTCGACAACCTCACCGGCCGCCAGCTCTACGTCACGGGCGGGCTTGGTCCATCCGCCTCCAACGAGGGCTTCACGCGGGAATACGACCTGCCCAACGAGACAGCATATGCCGAAACCTGCGCTGCCGTTGCGCTCGGGTTCTGGAGCCACCGCATGGCGCAGCTCGATCTGGATGCAAAATACACCGACAAGCTGGAAACCGTGCTCTTCAACGGCGCGCTGTCCGGTATCTCGCGCGACGGCGAGCATTATTTCTACGAGAACGTGTTGGAGAGCCACGGCCAGAACCGCCGCTGGAAGTGGCATTACTGCCCCTGCTGCCCGACCAACATCGCCCGCCTCATCACCTCGCTCGGCGGATATGTCTATTCCGCGACGGATGCGGATCTTGCCGTGCATCTCTACGGGGCCAACACGGCGGAGATAACGCTTGGGCAAACCATCGTGCGGCTCACCCAGGACACCCGCTATCCTTGGGACGGCGATATCCGGCTCGCGCTCAAGCTTGAGACGCCCTCATCCTTCACACTGCATCTGCGCATCCCTGGCTGGTGCGGGGCAGCACGGGTGACGGTCAATGGTGAGGCCGTCGATGTGGAGACGGAAGTCACAAAAGGCTATGTGGCGATCCAGCGAACGTGGTGCGAAGGCGACGAGGTGCGTCTGTCCTTCGATATGCCGGTCGATCGCCTTTATGCGCATCCGGCGGTCGGCGAGGATGCCGGACGGGTGGCACTGAAGCGCGGTCCCGTGGTCTATTGCGTCGAGGAAACCGATATCGGAACCGAGCCGCAGCGGTTGCGGCTGCCGGCGGAGGCAAGGCTCGACGTCGCCTATGATCCGGACCTGCTGGGCGGCGCTGCCGTGCTGACGGGCGAGGCACTGGAGGCCGAAACGGGCGATTGGGACGGGCTTTACCGCACGACACCACCGGCGCTCACTCCCCGCGCTTTCAAGGCGATCCCCTATCATCTCTGGGCAAATCGCGACCCCGGCGCGATGCTTGTGTGGCTGAACGAAAAGTAGGAGACAGACGATGGCCCGGCTCGAACTGCGAAATGTCGTCAAATCCTATGGCATTTACGAGGCCGTACGCGGCATCGATCTGGAGATCGAGGACAAGGAGTTCGTCGTCTTCGTCGGCCCGTCCGGTTGCGGCAAATCGACGACGCTCCGGATGATCGCCGGGCTTGAGCACATCACCGGCGGCGACATCGTCATCGGCGATCAGGTGGTCAATCGCCTGGGGCCGGGCAAACGCGACATTGCCATGGTATTCCAGAACTACGCGCTTTACCCGCATATGTCCGTGCGCGAGAACATCGCCTTCTGTCTCGAACAGCAACGACTGCCGAAGAGCGAGATCGAGACACGGATCCTTGACGCCGCCCGCACGCTGCATATCGAGGAGCTTCTCGACCGCCGCCCCGGCCAGCTGTCCGGCGGGCAGCGCCAGCGCGTCGCCATGGGCCGGGCGATTGTGCGCAATCCGAAGGTATTTCTGTTCGACGAGCCGCTATCAAACCTGGATGCAAAACTTCGCGTGCAGATGCGGACCGAGATCAAACGTTTGCATCAGGTGCTGCCCACGACCACTGTTTATGTGACACATGACCAGATCGAGGCCATGACGATGGCAGACCGGGTCGTTGTGATGAATGGCGGACTGATCGAGCAATGCGGCCCGCCGCAACATCTCTACCACCATCCCGCCACCCGCTTCGTTGCTGGCTTCATCGGCTCGCCATCGATGAACTTTTTGCAAGCCCGGCTTCTCCAGACCGCGGATCGGCTCGTCGTGCGGCTTGAAGATGGCACAGATTTGCCTGTCCCGCCGGAACGCGCCGTCTTCTACGCAAACGATATTGGCCGGCCTGTTACGTTCGGGATACGCCCTGAATCCTTGAGCGCCGAACAGCAGCGTCCGGGATATGTCCCGCTGCGCGCCAGGATTGACCTTGTTGAGCCCCTTGGTCCTTCGACGATGATCTACTTCGACGTGGGAGCCACGCCCCTCTGCGCGAGCATCGACCCCGAGGCGGGCGCTAAAGCGGGAGAAGAGATCGTTCTGTCCGTCAATATGAACCAGATGCATCTTTTCGACGGAGAGACAGGCGTTTCGCTTACCCCCGATCCATGACCACAGACTGGAGAAACAACGACGTCTTGCTCGGCAATGGCATGACGACGGACACGGCACAGTCTTTAGACATCGATCGGACCTGAGTTTCGACGTCCTGTCGCTTCGTCACAAGCCGAAATCAGCCAGTCGTTTGCAAGTACATCTCTTGGCGAGCCTCCCTTGGCAACGCGACATCGCGATACCGTCCGATCGAACCAGCTCGGTCGAGCCTGGCGTTATTCTCATCGCTCGTTCACGCAGACAGCGAAAAGCGCATTTACGTTTTACACCCCTAAAGGGGTTGTTCTTGGCCGATTTTTCGTCTATAAGACCCGCAAAAGGTACTATTAGATGTTTTTAACCTTCGAAACCTACTGGCATGGTGAGTGGCATATATCTGCCGTAGCGCGAATCAAGGACCAAAGCCTTGGGTATGAAGGGCATTCGGATGTCGAGTACGAGCTCGACTACTTTGTCGATACGGCAGCAGCTGACTTCCACACCGAGAAACCTGTTAAGGACGCGAGAGCTCTCTCGATAAACTATCCCGTCAGCTTGGAAAGATATTACCGCCAGACATGGCCACCATTCATGTTGGATCTGATGCCGCAAGGCCATGCGCGGCGAAAGCTTGCCGAGCATCTGCGGATAGGGGTCGATGCACGAGCGTCCGACCTTCCGTTGCTTCTGCGAGCGGGTGGCAATCCGATTGGCAATCTTCGCATCAAAGAAGCGGCTGAGGCCGAGGAGCAGAGACTTGCTGCCGTGCGTCGCGTAGGCGTCACGGAGCGAGATATACTTGAAAGAACCGACCTTTTCGTCGAAGTCGTTGACAGGTTCGGTATGATTGCATCAGGTTCGAGCGGCCTTCAAGGAGAGTGGCCAAAAGCATCAATGACGTTGGCCTCTGACGGGCTCTACTATCCGGATGCCTTTGTCCACGACGACGAAGCTGTCAGGCACGTCATTGTCAAGCTGCTCAGGAGTCGTGATGAACAGGACCGACTGATACTGGAGGGCGAGGCAGGTTATTCGAAACTGGCTCAGGAACTTGGTCTGCATGTTCACGAACCTTCCGTGTACGCAGAAGGCGTCCTTATCATCCCAAGGTTCGACCGGCAGGTAAAGGACGGGGTGGTTCAGCGCTTTGGCCAGGAAAGCATGGTCTCGGCACTTGGGGTGGCGGAGTTTGGCCACCTTGCAAGCCACGAGGACTACATTGATGTTCTCCGTCGCAATTCTGAAGAGCCCTTCGCAGATATCCTTGAGTACATGAAGAGAGACATAGCCAACAGAGCGTTCGGCAACCCGGATAACCACGGCCGCAATACAGCTCTTTCCAAAGGGCCAGACGGCTCTGTCCGTCTAGCGCCTCTGTTCGACTTTGCACCCATGCGTCTTGCTGCGGAAGGAATCGCCCGTTCGACCCGTTGGGCGGCCATGAGGGAAATTCATAGGGATACAGCGCCCGACTGGCTCACGGTATGTCAGGCGGTCTTTCCCGACAATCCCTGCGAGGCGCAGGGATTGTTAGACGAAATCAGTGGCTTTGCGGAGAAAATACTTTCGCTGGGAAATCTGAACGCGTTCGGCATCCGCGATGACGTCTCTAAGCGAGCGGCGGCAAACCTGATCCCTGTCTGCGAGGGGGTCCTGGAAGCCTCAAGCCGTAGACATGAATTTATGACGACGGGAAATTCTTCATGCCCAAAATGAGGCAGCTCACCAGAGAGGAGATACGGGCTCGGCGTCAACGACTCCGCGAGTGTTCAGCCGCGGCGGAGCTACGTCTGCCAGATGCGGTCCTCGACATCCGAAAGTCTCTCGGATTGACGCAGGAAAAGTTCGCTGAACTCACGGGGATGACCAAGCGACAAGTCGCCGAAATCGAGACTGGAAAGGGCAATCCGACTTTCGATACGCTCAACAAGATCGGGAAGCTCTTCGGGTTTACGTTGGGCTTTGTACCAAGGGCTGGCAGCGGTCCCACAGCTCTATCCTTGCGAGAGCCAGAACCAGAAACGAGGTGAGCGCTATCGCCCGGCGCGAGATGGAGCCCTCGACACACTCTTGATGGCCAAGTCGATCGCTCACGCCGCCTGTCATCGATCTTTCGTCAAACGGTTGTCCGCCTGTCATCTCGAAGCGGCATACGCGCCCCGGAACAGGAGCGCATCATGTCGTCGCAAGCCATCGATCTTCGCACTATCGAGAAACGGTTCGGGCCGGATGCCGTCCTCAAGGGTATCGATCTGTCGATCCGGCCGGGCGAGTTTCTGTCGCTGGTGGGCATGTCGGGTTGCGGCAAGTCGACCTTGCTGCGCATCATCGCGGGCCTTGAGCGTCCGGATCGGGGCACGGTCGCCATCGGCGGGGCCGAGGTGACGGATGTCGATCCGAGCGATCGCAATCTGGCCATGGTGTTCCAGTCCTACGCGCTCTACCCGCACATGAGCGTGCGGGACAACATCGCCACGCCGCTGCGCATGCGCCGCCTGTCCATGCCCGCGCGCCTGCCGGTGGTCGGCCGCCTGTTCGGGGCGTCCGGGGTCCGGACCGCGATCACGCAGGATGTGGCGCGCGCGGCGGGACTGCTGCAGATCGGTCATCTTCTCGATCGCAAGCCCGCGCAGCTTTCCGGCGGCCAGCGCCAGCGGGTGGCGCTCGCCCGCGCCCTGGTGCGCTCGCCCGCAGCCTTCCTCATGGACGAGCCGCTCTCCAACCTCGATGCCAAGCTGCGTGCCCACATGCGCGAGGAGCTCGTGTCGCTGCACCGCCGGCTCGGGGCGACCTTCGTCTACGTCACGCACGACCAGATCGAGGCGCTGACCATGTCGGATCGCATCGCGCTGATGTCGGAAGGGCGCATCGAGCAGCTGGGCACGCCGGACGAGCTCTATCGCCAGCCGGCTACCCTGACCGTCGCCCGCTTCATCGGCGCGCCGTCGATCAATCTTCTCCCCGTCGATGTCGATGCGGCGGGCGAGATTTCCGCCTGCGGGCAGGCGCTCGGCCTGCGCAGCACCGGTGAGGCCGGCCCGGCCACGCTCGGCCTGCGCGCGGAAGACCTGTTCGTTGCCGCCGAGGGCGCCGCCCTGCAACAGACGCTGGCCGTAACAGTGCTGCGCAGCGAAACCCACGGCGCCGATTGCTACATGACCTGCCAGCTTCTGGCCGATCCCGCGGTGCGCCTGACCGTGCGCCAGACGGCGGCGGCGCGGCCGGGCGTGACGTCCGACGGCATCGTCCATCTCGGTTTCGGTGCGGAGCGGGCGCATCTCTTCGGTGCCGACGACCTGCGCCGGCCGCTCATCATGCGCGCGCGGGTGCCGGCATGACGGCCGTGTCCACCGATCTGGCGCTGCCGCGCCCATCCGGCGTCGCGTCGTCCGGCAGCACCGAGCGCCGGATGATCCGCAACGGGCTTCTGTTCACGGCCCCGGCCGTCGTCCTGCTGCTCGCGATCTACATCCTGCCCATGCTGCTGCTCGCGGTCTTCTCTGTCACGGATTACCAGCTTGGCGCCCTGTCGATCCGCTTCGTCGGGCTGGAGAATTTCGCGAAGGCCCTCCACGATCCGGTCTTCCTGCGCGCCTTGTCCAACACCGTGCTCTATGCCGCCCTCGTCATCCCCTTCGGCGTGTTTCTCGCCCTCGGCGTCGCGCTCCTCGTCCACGGCACGAGGCGCAGCCGGGCGTTCTGGGAGGTTGCCTATTTCCTGCCGGTCACGGCGACGCTGGTGGCGATGGCGACCGTCTGGCAGTTTCTGCTGCACCCGTCGCTCGGGCCGGTGAACGCCGCCATCACATGGCTCGGCTTTTCGCCGGTCGGCTTCCTGTCGGATCCGGCGCTGCTCATCCCGACCATGGCGCTCATCGGCATCTGGCAGGTGCTCGGCTTCAACATGGTCCTGTTCCTCGCCGGCCTCACCGCTATTCCGAAGGATCTCCACGAGGCGGCGCGGCTCGACGGAGCCAGGAGCCCGCTCGACCGCTTCTTCACTGTGACGTGGCCGATGCTCGGGCCGACGACGATGTTCGTCATCGTCACCACCTCGATCTCCGCCTTCAAGGTGTTCGAGACCGTGGCGGTGCTGACCAAAGGCCGGTCCGGGTCGGAAACGCTGCTCTTTGCGCTCTATCTCGAAGGGTTCGAATATTCGAACACCGGCTATGCCGCGGCGCTCACCCTCATCTTCCTTGCCATCGTGCTCCTGCTGTCCATCGGTCAGACGCTGCATCTCGACCGGAAGGTGCATTATTGATGACCGTCCTGCGCAAACTCGCTCCGCATGCGGTTCTGGCGCTCGGCGCCGCCGTCATGCTGCTCCCCTTCTACTGGATGGTGCTGACCTCCATCCGCTCGCCGGCCGAGATCTTCGACGTCTCGCTCTGGCCGATCCCCAGGTCGTTCGACGCGGTGGAGAACTATGCGCGCGCCGCCGGACAGGTGCCGATGGCCCGGTTCATGCTGAACGGCGTGATCGTCTGCCTCGGCATTCTCGTGGTGCAGGTGCTGACCGCGGTGCCCGCCGCCTATGCGCTGGCCAAGCTGCGCTTTCCCGGCCGCCGGCTTCTCCTGTCGCTGGTCATCGCGGCGCTCTGCGTGCCCATCCAGGCGCTGGCCCTGCCGCTGTTCGTCGGTCTCGCCAGGGCCGAGCTGCTCAACACCTATTTCGCGATGATGGCGCCGTTCTTCCTCTCGGTCTTCGCCATCTTCCTCTTTCACCAGTCCTTCCGCAGCTATCCGACCGAGATCATCGAGGCGGCGCGGCTCGACGGCTTTTCGGAACTGGAGATCTGCTGGCGGCTCGTCCTGCGCGGCTCGCTGCCGTCGCTTGCCGCCTTCACGGTCTTCTCGCTCGTCGCGCACTGGAACGATCTCTACTGGCCGATGATCGTCGTGTCCGACACCCTTCTCGCGCCGCCGCCGCTCGGCATGCTGTTCTTCTCGGATGTCGAGACGGGCGCCAACTACGGCGCGCTGATGGCCGGCGCCACCCTCATCACGGCGCCCATGCTGATCTGCTTCCTGCTCGTCCGGCGGCACTTCATCGCGGGCATCACCATGACCGGCGTCAAGTGACGCCACCCGAACCACCCCTCCCGAACATCCACGTCCCTATGGAGACCTCAATGACCCTCACCCGGCGCACCGCCATCCGCGGCCTCGTCTTCGGCCTTGCCATGGCCGGTCTCAGCGCGACGGCTTCGGCCAGCGACGAGATCACGCTGAACGTCCTCTACAACCTGCCCGGCTTCACGAAATTCCATCAGCCGCTGGCAGATACCTTCATGAAGAACAATCCGACGATCAAGATCAACTTCCTGGCACCCGCGAGCGGCTACAACGAAGGCCAGCAGCAGGTGCTGCGCGCCGCGGTCACGGGCAACCTGCCCGACGTCTACTTCTCGGGTTATAACCTCACCGGCGAACTCGTGCACACGCTGGCGCCGCGCAACCAGATCACGGATCTCGGTCCCTTCATCGCGGCGGAAGGCGGCGCGGCCTTCCTCGACACGAACTACAGCCCGAAGATGGCGGCGCTCGGCCAGGTGGACGGCAAGCAGTACGGCCTGCCGGTCAACGCCTCCTCGCCGATCCTGTATGTGAACGCCGATCTCGTGCGCAAGGCCGGCGGCGATCCGGACAACATGCCGAAGACTTTCGAGGCGCTCATCGCGCTTGCCGCCAGGATCCACGCGCTCGATCCGAAGATCGCCGGTATGGGCTACGACATCAATGGCTGGCCGGACGACTGGCTGTGGCAGTCGCTGATCTTCCAGCAGGGCGGACAGCTGGTGGATCCCGCCACCAAGACGGTCGCCTTTGATAACGAGACCGGTCTCAACGCCCTGAAGCTTACCCGTCGTTTCGTCACCGAGGGCGGCCAGACGCTGCTCGACTGGGACCAGTCGCGTCAGCAGTTCGGCGCCGGCCTCACCGGCTTCATCTTCTCGACGCCGGCCCATGTGCAGACGATCGAGGGGCTGGTCGGCGACCGGTTCGAGCTGAAGACCACGACCTTCCCGCTCGACAATGCGGAAAAGGGCGGCGTGCCCACCGGCGGCAACTCTGCCGTCATCCTCACGCAGGACAAGGCCCGGCAGGATGCCGCCTGGAAGTACCTGAAATGGATCACCGGCCCCGAGGCGCAGAACCTCATCGTGCGCATCACCGGCTACCTGCCGACGAACAGGCTCGCGACCGGCCCGGACTATCTGGCGCCGTATTATGCCGAGCATCCGAACGTCAAGACGGCCTCGCTGCAGGCCGATCGCTCGCTGCCCTGGGCCGGTTATCCGGGCGGGGACTCGGTGCGGATCTGGCGCACCCAGCGGGACGTCATCGGCACCGTCATGCGCGGCGAGATCACGCCGGAAGACGGCCTGAGCCAGATCGTCGCCCAGACCAACGGCCTGATGAACTGAGCCGACCCGCCCGCGGCTGCGGAGGCTTGCCTCCGCAGCCGCGTTCCATCCCGACAAGGCGCCTGACCCCATGAAGATCATCCAGCTGACCGACACGCATCTCCTGCCGCCGGGCGCGACCATCCACGGCGTCGATCCCGAGGCCCATCTGCGGGCGGCCATCGCCGACATCCGGGAGAGGCACGGGGACGCCGATCTTGTCGTCGTCACCGGCGATCTCTGCAACGATGGCGATCCGGAGGCCTACGCGCTGCTGCGCGACATCCTCGCGCCGCTGCCCTGCGACATCCGCCTTCTGCTCGGCAATCACGATGCGCGCCCGGCCTTCATCGCCGCCTTCCCGGAGCAGCCGCGTGACGAAAACGGCTTCGTCCAGTCGTCGCTGGACACGCCGTTCGGCCGGCTGCTCTTTCTCGACAGCCACGCGCCGGGCGTCATCGGCGGCATCTACGATGCGCCGCGCCTGTCCTGGCTGGAGACCGCCCTCGCCGGCGCCGGCGAAAAGCCGGTCACCGTCTTCGTCCACCACCCGCCCGTTCCCTCGGGCATCGCGCATTTCGAGAACATCGAGATGCATGACGACGGTTCGATGCTGCAGCTCCTCGCCGCCCATCCCGCCGGCATCCGCCACATCGTCTTCGGCCATATCCACGTGCCGCTGTCCGGTACGAGCGCGACCGGCATCGCCTATAGTTCGGGACAGGCCTGCTCCCACAAGTTCATCACCGATATCGACGCGCCCGATCCGTTCTGGACGGCCGGTCATCCCTGCTACCGCATCATCCACCTCGACGCTCTCGGCTTTCGTGCCTATGCCGCCGAGGTCGGGGAGACGCGGACCGCGCGCGCCGGCCCCTGCGCCGGGCCGTGATGGCGGCGCCCCTTCCCGCTTCTCGCGGGGTGCGCGGGGCGGAACCCGGCGCGGCATCTTCATGAAACTGTCATTCTGCGCAAACCAAACGTTCAGTCTCGCCTGCGATGGTCGCCACAGTTGTCGTTCTGGAGACCGCCGGTGAGTGCCCTTCTCGAAACGTTTTCGCCCCGTCATCTCGGCCGTGACCAGATCGTCACCCTGTCCAAGCTCGTGATCGAGACCGCCTTGCAGCCGATCGTCGAGGCGACGACGGGGACGTGTTTCGGCTACGAGTCCCTGATGCGGGGGTTCGACCGGCTGGGCTTCGCCTCGCCGCCGGCCCTTCTCGACCGGGCGCACGAGAATGGCGAGCTTCTGGCGCTGGAGCACATGGTCATCAGCCGGGCGCTCGCCGCCTTCGCCGCCCTGCCCGGCTTTGCGCAGCGGACGCTGTTCATCAATTTCGATACGCGGCTGATCGGCACGCATGACGAGGCGATCCTCAACCGGCTCGACGCGCACCTGAAGCGGGTCGGCATTCCGCCCTCCAGTCTCTGCTTCGAGCTGTCCGAACGGCATGACAACGAGACCTTCGCCGCGTTCGACACACTGCTCGACCGGTTGCGCGAACACGGCTTCAAGCTGGCGATCGACGATTTCGGCACCGGCTTCTCCGGTCTGAAGCTCCTCTCCCGCGCGACCGTCGACTACGTCAAGATCGACCGGCATTTCGTGTCGCAGATCGAAAGCCTTCCGCGAAACCGCCAGCTGGTGCGCCACGTCGTGACGATGGCGCATAAGCTCGGGGCGCGCGTCATTGCCGAAGGCGTGGAGACCGAGGCGGAGTTCCATGTCTGCCGCGATCTCGGCTGCGATCTCCTGCAGGGCTATTTCCTGGCGATGCCGACCGTCTGCCATGCGGATCTGAAGGCAAGCTATCCGCATCTCGCCCAGGCCGACGACACCAAGCGGCGCACGGCCTCGGCCGACAGCGTGCTCATCCGCCGGCAGGTCGAGCATCTGCCGACCGTGCAGGAAAGCGCCAAGCTCGACACGATCTTCGAGCTGTTCCGCACCGCACCGCAGCAGGCCTTCTTTCCCGTGCTGAACGCGAATGACGAGCCGCGCGGCATCATCCACGAATATCACCTGAAGGAGATGATCTATCACCCGTTCGGCCGCGATCTCCTGCAGAACCGGGTCTATCAGCGGCGCATCGCCAGCTTCGTCACCCCAGCCCCGGTCGCCGACGTCCATATGCCGGCGCATGAAATGCTCGATATCTTCACCGGGGCGAACGGCAGCGACTGCCTGATTCTCACGGAGAACATGCGCTATGCCGGTATCCTCTCCTCCGCCTCGCTGCTGCGCATCATCAGCGAGAAGCAGCTGACGTTCGCACGCGACCAGAACCCCTTGAGCGGCCTGCCCGGCAACCGTGCCATCCGCGACCATGTGCACGAGGCCATGCTCGACGGCGACCGCATGCGCTTCTTCTGCTACTGCGATTTCGACAACTTCAAGCCGTTCAACGACAATTACGGCTTTCACCGCGGCGATGCCGCCATCACCCTGTTCTCGGCGCTGCTGCGCCGCCACTTCATCGGCGACGGCGATTTCGTCGGGCATGTCGGCGGCGACGATTTCTTCGTCGGCCTGTCGGATCTGCCGGCGGCCGAGGTGGAGGACATGCTGACGCGGCTGCTCTGTGCCTTCAAAACCGGCGTGGAGGAGCTCTATTCGGACGACGACCGCGCCCGGGGCTTCATCATGGGCTATGGTCGCTCGGGCGTCGAGCAGGCCTATCCGCTGATGCGCTGCAGCGTCGGCGTTCTGGCGCTGGAAAAGGGCACGATCCTCACCGACGTCAATGCCGTCACCACCCGGGTCGCGGAGCTGAAAAGCCGTGCCAAGGCCAGCCGCTCTGGCCTCGTCATGGATGGCCTGACGTAATCCGCCCGTCGTCTCGGCAGGGGTGTTCCCAGAGCGTCAGCCCCGCGTCGCGGCGAAGACGGTGCTCGCGTCGCTGACGATCGCGACGTGATCATAGGCGGCCTTTCCCGCGGCCGCGGCGTCGGCGCGCAGGATGGCGGTGACGATGCGGTCGTGTTCCGCATAGGATTTCGACAGGCGGCCGGCGAGCCGGAACTGGGCGCGGCGGAACGGGGCGAGCCGGGCGCGCGTCTGCGTCGCGAGTTCGAGAAGATGGTCGTTATGGGCGCCGCGGTAGAGCCGGTTGTGAAAATCGGTGTTGTAGGCGGCGTAATCCTCCGCCACGCCCGAACCGACGAGCTGCATCGACGTGCGGTGCTCGCGCTCAAGCGCGTTCCGCTCGTCCGCCGTCATCCGCGTTGCCGACAGCCGGGCGCAGATGCCCTCGAGCTCCGCCATCGCCTCGAACATCGCGCGGAGATGGGCCTCCTCGACGTTCTTGACGATCGCGCTGCGGTTCGGCTCCCGGCCGACCAGGCCCATGGCGCCGAGTTCGCGCAGCGCCTCGCGCACCGGCGTGCGCGACACCTCGAAGCGCGCCGCCAGCGACAGCTCGTCCAGCCGCTCGCCGGGCACCATCACGCCGGTCACGATCATGTCGGCGATCGCGCGCACCATCTGCTCGACGGTCGTTCCGGCGCGGATGATGGGTCTCTGTTTTGCCTGCGTCACAGTCGTCTCGATGCCAGTCTCAGATCCTGCATACAGATGACCGGCAGACCGAAGCATGTCAATCTCCTGTTTAATACATTGAAAATATGATCTTAAACAGATGACAACGATCGTTCCCGATGAAATCCTGCGATCCGGTCAGCATATGATCCGGGCAGCGATCTAAAAATAGGCATCATCCATCAAAACTGCATACAGTTTTATCAGGCCGGTCTCTATCCCTGCAGAAAGTCCAATCCTTACAACGCCTTCGGACATGGCACGGTCATTGCATACAGTTTCTTGTCCAACAGCCACCGGCCCAGTGCCGCACGGGGAGCATGATGATGACCAACCGCCTTTCCATGAACCGCCGCCGTTTCCTTCAAGCCTCCGCTGTCGGCCTTGCGGCAGGCGCCGTCCCGGGCCTGATGGGGTCTTCCGCCTTCGCGCAGACGGCGCTTACCGTCGGCTTCATCTATGTCGGCCCCAAGGACGACTACGGCTACAATCAGGCGCATGCGGAAGGTGCGGCCATCATCAAGGCCATGCCGGGCATCACGCTCGTCGAGGAAGAAAACGTGCCCGAGACCGTCGATGTCCAGAAGACGATGGAATCGATGATCAATCTCGACGGCGCCGCGCTGATCTTCCCGACCTCCTTCGGCTATTTCGACCCCCATATGCTGGCCATGGCCGCGAAATATCCCGACACCCAGTTCCGCCATTGCGGCGGGCTCTGGCAGGAGGGCAAGCATCCGGCCAACACCGGCTCCTATTTCGGCTATATCCATCAGGGCCAGTACCTGAACGGCATCGCCGCCGGCCATGCGTCCAAAAGCAAGAAGATCGGCTTCGTGGCGGCCAAGCCGATCCCGCAGGTGCTGCAGAACGTCAATGCGTTCCTGCTCGGCGCCCGCTCCGTCGATCCTGCGATCACCTGCCAGGTCATCTTCACCGGCGAATGGTCGCTCGCCATCAAGGAGGCGGAGGCCACCAATGCGCTGGTCGATCAGGGTGTCGACGTCATCACCTGCCATGTCGACAGCCCGAAGGTGGTGGTCGAGACCGCGGCCGGTCGCGGCGCCTTCGTCTGCGGCTACCATGCCAACCAGAGCCCGCTCGCACCGGAAAAATACCTGACCGGCGCCGAATGGGCCTGGGGCAACGTCTATACCGACTTCATCAAGAAGGCGCAGGCCGGCGAGACGCTCGGAAACTTCGTGCGCGGCGGCCTGAAGGACGGCTTCGTCAAGATGAGCCCGCTCGGCCCCGGCGTGTCGGAAGAGGGTCGCAAGGCCTTCGAGGCCGCCCATGCCGAGGCCATGACGGGCAAGCTGTCCGTGTTCAAGGGTCCCCTGAAGGACAACAAGGGCAATGCCGTGATCCCCGCCGACAAGGCCTATGCCGAGGATGCGATCGATCTGGAAAGCATGGCCTATCTCGTCGAGGGCGTGCTCGGCTCCACGTCCTGAGGTCCTGCGAAGCCCGACCATCCGAGGAAGCCCATCATCCCCTGAGGGAGACGCGTCATGTCCGTCGAAGCGAATCATTCCACGCTGTCGCTCGACACCGGCGGAGGCTCGAGCCTCCGCCCGGTTCTCGAATGGCTGGCGCGGCGGGCCGAGCCCGTCGTCATCGGCCTGGCGGCGATCCTTGCCGGTCTCGCGCTGTTCTCGATCTTCATCCTCGCGATCGGCAAGTCGCCGGTCGCTCTGTTCCAGATCATGTATGCCGGCGGCTTCGGCAGCTGGTTCTCCATCCAGAACAGCCTGTCGCGGGCGGCACCCCTCCTCCTCACCGCGCTCTGCGTGGCGCTGCCGGCGCGGCTCGGCCTCGTCATCATCGGCGGCGAGGGCGCGCTGGTGCTGGGCGGCGTCGCCGCGGCGGCCATCGCCACGCCGCTGACCGGCATCCTGCCGCCCTATCCCACGCTCATCGCCATGGCGCTCGCGGCCATGGCCGTCGGCGCGGTGTGGATCGGCGCCGTCGGCTTCCTGCGCCACTATCGCGGCGTCAACGAGACGATCTCCTCGCTGCTCCTCTCCTATATCGCCATCGCCCTGATGAACCAGCTGGTGGAGGGGCCGCTGCGCGATCCCGCCAGCCTCAACAAGCCGTCCACCATGACCTTGCCGGCGGATTATCGGATCGGCGCCATCCCGGGCATGGATGTCCATTGGGGCCTCGTCCTCGCCGTTCTCGCCTGCATCCTGTCCTATGTCCTGATCGAGGCGACGCGCTTCGGCTTTGCCGCGCGTATGGCCGGCGGCAATGTCCGCGCCGCGCAGATCCAGGGCCTGCCGGTGGGGCGCCTGATCGTCGGCTTCACCGCCATCGCCGGCAGCTTCGCGGGGCTTGCCGGCATGCTTGAGGTCGCCGCCGTGCAGGGCAGCGCCAATGCGTCGCTGGCCGCCGGCTACGGCTATACCGGCATCCTCGTCGCCTTTCTCGCCCGGCACAATCCGCTGGCGATCGTTCCCATCGCCGTCCTGCTCGGCGGTCTGGAGGCCTCCGGCGGTCTGATCCAGCGGCGCATGGGTCTGCCCGATGCCACGGTCGTCGCGCTGCAGGGCACGCTCTTCATCGTCATCCTCTTCTGCGAAACCTTCTACGGCCGCTTCAAGGTCTTCAATCCCGATCTCTGGAAAGGACGCCACCTATGAGCGAGACGGATATCGGTCTCTGGGGCGTGCCGCTCGCCATCCTCGCCGGCGCCATCCGCGTCTCCACGCCCTTCATCTTCGTCTCGCTCGGCGAGGCGATCACCGAGCGTTCGGGGCGCATCAATCTCGGGCTGGAGGGCACGCTGGTCTTCGGCGCGATGACCGCCTATGCCGTGGCGGTGCTGACCGGGTCGCCCTGGGCAGGCGTGCTCGCCGCCATGGCCGCGGGCTCGGTCTTCGGGCTCATTCACGGCTTCATCTGCCGCTTTCCCCGGGTCAACGACATCGCCATCGGCATCGCCATGATGCAGTTCGGGCTGGGCTTCGCCTTCTTCCTCGGCAAGCCCTTCATCCAGCCGGCTGCGCCCAAGCTGCCCTCCATCGCGCTCGGCACCTGGTCGTCCTATCCGCAGGTGCAGGCGGCGCTGAACATCAACGTGCTGTTCTTCCTGGGCTTCCTGCTCGCGCTCTTTCTCACCTGGGCCTTCCGCAACACGCGCCCCGGCCTGATCCTGCGCGTTGTCGGCGATTCCACCGATGCCGCCCGCGCGATGGGTATCGACCCCGACCGCGTCCGCCTGCTGGCAACGGCCCTCGGCGGCGCGCTCGCGGCCGTCGGCGGCGCCTATCTCTCGCTTTACTATCCCGGCTCGTGGAACGAGGGCATCTCCTCGGGCCAGGGCCTCATGGCGGTCGCGCTCGTCATCTTCGCCCGCTGGAACCCGATCAACTGCTTCCTCGCCGCCCTGCTCTTCGGCGGCACCGGCGCGCTCGGGCCTGCGCTGCAGTCGGTGGGCGTGACGCAGGGCTACTATCTGTTCTACGCGGCACCCTACGTGCTGACGCTCGCCATTCTCATTGCCACATCCTCGCCCCATCGCGCGCTCACCGGCGCGCCGGGCGAGCTGTCCCTGACGAAATAACGCAAGGAGCTTTCCCATGAACGGTCTGGGTGGTCTGAACAAATCCGAACACGGCGTCGGCATCGGTCTCGTGCAGCTTCAGCTGCCGCTGACGGTGACGAAGGCGGATCTGGCCCGGCAGACGCAGCTGGTCGTCGATCTCGTGGCCAAGGCGCGGCGCAACCAGCCCGGCATGGATCTCGTCGTCTTCCCGGAATATGCGCTGCACGGCCTGTCCATGGACATCAACCCCGAGATCATGTGCGATCTCGACGGTCCGGAGGTCGCGGCCTTCAAGACGGCCTGCCGGGAGAACGCCATCTGGGGCTGCTTCTCCATCATGGAGCGGAATCCGGACGGCATGCCGTACAATTCCGGCATCGTCATCGACGATCAGGGCGAGCTGAAGCTCTATTATCGCAAGATGCACCCCTGGGTGCCGGTCGAGCCATGGGAGCCGGGCGATCTCGGCATCCCCGTCATCGACGGGCCGAAAGGTGCCAAGCTCGCGCTCATCATCTGCCATGACGGCATGTTCCCGGAGATGGCGCGCGAATGCGCCTACAAGGGCGCGGAGATCATGATCCGCACCGCCGGCTACACCGCGCCGATCCGCCAATCCTGGCGCTTCACCAACCAGTCGAACGCTTTCTGCAATCTCATGGTCACGGCCAGCGTGTGCATGTGCGGCTCGGACGGCACGTTCGACAGCATGGGCGAAGGCATGATCTGCGATTTCGAGGGCACGATCATTGCCCATGGCACGGCGGGCCGGGTGAACGAGATCATCACGGCGGAGGTCCGGCCGGATCTGGTGCGCGAGGCGCGGCGCGGCTGGGGCGTGGAAAACAACATCTACCAGCTCGGCCATCGCGGCTATGTCGCCGTTGCCGGCGGGGCGGGCGACGCGCCCTACAGCTACATGCACGATCTCGTCGCCGGCACCTACCGGCTGCCCTGGGAAGACGAGGTCAAGGTGACCGACGGCACCCCCTGCGGCTTCGAAAAACCCACGCGAAAATACGGCGAGAGCGCCAAACTGGCGGCGGAATAGGAGAGACGATCATGGATGCGACGACCGAAACCGCGGAACGCCATATCACGGCCGACCCCTATCCCTGGCCCTATAACGGCAAGCTGCGGCCCGACAATACCGCTCTCATCATCATCGACATGCAGACCGACTTCTGCGGCAAGGGCGGCTATGTCGATCACATGGGCTACGATCTCTCGCTGGTGCAGGCGCCGATCAAGCCGATCGGCGCGGTGCTCGCGGCCATGCGCGCCAAGGGCTACCACATCATCCACACCCGCGAGGGCCATCGCCCCGATCTCGCCGACCTGCCGGCCAACAAGCGCTGGCGCTCGCAGCGCATCGGTGCCGGCATCGGCGACGCCGGCCCCTGCGGCCGGATCCTGACGCGCGGGGAGCCCGGCTGGGACATCATCCCGGAGCTCTATCCGATCGCGGGCGAGACGATCATCGACAAGCCGGGCAAGGGTTCCTTCTGCGCGACCGATCTGGAGCTGATCCTCAACCAGAAGCGCATCGAGAACCTCATCCTCACCGGCATCACCACGGATGTGTGCGTCTCCACCACCATGCGGGAGGCCAATGACCGGGGCTTCGAATGCCTGCTTCTGGAAGACTGCTGCGGCGCGACCGACTATGGCAACCACCTCGCCGCCATCAAGATGGTCAAGATGCAGGGCGGCGTCTTCGGGGCGGTCAGCGATGCGGCGAAGCTGATCGAGGCCCTGCCCTGATGGCGCCTGCGCACCGCGACCTGCTGCAAGCCCGTGTCTGGCGGGTCGCTGCGAGCGGCCCGGCCGATGTGTCGGGCGTGGAAGCGCTCTTTGCGGCCGGCCTGAGGCCGGAAACGGTCGTCGCCATCCTCGGCAAGACCGAGGGCAATGGCTGCGTCAACGATTTCACCCGCGGCTATGCCACCGCGAGCTTCGAGGCGCTGTTCGCAAGGCTCGGCGTGGCCGCCCCCTGCCTCGTCATGTCCGGCGGTACGGAGGGTGCGCTGTCGCCGCACTGGACGGTCTTTGCCCGCGAGAGCGTGGCCGACGCGACGGAGACGATGGATGCGCCGGCGCTCGCCATCGGCGCATCGCGCACGCCGCATCTCCCCTACCACCATCTCGGCCGGCGGGAGCAGGTGCTTCTGGTCGCACAAGGGGTGAAGGCGGCGATGGCGGATGCCGGGATCGACGCCCCGGAGGACGTGCATTTCGTCCAGATCAAATGCCCGCTGCTGACGCTTGCCCGCGTCCATGAGGCGGATGCGGCCGGGGCGGCGGTGGCCACCCGGGACACGCTGAAATCCATGGGCCTGTCGCGCGGCGCCTCCGCCCTCGGCGTCGCCGTGGCGCTGGGCGAGATCGATGCCGGGGAGATCACCGACGCCGTCATCGGCGCCCGTCTCGACCTCTTCTCCCGCTGCGCCTCGACGTCCGCGGGCGTCGAGCTCACGGATCACGAGATCATCGTGCTCGGCATGAGCCGGGCCTGGCGCGGGCCGCTCGCCATCGATCACGCCGTCATGGCGAGCGCCATCGACACTGTATCCGTCCGCGCCGCGCAGGCACGACTGCCGGAGACGGCGCGGCTGACCGCCGTTCTCGCCAAGGCGGAACCCGACCCCTCGGGCATGGTCGGCGGGCGGCGTCACACCATGCTGGACGATTCCGACATCGCCGGCACCCGCCACGCCCGCGCCTTCGTCGGCGGCGTGCTCGCTGGCGTCTTCGGCATGACCGACCTCTATGTTTCTGGCGGCGCCGAGCATCAGGGGCCGCCGGGCGGCGGACCGGTCGCCATCATCGTGGACCGCATCGCAACCGTGGACATCGCAACCATGGACAAGGAGAGCTGACATGCCAGTCGTTCGCGATACCCCGCTGCCGGAGCCCGGAACGGCGGCCGGCATAGAGACCATCGGCATGACCATGCGCTTCGGTGGCTTCACGGCGCTGGACGATGTGTCGATCCGCGTGCCCGCCGGCTCCTTCCACGCGCTGCTCGGCGAAAACGGCGCGGGCAAATCGACGCTCGTCAAATGCATCATGGGCTTCTACCACGCGACTGCGGGGTCTCTGGTGGTCGATGGCCGCGAGGTTTCCGTCGCCTCGCCGCGGGATGCCGCCACCTTCGGGCTCGGCATGGTCTACCAGCATTTCACCCTCGTGCCCTCGCTGACGGGTGCGGAAAATCTCGTGATCAGCCGCGCCGACGTCCCGGCCGTGATCGACTGGGGACGGGAGCGCAAGGACCTCGCGCGCTTCATGGAGCGCATGCCGTTCCGCATCCCGCTCGACCGGCCGGTGCGCGAGCTCGCCGCCGGCGAGAAGCAGAAGCTCGAGATCGTCAAGCAGCTCTATCTGGGCCGTTCCTTCCTGATCCTCGACGAGCCGACCTCGGTGCTGACACCGGCGGAGGCCGACGAAATGCTGGGTCTCGTGCGCGGCCTGACGGACAGCGGCGGGCTGACCGTGCTGATGATCTCCCACAAGTTCCACGAGATCACCAAGTTCGCGGATGCCGTCTCGATCCTGCGGCGGGGCAAGCTGGTGGGCGCCGGTAGCATCGGCGAACTCTCGACCGCCGACATGGCGGCCCTCATGATCGGCGACGTGAAGCTTGCTGAACTCGACAGCCGCGCGCCGGTGACGGACACGGCGCAGACGGTGCTCCGCCTCTCCGGGGTCACGGCGCCGGACCGCTCCGGGCTGAAGACCATCGAGATCAACGACCTGCGCGTGCGTGCCGGCGAGATCGTCGGCATTGCCGGCATTTCGGGCAACGGGCAGAAGGAGGTGACGGAGATCCTCGCCGGCCAGCGCCCGCCCCTCTCCGGCAGCATCGAGGTCAATGGCGCGGCCTATGGCGCGACGCGGGCCGAAACGCGGAAGAACAACGTCCGCTTCATCCCGGAAGAGCCGTTGCAGAACGCCTGCGCGCCGCGCATGACGGTGAGCGAAAACCTCGCCTTCCGGACCTTCGACCTGAAGCCGGACGGCGGGCAGGCGATCTGGCTTTCCAGGGCGGGCATGAAGACGCGCGCACGCGCCCTCATTTCCGACTTCAAGGTGAAGACGGCATCCGCGTCGTCGCCGATCGCCGCGCTTTCCGGCGGCAATGTGCAGCGCGCCGTGCTCGCGCGGGAGCTGACCGGCGACGTCGATCTGCTGATCGTGTCGAACCCCTGTTTCGGGCTCGACTTCTCGGCGGTCGCCGAAATCCGTGCCCGCATCATGAAGGCGCGCAATGCCGGCACGGCCGTGCTGCTGCTGTCGGAAGATCTGGACGAGCTTCTCGAACTGTCGGACCGCATCGTCGTCATCTCCGAAGGACGGCTGGTCTACGAAACGGCGGCGCGCGGCGCCGATATCGGCGTGATCGGGGCACATATGGCGGGGCATCACTGATGGCGGAGATCACGGCAGACCCTTTCGCCTTCCCGGCGCGCACGGGCGAGATGGCGCTCATCGTCATCGACATGCAGCGCGATTTCGCAGAACCCGGCGGCTTCGGTGCCAGCCTCGGCAACGACGTCTCCCGCATCGGCCGGATCGTGCCCGACGTGCAGCGGCTGATCGCGGGATTTCGGACCGCAGGCCTGCCCGTCATCCACACGATGGAATGCCACAGGCCCGACCTCTCCGACCTGCCGCCCGCCAAACGCGACCGCGGCAACCCGGCGCTGCGCATCGGCGACGAAGGCCCGATGGGGCGCGTGCTGATCGCGGGCGAACCGGGCACGGACATTCTGGCGGAGGTCGCGCCGATCGCCGGCGAGATCGTGATCGAGAAACCCGGCAAGGGCGCCTTCTACGCCACCCCGCTCGGCGCGATTCTGAAGGAGAAAGGCATCACCCAGCTCGTCTTCGCCGGCGTCACCACGGAGGTCTGCGTGCAGACGACCATGCGCGAGGCCAATGATCGCGGCTATGAATGCCTGCTCTGCGAGGAGGCGACCGAAAGCTATTTCCCCGACTTCAAGGCTGCCGCCATCGCCATGATCCGCGCTCAGGGCGCGATCGTCGGCTGGACGGCCCATATCGACGATATTCTGAAAGGACTGTCTGATGCCTGAAACGACCCGCGACTTCTCGACATCTGGCGGCTGGAAGGACCTGCCGTTCGAGGCCTTCCGCACGGGCGTGACGATCCACTGGATCAAGCGCTTCGACGACGATCAGCCGGGCGTGGCGCTGCTGAAATACGCAGCCGGCGCCTCCGTGCCGCGCCACCGCCATGAGGGGCTCGAAACCATCTTCGTTCTCGACGGCGTGCAGTCGGACGAGACGGGCGATTATGCGCAAGGGAGCTATGTGGTGAACGCGGTGGGAACCGAACATTCGGTCTGGAGCAAACCCGGATGCGTGGTGCTGATCCAGTGGGACCGACCCGTGACGATCCTTAAGGAGGACAGGACATGACCGGTATGTCCGCACCCGATCTCCCGGCGTTCGACATCGCCTCGCTGTCGGATTTCTATCGCAACGGCGGCAGCGTCGCCGATATCGTCGAGCGGGTCTTTGCCCGCATCGCGCAGGTGAACGATCCCGGCATCTTCCTGCATCTCGCCGACCGGCAGGCGGTGCTGGCAGAGGCAAGCCGGCTTGGCGCCTATGATTCCGCAAGGCCGCTTTTCGGCATTCCCTTCGCGGTGAAGGACAATATCGACGTCGCCGGCATGCCCACCACGGCCGCCTGCCCGGATTACGCCTATCTGCCCGAGCACGACGCGGAGGTCGTCCGCCTCCTGAGGGAGGCCGGCGCGCTGGTGATCGGCAAGACCAATCTCGACCAGTTCGCAACCGGTCTCGTCGGCGTCCGCTCGCCCTATCCGATCCCGAAGAACGCCATCGACCCCTCGCTCGTGCCGGGCGGCTCCTCCTCCGGCTCGGCGGTCGCCACGGCGCAGGGCATCGTCTCCTTCGCGCTCGGCACGGACACGGCCGGCTCCGGCCGCATTCCCGCCGGGCTCAACAATATCGTCGGGCTGAAGCCGAGCCTCGGCGCGCTCTCTACCACGGGCGTCATTCCCGCCTGCCGAACGCTCGATTGCGTCTCCATCTTCGCGCTGACGGTCGAGGATGCCTGGACCGTGTTCTCCGTCGCGGCCCTACCGGACCCTGCGGACGCCTATTCCCGCGCGCTGCCGGCCGGCGCGCGCATCGCCCCGCCCGTTCTGACCATCGGCGTGCCCGCCCCGGCCGACCGCGCCTTCTTCGGCGATACGGCGATGGAAGCGGCCTACGGGCAGGCGCTCGACACGCTTAAACGGCTCGGCCACCGCCTGGTGGAGATCCCGTTTGCACCCTTCTACGACGTGGCCAACCTGCTGTACGAAGGCGCCTGGGTGGCGGAGCGCTATGCTGCGGTGAAGAGCTTCTTCGACACGCGGGAAAGCGCGTTCCATCCGGTCACGCGCAAGATCTATGGCGGCGCGAAGGCGCTGTCGGCAGCCGACGCCTTCAACGGCCTCTATGCGCTGCAGGCGCTGAAGAAGCGGCTCGCGCCGGTCATCGCCTCGGTCGATCTCTTCTGCGTGCCGACGGCCCCGCGCCACTATACGCTGGCCGAGCTCGAAGCCGAGCCGATCCGCGAGAATTCGCGGCTCGGCACCTATACCAACTTCGTCAACCTGCTCGACCTCTGCGGCATCGCGGTGCCGACCGCCACGCGGCCGGACGGCCTGCCCGCCAGCGTCACCCTGCTGGCCCCCGCCGGCAAGGATGGCCTCGTCGCAACGCTCGGGCAAACGCTTCACGCCGCAAGCGGCCTGACGCTCGGCGCCACTGGCTGGCCGCAGCCCGCAACTGTGGCGCCTGAACCGGACACGTCCGGGGACGGCCTGATCGACCTCGTCGTGGTCGGCGCGCATCTCTCCGGCATGCCGCTCAACCACCAGCTCGTCGCGCTCGACGGGCAATTCTCCCGCGCCGCCCGCACCACCGCCGACTACCGGCTCTATGCCCTTGCCGGCACGGTTCCGCCAAAGCCGGGCATGATCCGGGTTGCGGATGGAGAAGGAACGCATATCGAGGTCGAGATCTGGCGACTGACACCGTCGGCCTTCGGCCGCTTCGTCGCCGCCATTCCCGCGCCGCTCGGCATCGGCACGATTGCCCTTTCCGATGGCACGTCGGCCAAGGGCTTTCTTTGCGAGCCGGTCGCGATCGCGGCCGGCGCTGCGGATATCAGCGCCTTTGGGGGATGGCGCGCTTATTGCGCGAAGGCGTGACATTCCCTGCGGAGCCCACCATTTGAGCCCAAGGATGTTGATTTCCCATCGGTTTTCCCTTGATGAGCCTCACCGGAATTCCGGCTCGATAGACGTGGGACATTACTGCGGGCCCCGTAGGCTTTGTGGCGCTCGAAACCCGCATCGATGGTGCGCTTGGATTGGGCGGCTTTCGTGGAGTTCTGCGCCATCTTGGAATCAGACCAGCCAAAGATCGCCATCAACTGATATTCGGTAGCATCTGCCTCGGCGAAGGTCGTCGCAGACGTCTTTTCTGAGGCCGTGCGCCGAGCATTTCGGCAAATCCGTGTGGTTGCGTCACTGGGGTAGTTTGTTTCAGAAGCCATTGCCGGCGAACGCCTTGCCCTATTCGTTGATAAGGAATGTCGGCTGATCATGCGTGACTTGATCCAGGGCCTCGCGAGCTCGCTTTTAAGCGGCAGGCTAATCGACGGCGCATATTTTTCCGATCCCTTCTGCGACATGAATTCGATGCGGTCTCCGACCAGGTTTCGCCAGCCGAGCTTGACGAGGTCTGAGCGTCTGATGGCCAAATTCCTCTGTTTCACGCCGGATGGTGAGGGCCTTGTAGACTGCAAAATCCACGTCGATAGTAGCCATCATGATCTCCTTTCCTCGCTTCAAGGAAAAACAGTGGTTTCAAGAGAAAAATGAACGCTCCTCTTTGCCTCATTGCTCTGCAGCGATGTCTGGTTTCAACAGGTTTCACCGCTACCCGGTCGCGCGCGCTGCGAGCGGGGCTACAATTCGATATTTGGATAATATCAGCGGAGGTGCTTGGCGCTGTTGAGTTCCATGCTCAGGGCCACGCGTTTGGCGCGGTCTGCGATCAGAGCCGCTACGTGATTTAACGTCAAGGAATCCGCGGCAAGTGGGGACATGTTTTCTGATAAACGGGGAATCGCGTCCCCTGTGGCATCGGTTAGTTCTCTCACGCGACGGCGTACTAAAAATAAGCCGACACCTGTCTCCTTCGAGAAGGCTTGCCAACCATCAGCGTCCATATCGGCAAGCGTTGCTCGCTGGCCGATCCGCATAGCCATTTTCGGTGAAAGATCTGGATAGGTCACCGTGGAAAGCAGGTCGTACAACGGAGCCATTCTCGGCCCCTGGTCGTCATATAGAATGGAGAAGTTTTTTCCGTGGGCGTCTGCGTTTCCGACAATGAGGTTGAAAATCACAGCATCTAAGAGCTTGGCGATGTCCGTGCTCGGCCGCTCAGAGACCCGACGCAACAGCTCGAAGCAATCCTTGAAGGTCGGCCCGCCCTCGCTGGCATACTTCGTTTCGGGTGGTACACCAAGTGCTTGGCAGAAGTCCTCCTGGTGAATGCGGCGAACCAGACCTTCGGCATCGCGATAACGATCATAACGCTCAACCAAAAGGAATGGACGCCCAGTTGCCGATCTGGGTTCGACAGGCGCAACATCCAGGCCGATCGCTGCTGCGAGCCTCATCACGAAGGCTTCATTCTCGGTTGTTCCTGGAAAGCGCGCGATTGGCGGCTTGAGAATATGCGTTGTTGCCTGTCCCGGCACTGGAAGCGCGAGTTGGCCGTCTATCAGAATAAGCGGTACCTTGGATTGCGCGCCAGCGAGCGAAAGCCTCAGGCCTCCTTGGCCGGCCAATAACGGCCGTGTCGGAAGTGCGTCCAGTATCCGAACAATCCCGGCATCGTCCAGCGATGCCGGTTGCTGGCCCGTGATCGACCCTTCTTCTGTCGGCTCCTCATCTTCCGGCAAAAGCTGGAGCGCGCCAGCCACGTCCCCGCCCAAGCGATCGAGAAGTGCGAAGTCGTTCGCAGGTGAGACTCCCAGTGCCTGCGCCGCGACCAGACGCTGGCTTTCCTCGGGCAATAGACCACCGAAGAATGGTCGGCATTCACGACGGGAGAAGCGCTCCCGTCGCTTTGGAAGGGAGGCGGAAAGCGGAAGCGCCTTTTCATCCTCAAGCCAAGCTTCGGTGTAAGCAAAGCCAATGTCGCTATGTCTATCTTGGGTGAATTGCCCAACGAAGCGACCATCCCACCACACATTGAGAACCCTTACCGTCACTTTCGACGTTCCCCAGGGGCCAAAATGTCAATCGAACAACCAAGTGTTTGAAGAACCTGCAAGACTTTTCCAATCTGTGCTGTCGGCTTGCCTGCTTCGAGATCGACAATGAACCGGAGGCCGACACCCGAAACGCCGGCAAGCTCGTCCTGCCGCAAGTTTTGCTCCTTGCGTGCGCTGCGGACTAGGGCGCCGATGTCGGCTGGAGTTTTAACTTGTTGAGCCATATTTATTTCCCGATCGGGAAAATAGCAGCTGATCCACGGTATTGTCGAGTTAAATTTACCGATCGGGAATTTTAAGAAATTCGTCTCTCATATTGATGACCATTTTCCCGACCGGGAATATTATCGTGCGCCGAGATCGAGGGCGAGCGAGGAGCGGCAATACCTTCACCCTTGGCAAGTTCCCCACGGCTCCTGATGATCACTTTCTAGCTCGGATCTCGGCGGGCTCTTCGGGAACAGGAGAGATCAACTAAAATACCGCATCTTCAACGGCAGGAGCGCCGCCCCTATGGCGGCGGCGTCGCCGAGCGTCTCGCTAAGCACAAGGCGCGCCTCCTTCGGCCCGACGCCATAGCGGTGCACCCGCTGCGAGGGAAGGTGCACCCGTTTGATCATCATCCGTCCAAGCTCCGGCGGCAGCTGCCCGCCGAAGACGATGGCCTGCGGGTCGAGAACGGCGATGAGGGTGGCCACCAGCCTGTCCACCTGCGGCATGGTCTCGGCCAGCCAGTCCTCGACGCCGGGCCAGGCGGGGTCGAAATCGCGGCGGAGCGCATCGACGCTGTCGATGGGGATGCCGTTCTCCTGCAGCCGCGCCAGAAGATATTGCAGCGCCGGCCGCCGCTCGGATTCGCCCGGCATGTAGATGCCGCTGAACTCGCCGGCATTGCCGTGAAAGCCGTGGAACGGCCGGCCGTCGAGGATCAGGCCACCGCCGAAGCCGTAATTGAAGGAGAGGAAGGCAAAGGTCCGGCACCAGAGGCCGACGCCGCGCATGCTCTCGCCGATCGCCCCCGTCGTCGCATTGTTCTCCAGCCAGACAGGCAGCCCGAAAACGCGCTCCAGCTCCGGGCGGAGATCGCGGAGCGACCAATCGGCAAGCGGCTCCGGCGCGTTGAAGGCGCGATCCTCCGACACGAAGAACCCCGACATGGAAAAGCCGAGGCCGGCGATCGTGTCCCTGCGAATATGATGATCCCGGAGCAGCGCATCGAGCGTGACCACGATGGCGCGCAGCGTCTCCTGCCGGTCGCGCGGCTGAAGCGCCAGCCGTTGCTCCACGATGAGGTCGCAGGCCAGGTCGCCGATGCAGAGGATGACCGAGTCCGTGTTGACGGAAATGCCGATCGCGCAGGCGCCGTCGCGCGCGAGCTCGATGGTCGGGCTCGGCTGACCGCGCGTGCCGCCGATGGGCGCTCCGGTGCGCAGCAGCCCCCGCGCCACCAGCCCCTCGACCAGCCGGTGGACCGATTGCTGCGTGAGGTTGGTGTGGCTGGTGATCGTCGCGCGCGCCATCGCGCCATGCCGGCGGATGATGTCGAGGATCATGCGCTCGTTGTCGCTGGCAAGCGGCAGCCGCGCGAAGGCGTCCCGCTCCGCCGCCGTTCCGCGCTCACCCGTCCGTGTCCGCTCCGATGTCATGGCTCTGGATATCCCGCCGGACCCCGCGCGGCAACGATATCGCGCCGATGCTCCCACATTTTACAGAACCGTCATAAATATTACACTTAATGTGTAGTAATAAGGCGTCAGCAAATTGCCCATGCCGCAGACGCACATGTGTCTCAGCCACGCATCCACCGGATCCCGAGGAGCCCCCATGTTCAGGACCATTCTTGCCGCCGCCGTTCTCGCCTTGACGGCCACCACCGCGCCGTGCCGCGCGGCCGAGACCAATATGAAGAACCTGACCTTCGACCTTTCGTCGGTCACCCGCGATAATTTCTACGAGGTCGTCGTGCCCGCCGCCAAAGCCGAGGGAACGGTGACGATGTACAATTTCGCCGGCAGCTTCGGCGACACCTGGAAGGAGCTGATCCGCCGCTTCGAGGCGAAATACGGCATCAAGGTCAGCTATTCCGACGTCAAGGGCGACCAGGCGAACCAGCAGCTCATCGCCGTGCAGGCCGCGGGCCAGGATTCGCCCGTCGACGTCTATTTCGCCGGCGGCGGCGGCTATCCGCTGCTCTCCTCCAAGGGCGTCGTCGGCAAGATCGCGCTGACCAGGATCCTGCCCAATATGGAACACTACGATCCGGTGTTGAGCGAGACCATCTTCGGCAAGCCCCATGGCGGCAGCTTCCCGCTCGTCCACCTCAACCAGACGGCCATCGGTTACGACAGCGCGGTCGTGACGCCGGCGGAGGTGCCGAAGAGCTTTGCCGACCTGCTTGCCTGGGCGGAGAAGAACCCCAAGCGCCTCGGCGTCACCTCGCCCGCCAAGGGCGGCTCGGGCAGCGGGTTCCTCTATTCGCTGGCGCTCGACCTTCTGACGGGCGACTGCAAGGCACAGCTGACCGACACGAACCAGACGCGGGATGAGGCCGAGGAATGGGCCATGGGCTCGGAATGCCTCGATCCGGTCTGGGACTATTATCGCCGCCTGCTGGCGGTCGCCGAGCTGACCAACGGCAATGCCGATACGCTCAACCTGATCAACAATCGCCAACTTGCGATCGGCACCGTCTGGGAAGACCAGGTGATGACCTTCCTCGCCACCAAGCAGGTGCCGGAAACGATCCGCCTGACGCTGCTCGAAAAGGGCCAGGTCGGCTCGGGCGACGCGATGTTCGTGCCGGCCAATGCCAGCCATGTGGCCTCGGCCCTCCTTCTGATCGATATGGCCATGAGCAAGGAGTTCCAGCTCTGGAAGCTCGAGACCAAGGCCTCCCGCTCGCCGCGCACCGACGTGACCAGCGATCAGGTGCCGGCGGCGACGCAGGCCCACATGCTGCCCTCGAGCGTCTATCCGCGCCTCAGCGTCACCGCCTTCTGGGACATGGCGACGGCACTCTCCGAAGCGCTGGACGAGAAGGTTCTCAACGAGTAGCCGGCTTTCCCGGCCCCTTGCGCGGTGGCCCCCGCGACCGCCGGGGGCAGGTCCAGAGCCTAAAACGTCTCCTCCGACCCATCGGGAAACAGCCATGACCATGCTTGAGATCACCGATATTACCAAGGATTACGGCGCCAGCCGCGCGCTGCATCCGGTCTCGCTCTCCGTCGCAAAGGGCGAGTTCGTGACCATCCTCGGCCCGTCCGGCTGCGGCAAATCCTCGCTCCTGCGGATCGTCATGGGCATCAGCCAGCAGAGCGGCGGCGAGATCCGTCTGGCCGGCCAGCGCATCGACATGCTGCCGCCCGAACGGCGCGACATCGCCATGGTGTTCCAGTCCTACGCCCTGTTTCCGCACATGACGGTGGAGCAGAACCTGCGCTTCGGCCTGCGCATGAAGAAGGTGGCGAAGGCCGAGCAGCAGCGGCGGATCGCCCATGCGCTCGAGATCTGCACCCTTGCCGGCCTGACGGGCCGCATGCCGCGCCAGCTGTCCGGCGGGCAGCAGCAGCGCGTGGCGCTTGCCCGCGCCATCGTCATGCAGCCGAACCTGCTGCTCTTCGACGAGCCGCTCTCCAACCTCGATGCGAAGCTGCGCGACACGCTGCGCCACGAACTCGTCGCGCTGCACCGGCGCATCGGCGCGACCAGCCTTTATGTCACCCACGACCAAGCCGAGGCGATGGCTATGTCGGACCGGATCGTGGTGATGAATGCCGGTCGCGTGGTCGAGATCGGCACGCCGCTGGAGCTCTACCGCGCGCCGAAACAGGCCTTCACGGCCGGCTTCCTCGGCCAGACCAATCTTCTCGCCATCACCGCCTCGGGCCGGACGGGGCAGCTGCCCTGGGGCCAGCCGGTCGATCTCGCCACGGAAACCTCAGGGCCGGCCCAGGTGTCCGTGCGGCCGGAGAGCATCGGCATCCGTGCCTGCGATCAGGCCTCGGGCGCGCCGGCGACGGTGGCCGGCGTCTCCTTCATGGGCGCAAGCGCGCTCTACACGGTCGCCGTCGGCGATACGGTCCTGAAGGTCAGTCAGGCCGGCGGCGATGCGCTGATCGAGCCCGGCCGCACCGTGGCGCTGACCTTCCCCGAACGCCTTCCCGTTCTGGAGGATCGGGGGCGCGAGGACCGGGAGATCGAGGATCAGGGGCGCAAGGATCGCCTGCGCACCCCGGAGGTCGCGTGATGCCCGCACGTCTGCGCGACCGTCGCCTGCTCCTGCCGCTGCTTCTCGCGCCGGGCGTCGGCTATCTCCTCCTGTTCTTCGGCGGCCCGCTCGCCTCCGCCCTCATCGGCAGCCTGCGTGCGGAGGATGGCAGCTTCACGCTCGCCTGGTACGCCCGCATCGTCACGCGTCCCTCCATGCTGCGCGGGCTCGGCACCTCCATCTATTACGGCGTCGCGCCGGTGGTCGTGTCGCTGCTGGTGTCCGTGCCGCTGTCGCTCGCCATCCGCCGGCACTTCGTCGGGCGCAAGCTCTTCAGCGGCCTCTATAAATTGCCGCTCGCGGTGCCCGGCATCATCGTCGGCCTGATGATCATCGTCCTCTTCGAGCGCGGCGGCTTCATCGACCGGGCGGTGGCGCCGCTCGGCTTCGCCCTGCCGAAGCTCGTGCGCGACGACTGGGGCGTCGGCGTCATTCTCGCCAGCGTCTGGAAGCAGATCCCCTTCATGACGCTGATCATCACCAGCGCCTTTGCCGCCATCCCCGAGGATATCCGCTTTGCCGGCCGCACGCTCGGGGCGTCGCGCCTTGCCACCTTCTTCCTCGTGGAAGTGCCGCTCGCCATGCCCGGCATCACGGCGGCCGTGCTCCTCACCTTCATCGGCTCCATGGGCTCCTATGCCATTCCCGACATCGTCGGACCGCCGACCGCGCGACCGCTCTCGGTGCTGATGGTCAACGAATTCAACCAGGGCCGGTTTCCCCAGGTCTTCGCCATGGGCATGGTGCTGAGCGCCTTCGCCGTGGCCGTCCTCGTCGCCTATTACGCCCTCACATCGCGCATCGGCGATGCGCATGGACGCGGAGATGCCACATGACCGCCCTTGCCGAAACCACCCCCTCCCACGCCGCCCGCCGCCGCACGTTCACGCGGGAGGATCGCCTTCCCGTCGCGGTCGGCCTCTATGCCTTCCTGTTCCTGGCGATCGCCCTGCCGCTCGGGCTCATGTTCCTCTGGAGCATCGCCGACGGCTGGCCGCCGCCGCATGTGCTGCCGCAGAGCTACACGACCGAGCGCTGGGCCGGCGTGCTCGGCGATGACGGCCTGTTGCGCGCCGCCGTCAACAGCATCGTCATCGCGATCGTCGTCACCGTCGCCACGGCGCTCATCGCGCTGCCGACGGCCTGGGCCATGGCGCGGTTTCCCTTCCGGCTGAAGCGGGCGGTGGAGATCTTCATCCTCGCGCCGATCATCATTCCCGGCATCGTCGTCGCCGTCGGCATCGGCCAGGTGTTTTTGGCGCTCGGGCTGGCCTATTCGGTCGCCGGCGTCATCCTCGTCCAGATCGTCGGCACCCTGCCGCTGATGATCCGGCTGATGACGGCGGCGCTGGAGACCATTCCCGACGATCTCCTCCACGCCGCCCGATCGCTCGGCGCCGGCACGGCCGATATCGTCCGGCATATCGTGCTGCCGCTCGCCGTTCCCGGGCTCCTGGCCGGCGGGCTCATGTCCTTCGTCGGCAGCTTCGAGGAGTTCGACAAGTCGTTCATCGTCGGGGCTCCCGTCGTCGAGACGCTGCCGATCAAGCTCTATATGTATCTCGACCCTTATTCGATGCAGCTCCCGCTCGCCTCCATCGTCTCCTTCCTCCTGCTCCTGCCTGCCCTCGTCGTCTTCGTCATCGCCGGCCGTGTGCTGCGCGACGACCTGATGGCCGCCGGCATGGGCAAGATCTGATGCCCGCACCTCCTGAAACCAGCCGAAAGCAAGACCCCATGCCCCTCTCCGAAAACCGCCGCCCCGCCCTCCCGTCGTTTTCGCCCGACGTCCTCGCCATGGCCTCGCGCGACAATCCCGCCATCCTCACCATCGCCCATCGCGGCTTCTGGAAGGCCACGGCGGAAAATTCGATCGCCTCCATCGAGGCAGCCATCGCGGCAGGCGTCGACATGGTCGAGATCGACACGCAGTCGACCGCCGACGGGCACCTTGTCGTCATTCACGACACGACGCTCGACCGCACGACGACCGGCACCGGCGTCATCGCCGATCTTCCCTTCGACGTCGTCCGGCGGGCGCGGTTGAAGGCGGGCGCCGGCGGCGCGGACGCGGAAGCGACGCTGGAGCCTGTGCCGACGCTGGAAGACATCCTCGAGGCTGCCCGCGGCCGCATCGCCGTCAACATCGACACCAAGTTCGAACACGACCTGCCGGCCGTCATGGAAACCGTGCTCAGGCTCGGCATCGCGTCCCAGGTTCTCGTCAAGACCGATATCGACATCGACGCCACGAGCTTTCCGCTTCTGGAGGCCGACTGGTTCGGCCGCATTCCGCATATGCCGATGTTCCGCGTGCGCAAGGACCGCTTTGCCGAGGACCTGCGCCGCATCGCCCCTCTCCGTGCACCGATGATCGAGGTGAAGTTCGACGCTCTCGAGGACGTCGCCGCCGCGCGCGACGAACTCGTGCGGCAGAACATCCGCGTCTGGATCAACACGCTGGATGTCTCCCATTGCCTCGACTACAACGACAGTTGGGCGCTGATCGATCCGCAGGCGGTCTGGACCCGGCTGCGGGAGGCCGGCGTCGGCGCCATCCAGACCGACGAGATCGAGGCGTTCCGCGCCTGGACCCTGCGCAACGACGGAGATGCGGCATGACGCACACGCAAGACCGCCAGGGCAAGGCAACGGGTATCGTTGAGGAGGCCATGCACCAGGCCCTCGCCTTCTTTGCCGCACGCGACGCGATCGCCACGCGGGAGAAGGGCTTTCAGGACTTCGTCTCGGAGGCCGATACCAGCATCGAGGCCCTGATCCGGGAGCGGCTCGATACGGCCTTTCCGGGCGAGACGATCGTCGGTGAGGAACTGGGCGGCGTCGGCGGCGAGGCCTACTGGATCATCGATCCGATCGACGGCACCGCGAACTTCCTGCGCGGCTCGCCGCTCTGGGGCATTTCGCTCGGCCACGTCACCGATGGGCGGCCGGATCTCGGCGTGGTCGCCCTCCCCGTCTTCGGCGAGATCTATGCCGCGGCCGACGGCACCGGCCTTAAACGCAACGGCATGGCGCTTTCCCGCCATGCGCCGCTCGGCGATGTCCGCGTCGTCTCGCTGGGCGACAGCGCGCATGACGACATCGCCGAGATCGGCGCGCTGCACACCGGTCTCCGGCAGGCCGGCTGGGTGGTCGAGGCGCTGCACAGCACCTCGGTCTCGCTGGTCTTTGCCGCCCGCGGCATCTTCGACGGGCACCTGCAGAAGATCACCACCATGTGGGACATCGCCGGCGGCGCGGTCCTTGCCCGTGAAGCCGGCCTTCATGTGCGCATCGGCACCCGTGCGGACAGCGACATCCCCTGGATCGCCGCCGGCACCGGCCCCCTGTTGGACGCCACGGCGGCTCTCTGGCCGGAGATGAGGGAAGGCTGACATGCGGAAGCCAAGGTGACAGGTGCACGGCGACGGCCGTGCGAGGGGAGGACCAGCCCCATCGTGCTGCCGCACTGTCGGGCGAGAAGATGCCGCCAGAAAGGAGTGCGCTTCCAACTAACCTGATGCACCAACGTCGGAGAAGACGCTGAATGGAGTGTCGCCGGATGAACCTGCGTCCGGCGAAAATGATTGAAATCATACGCTTGCGTATTTTCGTTTATTCAACATTAACCGTCCCTGTGCAAACCTCCACCATAGAGATTGGCCCGGTCGCGTGCCGGACCCTGATCCGAATGATACGGATCTCTGCGGTCGACCAATCATTTTTCATCAACGAAGCAAACGTCACGTTTCCTCCCCACTGCGGGCGATGCGTGTGTTCGATCGGCACTGCCTAGCCGCTTGATGCGCAAGCATCCTGCGTTTCGGGAGAACTGACGGACTTTAGAGACGAGTCGATGGCGGATCAGGCACTACCAAAAACGGCTTCTTCGGCCCGCAGCTGCAGACGACAGGTCGCACGCCGCCGGACGAGCCTGCAGCTTTTCAGAAATGGTGTCTCAGGCGCTTGGAACGGGCAGATCGAGATGCCTGTCGTGACCCTCGATCTCGATGGCGAAACCTTCACGATCGAGGCATTGGCAAATCAGCAAATCATCGACCTGATGCCGGAAACGCGCGTCCCTGGCGCTAAGGCCTTTCCCAGCGCGATTATCAACCCCCGCGGCAGGGTCCTCCCGTGGCCCGACATTCGGCTTGCCTTCGGCATGAGGGGCAGCGGAGCAGCCATCGACCGCTGCATCACCGTCGCCCAGGTGAGCACGGAGGGCACGCACGGCCTCGTCGGCATCCGCACGATGCGGTCTACGAACAGTCCACCTGTCTCAACTCAGCCAACCCATTGCCTCCGAGCATCGTCATGCGTTGGCGCTCTGGCCGTATCAACCGTCGCGACAGACGAGATGACGCACCTCGTACACTCCTGAACCACCACGCCATTTTTCTCGGCAGCGTACCCCTCAGAGCTGTCAGTTTAAATACCTTTGAAAAAGGACGTCCATTATGCGTTTTACGATTAAATCGAAACTCGTCGTTGCCTTCACCCTTCTCGTCATTCTCATGGGCGTGTGCATTGGCCTTGGCGTTCGTGGGCTCCAGCAAGTCGCGACCATGCAGGACGCTTTGATCCAGGGTCCTATTCGGCAGGACGATATCGCTAACGATGTGGCGGCGGCGTTCGACGGATTGGGTTTGGCGGAAGGCGATTTGTTGCTGGCATCCAACCCCGAGCGAACCAAGATCGCAATCCAGAACATGGCTGACGAGCGGAAGACGTTCACAGACGCTCTTGAGCTCGGCCACAGTACCAGCCCCCCGGAGTTTAAGGCAAAGTGGGATGAGATCGCGCGGTTCTGGGATGACTATAAGGTCATCAATGATCACTTGCGGGATTTGGTGTTGTCGGGACAGCGCGATGCCGCTCTGGAGATCAACCAGACGCAGGGAACTGTCGCAAGCGATAAGATGGATGGATTGACATCCGACCTATCGGCTTTGACCGAGACAGGCATCCGCGATTCCGACGCTGCGGCCGATGAAGCTTACAACAGCACTTTTGCTTTGCTGATGACTGTGGCTGCCTTGGCGCTTGTGCTCTCGGTTGCGGCGGCTCTGTGGATCGCCGTTTCCATTGGCAGAGGACTCACTCGCGCAAACAGTGCTATCCGTGAAGTCGCCGACGGCGATCTGACGAAGTTCGCAACGATTACCAGCCGCGACGAAATCGGCGAAATGCTCGGCAATGTGAACGTCATGATCGAGCGCCTTCGCGGCGTTGTTGGCGATGCGCTGTCGGCCTCCGACAACGTGTCCTCGGGCAGCCAGGAACTGTCCTCGAGCTCCGAACAGCTGAGCCAGGGCGCGACCGAGCAGGCCTCGTCGGCCGAGGAGGCCTCCGCCTCGATGGAGGAGATGGCGGCCAACATCAAGCAGAACGCCGACAATGCCGCCCAGACCGAGAAGATCGCCCGGCAGTCGTCCAAGGATGCCGAGGCGAGCGGTGCCGCCGTCGCCCGTGCCGTCGTCGCCATGCGCACGATCGCCGAGAAGATCTCCATCGTCCAGGAAATCGCCCGCCAGACCGATCTGCTGGCGCTGAACGCCGCCGTGGAAGCGGCCCGTGCCGGCGAACACGGCAAGGGCTTCGCCGTCGTCGCCTCCGAAGTGCGAAAGCTCGCCGAACGCAGCCAGGCGGCCGCCGCCGAGATCAGCGGCCTCTCGGGCGAGACCGTGCAGGTGGCGACCGAAGCCGGCGACATGCTCGGACGCCTCGTGCCCGACATCCGCAAGACGGCCGAACTGATCGCCGAGATCTCCGCTGCCTGCCGCGAGCAGGACATCGGCGCCTCGCAGATCAACGAGGCGATCCAGCAGCTCGACAAGGTGACGCAGCAGAATGCCGGCGCCTCCGAGCAGATGTCGGCGACGTCCGAAGAGCTGGCCGCCCAGGCCGAGGAGCTCCAGGCCTCCATCGCCTTCTTCCGGGTGGACAATCTCGGCCACAAGCCGGCCCCGGCCCCGGCCGCCGCCGCGCCGCAGCGGGCCGCGCATCCCGCGGCGCATCACACGGCAACCGCCCGCCCGGCGTCCGCCCCGCGCAAACCGGCCGCTCCGGCCCCCCGCCAGAGCGTCTCGGCCCAGCAGGCCCGCGTGAAGGGCTTTGCGCTGGATCTGTCGATGGGCGGCCCCGATGCCGACGACGCCGACTTCAAGCAGAGCGCCTGAGATGGAGCATATGCCGGCGGAGTCCCAGTTCGTCACCTTCAGCCTCGGGGAAGAGCTGTTTGCCGTCCCCGTCACCGTGGTCCGGGAGATCCTGGACCACGAGGACCCGTTCAAGATCCCGCACGGGCCCGACTATCTGATGGGCCTGCGCGACGTGCGCGGCCAGGGCGTGCCGATCATCGACCTGCGCCTGCGGCTGGGCATGACGCCCACCGTGCGCACGCCGCACACCCGCATTCTGGTGCTCGACATCCCCCTGGGCGAGAAGGATCTCGCGCTCGGGCTGGTGGCCGACAAGGTGTTCGAGGTGACGCCGTTCCGGCGCGACAGCATCGAACAGGCGCCCGACATCGGCGTGCGCTGGCGCTCGGACTATATCCGCGGCGTGGTGCGCCGCGACACCGGCTTCGTCGTCATCATCGACCTCGCCCGGTTGTTTTCCGACGGCGGGCCGGCGCTGGCCGCCAGTGCTCTGCCGCAGCGGAGCGTCGCATAAAGGCGACCCAGGCCACATTAGGAACCCAAGACGCGGAGGGAGATTGGAACTCAAGTCGGAAACCTAAAATTGCTCTCGACTCTCGAAGGATAAGTTCGCTAGTTAACGACCCGTTGCTTGTCTTCAGGATCCCAGTATGTCGTTAAAATTTGGAACGAGCGGGCTTCGTGGTCTGTCCGTCGATCTCAATGGCCCCGCGGCCGCTTTATATGCAACAGCTTTTGCACGCTATCTCATTGCCGCCGGCCATGCTCGAAAGGGTGATGTAATACTTGTTGCCCGTGACTTCAGACCATCCAGCACGGCGATCTCCAGCATCATTATTGGCGCACTTATTCGGGCCGGTTTCGAAGTGCGCAATTGCGGCACCGTCCCGACTCCCGCACTGGCACTCTACGCCCTTCACGTGCGATCTGCCGCTCTCATGGTGACTGGGTCTCATATCCCAGCGGATCGAAATGGTATTAAGTTTTATACTCCTGATGGTGAAATTAGAAAAGAAGACGAAGAAGCTATAAGCCGTGAAGCCGACGCGCTTCGGAAGGACGGCAATCTGCTTGACGAGACGCCCGCTGATGCATTCGACATCGAGAGCGATGTACGCGCTCTCTTCGTTGAACGTAATGCGACGCTTTTAGGCCCAAATGCGCTTTCGAAACTTAAAATCGGTGTCTACGAGCACTCTACGGTTGCGCGAGATATATTTACTCATGTATTGAAGCATTATGGCGCCGAAGTCGTTCTTTTGGGGCGATCTGACATTTTCGTCCCTGTTGATACCGAAGCCGTAAGCTTCGAAACTGTGACTGCTTTGCGAGCTTGGGCTTCGGAGCATCAGTTAGATGCGATCATTTCCGCAGATGGGGATGGCGACAGACCATTGGTCAGTGACGAGCTTGGCAATCCCATCCGGGGTGACTTGCTGGGACTCATCACAGCGGAGTTTTTAGGCGCGTCAGTCGCTGTGACCCCTGTAACCTCCAATTCAGGCTTAGAGCGGAGGGGAACCGTTAAGTTTATACGTACCCGAGTTGGCTCGCCTTTCGTTATCTCCGGCATGGAGGCAGAACGCGGAACGGACGTCATTATAGGCTTCGAGGCCAACGGGGGTACATTGACCGTCGACCCCAGCACAGTTAACGGCACCGCGCTCGCACCACTTCCAACCCGAGACAGCCTACTGCCCATCCTTGCCGCACTACAGCTTCGCGCTTCGCGGGAGCAGCCATTCTCGGCGATAGTAAGGAGTTTTTCGCTGCCGGTAGCTTCCAGCAATCGACTGGAAAACTTTTCTTCGGAATCAAGTCTAGCACTCATGACAAAACTCCGAAGCGGTCAGGAGGCACTTACAGAGTTTCTTCTACCAATCGGCATTCCGGTTGAGGTCAGCGATATAGATGGGCTGCGCGTGACGCTGTCAGATGGATCAATTATTCATCTTCGTCCCTCGGGAAACGCTCCAGAGATGCGCTGCTATGTTGAAGCAGACACTGAAGAGAAATGCAGAGCTTTATTGCAGCGCGGACTCGAACTACTTGATGCATGGCGACTCAGCTTGTATTGATCGACTGCCTCTCATGCAGCGCCGTCCGACGGAACGGGCTCAGTTCTTAACCGTGACGGACTCTACCAAAATCTGGAGAAAGTTTAGAGCGTTTTCTCGTTTCTCTGAATCATCTGGGATTCCCAAGTCAACTCTGTTCTGATTCACTGATGCTGGCTGGATGGAGGCCAGCATCACATGACCGCAGCGTTATCGAATGATCTTCGTGAGCGTGTTGTAGCAGCCGTGTCGAACGGCGAGAGTATCCGAACCGTTGCTGCGCGCTTCGAAGTTGCAGCTTCTTCCGTGGTGAAGTGGTCGCAGCGCCATCGCGCGACCGGATCGGTTGATCCCAACCAGATGGGTGGTTACCGCAAGCGCATTCTGGAGCCGCACCGTAACTTCATTGTCGAGCGGCTCGCTCAAAATCCACACCTGACACTGCATGGCTTGAAGGCCGAACTTGCCTCGCGAGGCATAGCCGTCTCCCACAATACGATTTGGAAGTTCATTCGCAGCGTAAGCGCTGTCCTGACCCCACCTTCCGGATCGGCGTTTGATTGACGATGTTCAGCCTCGAAAGAGGGCTTGGATATATGTCGATTTCAGAGCTTACGCTTAAATCCAAGGATGAGCCGGTACGCCGGTTCGAGGTGTTCACTGGCAATGGCCGTCGTCGGGAATGGACCGACGATCAGAAGGCGCAGATCGTTGCGGAGAGCTGCGACCCGGGCGTGACGGTGTGCTCTGTGGCGCGGCGGCATGGGTTGACG